>DATJRQ010000009.1:0-166872 GCA_035504595.1 Thermoplasmata archaeon | reverse complement strand
CGGGCGATCAGAGGCCCGGCCACGGCGGGCACCACGACCCAGAGTACAACCTCCAGGGCGAACAGTTCGGTACTCGGGGACATGGGCCGACCGGGTCGGTGCTCGCACTCGGTGCCCCGCTATTTCAGGGCTTTCCAACCCGGCGCGGAAGCTCCCCCGTCACCGGGTCCGCCCGTCGGGCGGGTCACCTCGAGGGGGAATCGGCAGGCACGGCCGCGGGGGGGGCGTCGGGTCGCGAAACGCGGGGGCGGTGGTAGGAGGGCCCACGATCAAATGCGCTCTCGGTCGATGGCCGCGTCACGTCGCGAGCGGTGGCGGCACCGACGGGCCGACCGCCCCGGTGTCCGTACGACACGGTCGCGGGTTCCCACGGGCCCGAGGGGATTCGAACCCCTGATCTTGCGGTTAAGAGCCGCCTGCTCTGACCGGACTGAGCTACGGGCCCACGGACGGGTTCGGCGGACCTGCCTCCGAAAGATAAAGCCTCGGAGGCGCGGATGGCGTCAGCGTTTCCGTCGCTCGAGCGCGGCGCCGACCATCAGCGGCAGCAGCACGGTGACGTCCCCCTCCACCGTGGTGTGCCGAGCGGTCGGCTTCACCTTCCCCCACGACACCGCCTCGCGCGTCCGGGCGCCCGAGAGGCTCCCGTCCCACTCGACGGCGGTGGTGACATACAGGGCCGCGTCGAGACCGTCCCGGAACTGGTTCCACCAGATCGTGTGGTGCTTCGAGATCCCGCCCCCGAGCATCACCGCGCCGGTCCGCTTCGCCTCGAAGACGAGGTCGGAGAGCAGCTGCTCGTCGGAGAGGAGGTCGAGGGTGAGCGCCTTGTGGTCTTGCCAGAACAGCCACAGCTGCGACCCGACCGCGCCGTCCGTGATCCCGGGCACGATCACCGGAACGTCCCGGTCGTAGGCCGCCCGCAGGATGCTCGAGCGCGCGCTCTTCGGAATCGCGGCGCCGATCGCTTTCGCGAGGTCGCGGGTCGAGAGCGCCCGCACCCCGTCGGCCCAGAGCGACGTCAGGATCCCCCGCATCTTCTGCTCGAGGATCCGACCGTAGTTCGCCTCCGGTATCACGAGGTTGCCGAGCCGATACAGGTGCCGCCGGTGGAGGTCGGCGTCGTCGAGGTCCCAGGCGCCGTGGTAGTACGGTCGGAAGGAGCGCGCGAGGTCGTGGTCGAGCGTGCCGCAGGTCGTGATCACCGCGTCGACGTACCCCTCCCGGATCAGCGTCGCGAGGATCCCCCGCGTCCCGGTCGCGACGATGTCCGCCGGGAAGGAGAGGAACGTCGTCATCTCCCGGTCTCCGAGGATGCGCGCGAGCAGGTCGACCCCCTCCGCCACGCCCTTCGCACTGAACCCGCCGGCCGCCTCCATGCGACGCACGAGCGTGTCGAGGCTCGGCGCGTCGTCGATCCGGATGTCCTCGACCTTGCGGGGCACGGCGCTCTCGACCGTCCCGGGCTTAAAGCCCCCCCGTGAGCCCCAGCGAGAACGAGTGGAAGACCAGCAGGTAGGCGACGATGTAGCCGGCGATCGCTCCCCCGTTCAGGAACGGGAGTCCCGCCTGGGCGTTCCCGCGCAGGACGAGCCGCATCAGGGTGGCGTAGCCGACCAGGGAACCGAGGAGCGCACCGATCCCCGCCCAGAGGTTCCCGCCGATCCCGAGGACGACCGGGTGCGCCGGGAGCCAGATGAACGCCGCCACGACGAGCGTCCCGGGGATCACGACGTCCCCGAGCCCCATGAACAGCGCCTCGCGCTCCTCGACGGGCTGCGCGCGTACTTCCTTCAGGTTGGGCGCGGCCTCGTAATCGTACCCGGGTCGGTCCGGCATGACGAGGAGGATCGGGAGCTTCATGTCCGTCACGACCTCGGCGAGGCTGACCATGTGCTTCGTCCCGTACACCGCGATCGCGTCGTAGATGAGCAGGGCGATCAGGAGAACGAACGCCGGAAGGACGGCGAACGAGATCCCGAGGATCGCGATCAGCGAGCCCGCGGCGAGGAAGCCGACCAGGTCGACGACCCACCACTTCGGCTCCATTAGGAGCGCGAGGTAGAGGGACGCGCTGAGGCACGCGGCGATCGTGAGGGCCGGGTAGACGACCACCTCCCCCGCGTAGGGCGGCAGCAGGATCCCCTGAGGGAGGAGGACGGCGATCGTCGCGTAGAGGGTGACGTAGAGCGCCCCCGCGATCCCGAACAGGATCAGGTGGCGGAGGGTCGCCAGAAATCCCTGGCGTCGCGCCAACAGCAGGATGAACAACGGCGCGATGACGACGATGGCGATGATCTCGATCGGCCCGAACACGCTGTTCGGGTTCGAGCTCGTGGCGAGGCCGGCCGAGCGGAACGGGCTCGCAAGGAGGAGGGCGACCGCCTGCGCACCCACGTAGAGGGCGAGCAGGCCCATCCAGCGGAGGCTCCGCATGGGCGGTCTACGGCTGGACGACCGCGTACGCGTTGTTGCCGAGGACCTTCGTGACCTTCGCGTTCACGGTCGACCCGCGCTGGTTGGCCCCCGTGACGAAGATGACGAACCCTTCCTTCTTCGCGACGCCGTCCCCCCGGCGACCGACGTCCTCGATGGTGAGGCGGTACACCTCACCGACGACGACCGGCGCTTTCGGCTTCTCGGGGGCGACGACGCGCCGGACCGTCACCGGCCGGCGGGCCCCGCACGCTTCGCAGACGAGGAGCGTGAGGCGACCCTCCTTCACGAGGTGGGTGTCGGGCCGCTTGCACTCCGAGCAGATCACGTACTTCCCGGTGTAGTCGCGGAGCCGCTGGGCGATCGGGTCCTTCGTGAGCCGCGACTTGAGAACGCCGCGCGGTAGGTCGAGCACGCCCGGGCAGCCGAACTCCTTCGCGAGGAACTGGATCACGTGGTCCGGCTCGCGCCGCAGCACGCCGGTGATGTCCTGGAAGTTGCGGATCACGGTGTTCTTGCCGTCCGACATCACGTCCGGTTCCGGGACCTGGAACCGCTCCCCGCCCGTTCGTACCGGCGGGAGCTTCTCGTGCGCCCGCGCGAGCAGGACCTGGTAACTCTCCATGGACGTCCAGAGACCGAGGGCTCAGGTAAAAGGCTTCCCGGCGGCGGGCGCCTCGCGGGGAAACCCGCCGGGGAACTCCGCGAGGACGTCGAGCACGCGGGCGAGGTCCGACTCCTCGACGACCGCGGTCGCCCCCGCCCGCACCGCGTCGTCCTCCGGGCGGAACGCCACCCCCACCCGACTCCGTCGGAACAGTCCCACGTCGATCTCCGAGTTGCCCACCGACGCGGTCTCGTCGGGTTCGATGCCGAGCTGGCGCTGCAGCATCTCGAGCACCTGCTCCTTTCCGTGGATCGGCACCCGGACGATCCCTTCCCCGGTGAGTCGCCCGTTCCCATCGACCTGGAAGCCGTTCGCGAGCGCGATGTCAATCCCGAGCTCCGTCGCGATCCGTCGGGCGAGCAGGTCGATCCCCCCGCTTACGATCGCCGTGCGTACCCCTCGAGCGTGCAGACCGTGGATCAGAGCTTCCGCGCCCGGCATCAGGGGTACCGGCTCGAGGATCTCCTCGAGTTCGTCGATCGTGAGGTCCGGCCGGTACTTCCACCAGATCCGGATATCGGAGCGCATGAACTCGACGTCGTCGATCTGGTTCGAGTTGAACTTCCGGAGTCCCTCGTCGTTCCGGTCCCCGAAGAACGCGTGCACGCTCGCCCACGAGCTCTCGCAGTCGACGAGCGTCCCGTCCATGTCGAAGGCGACGAACCTAAGCACGGTCGCCCCGCGCGATCGCATCGGCCTGCTCGAGCAGCGAGTCCGACGGCCGGGTGCCCCACGCCTCGAGATTCGAATCGACCTGCTCCGGACGGCTCATGCCGAGGATCGGGGCGGCACCGTTCTTCCGGAGCCAATGGAGCGCGATCGACGCGAGCGGGACGTTCGCCTCCTTCGCGAGCTCCCGCAGCGCCCGGGCCCGGGCGACGATCGCCGGCAGCCGGTTCGGTTCGAAGATCCGCTGCGCGAACCGGGTCACCTGCGCCGGCGGTGCTCGCCCTTCGAGATACCGTCCGTGCAGGAGCCCTCGGGCGAGCGGGGTGTACGCCTCGATCAGGATCTCGTGGTCGCGGCAGTAGTCGCGCACCGCGTCCGCGTCCTCCCGATCGAACAGGTTGTATTGGACCTGGTTCACCACGATCCGGGCCTCGGAGAGTCCCTTCGTCGCGTCGTCGAGCTCTTCCGGCGAGAAATTGGAAACGCCGATCGCCCCGATCCTCCCGTCCTTCCAGAGCCCCTCGAGAGCGCCCATCGTCTCCCGAAGGGGCACATGAGGGTCGGGGGCGTGGACGAGGTAGAGGTCCACGGAGCTGCGACCGAGCCGCTCGAGACTGTTGATGAGGCTCGCCCGTACCTGGGCCGCCCGCAGGTGTTCCCAGGAGACCTTCGTGACGACGAACGAGTCGGCGCCCGCGTCGACGGTCCGGAGCAACACCTCGCCCAGCAGGCGTTCCGAGCGCCCGTTGCCGTACACCTCCGCCGTGTCGAACCAGCGGAATCCGCGTTCGTAGGCGCGGCCGACCATCGCCTTCGTCCGGGCTTCGTCCTCGGCGGTCCATCGCCCCAGCCCCCACAGCCCGACCCCGAGGGCCGGGTGGGCCTTTTTCGAACCGGGCAGCGGGATCGACCCGATCGCCGGCGGTCGGTCGGTTCCGCCCTTCTTCCGGGAGGGAACGCGCGGCGGGCGTTTCGGGGAGGGGGTCATGCCCCGCCCGAGCCGCCCGGCTTCAAGTGGTCGTCGATACGCCGGATCCGCTCTTCCAGCTCCCGGGCCTTCTCCTCCGTCTCGCGAACGACGTCGGCTGGGGCGCGGTCGCGGAAGCCGGGGCCCGCGAGGCGGGCCCGGGTCTTCTCGAGGAGGTCGTGGAGCTTCGTCCGCTCGCGCTGGAGCGCCTCGTTCTCCTCGGGACCGGCGGTCGGTCGCTCGATGTAGCATTCCCCCAGGGGGGCGACCCGGCTCGCCGATCCGGGCGGAGCCGGGTCACCCGAGCCGAGGAGGGTTAGCGGTGCCACTCGGGCGAGCCGCGCGATCGTCGCCTGCTGGCTCTCGAGGACATGGGCCACGTCCGGGCCGGCGGGGCGGATCCAGCCCGGTGGGACCGCGCTCGCGGCCACGTGCTCCTCGGAGCGCAGGTTCCGCAAGAGGCGGACGGACTCGAGCACGGACTCCATTTCGAGTTCCGCGACCGGGTCGGCGGGCGCCTCGTCGGGGGCCGGCCAGGCCGCCCGGGCGAGGAACTCCCCCTCGTGGGGAAGCGCCCGCCACAGCTCTTCGGTGACGTGCGGAACGAACGGATGCAGGAGCCGCACGGTGCGCTCGACGACGAAGAGCAGGGTCGCCCGCGTCTCGCGCTGCGCCCGGTCGCCGCGGCGCCCGGCGAGCGCTTCCTTGGCGATCTCCACGTACCGGTCCGCCAGGTCGTGCCAGACGAACGTGTGGAGGACGGTGGCCGCCCGCGTCGGGTCGAACGCCGCCAGGGCCGCGTCGACCTCTTCGCTCGCGTTCCGGTATCGGGAGAGGATCCATCGGTCCTCGAGAGCGCTGTCCGCGGTCAGCGCGGGCGGGCCGGTGACCGGCCCGGTCCCGGGCGGAACGGACGGCAGCGTGAAGCGGACCAGGTTCCACAGCTTCGTGAGGAAGTTCCGCGCACCGTCCATCGTGGCGGACCCGAACGGACCGTCCTCCGACGTCGGGTTCGGGAAGACGAGGCCGAACCGCATCGCGTCCGACCCGCGCTCGTGGATCACGTCGAGCGGGTCGGGGGAGTTGCCGAGATGCTTCGACATCCGTCGGCCGTGCTCGTCGAGCAACATGCCGGTAAAGTAAACGTCCGAGAACGGGCGCTTCCCCGTGAACCGGTAGCCGGCCATCATCATCCGGGCGACCCAGAAGAACATGATGTCGCGGCCGGTGACGAGGACGCTCGTCGGGTAGTAGGACTCGAGGGCGCCTGTCTTCTCCGGCCACCCCAGCGCCGCGAACGGCCACAGCCAGGACGTGAACCAGGTGTCGAGCACGTCCGAGTCGGCGACGAGCGTGGGCGAACCGCACGCCTCGCACTTCACCGGCGGCTCGACGCTTACCGTGTCGTGCCCGCACTTCGGGCAGTGGTCGACCGGGATCCGGTGCCCCCACAGAACCTGGCGGGAGATGCACCAGTCCTGGATGCCTTCCATCCACCGGAAGAACGTGAGCGTCCACCGGTCGGGGTGGATCCGGATCTCGCCGGCCCGGACCGCCGCCACGACCGGTTCGGCGAGCGGCTTCATGCGCACGAACCACTGCATCGAGAGCCGGGGCTCGATGATGGCGTCCGAGCGCTCGGACCGAGCGACCGAGTGGCGGTAGGGCTGCTTCTTGATGAGGACCCCCTCGCGCTCGAGCTCCTCGACCGCGCGCTGACGCGCTTTCTCGCGGTCGAGACCGTGGAACGCCGCGGGGACCCACTCCCCCGTCAGCCGCGCGGATGCGTCGAAGATCTCGACCGGCGTCACGAGCTCGGGGTGGCGCCCGGCGATCTCGAGGTCGACCGGGTCGTGGCGCGGGGTGATCTTGAGGACCCCTCCCCCGAACTCCGGGTCGACGGCGGTGTCGGCGATCACCGGGACTCGGCGGTGGGCAAGCGGAACGATCACGAACTTCCCCAGGCTCTCCTCGGCCCGCGGGTCGTCCGGGTGCATCGCGACCGCGACGTCCCCGAACATGGTCTCGGGGCGCACCGTGGCGACCTCGATCCCACCGAGCGTGCCGTCCGCCCACGGATACCGGATGTAGTACAGCGTGGCCTCTTCCTCGGCGTGCTTTGCCTCGAGGTCGGAGATCGCCGTGCGGAGCCGAGGGTCCCAGTTGACCATACGCTCGCCTCGGTAGACCAGCCCGGCACGGTACAGCGCGACGAACACCTCGCGCGTCGCTCGGACGCTGCCCGGGTCCATCGTGTAACGGTACCGGTCCCAGTCGAGCGAGAACCCCGCCGCCCGGGCCTGTTCGATGATCCGCTTCTCGTGCTCGTCCCTCCATTTCTCGACCTCCCGGAGGGCCTGCTCGGGGGGCAGTTCCTCGAACCGCACTCCCTGCTTCGCCAGCCGACGTCGAACCTCGACCTGGGTCGCAAGCCCCGCGTGGTCCAGGCCGGGAACCCAGAGGGTCGGCTCCCCCCGCATCCGGTGCGACCGGACGAGGATGTCCATCACCGTGTCCCCGAGCATGTGGCCCATGGTCAGGGTCCCGGTGACATTGGGCGGGGGAAGTACCAGGGAGAATCGCTTCGCCCCGGCCGGGTCGTCGGGCGCACGGAACGTCCCCGCGCGCTCCCAGGCGTCCTGCCAGCGGGGCTCGATCTCCTTCGGTTCGAAGCGGGTCGGCAGGTTCTCCGGGCTCACGCGGGTCACCCTCCGCCGTTGCCGAGGGCGAACGGAGCGCACACGGCCAGTTCGCCGAGAGCGAACGCGGCCATCGCAACGAGGCCGAGCGAACTCCCGGCGCCGCCGACGGCCTGGAAGGCCACGAGGGGAGTCCCCGCCACCACGATGCCCGGTATCGAGACCAGCACGGCGACCCAGGCTCCGGAGTAGAGGTTCACGATCGGCAGCCCCCGCGCCCGGGCGCGCCGGAACAGGATCCCCAGCTCCAGGAACGACGCCGCCGTGACCGCCGGGAGCTCGGCGGCGATGAACGCGAGGAACACGACCGGCTGGAACACGCGGAGGAGCGTGAGGCCGAGGACGAGAGCGGAGGCGACCAGGTAGATGGCGACCACGAGCACGACCTTCCCCAAGAGGATCGACCGGTCGGGGAGCGGAAGGGTCCGACCGTACGAGTACGCGATCACCTCGGTCGCGAAGAACGCGGGGCCGAAGAAGGTTGCGAGCAGCGCGGCGGTGGCGACAGCAGCCAGAGCGAGACCGAACGTCGTGGTCGAGCCGGCCGGGCCGGAGATGTACGTGAACAACCCGAGCGCGACGGCGTCCAGTATCGGCAAGATGACGAGGAACGCGTATCCGGGCATTCGGCTCGCGATCCGCAGGTCCTTCGTCAGTACCGCGCGCGCCGGTCGCTGGGGCACGAGGGCGTAGCGCGCGGTCGGGGCATCGGCCGGGACGAGCGGCGGCGCGAGCCCCACCCGGCGGACCGCGCCGAGCAGCCAGGCCATCGCGCCGATCGCGAGCACCAGGTAGCCAATGCTCGCCCCGACGAGCACCGTGGCCCCGGTGGCGTCCAGGCCGAACGAACCGGCACCCGTGGCCGCGGCGCCCGGGAGGGCCGCCAGCGAGAACGGGAACGACGCGGCGAGCAAGTAGTTCGCGGGCGAGGGTCCGCCCGAGGTCGTCCGCGAGATCAGCGCGAGGAATCCCGGCGCCACGACGATGAGTCCGAACATCGCGAACGCGGGGAGCACCCACAGGACCAGGTACGCCCACCGGACGACCGTGTGACCGCCCCCGCCTCGGGATCCCTGGACCCGCCGAACGAAGAACCGGCCCGTGATCAACCCGAGGGCAAGGGCGAACGACACCGCGGCCACTACCCCGGGTAGGATCGCGAGCCCGTACACCGGGCCGAGCGTCAGGCCCAGGAAAAGTGGAGTGACGATCAGAACGGTGAGCGCGGGGAGGTCGAACAGGCGAAGATAGAGGAGACCCGCGACGCGACCGAGCGTCCGATCGTCGATCGGGAGGGGCTCGAGGACCGGCAGGACGGCGGAAGCGAGGAACGTCGGGAGGACCTGGAGCCCGGTCCACCAGAGGAACGCGACCTCGAGGGTGAGCAGACCGGTGAGCACGCCCGACTGAAAAATCGTCACGCTCACCGGAACTCCGAAGAACGGCGTCGCCACGATCCGGGGAGCGGCCCGCAGCAGCAGGCAGGCGCCTGCTACCAGGAGGGCCAGTACGGTCGCGACGAGCGCCTTGCTCTGGACGACGCGGCTCCGCGCCTTCCGCGCGACCTGCGCCGCCGGTATCGGGGGAGGCAGGTTCCCCTGCTTTGTTGCGTAGATCGCCTGGAGGGACAGCTCGAGGAACGCCACGTTGGTGAGACGCCAGGCGTCGCGCCACCCGAGTCCGGACGTGCTAGCCCCCTTCGAGCGAGCGGACCGCCGCCTCGAGCCCCTCGTCCTCCTCCGTGAATCGGAGGAACAGTTCCTCGAGGCTCGCGTCGCCGGTGGCGGCCCGTGCTCGAAGCTCGGCGAGCGTCCCCTCGCCGCGCAGGATGCCCCGATCCAGGATCCCAACCCGGTGGCACAGCTGCTGCGCTACCTCCATCGTGTGGGTGGAGAACAGGATCCCCCGCCCGGTGTTCGCCACGTACCGCGTCAGCAGGTCCTTCATCAGGCGGACCGAGCGAGGGTCGAGGCTGTTGAGCGGTTCGTCCAGGACGAGCAGCGGCGGCTGATGGAGCAACGCGGCGAGAATCAGGACCTTCTGGCGGGTCCCGTTCGACAACGATGCGATCGGCTCCTCCATCTCGCCCCCCAGCCGGAACGCGATCGCGTAGTTCCGAGTCCGGTCGGAGGCGGTCTTTCGTTCGAGGCGGCGCACGCTCGCGACGAACTCCAGGAATTCCCGAGGGGTGAGCGCTTCGTACAGCAACGACGTCTCGGGGACGTAGCCGATGCGCTGCTTCACGGCGAGGCTGTCGCGTTGCGCGTCGAGGCCGAAGACGGACACGCGTCCCTCCGCCGGCCGAACCAGTCCCACGATCGCCTTGATCGTGCTCGACTTCCCCGCCCCGTTCGACCCGAGGAGGCCGTAGATCTCGCCGGGCCGGACCGAGAAGGAGAGGCGCTGGACGGCGCGGCGTTCGCCGTAGGCGACGACCAGGTCACCGATGTCGAGCGGTTCGGCGCTCGGTCCGTACACCGGGTGCGCCACGAGAGTGGTACCCGTGCCGCCGGAGTATAAGCCGCGCGGGGTCGAATGCCGTCAGCGCGGACGGACCAACGGGAACAGGAGGACTTCCTTGATCGACGGAGTTCCCGTGAGCGCCATGACGAGCCGGTCGACCCCGAGGCCGATCCCCGTCGCGGGCGGCATCCCGTGGCGCAGCGCCCGGACGAAGTCCTCGTCGTAGGCGTAGGTCTCTTCGCCCTGGCTGCCGAGCTGCTCCTGGAACCGGCGCTCCTGTTCGTCCGGGTCGTTGAGCTCCGAGTAGGCATTCCCGAGTTCGAACCCCGGGTAGAACATCTCGAAGCGCTCGACGCGGCCCGGCTTGCTGCGATGGCGTTTGGCCAACGGGGTCGTGGTCGCCGGGTGGTCGACCACGAACGTGAGCCGGTCGATGTGCGGTTCGACGTAATGCTCGAACAACTTGTCCAGGAAAGTCCCAGCCGTGGATGCCTCGGGGACCGTCGAGCCGGCCTGCCGAGCGAGTGTCCGCAGCTCGTCGGTGCTCTTCGTCAGGAGGTCGGTGATCCCGCTCCGTTTCTCGAGCTCCTCCACAAAGTCGATCGTGGCGAACGGGGGCGTGAAGTCGTTCGCCGCTTTTTGCGCGGCCGCCGAGTCGGGGAGAATCCTCCGCACCGCCTCCGCCAGGTGTGCGAACAGTCCCTCGGTCAGCTGTCGCATATCGTGGTAGTCCGCGTAGGCCCAGTAGATCTCGAGCTCGGTGAACTCCGGGGAATGCGTGCTGTCGAGGTCTTCGTTCCGGAACGACCGGCCGAGCTCGTACACCCGCTCGAGGCCCCCGACGAGCAGCCGCTTGAGGGGGAGCTCGAGGGAAATGCGGAGTTGAAGATCGAGGTCGAGATACCGGGAGTGCGTCACGAACGGGCGGGCGGCGGCCCCACTGGCGACCGGCAGAAGGATGGGAGTCTCCACCTCGAGGAACTCCCGAGTGTCGAGGTAGCGGCGGATCTCGCGGAGGATCAGCGTACGGGCCCGGAAGAGCCCCCGTGCGTCCTCGGACGAGAGGAGGTCGAGGTAGCGGCGGCGCAATCGCTCCTCCGTGTCGGTGAGGCCATGGTACTTCTCGGGAGGCGGTGCGATCGCCTTCGCAAGCAGGGCGGCCGACAGCACGTGCAGGGACGGCTCTCCGCGTTTGCTGAGCGCCGGATACCCCTCGGCTCCGACGATGTCGCCGGGGTCGATGTCGCCGAGCGCGGCCTGGAAGGCGGCCTCCCCCATCGCGTCCGCGCGCATCAGGAGCTGGAGGCTCCCGGCTCGGTCTTCGATGTCCGCGAACGCGGTCTTTCCGTGCACGCGCGTGGCGCGAACTCGGCCGGCGACGCGGAGCGTGTGTTCGGCGTTCTCCTCGCCGGGTTTCAAGGGCAGGGCGAGGGCACGGACGCGGTCCGTCGGGACGCGGCCAACGAACGACCACGGGAACGGCTCGCGGCCGGCGGCCCGCATCCGCTCGACCTTCGCGCGGCGCTCGTGCTCGAGCGGAGTCTCATCGGTCAAGGAGGTACCGGGTACGAGCCCCCGGAGCGAAGTCGGACGAAAAGGATGTCGCGTTAGGCGGCCAGGCCCTCGAGCGACAGGCGCTCGACGCCGCCGGGCCGAATGAGGGCCAAATGCTCGGGGACCGCCGGATCTTTTCCCGCCGCTCGAGCGGGCTCGTGGAGCAGGAGGAACGTGCCGAGGAAGAACTCGGCGGCCGCATCGCCGCCGCCGATCCCGTAGCTGACGTAGTCGGAGAAGTACACGTGGATCGAGCCGGAATGGCGGCGTCGCAGCGCTTCCAGGAACTTTGCCATCTCGCCGGGCCCCTTGCGCTCGAGCTCGTCAACGAGGTCGCGGAGGAGCGGGCGCTGGCTGAGGCCGGCGAGCCCGTCGTAGGCGAGATACACGGCAGGCCGAGGGTCCAGCGCCACGACATCGAGTCGCAGAACTCCCTCGACCGGCTTCGTCCTCATGGTGGGCGGCCTACCGGTGGCCCGATAAGAAACCTTCGGCCGCGCGGCTGTTCCCGAAAACCTTCGGCCGGACGAGAAGCAGGGTTTTTCCTCGGGAACTAGGCCGTCCGTACCGAAACGGATTCTCGAGCTACGCCTCGCGCGGCGGCTCGGTAGTCTCCGAACTTCCGAGGTGCGACGGGCGGGGCGAACCCCTGGAGGACGGAGGCGACGCGAGGGCCCATATCCTCCCAACGGATCGGCCGTACCGGGCGTGCAAACCGGCGAATGACCTGGGATGGATTTTTCACCGCGGAGGTCGGGGCGGCGGCGGCTCTGACCGGGTTGATCTTCGTCGGCATTTCGATCAATCTCAAGCGAATCCTCGCCCTCCCTATGATCGCGAATCGCGCGCTCCAGTCTCTCCTGATCCTCATCGCCGCGCTCGGAATCCTGTCGATCCTTCTCGTCCCGGACCAATCCGACTTTCTCGCCGGCGTGGAGGTGATGGGAGTCACGTTGGCCATGCTAGCGACCCTGAACGGGATCGAGATCCGAAGTTGGAGGTCCATCGAGCCGAAATGGCGTCGGATCCTCGCGCAGCATACACTCGAGATTCAGATTCCGAGCGTCTTTTTCCTGATTGGTGGTGCCCTGCTGGCGGGCGGCCTTCCGTCCGCACTGAACTGGTTCGTTCCAGCGACCCTGTTGAGCTTTCTGATCGGGTTCATCGAGGCCTGGGTGATCACGGTCGAGATCCTCCGCTGAGGGTCAAGCCGTCCTCGCCAACATCCCGTCCGCCGGCGGGAGGAGGTCGGCCCGTCGGCGTGGCCAGAGAGCTTGTTCTTCCGCGGCGGTCCGTTTTTTGTGCGGAAGCTCACGGTGGAGCGGCGCAGGGGTTTTGGGCAACCCCGGGCCCCGCAGGACGGTGCGAACGCACGGTCAAGCTACTTTCGACGCCGAGCGTTCCGCCATCTCCTCGCCGGGCTTTAACCCCCGACGGCGGTCGGGGAGGTGAACTCACATGCTCGCATTCGCCGATGTCGCAGTCTCGGTCTCCGACGCTCAGGTCTCGGCCCGATGGTGGAATCAGAAGTTCGGCTTCGCGACGCACACGATCGGGCCGCCCGGGAGTCACGCCGTCGTCGTGGCGCCCCCCGGGGACCGCTTCCTCCTCCATCTGTGCGAGAAGTTCGAACCGGTCGACCCGGGAAACACGGGGATCGCGTTCGTCACCGACGAACTCGCGCACGAAGTGGCCCGGCTCGAGCAGGGGGGTGTCGAGATCGTGGAACGCGCCGAGGACGGGGGTGCGACCGTGAAGTTCGCCGACCCCGATGGAAATGTGTACTGGCTGATCGGGGTGCCCACCGAGTTCATCCGCGCCCAGGTCGCCCTGCGGGCCCTCGAGCCACCGCCCCGCCGCTCGAAGAAATCGAGGTCGGGCCGGCGCCCCTAGGACGCCGGGCCCGGAAAATGGTTCGGCCTAGTGATCGTGGCCGCCGCCGCCGCCCCCGGAGGGTGGGCCCGACTTCTTCGACGCGATAACGTCGTCGATGCGCAGTACCATGGACGCGACCTCGGTCGCGGAGTTCAACGCCTGGCGCTTCACGCGGAGCGGCTCCACAACGTGGAGCTTCCACATGTCGGTCGCCTTGCCGTCGTCGAGGTTGATCCCCACGTTCCGGTTCGCGCCGGCGCCGTCGTGGGCGCGCCGGAGCTCGATCAGGGTGTTGATCGAGTCGTAGCCACCGTTTTCGCCGAGAGCCCACGGGATGACCTCGAGAGCCTGAGCGAACGCCTCGACCGCGAGCTGCTCGCGGCCGCCGACGCTCGGCGCCCACTTCCGCAGCTTCACCGCGAGGTCGATCTCGGTCGCGCCACCGCCGGGGCAGACGACCCCGTCCTCGATGACGCTCGCGACGACCTTGAGCGCATCGTGGAGCGAGCGCTCGACCTCCTGCGTCACGTGCTCCGTGCCGCCGTGGATCAAGATCGAGACCGACCGAGGGTTCTGGCAACCGGTGACGAACGTCATCTTGTCGTCGCCGATCTTCTTCTCCTCGACCGAGGCGGCCGTGCCGAGGTCGGCCGAGGTGAGGTCCTTGTACCCGGTCACGATCTTCGCGCCGGTCGCACGCGCGAGCTTCTGGAGGTCGGACTCCTTGACCTGCTTGACCGCGTAGATCCCTTCCTTCGCAAGGTAATGGAGGACGACGTCGTCGACGCCCTTCTGCGTCACGACGACGTTCGCGCCGGAGGCCTTGATCGCCTCGACCATCTTGCGGAACGACTTGTCTTCCTCGTCGAGGAAGCTCTGGATCTGGCTCGGATTCTTGATGTTGATCTTGCTTTCGATCTCGGTCTTCTTGATCTCGAGCGACGAGTTCAGGAGGGCGATCTTCGCCCCGTGCACCTCGCTCGGCATCCGTGCGTGACCGCGCTCCTTGTCGAGCACGATCCCCTCGATGAGCTCGGTGTCGGAGATCGTCCCGCCGTGATGCTTCTCGACCTTGATCTGGTCGACATCCGCGATCGTTCGGTCCCCGCGCTTCTCGGCGATCTTCTGGACCGCCTGAACCGCGATCTTCGCGAGCTGGTCGCGGGAGCCGAAGACGCCCTTCGAGCCCATGGCGGTCGAGGCGCAATAGATGAGGATCGACTCGTCGGAGGTTTGGACCGTCGTGCCGATCTCCTTTTCCAGGAGGCGGTTCGCTTCCTGAAGGGCGAGCTGGAACCCGCGGACGATCACCGTCGGGTGGACGTTCTGCTCGAGCAGCGACTCGGAACGCTTCAGCAGTTCACCGGAGAGCACGACCGCGCTGGTCGTGCCGTCGCCGCACTGCTGGTCCTGGGTCTTCGCCACCTCGACGATCATCTTCGCCGCGGGGTGCTCGACATCGACTTCCTTGAGGATCGTGACGCCATCGTTGGTGATCGTGATGTCACCCATCGAGTCGACGAGCATCTTGTCCATGCCGCGCGGCCCGAGGGTCGAACGGACCGCGTCGGCGACGGCCCGCGCCGCCGCGATGTTGTTCGAAGTCGCTCCCTTGCCGCGTTCCCGCTCGGTCCCTTCCTTCAAGATGAAAATCGGCGTTCCCTGAAGCATGCTAGCTCACCGTCAAGCACTAAATTGCTCTTCTATATAAAACAGCCCACGTCCGGGGCTCTGTGAATTTATCCCCCGAAGACGTCCAGATTCTTCACAGTCGACCGAATATTTTCACGACCACCGGTGCTACTGGAAATTCCAGACGCCGGGCCCCCTGGGCCGTCAGTCCTGAGCGCATCCTTGAAGAGTGGGGCCAGATCGATCCCCCGTGCCACGAAGTGGCGAATCAGCGTCAGTAGGTTGTAGCACAGGATCTTGCAAAGGGCCTCATTCACACGTGCCACAGGTCGCCGCCTGAGCACAGACTCGCCCAACTGCCGCTTGAGAGCGCTGAACGCAGCCTCGACGTTGCTCCTTTGATGGTAAGCGTCGGCGTAACCCGCGGGGTCAACTTGGGCTAAGTGGTAGAGGGACCGCCAAATCCGGTAGCCACGAGGCGCGGGCGTAGAATTCTCCTTGAACGGAATGCGAGGCTTCAGCCTAAGATCGTCAGCGCCTTGCAGGTTTTTCCGACTAAGATACGCTTTGTCGGCGACCGCATATTCGGGTCGGAAACCCGCTTCAACGGTTCCCCTGAGTAGAGGAATGAACTGCGGCGAGTTGGCCCCTCGATTGTCGGTCACGATCACATCGGCCACTGCGTTTGTCCTTGTGAGAACCGACGCGTGGACCTTGATGAACTCCCTCCTCAGGCACACCTTGTGGGCTTGAGGATAGTAGGCCCCGAAGACCGAGGTCGACAGTCCGGTCGAGTCTATGGCTGCCGTTCCGCCTTCCTCTAAGCCCGCGAGAGGCTTCGCCGTCTCACGAATCGCCCAAATGAGAATCGGTGTGATGTCCGCCCGGCCGAGCGTTCTGGCTGGCCGTGAATAGTTCCAATTGGAGGTCAGCCGGCCCATGTTCAGGTCTTCGGAGAACATACCCTTGAGGCGGGAGAGTGAAAGACGAAGGTGCGATTTCTTCACCGCAACGAACAGGGCTTCGCCCAACGGTGTCGGCTTCGCTCCGCGCCGGCCGGGCGGCCTCGGGGGTTCGGGCACCATGTCGAGGAGAGCGCCCAGGAGGGGGTCGAACCAGAGGAACTCCGCCTCTTGCCCCTTCCGATACGCTTGCTGAATCTCCGGGGAGTTCCATTCGTCGACTATGAATTGGATGGTTGTTTCACGATCCTCTGACTCCCGGACCTTCGCCAAGGCGGCGTGGACGTGCTCGCATCCTCCCGAGCTGTTGCGGCAGGAACACCTGCCTGCGTCCGACTGGAGCCTGACGACTTTGGTCTTCCGCGTTGCGAGATCACGCACATAGTAAACCCCCTCGTCGACCGAACGCTCCACCCACCCTGGCCTGCCAGCGATTACCCGACCCCTTGATTCGGGGTTGGAGGGGAGATTACCCTTTGGCATGTGTCGTCCTCTGTGTTGTCCTACATGATATTCCTGTATATCTTGTCTTCCTAGGGGTAGTCCTACGTGTAGGCTATAATTTTTTAGGCGCCCTGAGAATAGGGTCAGTGGCGAGTCAGTGGCCAAAACCGTTGAGTCCAAGGCAGTACGTTCGCTGAAGCGATCGGAGTCGGTCCGAACAACGGTGCCCGAATCGGTCGCCGCGCACTTGGGGATCGAGCCGGGTGACACACTCCTCTGGGAAATCGAGCCCGGAAGTGTGACAGTCGTTTTTTCGCGGAAGGCACCAAAGAAATCATCTAAGCGTGCCTGAATCATGTTGCTAACACGCCCTGCTGGACCGATAGCCGGACGGACTGACATCGTCCATATCGTACGCGTTACATGATACTCGCGCGAAAGACGTAAGAGAACTTTATATGGCGGTTCCGCCTCACCCCCACGTCGACTTAGCGGTGAGAAATGCAGGCAAACGAGCAAACCGAGGCAAGTTCCCAAGGGCCGAACGTGATTTCACCCGTCAGGGCTGCACGTAGAATCCGCACGTTCTCCAAACACCCTCTTCCCTCGGACCGAACACCCTTCGCGAGTCACCTCGAGATCTTGAGACGGTTCGTGACTCACTCCCGGAATGGACAGGAGCCGATTGCTGCGGAGAAGGTCGAAGGAGAAGGCGTTCCCGTTCAAGCCGCGCAAATGAACGTTCGGTTCCTCGCGGACACCGGACTGCTAAGATTCCACTCAAAGGGGCTCTACGTCCCGTCGCCGGACACCATCCGATTTGTCAACGCATTGTCTGTGGGCGAAGATCGGGCGCAGCCGATTCTACGGTCCATTCTGCTCCCGACGTGGTTTGTTGAAGTCGCGACAGCGGTGCTGAGGACCCGTCCCGTGGTGACCGAGGACCAACTAGTCGGTGAGCTCGCACTCGCCGCCGAGACTGACCGAGGGAGGAAGGGGCCCGCTCTACAGGTACTGGTTGAGTACCTCGTGACCAGCGGCCTGATCTCACGGGACGACAGCGGTACCCTTTCCCTCGCAGAAGGATCGAGTGGCGCTACTGTGAGCGCCACCGGACCGCTAGCGCCAGCAGCCGAATTGGACTCGTCTCCGAGGGCCGAAGTCGAAGGGCGCCCAGGAGTTGCGCCCCTTCGAGCAAGTGACAGCGGAATGTGGCACATTATCCAGACTGAGGACTACTTCCTCAAGGTGAGATCCGACCCGGACATCATTGAGGATCTCCGGGATCAACTGATGCTCCTCACCAAGAAGATCGACCGGATCCGGGCGAAATCGGGGACGACCCAGCCGGCCGGCGAAGGCACCGAGAACCGCCTGCCGTCCGCGCAACCCTAGCGCACGATCCTCAACGGAGTCCAACTTGTCTCACTGGACGAACTCGAGCGTGAAATCGCTCGGGGGAAATGCCGACCCTGTCGAGGAGATCATCGGCCGGGCGAGGGATCTCGTTCTTCGTGCAGTCGAACAGGGATGGAAAGGACCGCCATTCGACGTTTTTGAGCTTGCAGCGATTCTTGCCATCCCTAGTATCCCGACGGAGGACGTGTCTGAGGCCAGGGTTGTCTCTCAAGGCGGGAAGCTCCAGATCGAGTTCAATCCGACTCGGCCTCGGCGAAGGGTTCGGTTTTCCGTGGCTCACGAAATCGCGCACACGCTCTTCCCGGACTGTGTGCAGTTCACACGGAATCGAGGGGTCGCGGAGGCAGCCGGAGCGGATGGATGGCAACTGGAAATGCTCTGCAACCTCGCGGCGTCCGAGTTCCTGATGCCAACCGGGGACGACATCGATCCCGAATTGAATCCAACCGCGGAGTCCCTTCTCGACCTGCAGTCGAAGTTCGACGTCTCAATGGAGGCCGTCGGGATTAGAATGGCACGAGGTTCATCCATCCCATTTACGATCGCTGTCGCCACCCGCGGAGAGGACGGTGAGGACGATAAGGCGTATCGTGTCGACTACTGCGTCCCGTCCCGGGCCAGCTCGCTCGACATTCCGCGGGGAGCTCGCCTGAGAAGCGCTCTGCTTGCTCAATGTACGGCTGTTGGTTACACTGCGAAAGGGAAGGAGCGTGTAGTCTCGAATCTACCCGCAGTCCAAGTGGAGTGCGTAGGCATCCCACCGTATCCTGGTATGACGTACCCTCGGGTCATGATCATCGCCCGAGGTGGCGAGACGACGGGAGCCCCATCGAGGCAGATCGTGATGCTTCGTGGGAATGCGCTCGAGCCACGGGGCAGGGGTCCGCACCTCATCGCCCAAATCGTCAACGACGCTGCGCCGAGGTGGGGCGGAGGCTTCTCCCTAGCCGTCCGAGAGCGATACCCCGAGGCCCAAGCTCAATTCACCGATTGGGCGGTTGGACGCGGACGGAACCTCACTCTCGGGAAGGTCCACCTCGCGGACGTAGGAGACGGAGTCACAGTCGCTAGCCTCATCGCCCAGCACGGCTACGGCGCGTCCCCCACTCCGCGAATCCGATACGGTGCCCTGAAAGACTGCCTGGCACACCTGAGCCGGGCCGCGTCAGAGCGAAAAGCCGACGTCCACATGCCGCGGATTGGCACCGGCCTCGCTGGTGGAAACTGGAGCGTAATCGCCGAGATTGTCGACGAGTGCCTCGTTCGAAAGGGAGTGCCGGTTACGGTTTACACGCTACCTAGCGAGCCTGCGAAGAAAGGCAAGCTCTTGGGGGGGACCACAAGGAGACTGGACGAGGCCTACCCGGAGCCTGGAGGGAGCGGTGGATAGGGTTGTCGTCCTATCCGGTCAGATCCACTCTGGAAAGACAACTCTCGCCCGCGGTCTAGAGGCGCGGCTAGGCATGTCGACCTTCAAGACGAAAGAGGCTCTCGAGAGGCGGCTCGCCCGAAGCGGCATTGGAAATCGGAAACTCTTCCAAGCAGAAGGCCGCAGACTCGACAGAGCGACCGGCGGGTCCTGGGTGATGCAGGAGCTGCACCGGAGGCTCCGAGAGTCGCCTGTCGAAGGTGGCGTGGTCGTCGACTGTGCCAGAATTGCCGGACAAGTCCAAGCTATACGGGCGGCATTCGGCGCTCGCGTCGTCCACATCCACCTCACGGCGCCGCCGAGAGTGCTTGCGGCACGCCATCCACGAAGGAGCAGGAAGGCTACTGACTCCGGCATCTCGTACATTCAGGCTAAAAACGATCCAACTGAGCGGCAAGTCGAATCACTCGCCGACCTCGCGGACGCTGTGATTGATACCGACCGGTGCACCGTGGAAGACGTGCTCGCGAGGGCCGAGAGCATCATCCGCCCTCAGCGGCACCTGGGCGTGGGGTATGTCGACGTAGTGGTCGGAGGGGAGTATGGCAGTGAGGGGAAGGGCCAGATCGTTTCGCGAATCTGCGACGGGTACGACCTTCTCGTGCGGGTAGGGGGACCGAACGCGGGCCACAAGGTGTTCGGCGACCCACCGTACACTCACCATCAACTCCCGTCGGGGACTCGCTACTCCAACGCACGGCTGCTGATTGGCCCCGGGGCGGTTCTCCACGTTCAGAAGTTGCTTACCGAGATTGCGGAGTGCAAAGTCGACCGCGATCGGCTTGTGATCGACGGAAACGCGATGATCATCTCTCCTCGCGACATCGCCGATGAAGAGCAACTCAAGAAGG
This sequence comes from Thermoplasmata archaeon, assembly GCA_035504595.1. GTDB lineage: Archaea > Thermoplasmatota > Thermoplasmata > Lutacidiplasmatales > UBA184 > Lutacidiplasma. Next base: position 146,805 of record DATJRQ010000009.1, on the reverse strand, counting down.
ACATCGGATCGACAGGCAGTGGGACAGGCGCTGCCACGGCTCGGCGAATCCTACGCCGAAAACTCAGTACCAAGCTCGCGAGGCACGTTCCGGAACTAAGACCGTTCATTGGAGACGGCTTCAGCGTGCTAGAACGCGCGTACTTTGGGGGGGAACGGATCCTGCTCGAAGGTACGCAGGGTACGGGCCTGAGCCTGTATCACGGAGCGTATCCGTACGTGACGAGCCGAGACACTACCGCAATGGGGTGCCTTGCGGAGGCCGGCATCCCTCCCCGTTGGGTCCGAAAGGTGCTGATGGTGTGCCGGACGTATCCCATTCGAGTCCAGAACCCCACAGGCGGCACTTCGGGTCCACTCACATCAATCAGCTGGAGCGAGATATCACGCCGGTCAGGAGTGCCAGTTCGGGAGCTCTGGGCGAACGAGAAGACATCTACAACACATCGACGCCGCCGGGTTGGAGAGTTTGACTGGGCCCTCCTTCGACGCGCCGCGCTCCTCAACGGAGCGACCGACATCGCCCTCACCTTTGCCGATTACATCTCAGTAAAGAACCGGCTGGCAAGCCGCTTCGACCAACTTACCCCAGAAACGATTCAGTTTATCGACGAGGTCGAGAGGGTATCGGGCCTTCCGGTCTCGATGGTCGCGGTCGGCTTCAATCATCGTAGCGTGATTGACCGCAGGGCTTGGTGAGCCATCTGTGGAAGTCGACCGGTTGATTGGCCAATACGGCGAGCTCTACCACATGGCAGAAGCCGGAAGCTGGCCCTCTATACAGGAGCACGGCCTCCTGAGCACGAGTGCGCTCTTGGATCTGTTCCAGATCACAGGCGAGCGGCGCCGGGTCATCGAGTCCGAACATCGACAAGAGAGCGTTACCCTGCACCATTCAGTCCACGGCACGGCGGTCGTCAGGGATCAGAAACCAATGCCGCCGGAAAGGCTCAGGCCGTGTCTTCGGGGCCTCTCCGAGCAAGAATGGTATCGCCTGATCAACGGGATGACGTTCTTTTGGCCCGACACGACTCCGTTGAGCTGGATGAACAATGCGCCGCCATACAGAACCCGATCTCACGACGTTTTAGTAGTTCGCACCCGGGACCTCGTCTCTCGGTACCACGACCAAGTCAGGCTCTCAGACCAGAATTCAGGGAGTGCAAACAAATCCTTGCCACGAGGGAGAGACCTGTTCAAAACTATCGAAGGGTTCAAGGCGCCCTATCTGAGGGAATTGGCCGTAATCTACAGCGTACCCGAGATTCGGGAGTGTGTCAGCCGGGTTGAGGAATGGCGAGGCGGGGAGCGCCGCGGGATCGTCTGGCGGTCCTAATCGCGCACCGGATTGTCGAGTCTGTCGCCGGACCGTAAGCTTCGGCCGCTTCATCGCTGGGACGACCAGACTGTCTAAACCGATGCCACTCGAGAGTGATGATTCCGGACCAACGCTCGATGAATCGGCCGAGGTTCATAGTTAAGCGCTGCACGTGGCCGGGTTGCGGGGCGAGTAGGAATACCACGTGGGAGGTGCGAAACGCGATGACGCACTCGGCGGCCGTCGCGGCCGATATCGACTCAGCTGCCCTGCGGACGAATGGTGCCCTCGCGACGCGAGGAAAGTGCTGGTAGACAATGATAGAGTGCCCTCGCGACCACGTCTCTCTGAGCTCGTGCAGGTAGATGTACCTCGATGAGTTGGTCGTTCCCGGAGGACACGACTTGACTTCGAGCCCATTGTCCGGATCGAAAAAAATCAGGTCAGACTCTTGCGCGAACGCGAGTAGGTCGGTGAAGTACTGGCTTCTCTCCACCTTGCTCGAAGGAAACGTGTGTCGCCAGTATCTGCAGTTCTCCAACAACCCCGATGTCTCCAAGGCTAGGACTGATCTAGCTCGCTGCTGCTGAACGACCACACGAAGCGCATCGAAGACCTCCGGTTCGCGCGACCTCCAAGAGTTCGGGTCGGCGAGGTAGCCGATCCGGCTCCCATCTGAGCGATCAACGTCTGGCGTCAGTGCCCAACAGACTGTGGTCCGTATTCCGGTTCCCGCAGAGAGTGCCCGGAGGACGCCGTACTTTTGGTAATCATTCACGTCCCCGAAGTACTGGTTCTTCAATCCCGGTCTCCTGCCTTACGGTCGCTCGAATTCAGAGGGTTGTATCCGAGGGGTCACAACCTTGCGAAGGATTAGCTCGAGGACCGCGCCAGGCTCCAAGCCTAGGAGTCCCACGAGGTGCTTGGGGACGACTACGACGAGAGACCCGCCGGACCTTACGACAGGGAGCGTCGTGGTCACTGCGTTCTCGAACTTGAGCGGCTGATGTCCGCGGGAGCTCGGGTTTCCGAGAGCACGTTCTGCTGCCTTCACTGATTTAAACTGATTAATACTTACTACATTAAGACTACCGCGGACTGGATATGTCCCTCTCCCGTTGACTTTCGGTTGTCGAGGAGGGGCGTAAGATACCGGCTGACGAAACGCATTACAAGCCCTTGCCCATCGCGACCACCATGCCAAGGTGCGGTGCGATAATCCAACTCCGAGTGGTCGCTGGAGACGGTGGAACCGAGGTCGCGTACTGCGAGAAGGAGCAGCACGCCCAACCAGCTGAGCACAGCGCCCTCATTCATCGTGAGAAAGGTGCGGTGGGGTACGAACGTATCTGGCGGCAGGTGTGGTTCAGGGAGGGAGAATCTGAGGGGCGCTCGCGTGACTTCGAGGGCAGAGTACGCCCCAACGTCCCGGAGATTGCGTACTGGGACGATGCCAATGATCTTACCCGGCTGAGCGTCGCGCCGAGCCGGGCACCAAAGATGCCGACGAGTGAACTCCCATCGGTTGCGCCAACAGACGGGTGGCCACCCATCGCAACCCAGTCTTGACGGACGATCGGTCCGGAGGGGTTACAGAGCTTGGTCGCGGGGACTGGGACACTTTACTTCGAGTCCTCCTCCCAGATGGGGTAAGTAACTACCTCGAATCATTGGCTCGTCGACTCACTTGAGTTTGTCTTCGATTTCCTCGAGTTCTCCTATCGCTTGACTTCGGTCTACCGATGAAGGTCGGATCGCAAATCCCGGGCCAAGGCCTCGGATAGGGGATACTTCCCCAAACCCCCGACTCCATCTAACACCCGCGACCCTTGTGTAGAACGTGAGTTTGGGGCTGGCCTTGCTCATCATCTCGGCCGGCTCTCCAACCACCGTGGTTCGCCAAACTCGGTATCCTCGCTGAGGGAACTCTCGGTCGGTTTCGGCATTGACGAATCTGCCCAAACAGGCTGGACTTGACAAGCCACTTTTCGTTGCTGTCTCCGTCAATCCATGGTCGGGGCACCAGAGTACTCCTGCGGCTGGGTAAATGCTTACATCGCCACTCTGGGAACCTTCTTCGACGAATATTGTCTGAGACGTCTTACCGCATCCGGGCTGAGGACAAGGGGTGTCGGCCATGCGACCTGCAAACGGAGTGCATGGCGAAAAGGAAGACGGCATCGCGCTATCAAAACCTATTGAGGCAAACCCCGCCGAAGTGAACCAGAACCTTCGGCTCTGAGGAGGTTGAGTTTCGCATCTGACCAACCGGTTCCGGTGGAGTAGCGGGAGACATTACACAACGTAGCGAAGATCCCTTCCACGGATCTGAGCGACTGAACTCTGTTGGGTATTTTTTCACAACATAAGGCAATCTTTCACAGACTGACTTATTTTTCACGGAGCCCACGTCCGAGGACCACGAGAAAAAAGCACGGCGAGCGACCCGGGGCGTTTCCCGACCGATCGTACGCCGGCTCGCCCGCCCCTCGTCGTGCGCTTCGCAAGCGCCGGCGCTCCGGGCCGGTGTCGGGCGCGTCAGCCAAGGCTTCAAGGACCGACACAGGGTCACCCCGAACGGAACGGCCGGGCTCCGCCCCCGATACTGGTCATGGACAGTCCGGCGCGATCGAAGGCGGCGGAAACCTACAACTCCGCGGCGGACCATTTCGACGACCCGGCCCTCTCGTTCTGGGATCGGTTCGGCGAGCGGACGGTCGATCGGCTGGTGTTGCGGCCCGGGGAAACGGTCCTGGACGTCTGTTGCGGCACCGGGGCGTCGGCGCTTCCGGCGGCGGCCCGAGTCGCCCCGAACGGGCGGGTGGTCGCGGTCGACCTGGCCGAACGGCTCCTCGACCTCTGCCGTACCAAGGCAGAAAGTCGCGGACTCCGAAATGTGGAAGTCCGGTCGGGAGACCTGGAACATCTCGAGTTCGCGGCGGGGTCCTTCGATGCCGTCGTCTGCGTCTTCGGCCTGTTCTTCGCGAGCGACATGTCCCGAGCGGCCTCGGGCCTTTGGAAGCTGGTGCGGCCGGGGGGTCGCATCGCGGTCACGACCTGGGGTCCCCGGATGTTCGAACCGGCCACCGGAGCGTTCTGGGAGGCCGTCGCGGCCGAACGACCCGACCTTACTCGAGCGTACGCCCCCTGGGAGCGAATCGCCGAGCCGAGGACCTTGGGCCGTGTCCTTCGGGAGGCCGGAGTTCCTCATCCCGCCATAGGAGCGGAAGCGGGTCGACACCCGCTCCGAACCCCCGAAGACTGGTGGTCGATCGTGCTCGGTTCCGGCTTTCGATCGACCGTCGACCGATTGGGGACCCCGGGCGCCGAGAGGGTGCGACGCAGCAACTTGTCCTGGCTCGCCACCCACCAGGTCCGCGAGATCGAAGTGAACACCATCTACGGAACTGCGACCAAGTAGACCGGGATCCGGGGCCTTTCGTCCGACTCGGCCCGTCGTCGATTCCGGTGGCCGGGAGGCCGAAAGGACACCGTTCCGATACCGGGAGCGATCGTTGCCTCCCGGCGGTCGGGCCTTCGAACGCCGTCCACCCGTCGCCCGCTCGAGTCGCACGGATCGCGGGGTACCGGTCGGGAACGGCGCTCCGAAAAACAAGATAACCCGCCGTCGGTGCGGAAGGTCGTGCCCGAGGCAGTGGTCGTCGGCCGCGACGTTTGGAAAGTGTACGGGTCGGGGGATACCGCGGTCAACGCGCTTCAGGGACTCAACATCGAGATCCAGCGGGGGGAGATCCTTGCCGTCATGGGACCTTCCGGGTGTGGGAAGACGACGTTCCTCAACTGCTTCAGCGGTCTCGACGACATCTCGAAGGGTCAGGTCCTCATTGAGGGAACCGACATCCACTCGATGCCGGACAACCAGAAGAGCGAATACCGGGCGCGTCGGACCGGGTTCGTCTTCCAGTCGTACAATCTCCTCCCCATCCTCACCGCGGAGGAGAACGTCGAGATGCCCCTCCTGATCGCGGGGCGGGGTGCCAAGGAATCGAGAGAGGCCGCCCAGCAGATCCTCACCCAGATGGGACTCGGCGACCGGCTCAGACACCGTCCGTCCGAGCTCTCGGGCGGTCAGCAGCAACGCGTCTCCCTCGCCCGCGCCCTGGTAGCCCACCCCGCGATCGTGTGGGCCGATGAACCGACCGGCAATCTCGACGCCGAGGGCTCCCACGAAGTGACCGAGCTCCTGCGGACGCTCAACAAGCAGTACCAACAGACGATGGTCGTCGTGACCCACGACGCGGGCGTCGCGGCCGAGTGCGACCGAACGCTCCGGATGCGCGATGGCCAGTTCGTCAGCTGAGGTCGGCGGGTCGTGGCTACTCTCGGGATCGCCGGACTTCTGATCCTCGTTCTGCTCGTCATCTTCCTCATCACGATCCTTCTCGCCCTGCGGCACCGCCTCGCCTTCCGGATCGCGATGCGGAACGTGCGTCGCGGCAAGGTACGAACGATCCTGCTCGTCGCCGGGCTGCTCGTCGGAACCACGATCATCACCGGAAGTCTGATCGTGGGCGACACGGTTTCGTCGCTGGTCACGCACTACTCGTACCTCGGCGCCGGGTACGTCGACGAGTCGATCTCGGGCACCTCGCCGTCCGGTGGCCCGCTCTACTTCCCCTACTCGGTGTTCAACGAGACCGTCAATCAGACGGCCGGTTACACCCAGATCGCGGGCATGGCCCCGATGATCATCGACTTAGGGTCCGTCTACGATCGAAACACCGGCGTTCCCGAGACGAACCTGAACCTCATCGGCGTGAACGGCGAGCAGAGCACGCAGCTCGGCGCGTTCGTCGCCCAGAACGGCACCTCGATCGAAGGTCCTCTCACCGGCGAAGTGCTGATCGACCAGCAGACCGCGAGCGCGATCAACGCCAGCGTCGGCGACACATTGATCGTCGTCGGTCACGGCAAACTCGACCTCACGGTTCAAGCGATCGTCCAGCCGAACGTGCGCGGGGCGTTCATCACCGCCGGCCTGTCGCCGGGCAATGTCTGGGTGACGCTCGCAACCGCGCAGTATCTCGAGAACGAAACGGGGCAGATCAACTACATCGCGATCACGAACGTCGGGACGCAGGCCGAGGGTGCCGCGTCGTCCGGGGCGGTCAGTGCCTACCTCAACACGACCCTGGCGACCCTCCTCACGACGCATTCCCTCGTCGTCGGCACCCCCCTCCAGACCTCGATCACCCAGGCGCAGAACTCCGGGTCGAGCCTCCAGGAGATCTTCCTCGTCCTGGGCCTCTTCTCGATCATCGCCGGCGCCCTCCTGATCGTCGGCATCTTCGTGATGCTCGCGGAGGAGCGGAAAGGCGAGATGGGGATGCTCCGGGCGATCGGTCTCAATCGGAGCAATCTGATCTACACCTACTACTTCGAAGGCGTGGTCTACGCGGCGGGGGCCGCGCTCGCGGGGATCTTCATCGGAGTCGCGGTCGGGTACTTCCTCGTGTATCTCGCCGGCTCCATCCTCGCCAACGCCGGTCTGCCGGCCAATGCGATCGTCCAGTCGTTCACGGTGACCGGGCAGAGCCTGATCATCGCGTACGTGGCCGGGTTCCTGCTCACCCTGGTCACGGTGATCTACGCGTCGCGCCGCGCCAGCCGGCTCAACATCGTGCGGGCGATCCGGGACATCCCCGAACCTCCGCCCTCCGTGCGAACGTACACCTGGCTCGCGGTCCTGGGCGCGCTGGTCGCCGTCCTCGGGGTCCTCATCTATCGCGCCACCTACCAGGGGACCTCCAACCTCTCCGGGCCGATCCTGGGCGGGGCCTTCGTGATCTTCGGGGTCGCGCTCGTCGCCGCGCGGTTCCTCAAGAATCGGGTGGTGTTCACCGGCGCAGGCCTCGCTCTCGCGGTATGGACGGGAACGGAGCCCCTGCACAAGGCCCTCTGGGGACCCAGCCACACCGGCGGCATCTTTGTCCTGTTCACCGAGGGGATCTTCCTCGTCGGCGGGGTTCTCATGATCCTCCTGTTCAACGCCGACCTGCTCGCCCGAGGGCTGCGCGGCGCCTTCGGTCGGAAGGCGGCGGCGAACCCCGTGCTGCGCGTCGGTCTCGATTACCCGACGCGCCAGCCCACGAAGACGGCGGTGAGCCTCACGATCTTCGCCCTCGTCGTCTTCACGATGGTGGCGACGGCCGCGTACGGGTCGACGCTGGAAGGGAATCTCAGCCTCGAGGTCGCGAACCAGTCCGGCGGGTACACCTTTTTCGGCGTCTCCCAGAACCCGATCCCAACGTTGTGGAGCGATATCCAGGCCAACACGACCCTCGCGCCGAAGTTCGTAAACGCCGGGTCGTTAGCTTACGGTTCGGCGAACATCTACGTGCCCGGGTACGCCCACAATCCGTACCAGGATTCCGTGTACGCCCCGCCCACGAACCAGACCGGGCCGGCGTCGTTCTACGCCACCGAGAACTTCCCGTTCACCTCGACCGTCAACGGCACCAGCCCGACCGCGACGTTCCAGCTCGTCGCCTCGAACCCGTACGACGCGATCGTGGACGCGAACTACGCGGCGGGGAGCGGCAGCCTCACGGGCGCCAGCGCCGTCCATCCGACCGTCTCCGTGGGGACGAAGATCGAGGTCGCCGCGCTGTACGGGAGCGCGTCGGCGAACGTGACGATCGTCGGGATCCTGAAGCAATCGATCATCACGGGAGTTTGGCTGAACGCCGGGACCGCCGCCCACCTCGGCTACGCGGTTCAGAACGGCTACTTCCTCACCGTTGCGTCGGGGGTGTCGCAGACGACCGCGGCGCAGGACCTGAAGCGCGCGTTCTTCTCGGACGGCCTCGTCCTCATCGACATCCAGTCGATCCTCGCCTCCTCGATCAACACGATCGACGGGTTCATCGGGCTCCTCGAGATCTTCGTCGGGCTCGGGCTCGGCGTCGGGATCGCCGCGATGGGGATCCTGGCGCTCCGCGCGGTGGTCGAGCGACGTCACCAGATCGGGATGCTGCGCGCCGAGGGATTCACCCGGGGGATGGTGCTCCGCTCGTTCCTCCTGGAGTACTCCTACGTCACGCTGGTGGGGATCGCGATCGGGACCGCCCTGGCGTTGCTGGTGGTCTACAACTCGACGATCAGCTACGTCGCGTCCTCCGCCGGCATCACCCAGTTCGTGGCGCCGTGGGTCACGGTCGTCGAGATCGTGTTCGTGGCCTACGCGCTCGTGCTGGTGGCGGTCGCCGGCCCATCGCTCCGGGCGGCGAACCTCCCGCCCGCCGAAGCCGTGCGCGTGACGGAGTAGGGGTCTCGGGTCCCATCCGTCGCAGGAGCCGCAGCACCCGCTCGACGGTCTCGGGCACGGACCCGGTCGCATCGACGTAGCGTCCCGCCCGCACCTTTGCCACCAGCGCGTACACGTCGGTCGTGGCGCCCGCGCCGTACGACCTCGCGCGCCGGGCATCCCGCGCGATGCAGAGGGGGAGCGGCGCGGTCAGCGTAACGACCCGGTGCGGAACGCGAAGGCGTCGGACGAGGTCGGCGATCTGCCGCCGGTAGTAGAAGTTCCCGTCGAACACGACCGGCCGGCCGCGCTCCACGGATGCGGCCACTTCCCCGACCGCCCGCCGGTTCACGCGGAGGAAGCTCTCGGGGGTGATCCGGCCGTCCTTCCACTCCTCCACGCCGGGCTCGTCCAGGAGCCGGTCGATCGAGACGTACTGGGCCCCGAGCGCCGTCGCGACCGCCCGCGCGACGGTCGTCTTGCCGACGCCCAGCGGGCCCCGAACCAGTACCACGTAGGACGTCACGGCCGACCGATTCCCGACCCCGCCGCGGCGAGCGTAGCGCGCCGGTGGCAGAACGGAGCGTGATCGTTCACGAGCCCGACCGACTGCATCCAGGCGTAGACGATGACCGGCCCGACGAACCGGAACCCGCGTGCCTTCAGCTCCGAGGAGATCGTCCTCGAGAGCGGGGTCTGGGCGACGGCGCGTCGCCCCCGCTGCAGCGGGGTGCCCCGAACGAACGACCAGCAGAAGTCGGAGAACTCCTCGTCCCGCTCCCGCATCGCGAGGAACGCTCGGGCACCGGCGATCGTGGCCTCGATTTTCGCGCGCGAGCGAATGATCCCGGGGTCCGAGAGCAGCCGAGCGATATCCGTCGGGCCGTAGTGGGCCACTTTCACCGGGTCAAAATCGGAGAAGGCGCGACGGAACCCCTCCCGACGCCGGAGGATCGTGAGCCACGACAGACCGGCCTGGAACCCTTCGAGCATGAGCATCTCCCAGAGGCGACGCCCGTCCCGGACCGGGACGCCCCACTCCCGGTCGTGGTACGCTCCGAGGAGCGGGTCGAGCTCGGCCCACGCGCACCGGCGCGGCGGGGCCGGCGCACGTCGCGGCACGGCGGACCTACGCGGCGGCGACCTTGCCCGTTTGCTCCAGGCGCCGCGCCATCTCGACGAGGATCACCTTGAGGACCTCGGGGCGGTCGGTCGCGAAGCCCCAGAACTCCCAGCGGGAGAGGACGACGACGGTCGACGGCTCGATCGTCACGACATCGGCCGACCGGGGCCGGTCGTTGTAGAGCGCGAGCTCGCCGAAGAAGTCCCCCGGGCCGAGCTTGGCGAGGTTGGTCGACCCCTTCTTGACCTGGACGCGGCCGTCCAGGATCACGTAGAACCCGAGGCCCTTCTCCCCCCGCTTGACAACAGTGGTGCCCGCGGGGATGTCGCGTACCTTCGCGTAGCTGGCCAGCCGCTTGAGATGGCGGTCCGGCAGTTGCGACAGCAAGGGGGATTTCTTGAGACCGGCGACGATCGCCTTCGTGTTCCCGCGGGCGGCTTCGCTCACGAGGGCCGAGAATTACGGGCGGGTTATAGACATAACCCCCTCCGGACGCCGGGCCAGGGCCGCGCGCAGGGTCGCGAGCACCTCCTCGCGCTCCGTCCCCACCAGCTCGCGGCGGGGGCGCCGGACCCGCGGGGAGCCGCGTCCGACCTCCGACTGGACGAGCTTGATCTTCTGCACGAACTTCGGGCCCGCGTCCATCTCGAGCAGGGGGCGGAACCACGTGTCGAGCGCGGAGAGGCGCTCGAGGTCGCCCGAGCGGCCGGCACGGAACAGGGCGATCGTCTCGTCCGGGAAGGCGTTGGCGAGCCCGGCGACCCACCCGACGGCGCCCGCCCGCAGACCGTCCGCGATCACCGGGTCGAGGCCGACGGCGATGGCGAGGCGGGCGCCGCACCTCGCGACGAGCTCGGAGATCCGGGTCGGGTCGCCTCCCGACTCCTTGACGCCCGTCAGCGTGGGGCACCGCTCCGCCAGCTCGTGGACCTGGTCGGGCCGCACGTCGGTGCCGTACGCGGGGGGGTTGTTGTACAGCATGCACGGCAGCTCGGTCGCCCCGAACACGGCCGCGAAATGGTCGGACGTTTCGACCCGATCCCCCCGGTAGACGTACGGCGGGAGGACGAGGAGCCCCCGGGCGCCCTGCCGCGCGGCGTCGCGCGCCTGCTCGACCGCGTCGGCGGTTCGGGCGGCGGCGACCGCGGCGATGAGCGGTACCGAGCGAGGTAGTTGGCCGGCGAGGTCGCGGACCAGCTGGGCCCGTTCCTCGGCCGAGAGCGCTGACCCTTCCCCCAGCGACCCCCCGACGATGATCCCGTCGACGCCCCGGTCGACGAGCCAGCGCGCGTGGCGAACGAGCGCGGCGCGGTCGACCGCCTCTTCGGCATCGAACGGCGTCGTGATCGCGACGAGCACTCCGTCCCAAACGCTCATCGGACGGGCACTCCGTGTCGGAACGGGTCCCGGTCGTCGAACAGGAGGTCCCCCTCCCCGGTGAGGTACGCGTGCCCGGTGATGCGGGGGCGGATGCCGTCGGGGACGAGCTCCGCGCGACCCTCGAAGACGCCGCCCAGGATTCCCTCCTGACGCCACGGCTCTCCCGGAGCGAGCTTTCGGTCCGCGACCAGGCACGCCATCTTCGCGCTCGTCCCGGTTCCGCAGGGGGACCGGTCGTACGCACCCCCGGGGCACAGGACGAAGTTCCGAGAGTGGTTCTCGCGCTGGGCCGGTGGCCCGGACAGCTCGATGTGCTCGATCTTCTCCCCGCTCGAGCCGGTGATGCGTTGCCGCACGAGCGCCCGCTCGATGGCGAGGCAGTACCGCGTGAGGGCGCGAGCGTTCTCGGGGCGCAGTTCGAGCGGGGACCGATCCACGAGGAAGAACCAGTTGCCGCCCCAGGCGACGTCGCCGGTGACCCGCGAGTACCCGGGGACGTCGACCGCGACCCGGGCGCGGGTGCGGAAGCTCGGCACGTTCCAGATCGTCGTGCGGCCGGCGCCGTGGTACTCGGCGAGCACCGGGCCCACCGGGGTGTCGATCGTCCGGCGGCCCGTGCCCCATCGCCCGAGATGGGCGAGCGTCGCCACGAGACCGATCGTCCCGTGACCGCACATGCCGAGGTAGCCGATGTTGTTGAAGAACACGACCCCGGCCGCGCTCGACGCGACGTCGGGCGTGCACAGGAGCGCTCCCACCACCGGTTCGGCGCCGCGCGGCTCGTTCACGATCGCCCGGCGAAAATGGTCGAACTTCGAGCGGAACCGGTGCAGCCGTTCCTCGAGCGTGCCGTCGCCGAGGTCCGGTCCCCCGCTCAGCACGACCCGGGTCGGCTCCCCCTCGGTGTGCGAGTCGATGACCCGGACCCGACGGAGCAACGGTCGCTTCGACGGGGTCGCCATCGTCACCACCTCGGCGGGCCGAGGATTGAGCGGTCGATCGACGCGACCGACGCTCGGCCGGTGACCGCCAGGACGTTCGCGAGGTCGAGCCGCAGCAGCGAGAGCAGCTGCGACACCCCCGCCTCGCCGGCGGTCGCGAGCGCCCACATCACCGGACGACCGACCCCCACAGCGGTCGCTCCCATCGCGAGGGCCACGACGATGTCGCCGCCGCGCCGGACCCCGCTATCGAAGAGGACGGGTGTCGTTGACCCGACCTCTCCGACCACCTCGGGCAGCGCATCCAGTGCAGCCGGCGCGGCATCCAGCTGGCGGCCCCCGTGGTTCGACACGATGACGCCAGCGGCGCCGTGGTCCACCGCGGCCCGGGCGTCCTCGCGCGTCAGGACCCCCTTCACGAGGACCGGGAGGCGGGTAACGCCCCGCAGGCGCTCCAGGACCGACCAGGTCTGGGAGGCATCGGGTCGCAGCCGGAATCCGAGCCCGTCCGGCGACGGGGCGCGGGCCGGGGGTGTCACGTCGGGGCCGTTGCCGGTCGGGACCGGCGCGTCGATCGCAACGCCCCCCCGGATCTGCCGGTCGCGTTGGGCGAGGATCGGGACGTCGGCCGTGAGGACGATGGCGCGGTACCCGGCCTTCTCCGCCCGCCGGACGAGTCGTTCCGACGCCGCGAACTCCGGCTGCAGATACAGCTGGAACCATTTCGGCCCCATCGGGGTCGCCGCCGCGATCTCCTCGAGCGAAAAGGAGGAGAGGGTGCTCTCGATCGCGAGGACCCCCGCCGCTTGGGCCGCCCGAGCGCTCGCGAGCTCGCCATCGGGGTGCACCAGCCCCTGGTACGCGAGGGGGGCGAGAAAGAACGGGGCGCTGACGATCTGGGAGAGGATCCGGGTGCGGAGGTCGAGCGCCGACGCGCCCGTGAGCAGCCGGGGCCGGAGCGTCTGCCGGTGGAACGCGTCGCGGTTCGCGCGCAGCGCGGTCTCCTCGCCGGCCCCGCCCGCGACGTAGGCCCACACGTCCGCGGGGACCTTCGACTCGGCGAGGGCCCCGAGCTCGCCGAGCGTGGCGAATCCGCCGGGAATGTCGGTCGTCATCGGGTCCCACTCGCGCGGAGGCGCGCGGGATAGTAAACCCTCTGAACGCCGGGCCCCCGTACGGGGGTCGAGCCGCCGGCGATACCCCGCCGCTGCGGGGACCGGGCCTACGCGCCGCGCAGCGCGGTCAGGAGCGCCGCCCCGTCGGGCGTCCCCAACCCCGTGCACGGATTCCACCCGGGGCCGGCGGAGTACCCTCCGTTGCCCCCGGAGGTGATCTCGCGGAACGCCGCGTTCGTCGGGGACTGGTACAGCTCGGCGTTCACGTACCCGACGGGCTTGCCGAGGAGCTGATTGAGGCGGGCGACGAGCGCGGCCCACAGCGGGGCCACCGCACTGGTCCCCCCGAGCACCACCGGCGCTCCGTCCACGAACACCTGGTATCCGGTAGCGGGGTCCGCGTCGCCCGCGACGTCCGGCACCCCGCGTCCCGCCGACCCGTTCGGAGCAGCGGGGACGTTGGCACCAGCCTGGTACGACGGGATCGGGAACTCGATGCTCACCCCACCTCCCGTCGCGCCCTCTCCGTTCGCAAGGTCGTTCCACACCGTCTCGGAGCGGATCGCGCTGCCGGCGAGGACGAGGTGGGTACCCCCGCACGCGAGGACCGCCGGGCTCGACGCCGGGAAGTCCACCGCGAGGCCGGAGCCCGGCCCCCCGTCGTCCGCCCCGCTGTCACCGGCCGAGGCGATCACTGTGACTCCGAGCGCCGCCGCGTCCTCGAACATCGACTCGAACCCGGCGAGCGACTGGGCGGAGTACGTCGCTTCGGGGCCGCCCCAGCTGATCGAGATCACGTTCGGATGGTGGGTCGCGTCGTGCACGGCGGCGGAGATCGCGTCAAGAAACCCCTGATCGGTGTTCGGCCCAAAGTACACCACGACCTGCGCCCCCGGCGCGAGGGAGCCCGCCACCTCCACGTCGAGCTCCACCTCCGCGTCGGGCCCGGTCGCGCTCCCGGTCGGTGCGTTCTCCGCGCCGTCGACCGAGACGGCGGAGACGGATGGGACCGGGATCCCCAGCCGCTGGAAGTACTGGCTCAGGTCCGCCGCCTGGAACCCTCCCCCGAGCTCGATCAGCGCGATGCATTGCCCCTGGCCGTCCGCTTCGGGAGGGAACGAGTACGCCGTCCCGACCTCGACGGGAGTGTACGCGGGCGCGTCGGCCGCGTACGACGGTCGCGGTCGAACGTGGGGGCGAGCGGCGGGTCGATTGTCGAGTCCGAAGATGCCGACGACCCGGTGGCGAAGGGCCGGAGGGATCCGCAACGAGCCCGACCGCGCGCGGAACTTCCCGGCGGGGGAGTCGTACTGGGTGAGCTGGGTGCCGAACAGGCTCGAGAGCACGCCGACCGTCCCGGCGAGCCAGACCGAACGGCGGGCGCGTTCCTCCCGCGTCACCGCGAGACCGTGCGCGGCCGCGAACGAGCGGATCGCGGCGAGGTCGTCCTCGCGAGCGCCGAAGCTCGTGGCAAAGTCGTGGCGGCTCAAGTACGCCCGGGAGGCCCGCGCGCGTCGCCCGGCCTCCTCGACGGGGGGAAGGTGGCCCCGACGCGAATCGCGCCGGAGGAGGACGGTGACCTCGATCCGCTCCGCCGGGTCCGCGGGACCCTTCGCCTCGCCGACGGTCGGCAGCGTCCGCTCGCTGCCGGGGAGCTCCAGGAGATTCGGGTCGGGCCGCATCGCGGTGCCTCGTAGGAGAGAGGCGCCCGGCAGGCATACCCTCGTCGGACCCTACGGCCCGGCGTCAAGGGCGTTCGCGAGCGCGAAGAACGCTTCGGGCGGGAGTTGCTCCGGCCGCCGGGTCGACCAGTCGGTCGGCCACCCGGCGGCCCGCGCGAGCTCCGCCGGGTCCCGCAGGCCGCCGGTCAAGCGCGGCAGGAGGTTCCCGAGCTGCTTGCGCCGGGAGGAGAAGAGGACCCGGACGACCTCTTCGAACCGGGGCACCGAGCTCACGGGAAGCGCGCCGGGGCGCGCCGTGTGGACGCCGATCCGGCTCTCGACCTCGGGAACGGGCGAGAACGCCGCAGCGGAGACCGGCCGGAACAGCTCCACGGTGCCGTACAGGGCGGCGAGGAGCGAGAGGCGGCCGTACTGCTTCGAGCCCGGCCCGGCCGCCAGTCGCTCGGCGACCTCCCGCTGGACGAGGAACACGACCCGCGGGGTCCGGCGCTCGAGCAGTCGGACGAGGATCGGGGTCGCGACGGAGTACGGGAGGTTGCCGACGACCCCGTCCGCGAGCGGGAGGTCGACCTCGAGCGCGTCGCCGACCACGACGCGGACCCGCCGCCCGAACGTGGACCGGAGGAACCCCGCGAGCCGGGGGTCTCGCTCGATGACCGTCAGCGGCTCGATCCCCCGGCGGACGAGCGCCGCCGTGAGGATCCCGAGGCCGCCCCCGACCTCGACCACCGGCCGCCCGGGCGGGACCTCGACGAGCGCGGCCTCGGCGTCCGCGACGAACGGGTCGGTGAGGAACGATTGGCCCCACGCCCGGGACGGTCGGACCCCCAGGGCATCGAGGGTCCGCCGGATCTCTTCGGGGCGTTCGGGAACCGGGTACGGGTCCGAAGCGGTCGCCTTACGGCGCGACGAAGAGGTGGTACTTGTCCTCGACACCGCTCAGCTCCTGCTCGATCCGACCGACGATGAGCTTCTCGGGGCTCTTCACGTGGAGCCGCGCCTCGAGATCGGCGAAGCTCGCGAACGGGGCCCGCTTGCGCTCGTCCACGATCTGCTGCATCGTCTTCTTGCCGATCCCCGGCAGGAGCTCAAGAAGGTGGAACCGGCGCGACACCGCGGGGGCCTCGTTGAAGAATCGGAGGAACCGGGGCTCGTTCGACGTGACAATCTTCTCCAGCGTCACCGGGAGTTCGGAGCGGCCGGCGACGGTGAGCTCGTCGTACCCGATCCGACGCCGAACGTGGTCGATCGGGGGCGGTGTCCCCTCCACCGGGACCAGCGGGACCCGAGCGCTCGCCACGAGCTTCGCGTTGGGGCGCGGAACGAGCTCGAACAGCTTCAGTTCGTCTTCGCCGATGGCGAGAGCGAGGGGCTCACGGTGGAAGCCCCGTTCGGTCTGCCGGCCGTTCGGCAGGTAGTCCAGAATGTACGCGTAATTCTCCACGGGCCCCCCCGATCATCGGTGTTGCGCCACGATCTCGAGAAGGCGCGCGATCTGCGCCTCGTCGAGCACGACCCGCTCCTTCGAGAACAGGAGGCGGATCTCCTCGGGGTATTGCGGCATGACGTCGGCGACCTTCACGGCCACGGCGGCGTCGACGAACGGCAGCGTCCGCAGCTCGGTGACGAGCTCGTCGGTCGCTTTCGTCGTGAGCCGGGCGAACAGTTCGGCGTGCTGGAGGGCGAGGCCGGCTTCCCGGGGGAGGGTCCGGTGGGTCGCCTCGTCGGTGAGCAGTTCCTTGACGCGGGCGAGGGGGATCGGCTCGGGCATCTAGGCACCTGCCGTGGGGGCAACGGGCCAGAGATGCACGGGGGTCGCGATCAGCTCCTTGAGCTTCCCGCCGTCCAGGAACTGGATGCGGTACGCTCGCCCCGACCGGGCGACGACCGTGCACACGCGGCCCTGGTAGCGGGGGTGCGGTTGTCCGTGCGGGTCCGACGCCTCGATCCGGACCATCACCTTCTGCCCGATCTCGAACTCGCGCAGGAACCGGGTGATCGGGGGCAGACCGCGCTCCCGGACCTTCTTCGTGAAGGTGCCCCGGGATCGGGATCGGAACCCCTTGGAGCTCTTGACCATCTACGTGACCTCCGTATCGTGGATCTCCAGTACGTCGAGAAACTCGACCTTCAGGGGAACTCCGACGAGGGACGCGAGGCTCGGTTCGGTGCGTCCTCCATCTCCTTCCACCCACTCCTTGACGTAGGTACCGGCTTCGGTCCTCAGCTCGAGCGTGAACCGTCCCTCCGCGGAATCCGCGAGGTGGGCCCCGACGATCCGCCGCGTGCGCACGCGGTCCGATCGGCGGTGCGCCACACGGGTGGGAGTCCGCTGGGCGATCGCTCGGGCCAGCGCGAGGTCCAGCGCCTCATTAACCTTTGCCACCGAGACCTCGCCGAGGACTCCGACGCGGTAGCTCTTCTCCGGACTTGCCTCCTTCACGCGAACGACATCGTCGGCGGACGCGACGGCGAGGTCGACCACCTCGACCCGCCCCGCGACCTTCTCTGCCAGGGCGGCCACGATCCAGGGTACGTCGAGGGTGCGTCGGTGGGGCCGCAGGATCTCCAGCACGAACGGTCGGCCCCGGCCTAGCATCCGGGCGTCGATGTCCTCCCGGCCCATCCCGTGGAACCGGGTCCCCTCGCCACCGGTGGCGACCAGGAACGGCGCCGCGATGAGCTCCTCGACGCTCTCGGCGTAGGTTTTCCCGGTGCCGTGGCAGTGTTCGCATCCGCGACCCCGGCACTCGCGGCAGGGCCACTTCGTCTGGGGGAGGGTCCGGTCGAGCTTCCGGTACCGCCCCTGGACGTACACCGGGAGGACCGTGACCTCGACCCGGCCGACCGCGAGGTCCATCAGGAAGACGACGTCCGCGCCCGCGGTCCCGCCCGACGCTCCGGTGCGTGCCTCGATCCGTTTGCCGAGCTCCCGGTTGAACGCCGCCCGAACGCTCTCGCCCCACTCGGTCCCGACCTCGGTCCAGACGCCCTCCTCGCGGGCGAGCAGCTCCGGCTCCCATCGGGAACCGCAGGTGAACCGGTGCCACTCGTATCCGTCGGCCGCGCGCACCGCCCGGTCGACCCAGACGTCGAGGCGGTCGAACAGCCCCCCGCATATCGGGCACTCCGCGGCGGGGCCCGGACCGCCGACGCCCGCCCGCCGGATCAAGAGGTCCGTCCGCTCCGGATTCGTTAGGCCGTGGCCCCATCGGCCGAACAGCCGACCGTAGCATTCGGCGCAGAAACCCCGACCTTCCGCCCGTCGAGCCGCGGCGATCAACGACGCGGGCTCCTCGGGGACGGCGGCCGCGGACACGCGGCTCCCACGGCCGACCGCGGTTAAGTCCTCCGCGGCGCGGTGGGAATGGAGCCGCGTCTATTTAGTCCGACGAGGATTGGTCGGGGCGGTCGCCATGCCATCGATCAACGAAGCGGAGCTGACCCGCGCGATCGAGCGGACGCTCGTCGCGAGCGGGAAGATGCCACCGGCCGAGGCGCGCACGACCGCGCGGATGGTACTGGGCTACTTCGGGCTCGACGACGCAGTTCTCGACAACAAGCTCTCGAGCGAGGACCGGGACCGGTTCTACCAGCTCGAAGAGGAGGGTCTCCTCACGAGCGAGGAGGAGGACGCGACCGTTTCCCGCGGCAAGACCTGGCGGATCCACTACTGGCTCCTGAAGAAGGCCCGGATCCGCGACGTGGGGCAGGCGGGAGAGGCTCCCGCGAGCGAGGACGCGTCGACCGTCTACCGGGACATCGGCGAGTCGGATTGGAAACGCCGCGCGGACCCCCCGCGCAGTTCGTAGCCACCTACCGGTTCCGGGCGCCCCCCGGCGGGGTGGGGCGAACCCCGCGCGGTCGCAGAGCCGGGTAATCCGCCGTCGCGACCACGTGCCGCACGTGCTCGATCGCCGTGAACGCGAACAGGATCGCCAGGAGCAGCGCCAGCACGGAGGCCAGCGAGAGCGTCAGCCCGGAGATCCCGACGAGCACCAGGATCGCCGCGAGGGAGGCGAGTGCGTTGAAGGTCGCGTGCATCCCGACCGCGAGCAGGTAGTAGCTCCCGACGCCGGCGCCGGGGACGCCGAACTTGCTCCGCGCGTACCCGTAACCGAACATGCCGGTCGAGCTGCCGTGCAGGAGCACGCTGGAGAGGATGCGGACAAGGATGAGGGCGAGGCCAGCGACCAGCCCGCCGACGATGAAGGCGGAGAGGCCGTAGAGGAACGTCTCGAAGAACCCGAACCCGAGGCCGACGGCCGCCCCAAAGATCGGCCCGTCGGCGATCGTGCGGATGCGGTTCCGGAAGTAGTAGACGCCGGAGCCCTTGAGGGCCTCCTCGACGAACGGGGCGATGACGAGGACGAGGAAGAACGCCCCCGCGTTCGAGTTGCCGTTCAGGAAGACGAACTCCGGCGCCGGGAAGTTCATGCTCACGCTCGTCCCGAGGTCCACGAGCACGAGCTCGAGGACGGCGGCGACGAGGGTCGCGAACAGCGCGCCGTAGACGAACGCGCCGACGATCGGTCCGAGGGTCGTGGTCTGGAACCGTTCGGTGCCCCGGACCCAGCCGAGGTAGATCAGCGCCGGCACGAGGGCTACGACGATGAGGATGACCAGGTCCAGGACCGCGTCGGTGCCGCTCAAGTCGGCGAGCTCCTTGGGGGATAGAGGTAGAACCCTTCCCCGCTCTTGCGGCCGAGCTTCTTCGCCGCCACCATCGTTCGCCAGAGCGGGCAGGCGCGGTAGCGCGGGTCTCTAAACCCGTCCCACATCACATCGAGGATCGCGAGCGCGGTGTCAATGCCGACCAGGTCCGCGAGCTCGAACGGCCCCATGGGGTGGTGGAATCCGAGCTTGTACGACGTATCGATGTCCTCCTTCGTCGCGACTCCCTCGTACAGCATCCAGGCCGCCTCGTTCAGGAGCACGGCGAGCGCCCGGGTCGTCACGAACCCCGGCGTGTCGCGGGAGGTGACGACGGTCTTGCCGAGGCTTTGGGAGAAGACCCGAGCCTGCTCGACGACCTCCGGGCGCGTCGTGTGGCCCGGGATCAGCTCGATGAGCGGCATCTGAAGCACCGGGTTGAAGAAGTGGATGCCCACGAGCCGACCGGGGTCCTTCAGTTCCTGGCCGATCGACGTGATCGGCAGGGAGGAGGTGTTCGAGGCGAGCATCGCGGTGGGCTGGGTCGCTTCCTCGAGTTGCCGGAACAGCTCGCGCTTCATCGCGAGGTTCTCGGGGGCCGCTTCGATCACGATCTGGGCCGAGTCCGCGCGCCGAAGCCCGATGGCGACCTCGATGCGGGCGAGCGCCGCCTCCTTGTCCCCCGCCCCGATCGTGCCCTTCGAGACCGCGTGGTCGAGCGCCCGGCCGGCGGTGGCGAGGCCACGGCGCGCCAGCTCCTCGTTCACGTCCTCGAGCGTCACGGGGTACCCGGCGAGCGCGCACTGGGCCGCGATGCCGCTCCCCATGATCCCCGCCCCGACGACGAAGACGCGCTGGTGGACGGACGCCCGGGGGTCGCTCCCTGCGTCGATCGGGGCGGTATCGTCCGTCATGGGACTCCGAGCGCCGCGTCGCTGGCTCGTACGACCTGGAGATACTCGCACGCTCGGCAGAGCTCCCCGGCGCACGGGTCGCCGCACGAGCGGCACCGGGCGGGCGCCGGGGACGCCTCGTGCGCCAGCCAGCGCGTCACGAGCTCCTCGTGCGTCCGGAGGAGCGACTGCCGGGTGCCGGGTTGGGCTTCCTCGAGTTGCCAGACGATCTCCCGGAACAGGTTCCGGGAGGCGCGCCCGGCGTGCGGGCACTCGCCGTGGTCGAACGGCAGCTCGCGGAGGCGGGCGTAGAGGAACACCTCGCGTTCGGGGACCTGGGCGAGCGGGGCGATCCGCGGGACCAGGCCGGGCTGTCGCACGCGGTGCGGCGCCATCCGGACCAGTCGGTCGAGGTCCCCTCGAGCGAGGTTCATCAGGACGGTCTGCGCGAGGTCGTCCAGATTGAACCCCAGCACCAGGGCGTCCGCTCCGACGTCGCGCGCGGCCCGGTTCAGAAGGCGGCGCCGCCACACCCCGCAGAACGAGCAGGGGACGGTGCCGGCCATCCGGAGGGCCGCCCGGTCGGTCGTGGTCCCGATCTCCCGTTCGGCCCGCACGACCCGATGCGGGACGCCGAGGGCGCGGGTCAGCTCCTCGGCGCAACGCAGCGTCGCGGGCCGGTAGCCGGCGATCCCCTCGTCCACGCTGATCGCGACGAGCCGGACGTTCGCGCGACGGTCGAAGTAGCGGGCCGTCAGCGCGAGCGCCACCGCCGAGTCCTTCCCCCCCGAGAGCGCGACGGCGACCGTGCCCCCCGAGAACCGGGGGAACTGGCGGTGGAACTCGTGGCGCACGCGCTCCTCGACGCTCGCCCGGAAATGGTCGGCGCACAGGTGTCGACCGCGGTACGGCTGGTCGACGACCGCACTCGCCTCGCACGAGGAGCAGCGCACGGCGGGTCCGAACGCGGGGTCGCTATTTGAGGAACGAGCGGGACCGGGGGTTCCTCTGCGCGCATACGATTAAGAACCGTCCCTCCGCCAAACGACCGGCGATGGCCTCCACGCGCCTCGGTCGAACGAACGGCACCCCGCGAGGACCCCCCGCCGGCCCGGAGCCGGCCGCTCCGACCTCCGCCTTCGACGCGCTCGCCCTGGTCGGACGGTTCCAGCGGATGCTCCAGTCGCAGGAACGGAGCCCGTGCACGGTGAAACAGTACGGTCACATCGCCCGCACGTTCCTCGCCTACGCCCAGAAGCCGCTCGAGGAAGTCACGCTCCACGACCTCGAATCGTTCCGGGAGTACCTCGTGCTCCAGCGGCACTACTCGAAGAACTCCGTCTACACCACGGTGCGCGGCCTCACCTGCCTCTT
The DNA here is from genome assembly GCA_035504595.1 of Thermoplasmata archaeon. Taxonomy (GTDB): domain Archaea; phylum Thermoplasmatota; class Thermoplasmata; order Lutacidiplasmatales; family UBA184; genus Lutacidiplasma. The sequence goes on along the minus strand of DATJRQ010000009.1, from coordinate 125,060 downwards.
CCGGAACTTCGGCCTCGCGGTCGCCGACCAGCTCGAGCCGCCGCGGCGGCCCGAGCGACTGCCCCGCTACCTCAGCGAGGAAGAGATGCATCGTCTGTTCGAGGCGGTCCGGGACTCCCCGCGCGACAGCGCGATCGTCCACGTGCTCGCGTTCGCCGGGTTGCGCGTCAGCGAGCTGTGCCACCTCCAGCTCGAGGACATCGAGTTCGAGCGCAACATCCTCCACGTCCGGTCCGGCAAGGGCGACAAGGACCGGGAGGTCATCCTCGAGGATCGCAGTCGGGCGGCGATCGACCGATATCTTACCGACCGGTCCCTGGCGGGGGAGCACGGGCTCCGACTGTTCCCCGTCGGACCGGTCACCGTCGAGCGGATCGTGCGCCGGGCGGCCGCGTCCGCGGGCATACCGCGACAGGTGACCCCGCACATGCTACGCCACACGCTCGCGACGGCGCTGCTCTCCCGCGGCTGCGACATCCGGTACATCCAGAAGCTGCTGGGACACGCGTCGGTCGCGACGACCCAGATCTACACGCACGTCGACACGACCGCGCTCCGCAACGCCTACACGCGGGCGAAGCCGGAGTATTAACCGACCGGCGCGCTCGGAGCGGCGTGAGCGAGCGGCCGGCCGACGTCCTGATCCTCGGGGCGGGGATCGCCGGGTGCGCTCTCGCCTACCATCTCGCGCATGCGCACGTCGGGCCGATCGTGGTGTACGACCCGCGGACCCCCGGGGCCGGAGCGACCGGGCGCGCCGCCGGTATCGTTACCGAGCAGCTGTGGAACCGGTGGGATGTCGATGTCACGCGGCAGTCCAAGGAACAGTACGCGCGTCTGAGCGCGAAGTGGGACCCGAGTGCCTACACCGTGAACGGATTCGTCCGGTGGGCCTCCGGCCCCGAGGCCAAGAACGTCGTGTACTCCGCGCTGAGCCGTCTGCAGGCCTGGGGCGTCGACGTGAGGGAACTCGGGCGTCCGGAGCTCGCCCAGCAGGTCCCGTGGGGTCGGTTCGACGACGACCCCCGCGCCATCTGGAGCCCCAACGACGCGGTGGTGACCCCGAGCACGATGGGGGAGATCTACGCGGAGGGGGCGCGCCGGGCGGGCGTCGAGTTCGTCCTCGGCACGCCGATGGAGTCGTTCCGGTCCACGATGACGGGCTGGGAACTGAACGTGCGCGGCCGCGCGATCCGGGGCTGGAAGGCGGTGGTCGCCGCCGGCGCCTGGTCGAAGCAGATCCTGAAGGAGGCGGGCCATCCGATGCCCCTCTCCCCGTACCGTACCCAAGCCGCCGTCCTGCGGCCGCCCTCGGGTCCCGACGTCTTCGCGTCGGTGCACGACATCGACGAGGACGTGTATGCGCGGCCCGAGTCGAACGGACGCATCCTCGCCGGGAACGGCACGCGGCTCGTGGAAGTCGACCCCGAAACGTATCGGACGGGGCATGACGAGGAGTTCCTGACCCACCTCGCCCAGACCTTCGAGCGCCGGCTTCCCGGCTGGGCGGACGCCGAACTGGTCCGGGCCTGGGCCGGGGTGTGTTCCTCCACGCCCGATCGACGCCCGCTGGTCGGCCCCGTCCCGCGGGCGGACGGTTTGTTCGTGATCGCCGGGTTCAACGGGTTCGGGGTGATGCGCGCCGGCGGGGTCGCACTCCGCCTTGCGCAGCTGATCTCCGCCGGCGGGGACCGGGACCGCGAAGTGGAACGTCTGGAGCCGGTCCTCCCCGCGCGATTCGAGGGCGCTCCAACGGACTTCGCCCCCCGGCCGGGCTTCACCCTGGACCCCGGGGACGATCCGCGGTTCTAGTCGACTTTGCGGAGCCGGTCCAGCTTCTCGACGAACTCAACGCCCTCCCCGGTCTTCATCGGCTTTCCGTCCTCGCGTACGAGCGGAAGGCCGGCGAGGGCGCAGGCGTCGGTCACGCTCTTTCCATCGAGGAGCGCGCGAAGGGCGACCCGCTCGCGTTTGCTGAGCGTGAGCCCCTCGACCTGGAACTCCTCGAACGCCTCGAAGGCGATCGGGCAGACGATGCGGGCGAGCTTCGCCATCTCGGCCGCGTAGAGCCGGATCTCCTCCTGCGCGTGCGGGTCGAGTCGCAGCGAGAGGAAGTGAAGGAGGTTGTGGAGGTCGCACTTCCAGTACCACTCGGTGTAGTAGGCGAGCGGAAGGACGAGACGCGCGGTCTCCCGGGCCACCCCCGCTTCCAGGGCGCGGGTGTAGGCCTCGTAGGCCGATTTTGACACGGCATCGAGGTCGGATCGGAACCGTTCGACGGTCTCGGCGGGCAGCGTGCCCTCTCGCCCCTGACGGTTCCGGGTCGATTGGTGGCGGACCTCCTCGGGAGGGGGGACCTCGTACTCGTCCGGCACGACCGAGTACCTCGCGCTGTACTCGTTCACCGAGGCGGTCCGGTGCCGGATGAATTGGCGGGCGACGAAGATCGGGAGCCGAACCAGGAACTTGTACTCGACCATCTCGAACGGCGTCGTGTGCCGGTGGCGCATCAGGTATCGAATCAGGCCCCGGTCGTCCCGGACCGATTTCGTCCCCTGACCGTACGAGACGCGTGCGGCCTGGACAATCGCCGCGTCGTTCCCCATGTAGTCCACGAGGACAACGAACCCGTGGGAGAGGACCGGGTGCTTGACGCCGATCTCTCGGTCCGCTTCCGGCACGGAAACGCGGACCATCGCGGGTTCGTCGGGCAACGCGGGCGGAGACTCGAGCGCGGCCATTAAGCCGTCGTGCGCCCGCGCCCCGCCGGCAAAGCGTTTTGGTCCGCGCATCGCTTCGCGGGGCGAGGGGCGGTTCGTGTCGCGTATTCTTGTCGCGGTCGCGTGGCCGTACTCCGCCGGGCCGTTCCACATCGGCCACCTCGCGGGGGCGTACCTGCCCGGGGACATTTTCGCCCGTTTCCACCGGCTCCGGGGGGACGAGGTACTGATGGTGTCCGGTTCCGACATGCACGGGACGCCCACGCTGGTGCGCGCCGAGAAGGAGGGAACGACCCCGGCCGCGATCGCCGAGCGGTTCCACGAGGTCAACCGCGCGTCGTTCGAACGTCTGGGGGTCTCGTTCGACCTCTACACCACGACGCGCACCGTGGTGCACGAGCGCACGGTCCAGATGATCTTCCTCGCGCTCCTCGAGAACGGATACATCCGCCGCCGAACCGAAGAGAACGCGTTCTGCCCGAAGCACCAGCGGTTCCTCCCCGACCGGTATCTCCTCGGCGTCTGCCCCCACTGCGGGTTCGAGAGCGCGCGCGGGGACGAGTGCGACAACTGCGGGCGCCCCCTCGAAGCCAAGCAGCTCGGCTCGCCCCGCTGCGCGCTCTGCGGGACGCCGGCGGAGTTCCGCGCGTCCGAGCACTTCTACCTCGAGCTCGACAAGCTGCAGCCGAAGCTCGCCGAGTACATCGCGCGCCAGACCCACTGGAGGCCGGGAACGCTCCGGGTCGCCCAGAACTTCCTGTCGGAGGGACTCCATCCCACCCCGATCACCCGCGACCTGGACTGGGGCGTTCCGATCCCGCTCGAGGGGTACGACTCGAAGCGGTTCTACGTCTGGTTCGACGCGCTGATCGGCTACCTTTCGGCGTCGAAGGAGTGGGCGCTCAAGGTGGGCCGACCCGACGAGTGGCATCGATTCTGGGATGACACCGAGCCGGTGCGGCCGTACTACTTCGTCGGCAAGGACAACAAGTTCCACCACACGATCGTCTGGCCCTCGATCCTGATCGGGGTCGGCGGTCTCCACCTGCCGTACGACGTTCCCGCGAACGAGTGGCTCCTCGTGGAAGGGGGTAAGATCTCCCGAACTCGGTCCCAGGACGAGTCGATCTTCGTCCCGGCTCTTCTCGAGAGGTTTCCCCCGGACGTGATCCGGTTCTACGCCGCGTTGATGGCCCCGCAGCACCACGACACGGAGTTCAACTGGAACGAGTTCGAAGCCGTGCGCGAGGACATCCTCGCGAACCAGTATGGGAACCTGGTGCAGCGGGCCCTGGTGCTCGCCCGGGAGCGATACGACGGGAAGATCCCCGCGCCGCCCGCGGAGTGGCGGCCCGACGCCCCCGATGGCGTGGGCGCCCATCTTCGGGCCGCGCACGAGAGGATCACGGAAGAGTTCGAACGCGTCCGCCTGAAGGAGGGGCTCGACCTCGCGCTCGAGGAAGTCCGCGAAGCGAATCGGAAATTCCACGAGGGACGCCCCTGGCAGCTCGAGGGTGACGACCGGGACCGGGTCGTGTACGAGACCCTCTGGCGCCTGCGCGCGATCGCCACGTGGCTGGCGCCGGTTCTCCCGTTCTCGAGCGCCGAAGTGTTCCGCATGCTGGGCTTCGAAGGGCCGCCGGGTCCGGGGGACTGGGACCGGGCGCTCGTCTCGCCGCCGGTCGGCCAGCGCCTCGGGGAGGTTCGCCCCCTGTTTCCCCGTGCCCTCCCTCCCGCGCCCGCCGTCGCGGGACCGGGTCCCGCTCCCCCCGCCGACCCGTGGCCGCCGTTCGCGGCCCGAGCCGGGGTCATCCGGTCGGCGGTCGTGCATCCCTCCGCGGACAAGCTGTACGTGCTCGAGGTCGAGGACGGAGGCGCCAAGCCCCGCACGATCGTCGCGGGGCTTCGCCCATCGTACACCCCCGAGCAGCTGAAGGATCGGCCGATCGTCTTCCTGTCCAACCTGGCCCCCCGCACCATCCGCAAGATGACGTCGCAGGGCATGGTGCTCGCCGCCGATGTCGGCGAGCGCGCGGTCCTTCTCGCACCTCCCGAGGGGACCGCCCCCGGCGCGTTCGTCACCGGGGCGGCGACGACCGACCGCACGATCTCGTACGAAGAGTTCGCGCGGACGCCTCTGTTCGTGGGCCGGGCCGTCGGGTCGGCCGGCGCCGGGCAGACGCGGGTGACCGTCGGGGCGCGGGAGGTGACGGTCCCCGGCGATTGGCCCGTCGGAACGGTCGGAGTCGTGCGCCTGCGCGGCGCGGAAGGGGCCGTCGGAGAGCTGCTCTCCTTCGGCGCCGGCGCGGCGGCGCGCCCTTCCGAGGACGTCGCGATCGGGTCGCAGGTCCGATGAACGACGGGGGACGCTTCGACCTGCACGTCCACTCGGTGTACTCGCCCGACTCGAAGCTCTCGCTCGAGGAGATCGTCGCGCGCCTCTCCTACGTCGGTCTTCGCGGCTTCGCCCTCACCGACCACAATTCGGTGCGCGGGCACGCGGGGCTCGCCGACCTCCAGGCGCGGTATCCGGCCTATCTGTTCGTGCCCGGCGTCGAGATCTCCACGCGCGAAGGTCACCTGCTGGCGCTCGGCGTCCACGAGCCGCCGCCCCCCGGTCGTCCGATCGCGGAGACGGTCGACTGGGTGCGGGCCCACGGGGGGGAGTCGGTGCCGTCGCACCCCTTTCGGCGGACCCACGGGATCGGCCGACGCGTCGTCGAATCGGTCGATGTGACGGCGCTGGAGACCCGGAACGGGCACAGCTCGGAGATCGACAACCTGCGGGCCGCCGATGTCGCCGCGCGGCGGGGACTGGGGGAGACGGGAGGCAGCGACGCGCACTCCCTCCGGGACATCGGCCGCACGTACACCGAGTTCGAGGACCCCGTCGCGACGGTGGACGATCTGTTGGAGGCGATCCGTCGGAAGCGGACCGGAGCCGACGGGAAATCGATGCCGCTCGGAGGTCGGCTCCGGCTCAGCCTGAGAAGCGCTCTGCTGCGGGCCGGTCGCGGGTTCCGGCCGGTCTGAGCGGCCTCCCACCGCCGCGCGCCCCGAGGGCTTTAAGCGGGGGTCTCCTGCCCCCCGCCGCGCCGAGGTGGCAGAATGGTTAATGCGACGGACTGCAGATCCGTTTCCTGGGGGTTCGATTCCCTCCCTCGGCTTCCTCGGTGACCGCCGAGCCGGCGGCGCCCCGGACTCTCCTCTGATGGTCAACGCCGGTGAGCATCGCTTATCGCCTCCGCGGCGTGCCTCGAGGTCGTGTCTGCGCCCGCGACCGCGTTGCCCACCGAGGCCGGCCACGACGCGGTCGTCGTCGCCCAAGAGCTGCGGCATTCCTACGACAAGAAACGGTTCGCGCTGGACGGCGTCAGCTTCGCGGTCCGGCGCGGCGAGGTGTTCGGCCTTCTCGGGAAGAACGGAGCCGGCAAGTCCACGCTGATCAAGGCGATGACGACCTTGATCCAGCCGACGTCGGGGACGCTGCGCGTCCTGGGGATGGACCCGGCCCGCGACGGGACCCGGATCCGCAGCCGGATCGGCGTCGTCCAACAGGGCGAGTCCTTCGACTTCACGACGGTCCAGGGGAACCTCGACGTCTACGGCATGTTGTGGGGGATCCCCCGAGCCGAGAGGACGAAGCGCCGGGAGGCGCTCCTGACGCGGTTCGGGCTCACGGACATCCGCAAGCGGCGGGCGTTCGATATCTCGGGCGGGCAGAAGCGGCGGGTCCAGGTCGCGAAGGAGTTCATGCACGACATGGACATCCTGTTCCTCGACGAACCGACGGTCGGACTCGACATCATCATGCGACGGACGCTGCTCGACTCGGTCCGGGCGGAGGTCCGTCGGGGCCTGACCGTCGTCTTCACCACGCACAATCTCGAGGAAGCCGACTACCTCTGCGACCGGGTCGCGGTCATCGACCAGGGGAGGATCCTGATCCTCGACACCGTCGAGAATCTGAAGCGGCTGTACGGGGGCAAGAAGACGATTGACATCACGGTCGGCAACGCCCACGCCCCCGCCTTCTTCGCCGAACTGTCCCGACAGCTCGGTCCCAGCGTCGCGGTGACGGTGAGCGGCCCGTCGGCCGTCCTGCTGACCGACGACCCGAAGGGGGCGCTGTCGGCCATCGCGGCGCTCTCTCAGTCGATGGACGCCCAGCTCGAGTGGCTGGCCGTCCGGAAGAACACGCTCGAGGACGTGTTCCTGAAGTCGGTCGGCGGTGGGGGTGAGGGCGCTGGCGCTCCCTAAGATCCTTCGCCTGATCTACCGGAACATCTGGGTCAATACCGACCCGGGCAGCCTGATCATCCTGCTCGGACTCCCGGCGCTGTACCTGATCTTCTTCGGGTTCGGCTTCCAGTCGATCTCCTCCGGTGGCGGGGGGCACAGTTACCTCGCGTTCCTGACACCGGGGATCCTGTCGTTCCAGGTCGTGATGGCCGGCACCGTCGGCGGCAGCGTGTTGTGGGCCGACCGCCGCTGGGGGATGTTCGCGCAGCTCCTCTCGGGGCCGTTCAGCCGCCTTCAGTACCTGCTCGGGATCATGTTGACGTCGATGCTGTTCGGCCTCGGCGGCGCGGTCGTCATGCTCGGCGTCGCGTGGGCGCTGCTCGGTACGGGACCGACGAGCCCGCTCGCGCTCGGGGTCATGTTCGGCACGATCGTCGTCGGCTCGATCTTCTTCGGCGCGCTGATGCTGTTCCTCGGGGCTCTGGTGAAGTCGAACACGGCCTACAACAGCATCCAAATCCTCCTGATCTTCCTGATCAATTTCGCGAGCACGGTGTTCTACCCGCTGTCGAGCAGCCTTCCGCTCGGGATCCAGATCCTGTTCCAGATCAATCCCCTCACGTACGTCGCCGACACCGTGCGGGGGGCGTACGCGGGCACCCTCTCGCTCACCGACGGGTACCAGATGGTCGTCCTCGGCGCCGAGACGGTCGTCTTCCTGTTCCTCGCGGTGCAGGCGTACCTCCGCTCCGAGCTGTCGTACGAATAGGCGCCGAGTCCGCTCACCGGCCGTGAGCACCGTTCGTGCGCCCGGGTTAGACCCCCGAACTTCCTTCGGCTCCCCGAGGGGAACGGCATGGAAGCGAACTCGTCGGCCCGGAAAGCGTACCGCGGAATGGCCATGGAAGGGGCGATCGCCCGCCGGTATGCCAAGCTCCGGGCATCGGGAGATCAGCTCGCCCGGTGGCGGCAGCAGGCGGCCCGGTGGACGGAGTCGCTGCCGGACGGCGCCCGCATCCTCGAGGTTGCGCCGGGACCGGGATACCTCGCGATCGAGTTCGCGCGGTCGGGAAAGTTCCGGGTGACCGGGCTCGACCTCAGCCGCACCTTCGTCGACCTCGCGGAAGGGAACGCGCGACAGCAGGGCGTGACCGTCGAGTTCCGGCTGGGCGACGCGGCCCTGATGCCGTTCGTGGACGGCACGTTCGACCTCGTGGTCTGCCAGGCCGCCTTCAAGAACTTTGGGCACCCCGGGACCGCGCTCGACGAGATGTACCGCGTGCTCCGCTCCGGGGGCACGGCGATCATCGAGGACATGCGTCGCGATGCGACCGACCGTTCGATCCACGACGAGGTCGCGAGCATGCGGCTCGGTGCATGGGGCGCGTTCTGGACCCGCTACATCCTGCGTCGCCTGCGGCGACGGGCCCTGACGCCCGGCGGATTCCAGCGCCTTGCGGAGGGGAGCCGGTTCCACGGGGCGTCGGTATCGACCACTCCGATGGCGCTGGAGGTCCGGTTGACCAAACCGACCTACCGCGTCGGCGCCTAAGCGGCCGGACGGACCGTCGCCCGCCTCCGGCGGGGGGAGGTCCGCCTCCGTTTCCGGGGAGGGAACATGCCGGGGAGGCTCCCCGGTTCCGACGGGCCGCAGGCGCCGAGCCAGACCCCGTTCGGGTCCTTCACATAGACGAGCTCGGCCGGGCCGTCGACGAACCCGATCACCGGGGTCGCGCCGGCGCGGACCATCGAGCGCACCCACCGGCGGGGCGACCGGACGTAGAAGCCGAAGTGGTCGAACTCCTCGCCGGGGCCGAACGGACGGTAGAACGGCGTCCCCTTCGGGTAGTAGTTCAGCTCGAGACGGTGGTCCGAGCCGGGGAAGACGAGGTGCACCCACTTTCCGCCGTGCGAGAACCATCCGGAACGGGAGACGCGGAACCCGATCCGTTCGTAGAAGCGGATCGAACGTTCCAGATTTCGGACGCGGATCCCCGAGTACATGAACCGGACGTTTCGCACCATCGCCGGCGGGAATCCCCCCGCCCCCCAAGGAGTTTCGGGGGGGACGAGGGGGTCAGAACCGGTCGGCGTGCATGCACAGGAATCGCGCGTCCGCGGTCGCGAAACGCGCCCGGGCCTCCCGCTCGGTCCACGACCGTCGTAGGTCGGTAACCATGTACACGTACCACCCGGCATTCATCGAGGTGTACCCGCGACGGGCGAGCTCTCCCGCGAGGTCGGTGACCGGAGTTTGCATGAAGGCGACCTGCCGACCGAGGGCGCCGCGCTCCACTTCCGACACGAGGGCCCGGCGCGACGGCTCGGAGTCGGCGACGAGCTCCCCGCAGGTCGAGCGGATGCCGCTGCGTTGCGGCACGGCGTACCCCCGAAGACGTCCGCCGTCGCGGACGACCAGCAGCTCCTTCACCGGGTCGAACTCTCGAACCGCGGCCCCGGTCTCCAGGAATCGCCGCGGCCGGCGCGTGAACCCGAGCCGATCCGCCGCAAGCCGGTCGTGGAGTCGGTCGAGCTCGGGGAGGTCCTGGGTCCGGCCGGGCCCCACTCCGGTGGCACGGCGGCGGCGCGGGATCCGACCCGGCCAGAGACGGAGCGCCCACGGAACCGGATAGACGTCTCGATAGCCGAGTTCCTCGTACAGCCGGTGCGCGCCCCACGACCGGTTCGTCCAGAGCGTGACATACCGCCGACCCACCTCTCGCTCCCGGCGGTGCACCTCGCGGAGGAGGCGCCGCGCGATACCGTGACGGGCGTGGGCCGGGTGGGCCCCCACCGAGGCGACCGCCCCGACCGTCTCGACGCCGTCACGGAACGTGTACGGCAGGCGCTTCACGTACGTCTGGCCGACCACGTGCCCGCCCTCCACGGCGAACACCCCGACGTACTCCTCGTAGAGGGAGGAGCGTTGTTGCCACAGCCGGACGACGCGTCGGTCGACCGCCCCCCCAAGTGACGCGGCGTGAATGAGCAATCGTTCCGTGTCCATCGAGTCGGTGAGCTCGTCGAACGCGAGGAATCGCATCGACCCGACAGGAGGACTCGCGATTCTTGGCGCTGTCGGGGGACCGCCCCGTGGACGCAAACTCCATTTCGGCCGGCGGCGTTGCTCCGATGTTTCGGGTGCCATGGTCGACGCGTCCCGCGACAACTTCGGTCGAGTTCGCGTGGGCAGCGCCCTCATCGGAATCGGAGTCGTCCAGTTTTGCGCCGCCATGGCGGTGGTCCAGGCGGGATACCCCGGGTACTCGGACGTCACGAACTACATCAGCGACCTCGGCAACACCGCCACCTCGCCGTGGCACTGGGGGTTCAACGTCTCGATCATCCTGCTCGGAGTGCTCGCTTTCGCCGGGATCCTGCTCGCCTGGGACGGCTTCCCGTCCGGTCGGTCCCGTACCGTCGGGATCGTGCTCCTGCTGGTCGCCAGCGTCGGTGCGATCGGCGTGGGGGTGTTCCCGGAGAACGTGAACGGGACCGTCCACGGACTTTCCTCGCTGGCGGTGTTCCTGCCGGGCGGGCTCGCCCTCGTGATCCTGGGAGTTGGTTTTCGAAGGAAGGGGAGCTGGAGCTGGTTCACCGTGCCGTCGATCCTGCTGGGGCTTGTGGACCTGGTCGCCCTCGCGTACTATGTGCCGACCCAGGGGACCAACTCGACCTGGGATCCCGGGCTCGTCGAGCGGTTCATCGTGTTCCCGATCCTCGTCTGGGGGCTCCTCGCGGCGGCCCAGCTGGTCCGTCGCGCGGGAGCGACCTCCCCCGCTGGGGCGACCCCCACCTGAGCGATGATGCCCCCCCCGTCAGCCCTAAAGGCTCCGGATCGAGGTGCGGGCATGGCGGAGGCGGCGACGACCGGGTCCCACGGCGAGGGACTCCCGCTGGTCGTCCTCGGCGCCGGTTACGCGGGATTGACGGTCGCCCAGGAGGTGGACCGGCGGTCGCGAGGGAAGATCCCGGTGGTGCTCGTCGACCGCAATCCCGTGCATGTGCTTCGCACCGAGCTCTACGAGATCGGGAAACTCGTGGCGACTGGTACCGATACCGAACCGTGGACGATCCCGCTCGCTCAGGTGCTCGACCGGACGACGGTCACGGTCCGGCAGGGGTCGGTCCAATCGATCGACCTCGGCGACCACTCGGTGTCGCTCGACACCGGAGTCGTCCGGTTCCGTTCGCTCGCGATCTGCCTCGGGAACGTGGCCGCCTACTACGGCGTTCCCGGCGCCGCGGAGTACACCCACCAGGTGTATCGGCTCTCCGGCGCGAAGAAGCTCGCCGAGGCGCTTCGTGGGGTCGAGACCGCCTCCGTGAACCTGGCGGGAGAGCGGCGCCCGCGCGTCCTGATCATCGGAGGAGGTTCGACCGGGACGGAGCTCGCGGCCGAGATCGCGACGACCGACTGGCCGACCGTCTCCGTCCCCGGGGCACGGCGGCCCGACGTCTTCCAGCTGACCGGCTCCCTGCCGTTCCTCGCGGGGTTCGCGCCCGGGATCATCGACCGCGCCCGGAAAACGCTCGCTCGTGCCGGCGTGACCCTGGTCCACGGATACAACGTCACCCGCGTGGACCCGGGCCGCTTGACGACCGAAGACGGCTCGGTGTTCGCCTTTGACGCGGCGGTGTGGTGCGCGGGACTCGAAGCGCCGCCGACCGTCCGGCAGCTCACCGTTCCGCACGGGAGGGCGGGGCGGGTAGCGGTCGAACCGACGCTGGAGCTCCCGGGCCACCCCGGTGTCTTCGCGGTCGGCGATGTCGCGGAGCTCAAGGACCCCACCACCGGCCAGGCGATCCCGGCCACCGCCCAGGCCGCGCTCGCCGAGGCGCGCGTCGCGGCGAAGAACCTGGTCGCCCGATGGAACGGGACGCGGCTCGACACGTTCGAATATCACGAGCGAGGGGTCGTCGTCGCCCTCGGGATCGGCCAGGCGGCCGGGACGGTGCGCCGGGTGCCGATCTGGGGGAGCCCCGCCGCGGTCCTCAAGCGGATCGTCCAGCACGACTACGCCCATGCCGTAGGGCGGGGCGAGACGCCCACCCTCATCTAGGGGCCCCGCGGCAAGGGCGATATCCCGGCGCTCGGTGCCCCGCCGGTCCGATGAAGGCGCTCGTACTCATCGGGGGATTCGGCACGCGCCTCCGGCCGGTGACCTACGCCGTCCCGAAGCAGCTCATCCCGATCGCCGGTAAACCGATGCTCTACCACGTGCTCGACCTGCTCCCGGCGGACGTCGAGGAGGTCGTCCTGGCCACCGGGTACAAGGCGGATGCGATCGCGGCGTACGTTCGGGCGCACCCGCTCAAATGGTCGGTCACGACCGTCCCGGAGCGCGACCCGTTGGGCACCGGAGGCGGGATGAAGAACGCCGGCGGTTCGATGTCGGACCCGTTCTGGCTCCTCAACTCGGACGTGATCGCCTCCGCGGACCTTCCGGCCATGGCCGCGGCGCACGTCGCCCGAGGGGGGCTCGGCACGATGGCGCTGTTCGAGGTCGACGATCCGAAGCCGTACGGGGTCGCCGCGCTCGGGGACCGGGACCGGATCACGAAATTTGTCGAAAAGCCCGAGTTGAAGGACGCCCCGTCGCGATGGATCAACGCGGGGATCGCGATCTGGGGTCGTCGGGTGCTCGACGCGATCCCCCCCGGTCGCCCGGTAGGATTCGAGCAGGAGGTGATGCCGGAGCTCCTGGCCCAGGGTGTCTACGGGTTCCGCCTCTCCGGGTACTGGGAGGACGCCGGAACTCCGGAGCGCCTCCTGCACGCCCAACAGCTGCTGTTCGACGACGGGCGCGGCGGCCCGGGTCGCGTGCCCCCCGGCGCGACCGGCACAGGACCGGTCGCCCTCATGGAGGGGGCGCGCGCCGACGGGGCGTCGATCGGCCCGTACGTCACCCTCGGACCCGACGTGACGGTCGAGACCGGGGCTCGCGTGGAGAACTCGGTGATCATGGACGGCGCGACCGTGGAGCGTGGGGCGCACGTTTCCGGCTCCCTTCTCGGCCCCCGATCGAGAGTGCGGGCCGGGCACCGCGTGGACGGTCGGGTTCTCGCGGAGGGCGGCGAGGCGTGATCTAGGCGATCGCCGGACCGGTGACGACGACCTTCACCGACTCTTCGGGACGCCCGGCGAGGCGGAACGCCTCCTCGAGGCGCTCGAGAGGGACGCGGTGGGTGACGACGTCGTCGAGTCGGAGGGTCCCCTCGACCACGAGGCGGTGCACCTCGCGGATGTCCGGTTCGACGGTCGCGTACGACGGGACGATCCGAACCCCGCGCAGATACAGGTCCTGAAGGTCCGCGTCGAGGCGGCTCCCCGACTCCGGCAGTCCGAAGAGATTGACCGTTCCCCCGCGACGGACGAGCCCGGTGGCGTCCCGGGCCACGCTCGGGTGTCCCACGGCGACCACGGCCAGGTCGACGCCCCGGCCTCCCGTCGCACGTTCGACCAGCGCGGGGACCGCCCCCGGTTCCCGAGGATCGACGGTCGCGTCGACGCCGCCCGCCTCCGCTACCTTGCGTCGGAGCGGGGCGACCTCGCTTCCACCGACCCATCGCGCGCCGAGCGCTTTCGCGAGCCGCGCGTACAGGATCCCGACCGGACCGAAGCCCAGCACGAAGACGGAACTATCCTTCGGGAGGCCCACCCGCCGGATCGCGGTCAGCGCGCAACCGGCCGGCTCGAGCAGCGCGCCGACCTCCCAGCTGACCTTCGGGTCGAGTCGAAGCACGGCCTCGCGCTCCACGTTCTCGGCGGGGACGAGGAATTCCTCCGAGAAACCCCCCGGGCGGATATTGGTCTTCGAGTAGGTCGGGCAGAACGTGTAGTCCCCGCGAGCGCACACCTCGCACCGGTAGCACGGCACGTGGTGGTGCACGAAGACTCGGTCCCCGACCGCGAGCGGCACGGCACCCGCTCCGACCTCGGCGACCCGTCCCACGGGCTCGTGCCCGAGGATCCCGGCGCTCCGATAGTTGCCCCGGAGCTTCTCGAGGTCGGTACCGCACACCCCGCACGCGGCGAGCCGCACGACGACCTCCCCGGCTCCGGCGCGCGGGGCGGCCGTCTCGGTGAGGGCGACCCCGCCGGCGCCCGAAAGCTGTCCGTATCTCATTCGCGAGAACGGGCCGCGACGATCGCGGCGTCCAGGATCTCGATCGCTTCGTCGATCTCTTCGCGACGGACGATGAGGGGCGGGATGTAGCGGAGCGTCGATGTACCGCACGGCAGCAGGATGAGCCCCCGGCGGTACGTCTCCTCGAGGACGTGGTCCCGGAACTTCACCGCGGGCTCCTTCGTGCGTCGGTCCTTGACGAACTCGGTCGCTGTCATGAGCCCGAGGCCCCGGACGTCCCCGATCTCCTCGTGCCGGGAGGCGAGCTCCTGGAGCCGGCGGAGCAGGTACGCTCCCTGCGTACGCGCGTTGTCCAGCAGGTGCTCCTTCTCGATGACGTCGAGCGTCGCGAGCGACGCCGCGGCCGCGACGAGGTTCCCGCCGAACGTATTCGAGTGCGCCCCGTTGACCGTGAAATCGAGGTCGGCCCGCAGCGCGACCGCGCCCATCGGGAGCCCGCCGCCGATCGCCTTGGCCATCGTGAGGATGTCCGGGACGATCCCGTGATGCTCGATCGCGAACCAGTGACCCGTCCGGCCGATGCCCGCCTGGACTTCGTCATCGATGAACAGGATGCCGTGCTCGTCGAGGATCGACTTGACCTTCGCGTGCCAGCCCTTCGGGGGAACGATGTAGCCGCCCTCGCCCATCACCGGCTCGACGATCATCGCGGCGACGTCCTCCGGCGGGATCGACGTCTGGAAGTACAGCTCCTTCAGGATCTTCGCGCAGTAGAGGTCGCAGCTCGGGTACTCGAGCTTGTACGGGCATCGATAGCAATTCGGTGCGGGGATGTGGTGCCCGCCGGTGACGTAGGGCGCGTACCGCGCCCGCTGGACCGGCTTGGACGTGGTCATCGAGAGCGCCCCCATGGTCCGGCCGTGGAACGCCCCGAGCAGGCCGATGACGATCGGCTTTTGGCGCTGCCAGCGGGCGATCTTGAGCGCGGCCTCGGCGCTCTCGGTCCCGCTGTTGGTGAAGAACACCTTCTTCGCGAACGTGCCGGGCACGATCCCGGCGATCCGCTCGGCCAGCCGGACCTGCTTCTCGTAGTAGTAGTCGGTGCCCGCGAAGTGGCTCAGGCGCCCCACCTGCTCGCGGACCGCGCGGACGACCTCAGGGTGCGCGTAGCCGACGTTGTTGACCGCGACGCCCGAGGAGAAGTCGAGGAGCCGGTTCCCGTCGACATCGGTGATCCAGACCCCTTCGCCGGACTCCGCCACGATCGGAGAGGTCTTCGTGGTCGTCATCAGGATCGCCTTGTCGCGCGCGATCACAGCCTGGGCCTTCGGGCCCGGGATCGGCGTCTTGAGCACGACGCCCCGCTTCGGGGGCGCGCTCGACTCGGACGCGGGACGCGAGGTCGGAGGAGGGGCGCTCTGGCTCACGGGGGTCACCGACCGTGTCACGGACGGTCGTCTGGTAAAGGCTTGCGGGCCCCCAACCGCGGCCCGAGGGCCAGTGGAGCGTCTGCCTTTATGCCGCGGATTCGGGTCGAACCGCGCCCATGGGGTCCTCGGTGCCGCCGGACGAGTCCCCCGACCCCGAGGTCGAAAATCTCCGATCGATCGTTCCGGGCCGGGCGGTGCTCACCGAGCTCGCTCGCGGCTTCCTGCTGGTGCACGAGTCGAACCCGGGCCGGGCGGTGCGGTTCGCGGCAGGATTTCTCAAGGAGTGCGCGGTCCGCGACTCGGACGCGAGGGTCGACGCGAGCCGGCCGGTGAGTGACGTGCGGAGGCGTTTGGGCCGACTTCCGAGCGGGTCGGTGGACCCGACGAACTTCCCGCCCACCCGTTGAGCCGAGCTACCGCGCTGCGTTGCGAACGCGCAGATACACGGTGAGGTCGCGCGGGAACGAACGGCGGGTCAGGCAGACGCGGACGCCGGTCGGCTTGCCGAGGAGGGAGCCGGAGCATACCAGCACCGAAGCCCGCCAACATCGCCGGGTGAACCGATCCCCGCCCCCCGGAACGGGATCGTCGAAGGCGAGGGGCGCCGCGAGCACCGGTCCGTTCGGCGTGGCCCGCCGCCACGCTGCGCGGTTTCGGTCGAAGACCCGGCGCACCTCGCGAAGGATCCGTTCCCCGTCGTCCAGGGTGGCGAGCGCCCCCGCGACGGACCACTCGGCGATCTCGTCAGTGACCAGCCCGTGGAAGCGGGCGAATGCGTCCACCTCGGTCTCCGGAACGACCACGTATCCGACGCGCAGGTCGTCCGCGCCGTACGCCTTCGTGAAGGTCCCGGTCGTCCACACCCCCCGCAGACCGAGTCGCTGGACGGACCGAGCCGTCGTGAACTCCCGGAACGTTTCGTCGACCAGCGTGACCCGGGCGCCGTCCACGAACGTCGCGAGTTCGTCCGATGTCCAGAGACAGCCTTCGGGGTTCCGAGGCAGCGAGACGACGGCGAGGTCGACGGAGCTCGCTTCGGTCCCTACCCGGAAACCGAAGGCGCGGGCGGTGTCGTAGAGCGGCGGGTACTCCGGGAAACGGACCCGGCATCGCCCCGCTCGGCCGCGAAGTCGGCGGGCGGCGTACGCGACGGCAAGACCGTTCGCTTCGGTCGCTCCGTGGGTCAGGAAGAGACGGGAGGGGTCCACTCCCACTTTCGCTGCCAGACGTCGGCGCAGCTCCGGCTCGGACGCGGAACGGACCTCGGCGCGCGTGGGAAGAGGGTGGCGGACCGTCCCCCGCATCCCGCTCTTTCCGAGGTTGTATCGGCAGTTCTCGTGCTCGTCGATCCAATCCGCGAGCGGGAACCGCACGCCGACTCCCAAGCCGCCCGGAACTAAAGGGCGCCGCCCGGTACCCCGCTTCCCATCGACCCGAACGCACTTGAGGCGGGAGACCGGGTGCTCCCGCGGATGGCCCGTCGCACCGCGCGTCCCGCATCCGTGCAAGTGGGGCCGAACGGCCGCATCCTTGCCCTATCCGCCGCTTGGTTCTCGGACGGGGTCGCGCGTCGAGCCCGGGCGCGACGCGAGGCCCGGTGCGTCGAATGCGGCCAAGCGCTGGCGAGCCGCCGGTCCCCGTACTGTTCCCGGCGATGCCAATGGATGTTCCACGGTCACTACTTCTGGGACTCGGCCCGCTCCTACGTGATGCTGCGCGACCGGTACACGTGCCGTCTCTGCGGAACTCGACACCGCGCGCGCGAACTCGACGTCGACCACATCGTGGAGATCGCCCGAGGCGGCGCGGCCCTCGAATACTCGAACCTTCAGACCGTGTGCCGCGGGTGCCACGTGCGGAAGACCCAAGCGTTCCTCCGCGAAACGCGACGGGCGCGCTCGGAGTCCGTCGATCAGCTCGAGGGTCCCGGTCCGACCGCTCGCTCGAGCTCCGGCAGCGAGAACGGTAACCCCGTTCCGGTGTTGTAAAGCAGCACGCGTTCGTCGGAGCGGATCCGGTCGTCGCGCACGAGCTTCGGCAGGGCCGCATACGGGGCCGCGCCCTCGGGAGAGGCCGAGACCCCGAACCGACGGGCGAGGTCTCGGACCGCGTCCACGATCTCCGCGTCCGAGACCGTCACTCCGCCGCCCCGACTTTCCCGCACCGCCTCGAGGATGCGCTCGGAAGCGAACGGGGCCGGCACGAGAAGGCCCGGAGCGATCGTGCTCGGATGGTCCCAAGGGGTCACCCTCGGGGCCCCTTCGCGGAGGGCGCGGACCACCGGGGCGCATCCGTCGGGCTGCACCGAATACAGCCGCGGGAACTTCTCGAGCTGGCCGAGGGCCCGGAGCTCCTGGAACGCCTTGTACATCCCCACGAGGCCGGTGCCGCCGCCCGTCGGATACAGGATCGCGTCCGGCAAACCTTCCGCGGCGCACTGCTCGAAGATCTCGAACCCCATCGTCTTCTTTCCCTCGAGCCGGTAGGGCTCGCGCAGCGTGGACATGTCAAAGGCGCCGCTCGATGCCTCTCGGGTCCGCGCCTCCGCGCCGACCTCCCGCAGCGTGCCCGGCAGCTCCAGCACCTCGGCGCCGTACAGCCGGCAGGCATCCTTCATCGGCTGCGGCGTGCGTTCGGGGAGGTACACGCGGACGGCGAGCCCGGCGCGCGCGCCGTACGCGGCGAGCGCCACCCCGGCGTTTCCCGCGCTCGGTACGAAGAGCGAGCGAACTCCGAGCTCCCGAGCGCGGGAGACCGCCACCGCCATACCCCGTGCCTTGAACGAGCCGGTCGGCAAGCCTCCGTCATCCTTCAGCGAGGTCGCGGGGCCCCCGCCGTCGGCCCCGCTCACCAACGGAACGATCGGGGAGAAACCCTCACCGAGCGTCACGATATCCTCGGTGCGACGAACCGGTAGGAGCTCTCGATAACGCCAGAGCGAAGCGACCCGATGGGGCCACTCCGCTCGCCATGGACCCGGATCCCACCCGTCCGTCCGGTACCCGGCGAACAACGCGTGACCGCAGGTCGGGCACACACCGACCGGGCGGTCGGGGTCGACCTGGGCACAGCAACTCCGGCACTCAAGGTGCGTGAGCCGGGACCCGGTCGTGCCCATCCGTTCCGCCTCCGCGCGGGAGGACGGCCGCGGAGATAGAAGGTCTGCGCGGGTCGGGAGCCCGACTCGGGCCGGGTCCGACGGATACCGAACGGGACCGCTTTCGTCCCGGAACCTCCGTCCGCGCGACCGATGCGCCCTCCGGCCGTTCCGGGAAATGGAGCCGGTCTACCGTCAGAAAATCGGCCGCCCGGGGGAATCAGAATATGACCCCCTTTCGACCATTCCTCGCACATGCCCCGGGCACCGAAGCCGAAGCAGGAAGGGACGAGCTGGGCGCCGATTCCGGACCCGACCGGCCGATTTTCATCGGGGATCCCGGACTTTGACCGGCTGCTGGGCGGCGGGTTCCAACGCGGCAGCCTCGCAGTCTTTTCAATGGACGAGACGGTCGGCACCGGCGACCTCGACCTCCTCCTGTTCCCGACCTACCTCAATCACCTGTACCAATCCCGCGGGATCGTGGCGATCCTTCCGTCGCGCGACTCCCCGCACGAGTTTCGAGCGCGGCTGACGCAGTTCGTGACGCGCCGCAGGTTCGACGGTCGCGTCCGGATCTGCGATTATGTGGGAGAAGACGAGGGAACCCCGTACGTGGTGAACCTGAATCCGAACCCGCTGAGCGCGCTCCCGAAGCGCTCGCCCGCGGAGGAGAGGAGAGCCCTGGCCAAAATGGTCGCCGCGGAGAAGGCGGTCCAGGGAAACCGCGGGAAGCCGTTCGTAGAGGTCACGGCCTTCGAGGTGTTCGACACGCTGATGGGGAGCGAGAAGGCGACGCAATTGTTCTATTACGGCGCGAAGCGGACTCGCATGATCCACAACCTCGGGATCGGTCTGCTCGGACCCGGGCTGGGGTGCGCGGCCGGCGTGCGGCGCCTGGGGGGCACCGAGTTCGAGCTGCATCGGGACGAACTCGGGCTGATCGTCCGGGGGGTACGACCTTCGTTCACAAGCTGCGTGGTGACGGGCGACCTCACCCGGGGCGCGCCGCACGTCGCGTTCGTGCCCCGGCCGTCGTGACCCGTTTCGTGCAGCCCCTCCCGCCGCTCCACGTTCATGGCGCCCGACAAGCCTTCGCCGGCCGGGCGCTCCCGCCTCCGTTCGTGGGTCGGTCCGAGGGACCGACGAGCCGGCCATCGACCGAACGGCTCAGGTCTTCATGATGTGTCGACCCGCCGCCCGCTTCGAGATCGGGCCCTTTCCGCCCGCGCGCTTCGCCGATCGCTTCCGTGCCGCCACCATTCTCGCGCCTCGCGTCCGCTTCGCCATGATATCCCCTGTGCGGAGCCGGAGTACTTCCTTTCGACCTTAACCCGGCTCAAGCAACGACCGGTCCGAGCTGCCTGCTCAATTCTCATCAAGCCCCGACTTAACCGCGGTTCCTCGCTGGGTCGGTCGGTGCGCAACGAAATGAAGGAAACCAAGAAGGATTCGGAGGGCGGCTACGAAGCCAGTGATTTCGTTCCTGGGACCACCGTCCTGGCCGTCGACCGCAAAGAGTCGGACCAAGAATCCGCGGGGCCGGTAGCGCCGTCGGCTCGCTGCGGGCCCGCGCCCCGGGTGCCGTCCCGGAGCTCGCGCTCAACGAAGCGGGTACCCCGCCACGGTTGACCAGAGTCCCCGGACGTCCCGGGCGCGGGGTCGCGTCACCGGCCGGTCTCGCGACAGGTGTTCGATGGGCTCGGCCGGATTCGAACCGGCGATCTTCGCTGTGTGAGAGCGACGTCGTAACCGCTGGACCACGAGCCCGAACTACCCCGCCGAGGAGCGGGCTCTCTTAAGATTGCTAGAGCGGGAGCGCGAGGAGCGCCGGGAGGACCAGGCTCGCGGCGACGGTCAGGACGAGTCCCGAGGCGAGGGCGAGGGTGCCCGCCTCCGGGTCACCGTATCGCGTCACGAAGTGCAGCGTGGTATCCATCGAGGTGGCGCCGCCGAGGGCCGTCAACCCCTCCCCGCGCAGGCGACGGCCCAGGACGGGGGAGAGCAGCATCGTGAGGTCCTCGCGAAGGAAGTTGGTCAGGAAGGCGAGGAGCCCGAGCGTGGCCCCCGCGCGAGCGAGGACGAGCGGCCCCGCGAGCGAGTAGAATCCGAACGCGAGCGATGTGGCGAAGGCGACGGGCGGAGCGAGCCCGAGCACCACGACGAACAGCGCGGCCGCCCCGATCGCCCCGAGGGACGCCGCGACCAGCGGGACCCAAACGCCGCGAAGCGCCGAGAGCCGGATCGGGATATCGAACCCGACGAACGCCAGCAGCGCGTACAGGACCCACGGGATCGCCGCGTCGGCCGGGACGGAAACCTCGTGACCGAAGAGGAGTCCGAACAGGAGCGCGGCCAGCAGCAGCAGGCTCAGGGGGAAACGCCGGTCGGTCGGCGCCGTCGGGGGGAGGGCCGGGGGTGCGGGCCGCCATCGCGCCAAGCCGAGGTAGAAGAGCGCGGTGAGGCCCAGGATCGCCCCGGCGAACGCGAAGGCGACCGGCACGGTGCCGAGCAGCGTGGGCCATGGGACGCTCGCCAGGCTCGCTCCGAGCAGCCCGACCAGAATGACAACGGTACCGAGCGTTGCCCGCGGTATCCAGGCCGGGCGGACGGAGATCAGACGACCCGCGACCAGACCGATCGCGAAGGCGACGTAGAGGAACGGGTCGAACGCCACGGCGGACTAGCCGCTCCAGGCGGAGAGTCCTTCGACGCGCGGGTGCGCCGACGGGGGTCCGAGCCAGACCGTTTCGTCGCGGTGGGACCCGTAGCCGACGTACTCCACCCGGACCCCCGTCTCCTCCTCGATAAAGTCGAGATACCGGCGCAGAGGACCGGGCAGCGCCGCCACGCCCTCCCGGCGGATCCGTTCCTTCAGCCGCTCGTGGAACTCGGGCCAGCCCGGTGCGGCCTCGTACACCGGCTGGGCCTTCTCCAGCTCCTCGATGCTGCTCGGCGGAACGTCGCGGATCCTCGACCCGTCGGGCATGTGATACTCGGTGCAGACGGGCACTTCCGCGAGTCCCCCGAGGACGTCGACCTTCGTGATCGCCCACGAGGTGAACCCGTTCAAGTGGGCGGCATAGCGCAGCATCACCAGGTCGAGCCAACCGCACCGTCGGGGTCGCCCGGTGGTCGCACCGCGTTCGCCCCCCACCCTCCGCAGGAACTCGCCGCGCTCGCCGCTGTCCTCCGTCGGGAACGGGCCGGCGCCGACGCGCGTGCAGTACGCCTTCGCGACCCCGATGACCTCGTCCACCTCCGTCGGGGGGATCCCGCTCCCGACGAGCGCGCCCGCGCTCGTGGGATGCGAGCTCGTGACGTACGGGTACGTCCCGAAATCGAGGTCGAGGAGCGCGCTCTGCGCTCCTTCGAGCAGGACCGATTCCCCGCGGGCGATCGCGTCCCAGAGCAGCGCTTCCGTCGGCCGGATCATCGGGGCGAGGCGACCCCCGACCTCCACGAGCCTCGAGAGCAGGTCGTCGATCGGCGGGAGGTCCGTGAGATGCAACTTCGTTTCGTACAAGATCTCCAGACGTTCCCGCAGCAGCGCGGGTCGACTCAGTTCCGCGAGGCGGATCCCGAACCGTCCGGCCCGGTCGGCGTAGGCGGGCCCGATCCCGCTCTTGGTCGTCCCGAGCACCGCCTCCGGCCGCTGCTTCCGGCGGAGGTCGTCCTCCCAGACGTCCTCGATCTCGTGCCAGGGGAGCACCACGTGCGCACGGTCCGAGAGTACGACCTGGCCCCGTCGAAGTCCGCGCCGCTCCAGCTCGAGCAGCTCGTCCTCGAGCTTGAACGGCTGAATGACCATCCCCGGGCCGCTCACGGCGACGACGCCGTGACGGAGGACACCGCAGGCGAGCTGGTGGAGCACGACCGGCCCCTCGGGCAGGACGATTGTGTGGCCCGTGTTGGGCCCCCCGGCGCTGCGCACGACGTACCGAGCGGAGGCGGCGAGATAGTCGGAGATCTTTCCCTTTGCCTCGTCTCCGAACTGGGCGCCGAGCACGACGCGGACCGACATCGTTGCCTGCGCCGGACCGGGAGCCAAGCGAATAAAAGGAACTTGTGCCCGGGCGCGCCGCGCGACCGGTCGGTGCTACGCCGTCACGCGGACAGCACAACGGTAAAGAGGCAAACGTTGGTCCGCGGCGGAAATGGTCGCGCAGCGGGTGCGGACCGTCGAGATCTCCGGCATCCGCAAGATGTTCGAGGCGGCGCCGCCGAACTCCATCAACCTCGGACTCGGCGAGCCGGATTTCGAACCCCCGTCCGAGGTCGTCGACGCGATGTGCGCCGCCGTGCGCGACGGGATGAACCATTACGGGCCCTCCGCCGGGCTCGCGTCGCTGCGGGACAAGGTGGCCGAGCGGTACCGGGACCGCGACCCGCGGACCGGTCGCGAGAACGTGATCATCACGGGAAGCGGCTCGGAAGCGCTCATGGTGAGCGCCATGGGCCTCTACGACCCCGGTGACGAGGTGCTCGTGCCGAACCCCGGCTTCGTGCTGTACGGGCCGGACGCGCGCTTGATGGGCGCGTCGCCGGTACCCTACTCGCTCACCGCCGAGCGGCGCTACCAGCCCGACTTCGAGGAGCTCGAGCGGATCGTCACGAAGCGAACGAAGGTCATCGTCGTCAACAGCCCATCCAATCCGACCGGGGGCGTGTTCACCCCCGAAACCGTGGACCGGCTCGTCGCCTTCGCGGACGCGCACAATCTCACCATCGTATCGGACGAGGTGTACGAGGAGATGGTCTACGACGGGAAGTTCTCGTCGTTCTGGGGGAAGACCGACCACGTCGTCGTCGTGAACTCGTTCTCGAAGACGCTCGCGATGACGGGGTGGCGGATCGGCTTCCTGGTGGCCCCGCGCGCCCTCGCGCTCGACCTGAACAAGATGCACTATCACATCATGGCATGCCCGCCGACGCCGGCGCAGGTCGCCGTGCTCGCCGGGCTCTCCGACGGCACGGCCGCGATCCGCGCGATGGTACGCGAGTTCCGGGCGCGCCGGGAGCTGGTCGTCAAGCTGTTGCGCGCGATCCCCGGGGTCGACATCTTCCCGCCGGCGGGCGCGTTCTACGCGTTCCCGCGGTTCTCCTGGCCCCTCTCCTCCCCCGAGATCGCGACGGGACTCCTTCGGCGCGGCGTGATCTCGACGCCGGGGGACGCCTTCGGTTCCCTCGGCCAATCGCACCTGCGCCTCTCGTTCGCCGCGTCGAGGGAGAACCTTCGGCGCGGGCTCGAGATACTGGCCGAGTTCGGCGAGTCGCTCCCGGCGGCCCGGCCGATCCCGGCTCAGCGCCGCGTGAGGTCCCGGTAAAGCGCGCGGTGCCGCTCGACGGCGACGCTCCAGTCGAGTCCTCGGACCCGCTCCCGACCGGCGTCGACGAATCGCTGGTTCGCTGCGGGATCCTCGAGGACCGATCGCAGGGCGCCCGTCAGGGCCGCTACATCGCCGTAGGGGACGAGTCGACCGGCGCGGCCTCCGTCCAGTACCTCGGGGACCGCGCCGACCGAGGTCGCCACGACCGGCGTTCCGGCGGCCATCGCATCCAGCAGGACCAATCCGTACGCCTCCCACTCCGACGGGAGCACGAGGGCTCGGGCCTTCCGGATGACGGCCCGGTACGCCCGCGCGTCGGCCACGTGGTCGAGCCAGTGCACCGCGTCCCCCAGCCCGAGGCGGCTCGCCTGCCCGGCCACGCGGGCGCGCATCCCCCAGTCCCGACCCATCAGCGCGAGCGACGGGCGAGCGAGCGCGGGCAAGCCGGCCCACGCGTCGACGAGCTGGGGCAGCCCCTTGTTCGGGGCGACCCGACCGACGAACACGAAGTACGACGACGGCAACGGAGGCGCGGCCGCTCGGTCCCCGTCCGGGTCGCTCCACTCCGCGAGGTCGATCCCGGGCGGGATGGTCCGGATCGAACGCACCGGGGCGAACTGGCGGACGAGACGCGCTTCGGTCTCCGACTCCACGACGATCGCGTCCGCGGTGCGGTACGCGAGGGCCCCGAACGTATGGTCTTCGAGGCGCAGCAAGCCCCGCTTCACGGCGGACTCGCGCGCGTCCGCGGGGTGGTAGTGCGTCGAGATCACGATCGGGATCCCTTCGCGCGAGGCCACGGCGGAGGACTGGAGCACGTGGCCGTACCGATGGGAGTGCGCGTGGATCACATCCGGGTGCGAATCGACCAGCGCGTCGACCAATCCGGGCATCACGGGCAGGGTGAACCGGGGGAACGGTCGCTTCACGGCCGGGAACCGACGGACCGGCACGCCATCGACCTGGGGCGCCCAGTCCGATCGCCGCTCCCAACCGGACTCATTGAACAGGTCGCTCGAATACACGGTGACGTCGTCCCCGGCCGATCGCAATCGTCGGACCGTCTCGCGCACCGTGGTCTCGACGCCCCCCGGCGCGTCGAACCGCAGCGTTACGTGGGCGACCTTCACCGGAAGCGCGGGCCCCCCGCGCGGGCTCGGAGGGGCCGTCGACATCGACGGGCTGCCGAGAACGCGCCCATGACGGCACCAACGCCGGGCCCCTCTCTTTACCGTTGTTCAGGGAACGCCAAGTACTCGGACCGGTTCCCTCCGAGCAGCACCATGTTCGTCGGGTGGATCGGCCGTATGATGCGGTCCCTGAGTGCGTTCGCACCGCCCGAGACGCGAACCGACCTCGCCCACGTCGCCGACGAGCTGATCCGGCTCGACCGTCGCCCCCGTCAGCCCCGCCCGATTTCCCGATAAAGCGAGCGGAACCGTTCGGCGCAGACCGACCAGTCGCGCTCCCGGATATGGGCGCGGGCCGCCGCGACCCGGGCCTGCGTCCCCTCGGGGTCGTCTACGACCGCGCGGAGCGCGGCCGCGAGCGCCTCCGGTTGGCCGTATGGAACCAGGCGACCGAACCGCCCCCCGTCCAGCACCTCGGGAACGGCGCCGACGGACGTCGCGACGATCGGAACTCCGGCGACCATCGCCTCGAGGAGGACGAACCCGTACGCTTCCCACTCCGAGGGGAGGACGAACGCCGAGGCCCCGCGGAGCACGGCCCGATAGACCCCACGGTCCGGGACATGTCCGAGCCAAACGACCGACCGCTCGACGCCCAGCTGTCGTGCAAGGGCCTCGAGCCGGGGACGTTCGCCCCAATCGGCCCCCATGATCACCACGGGGCGCCGCCGTTCGTGCGGCTGCGCGGCGAGCGCGGCGAGGAGGTCGCCCAGGCCCTTGTTGGCGGCGACCCGTCCGATGAACAGGGCGTAGTCGGGTGGCAGTCCGAGCTCCGCGGCCGAGTCCTGGTCCGGGTGCGCCCACTCGGCGAGGTCCACTCCGGGCGGTATCAGCCGGAGCCGGTCCGCCGGGGCGAACTCCGCGAGCAGTCGACGCTCGAGCTCCGATTGCACCGCGACCGCTCGGGCCGTGCGGTACGCGGACATCCCAAACCCGACGTCGACGAGCCGGAGGATCGCGCGGGTCCGGGCCGGGTCCCGGTTGTCGGGAGGGTGGTACGAGGTGGACACCACGAGGGGGATGTCCCGGCGGGCCGCGACGGCCGCGGCCTGGAGGACGTGGCCGTACCGGTGCGACTGCGCGTGGATCACATCCGCCCCGCTCTCGGCGAGCGCGTCGATGAGTCCGACCATGAGCGGGAGGGTAAAGCGCGGGATCAGGCGCCGGTGCACCGGGAAGCGTCGGACCGGAACGCCGTCCACGGTCGCGCGGTAGCCGGACCGCCGTTCCCAGTGCGCTTCGTCGTACAGGTCGCTCGCGAATACCTCGACGTCGTCCCCGGCGGCCCGCTGCCGCTTGGCCAGCTCGCGTACGTACGTCTCCACGCCCCCCGGCGCGTCGAAGCGGAGGGTGACGTGGACGACCTTCACCGCGCCGTCACCTCGCGGTAGACGGCATCCAGGCGGTCGGCGAGACCATCCCACGTGTACCGCGGGACGACCGTTTCCCGTCCATACCGGGCGAGCGCCGCGGCGAACGTCCGGTCGGTCCACAACCGCTCGAGCGCGGCGGCCAGCTCGGCCGGCGACCTCGGCGGAACGAGCAGTCCGGCCCGGCCGTCCGGGATGAACTCGGGGATGCCTCCCGTCCTCGAGGCGACGACCGGGCATCCCTGGGCCAGCGCTTCGAGCAGGACGAGTCCGAACGCCTCGTACTCGCTGGGCAATGCCAGAAGCTGGGCGTCGCGATACGCGGCCGCGAGGTCGCGGTCGTCCGCGACATGGCCGAGGAGGTGCACCGAATGGTCGACCTCGCGCAACTTCGCCCGGGCGCGGATCTCCCTCGCCATCCCGCCGTCCTCGCCGACCAGCACGAGGTTCGCGTCCGGGTGCGCGCGACGTAGGGTCGCGAACGCGTCGACCAGCTCCAGCAGGCCCTTGTTCGAGGCGAGGCGCCCCACGAACAGCACGTACGGTCCCGGGACCCCGTGCCGAGTGCCGAAGGCGGGGAGGTCGGGCGTCGGCGCGGGCAGGGGCGAGTATCCGGGAGGAAGGATCGACACGGGAGGCAACGGGACCCGAAGGGACTGGAGGAGTCGCAGCTCCTCCTGGCTCTGCACGACCACGCGGGCCGCCGCCGCGAGCACCGGTCCGGCGAGACGTCGGTCGTAGAACCCGCGGATCCGGTGCCGGACCCAACCGCCCTCGATCGACCAGATCGGATGGAAGTGGGCGGTGAGCACGAGGGGCACCCCGTGGCGTCGAGCGTAGCGGGCCGCCTTCGCCACGTGGTTCGTCCCGAACGTGTGGGCATGGAGCACCTCCGGCTGAAAAATCGACAACGCGCGCGGCAGCCCGCGAAAGAACGGGTAGTGCAGCTCGCCCGGGAGGGACCACACCGGGAGCCGGTGAATGACGCCCCAGCTCGTCGTCTCCGTGCGGGGCACCTCGGGGGGAAGGCGCTGCCAGGGGAATTCGCGGTACAGGTCGCTGGTGAACACCTCGACCGTGTGCCCCCGGGCGTGCAGCCGGGGGACGAGCTCCGCGATATGCCGCTCGACCCCGCCCGGCCCGGGGAGGAACCGGGTCGAGAGCTGGGCGACCTTCACGCTCGCCGAGTACGCCGGCGCCTACTTGATGGCGCGGTCGCCGACGCTAGCCGCCCGAGCGGGACGTGGCGAGCCGCTGAGCGTACTTCTTGTACACCTCGGTGGCGCGGGCGACCGACTCGATCTTCACGTACTCGTTCGCCTGGTGCGAGAGCTCCTCTTCCCCCGCGCCGAAGATCACGACCCGCGGATTCACCTGCGTGTAGTGGACCGCTTCCGACGCGTGCACCAGGACCGCGTTCTCCGTCTGCGCGACGTCCTTCAGGATCTTCACGTGCTCGGAGTTCGGGTCGATCTGCACCGCGGGCATCGAGAGGATGCGGCGCAGCGTGAACGGGGTCTTGATCCGGCGCAGGTGCTCCTCGATCTCGTGGTAGAGTTGGTCGGGGGAGTAGGGGGGCGGGAACCGGATATCGACCTCGGCGGTGCACTTGTTCGGGACGACGTTGAGGCGGGTGCCGCCGTTGAACGTGCCGATGTTCAGCGTCACGCTCCCCAGGTCGGGGTGGGCGATCCGTCCCTTGAACGACTCGAGGCCCCGGAGGATCCGCATCATCTTACCGATCGCGTTCTCGCCGAGGTGGGGCATCGCGCCGTGCGCGGCCTTCCCCCGCGTTTCGATCGCGAGGTCGAGCACCCCCTTCTCGGCGTAGGCGACCCGGAGGCCCGTGGGTTCGCCGACCACGATGGCCTTCGCCCGCCGAAGCGGGAGCGTCTTCGACAGCGCCATCGCGCCCTGCATCGAGGTCTCCTCGTCCGTCGTGAACGCCAGCACGACCGGGATCTTGCGGGCGACGAGGTCCTGCGCCGCCTCGAGCATCGCGATCACCGTCCCCTTCATGTCCGCCGCTCCGCGACCGTACATCCGGCCCGACGCGAGCTGGCTCTGGGAGAAGCTCCAGTAGTCCCCCACGGGGGGCGTGTCGAGGTGCCCGGAAAGGACGACGCCCCCCTGGCCGTACTCGGCGAGGAGCGACGGGGCCTGCGGGTCCCCGAACAGGGTGTTCCGCATGTGGATCTGGTCGGTGAACGACTGGACGTAGTCGAGCACCTCCTGCTTGTCGGAGAACGGGTCGCTCGGGATCTTGATCAGCTCGGCGAGCATATCGACCATCTGGCGTTTCATCGGATCGCAACCCTCTCGCCGTTCGGTACGGTCGCCGGCGTACGAATGATGGACGGCAATTGCCGGATGCGACTTAAATCCGCGCTTCGGGTCGGTCGTGCGGGTCGGAATGTAAACCGACCCCCGACCGGCGCCGGAACGCTGCCGGTACCAAGGGATTAAGCGGCCGATACCATCCGCTCCGCCGTGAGCGTCGCGGAGCTACGCGGGGAGTCGCACGACGTCCGGATCGTCGATACCCGGGACGAGCCCCTGAAGGGCGCGATGATGGTCGTCGGGTTCCCGACGCACGGGCTCGTCGGCTCGGTCGCCGCGTCGTACCTCGTCCACACCCTCGACATGAGCCAGGTCGCGTACATGGTCAGCGAGGAGTTCCCCCCCACGGTCATCATGGAGGAGGGCGTGGTCGGCGCGCCCGTCCGGTTCTACGCGAGCAAGCTCGTCTGCGGCGTCGACCGCTCCTGCGACCAGCTCGTGGTCGTGATCGCCGACATCCAGCCCCCGGTCGGGATGCTGAACACGATGGGTCGCGCGCTGCTCGACTGGGCTGAGTCGAAGGGGGTCCAGCTCGTCGTGGCGGTCGAGGGCCAGCCGATCGAGGACGAGACCCGTGGGGATGCGCGCGTCGTCGCCATGGCCAACCGGGCCGCCGCCCCGCTCCTGGAGAAGTACCGGTTCGGTGCCGCGAACGGAGTGGTCACCGGTCTTGCCGGCGGCCTCCTCCTCAACGCGATCGGTCGGACCACGCCGGTGCTCTGCCTGGTCGCGCAGGCGCACAAGGACTACCCGGACGCGCGCGCGGCGGCCAAGGTGATCGAGACGGTGAACCCGCTGGTCCCGTTGATGGTGCTCGACACGAAGCCGCTCCGGGACAAAGCCCGTCAGATCGAAGCGGAAGTGCGGAAGACGCTCCAGCAGACGCACGAGTCGCTCTCGAGCATGCGGAACGCCGAGAGCGAGGGGCCGGGTGAGATGTATCGCTGACACGGCCCCCGGAACCTCGGTGTATCCGGTCCCCGATAACCGACCGGCGGTGACGCTCCGAGGATTCCATCCGACCGACATCCCGTTCGTCGCGGCGATCGTCGCGGACGCGCTCCGCGAGCACTACGACCCGTCCCTCTACCAGTCGCTCAGCACCGAATGGCCGGAAGGATTCCTCCTCGCGGCCGATTCCCGGGACGTCCCGGTCGGGTTCCTCCTCGCCGTCAACCAGGTCGAGCAGGAGGGGCGGGTGCTCATGTTCGCCGTGGACCGCAATCACCGGACCGCCGGGGTCGGGACGCTCCTCATGGAGGCGTTCCTCCAGCGGGCGCGGTCGCGCGGCTTCCGGCGGGTGACGCTCGAGGTCCGGGTCTCCAACGCGACGGCGATTCGGTTCTACACCCGGTTCCAGTACTCCGTGATCGACCTGCTTCGGTCCTACTATTCGGACGGCGAGAACGGCTACCAGATGGCCCGGGACCTCTAGTCGGCCCGCCATCGAGCGCAGGGGCTAAGACCTCCCGCCCCTCGCACTCCCGATGGCATCCCGATGGCCGACCGCTCGCGAGTTGATGACCCCCCGACCGTCGACCCTCCCGCACGACGCCCCCATCGCCAAGGCCCTCGGTCTGATGCGCAGCAAGGGATTCCACGAGATCCCGGTCCTGCGCAAGTCCCGGCTCATCGGGATGATCACGTTCGAGTCGATCGCCCGGCGCGTCAGTCGGTCGCTCGATACGAAGGTCGAGCACATCCTCCTCCTCCCCCCGTTGATCACCCCGGCCACGCCGCTCCCCGAGATCGCGGAGCAGCTCCTCGCGGCCGGACTGCGCGCCGCCCCGGTCGTCGGACCGAAAGGCGACCTGCTCGGCATCGTCAGCCGCACGGACATCGTGCGCTCGCTCGTCTCGGCACCCGAGATGGCCCGAACTCGGGTCGAAGAGATCTCGCGCTCCGCGGACCTCCTCGTTCGAGAATCCGATGAGTGCCGCCAGCTGATCGGACAGATACGGTTGCTCGAGGAGCACCCGCTCCCGGTGCTCGACCGAAAGGATCGGCTCGTCGGCGCGGTCGGCGTCGCCGACCTCGGCGGAGTGCTCTGGCGGCCGGTCGTCGGGGGGAAGCGCGACGCTCGGACGGGGCGGCCGGCGCTCGACGTGAAGGTCGGGTCGATCATGCATTCTCCCGCGATCACGGTGCCGCGGGGGACCCCGGCGTCCGAGGCGGCTCGCCTCATGACCTCCGAGAAGGTGTCGAGCGTGTTCGTGGTCGAGCCGGGCAAGGACCCGCGTGTGGTCGGCCAGTCCCAGCTGCTGCAGCTCGTCGTAGGGCAGAGCAAGGGCGAGTCGCGGGACTTCGGGGTCGAGGATGTGTACGTCGAGGTCACCGGCCTCCGTGGCTCGGGCGACCCCGGGCTCCTCGCGGACATCGACCACCTGGTCGCGGCGGGGCTCCGCCGCGTCGCCCAGCAGGTTCGACCCACCCTCCTGAGCCTCCACTTCGCCCCGCACGCGACCCACCGGACCAGTGACCTCACCGTCGAGGCGAGGCTGCACACCGATTCCGGGATCTTCTACGCGTCGCACACGGGGTGGAACATCCTCGCCGGAGTCTCGGACCTGCTCGACGAGCTCGTCGCCCAGACGCGCCGGGTCGGCGAAGGGCGACGGCAACACGTCCGCGGCCGGCGCGCCCTCCGGGACGAGGTCGAGAGCGACGAGTCGACGGTCGACGACCCCGACCTCGAACGTCGCATCCGCTCGGCGACGCGTCGGGATGCGGAGGACGACGAGGACGCATGATCCCCGGCGGACCGCGCAATCAGCGCGAGATGCAGCAGATGATGCGGCGGATGGGGATGAGCACCGAGGCCGTTCCCGACGTCGAGGAGGTGATCGTCCGGACGCGCTCGAAGGAGCACGTCTTCGCGAGCCCCGAGGTGACGATCCTGACGGTCCAGGGCGTTCGAACGTACCAGATCGTCGGCCAGCCCGTCGTCCGCGCTCGGACCGCGAGCCCGGCGGCGCCCTCCCCCGCGGCACCGGAGCCCGCGTCGGCTCACGGCCCGGCGGACGAGGACATCCGGCTCGTCATGGAACAGGCGAACGTCTCGCGCGAGGAAGCGGTCGAGGCGCTGTTCCAGTCGAACGGGGAACCGGCCGAGGCGATCATGAAGATCCTCTCCCGGGGCCGATAGGTTGGACGAGCCGGCCGGACCGGTCGCCCGCGAGTGCGTGGAAGGGTACCTGTACGCCGGACCGCCCCTCGAATTGCTGGTCTTTCGCCGTCCGCCGGCGCGCGGAGAGATCTGGGTGCCGATCAGCGGAAAGGTCGACCCGACGGACGCCGACTTCGACGCGGCGCTGCGCCGCGAGCTCGTCGAGGAAACGGGGCTGATCCGCGCCCGGCGTCTCGTGCCGCTCGATTGGCACGTGAAGTTCCGGGCGGACAACGGCGAGGTATGGCGGTTGCACGCGTACGGGGTAGAGGTCGACCGCGGTTTCGTACCGACCCTGAGTCGCGAGCACGAGCAGTACGCGTGGGTCTCCGTCCCGGAGGCGCTCCAACGGTTGCACTACGAGGACAACCGTGCGGCCGTGCACCGTCTGGTCGAGCGACTGGGCGGACCGCCCGCCCCAAACGTTTAGCCCTCGCGCCCGGTCGTTCGTCCCCTGCCGAACATGAGCGCTTCTGCCGCGAGGCCCGACTCGGATTCACCGCCCGCGTTCGTGTTCCCGACCGTCGGGCCGGAGTTGTTCGCCGCCCTCCGACGGGCGGCGGCGCACCGTATCGTCCTCCAGGTACCCGCCGGCCTGGTGCGCAATGCGCACGAGCTCGCGGGGCGGCTGCATCAGGAGACCGGGGCATCGGTCAGCCTCGCGGCGCGGGCCTGCTTCGGAGCGTGCGACTTCCCCACTCGGGACGAGGCGCTGAAGGCGGACGCGGTGGTCGTGCTCGGACACTCGCCGATCCCGAACGTCCGTCTGTACCGCCCCACCTACTTCGTCGAGATGCGGGAGCCGGGTGGCGACCCGGCGGAACTCGCCGCGACGGTCGACCGGGCCGGCGTTCCGCGGCGGATCGGGCTGGTCGCCTCGGTGCAGCATCTCGACCTCGTGGCTCCGCTGACGGCAGCGCTCGAGCGGACCGGGCGGACCGTGCGGGTCGGCACCGGCGACCATCGCCTGTACTATCCGGCGCAGGCACTGGGGTGCAATTACACCGGGGCCGAGTCCGTGGCGGGCGAGGTCGATGCGTTCCTCTTCCTCGGGACGGGACGATTCCACCCCGTGGGGCTCGCGTTCGCGGTCGAACGGCCCGTCTGGTCCCTCGACCCCCTCCAGAACCAGCTTGAACCGCCGATCGACCGGGAGTCGCTGATCCGGCGCCGACAATTGACGGTCGCCCGCAGCCGGGACGCGCGTCGATGGGGGGTCCTCGTCTCGACGTTCGCGGGGCAGAACCGGATGCCGACGGCTCTCGCGCTCCAGGAGCGGGCCCGGGCGAAAGGACGCGAGGCGGAGGTCCTGGTCTTCGACCGGCTGGACCCACGCGACCTCGAGGGACGCGCGCTCGATGCGTACGTCAACACGGCCTGCCCGCGAATCGCGCTCGACGACGCGGAGCTGTACCCGAAGCCGATGTTGACGCCGCCCGAGTTTCTGATGGCGCTCGGCGAGTTGCCGCTCGAGCCGTACCGGTTCGACACCTACCACTGAGACGACCGAAACCGAGAAGCCGCCCCCGCCCGCTGGGAGGGACCGTGCGGCGGTCGCCCGTCGTTGCCGTGCTTCTGACCGCCGCGGGTGTCGGCCTAATCGCCCTGGCGGTGGTGCAGCGGACGACGCAATTCGCCCTGGTCGTGTTCGTTCCGGTATTCCTCTCGAATTCGTGGGAGCTCCCGGTGGGGTCGCTGTGCCTCTTCGGAGGGATCTTTGCGGCGCTCGTCGCGCTCGCCCCGGAGGAGCCGCCCGGACTCGAGGAGGGACGTTCCGAGGTGGGCCGCTCGGGGGGCGGGGTCGTCGTGATCGGCCCCGTTCCGATCTTCTTCGGGAACCTGACGCGGGTCTCCCGGCGGACCCGATGGGCGGTGACGATCGGGAGTGTCGCGCTGTTTGTCGCCCTGCTCGTCGTCTACGGGCTCATCCGGTGAGGCGGCGACCCAGGGTCGAGAGGAACAGTCGGTGCACCCGGAGGTCGTGGGCGAGCTCGGGGTGGAACGTCAGTCCCCACAGGCCCCCTGCCCGTACCCCGACGACCTCCTCCCCTCGCCAGGCGATCGGGGTCGCCTGCGGGCCCACCGAAAGGATCCGGGGCGACCGGATGAAGACGCCGTTGAACGGAGGCTCCTTGAGCCCCGCGACGCGGACCGGGGCCTCGCAGGACTCTCGCTGGCGGCCGTAGTCGTTCCGCCGGACGGTCACGTCGAGCGCCCGAAACGTGGGCGGGTCGCGGCCGGACGCGCTCGGGGCGAGCTCGCGCGCGATCAAGATCAACCCGGCGCAGGTGGCGAGGATCGGAAGCCCCTCCCGGATCCGCTCGTCGAGCGGCTCCCAAAGTCCCGCCTCTTCGATCAGCCGGGCGATCGCGGTCGACTCACCGCCGGGCACGAACAGCGCGCCGACCTCAGCGAGGTCGCTCGGTCGGCGAACGGCGATCGCGTCCGCGTGGACCGAGCGGAGCACCGCGAGATGCTCGGGCACGTCGCCCTGAAGCGCCAGGACCCCGGTCTTCATCCGGAGCCGCCGCGAAGCTCCTCGAGGATCGCCTTGGCCCGGTCGAACCGGACCTGATGGTCCGCGACAAGTCGCGCGACCACGCGGTCGACCTCGTCGGGGCGCGCCCCGGCGCTCACGGCGAGGTTCCGGGCGTGAAGCTCCATGTGGCCGCGCTGGATGCCTTCGGTCGCGAGGGCCCGGAGCGCGGAGAAGTTCTGGGCGAGTCCGACGGACGCGAGCACCTCCCCGAGCTCGCGGGCGGTCTTCACGCCGAGGATCTTGACGTTCGCTTTGGCGGTGGGATGGACGGCGGTCGCTCCGCCGATCAGACCGACGGGCGCGGGGAACTCGATCGTTCCGACGAGGTCGCCGTGCTGGTCCTTCTCGTACGTCGTGAGCGGGAGCACCACGGTGTTCGCGCCGGTCTCGCCGGCCCGCCACGCCGCGTAGGTGTGCGCCCCCGCCTCGATCGCGCGGAAGTCGTTGCCCGTCGCGATCACGACGCTCGAGATCCCGTTCATGATCCCCTTGTTGTGCGTCGCGCAGCGGAACGGGTCCGCGACGGCGAGGGCGTACGCGTCCAGGATGGCGTCCACGACCTCCGGGCCGGTCGCCGTCTCGGTCTTCAGGAGTTCCGCCGGAAACACCGCGTGGGCGCGTGCGAGGCGGTGGATCGCGAGGTTCGAGATGATCCGAAGGACCACCCGACCGCCCGTGAGCCGGGCGAACTCGGGCGCGAGGGCCTCGCACATCGTGTTGACGGCGTTCATGCCGCCCGCATCGCGCGCGTCGACCAGCAGGTGGACGACCATCATGACGCCGCGAGGGGAGGCGAGGATGCGGACCTCGAGGTCCTTCGCGCCGCCGCCGAACTTCACGAGCACGGGGTCCTTGGCATTCGCCGCCGCCAGAAGCTCGGTCTTCTGATGGAGGACCCGCATCCGAGCCGCGACCGGGTCCGGTACGTCGAGGATCTGGACCTGGCCGATCATCACGGGGTCGGTGGACTGCGCGAGGAACCCTCCGCCCGCGCGCGCGACCTTGGCCGCGTTCGAGGCCGCCGCAACGACGCTCGGCTCCTCGATCGCCATCGGGATGAGCCGGTCGACACCGTTGATGCGGAAGTTTGTCGCGATCCCGAGCGGGAGGGGAAGGACACCGATGACGTTCTCGATCATCCGATCGACGGTCCCCGGGTCGATGCCCGGCGGGAACTCGAACGAGCGCGCCTCCTCCTCCGTGAGACCGGCCCACTCGCGCACGAACGCGCGGCGCTCGGCGATGCTCTTCCGATAGAACCCCGGGATCTCCGATGACTTCTCCATCCGAACCGACCTCACTCCGTCCTCTCCGCGAGGGCGACGTCCGGGGCGGCCGCGGCCGACGCGCGGCGGGCGACGAGGACCTTCGCCGTACGAAGCAGACCCCCGAAGAACCGATAGCCCTGCTGAACGACCTCGGCCACGCTGCCGTCGGGCGCGCCATCGCGGGCCGGTGCTTCCCCGACCGCTTCGGCCTCGTCGGCGCGGAACGGGGCCCCCACTTTCGCGACCGGCTCGACCCCCTCGTGCTTCAGGAACGTCGTCCACTCCCGGTCGAGGAGCTCCATCCCGCGGCGGACGGGGTCCTCGGCGGGCAGGGATGCCACCGCCTCCCGGGCCGCTCGGAACGCCTCGAGGATCGGGAGCAGTTCCCGGAGCATGCCGGCGCGGGCCTGTCGCGAGATCGACTCCCGGTCGCGCTCCGATCGGCGCCGGAAGTTCTCAAAGTCCGCGAAGAGGTACTTGTACCGCGTCGCCCAGTCCTCGGTCGGCTCGGGCGCCGGCGGACCGCCCAGAGCGTCCGTCGTGACGTCCGTCGGGGCCCCACTTTTCGGGTCCTCGGCCATGAACGGGAGCCCGAGGAGACCCCCGGCTATTAGCGCTTCCTCGCACCCTGCCGCGGTGCGACACGCGGCCGAAAACTGCGTTTCGTGCACCCCCCGGAACGCTCGTCCGGACGGTCGATTTTCGGGTCGTTCCGGGGGGTGATTTTTCGTCCGCAGCCCAAGTGTTATAACGCCCGCCCGGCTCGGTACAATACGTCGGTTTCACCGGCGATAATTCGCATGGCTCAGGAGTCCGTTTCTGCCCCCGCATACGACGCGAGTTCCATCCAAATCCTGGAGGGACTTTCGGCCGTGCGACGGCGCCCCGGGATGTACATCGGTTCGACCGACGTGCGGGGTCTTCATCACCTGGTCTGGGAGGTCGTCGAGAACTCGATCGACGAGGTACTCGCGGGCGCGTGCACGCGCATCGACGTGACGCTTCACACGGACGGCTCCTGCTCGGTCAAGGACAACGGTCGAGGGATCCCGGTCGAAGAGCATCCGAAGTACCACCGGCCGACGCTCGAGATCGTAATGACGGTCCTGCACGCCGGTTCGAAGTTCGACCGGAACGCCTACAAGGTCTCGGGCGGCCTCCACGGGGTCGGTGTCCACGTCGTCAACGCGCTGAGCGAGTGGTTCGAGGTCCGGGTGCGCCGGAACGGCCACGAGTACTTCCAGCGGTACGAGCGGGGCGCGCCGGTCGCCCCGATCAAGGTCGTCGGGGACTCCGATACGACCGGCACGGAATCCCGGTTCAAGCCCGACGGCACCGTCATGGAGACGGTCGTCTTCGACAAGGAGACGATCCAGCGGCGACTGAAGGAACTCTCGTTCCTGAACGCGGGCGTCACCATCGGGTTCACGGACGAGCGCGACGGGAGCGCCGAGTCGTTCCACCACGCCGGCGGGATCTCCGAGTACGTGGAGGACCTGAACTCCTCGACGAACGCGCTGTTCCGCCCACCGATCTACCTGCACGCGAAGCGCGACTCGACCGACGTTGAGATCGCCCTCCAGTACAACGACGGCTACAACGAGACGACCCTCGCGTTCGTCAACAACATCAACACCGTCGATGGCGGGACGCACGTGGTCGGGTTGCGCTCCGGCCTGACCCGCACGCTCAACGATTACGCCCGCGCCCGCGGTTTCATCAAGGGCGACAAGGAGAGCCTCTCCGGCGAGGACGTGCGGGAAGGGCTCACCGCGGTCCTCTCCGTCAAGGTGCTCGAGCCGCAGTTCGAGGGCCAGACCAAGGCCCGGCTGGGGAACTCCGAGGTCAAGGGTCAGGTCGAGAGCGCGGTCAACGAGAAGCTCGCCGAGTTCCTCGAGGAACACCCCGCGAACGCCCAGGCGCTGATCGTCAAGGCGGTCCAGGCCGCGCAGGCGCGCGAGGCGGCGCGCAAGGCCCGCGAGCTCACCCGTCGGAAAGGATTGCTGGAGGGCGGCGGGCTGCCGGGGAAGCTCGCGGACTGCCATTCGCGCGACCCGGCGGTGTGCGAGCTGTTCATCGTCGAGGGGGACAGTGCGGGCGGGACCGCCAAGCAGGGACGCGACCGCGAGTTCCAGGCGGTGCTGCCGCTGCGGGGGAAGATCCTGAACGTCGAGAAGGCGCGTCTCGACAAGATGCTCCAGAATGAGCACATCCGGGCCCTGATCATGGCGATCGGGATCGGGATCGGGGACGAGACCGACCTCTCGCGGCTTCGCTACCACAAGATCATCATGATGACGGATGCCGACGTTGACGGCTCCCACATCCGAACGCTCCTGCTGACGCTCTTGTACCGGAAGATGCCGCTCCTCATCACCGAGGGTCACGTCTTCATCGCCCAGGCGCCGCTGTACCGGGTCGCCAAGGGGCAGAAGTTCCACTGGGCGTACTCCGACGAGGAGCGCGATGCCGCGATCCAGGAGTTCGGCGGGATGAAAGGCGTCACGATCCAGCGGTACAAGGGTCTGGGGGAGATGAACGCGGGGCAGCTCGCGGAGACGACGATGCATCCGGGAGCGCGCACCCTCCTCAAGGTCACCGTCGAGGACGCCGCGAAGGCCAACATGCTGTTCCAGGTGCTGATGGGCGAGGAAGTCGAGCCGCGGCGCGAGTACATCCAGGCACACGCCGTGGAAGTGACGAACCTCGACATCTAGGGGGCGCGACGGGTCCGTGGTCGAGGTCTCGAACCTCAGCGACGCCCTCGCCGCGATCGGTCACCCGGGCCTGCCCTCCTCCCGGAGCCCGGTGCTGCAGTCCGCGGACGCGACCCTCCTCACGCTCGCGACGCTGGACAAGGACGGCCAGGCTACCTGGCACGGGATCTGGCTGAGCGGGAAGGAAGCGAAGTCCCTCGGGCCGGTCGTTCCCTCCTGTCTCCTCGCGAAGGGTGCGAAGGTGCCGGCGGCCACGACGATGTTGGTCGACCTCGTTCAGGCGGCCCACCGATCCTACGTCGAGTGGCTCGACACGCTCGGCGAACGCCTGGACGCGCTCGAATTGCGGCCCGACCCGGCCCCGCTCGCGGAGCTTTCCGGGCTGCTCCACGCGGTGGCCGGGATCCGCAAGCAGATCGTTCGACTCGAGGTGCTCGTGACCGAGCTCGACGGGCCGATCGGGCAGGGGTTCGACGGGCTGCGCGACCTGCTCCCGGCGGTTCGGGTCGAAGTGACCCATCTCGACGAACTCTCGAGCGGCATCGCTCAGGGGGCGCGGGACCTCATCGCGATCCGCAACGCCGTCGAGGCGAACCGTCTCGCAGGGTTCGCGAACGAGCTCGGGGCGACCTCGAACCGGATCGCCGAGCTCGCCAACACCTCGAACATCCGGATGTTGGGGGTCGCGTACATCGCTCTCGTGATCGCGATCGTCAGCGTCGTGGTCCTCGTTCCGAACACGGGCGCGACGATCCTCGGGATGCCGAGCGCCGCGTGGGTGCCCGGCGTGTGGGTCGACGTGATCCTCGTCGTCCTCGCGGTCGTGCCCGCGGTCGTGGTCTTTACGCGGCCGTGGGTCCTGCGCACCCTCCGGGGCCTGCCCCTGAGCGAGGGCCGGACCGCGGAAGGCTTGCGGGACCTGCCCGAAGAGGGTGTCTCGTCGTCGGGGCGAAGCACGACCGTTATCCCCCCGACCCGGTAGACCGGCCCGTGTCGACCCCGGCGCCCGAACCGATCGTGATCACCGATGCCCTGGTGGTGACCCAGGACGTCACGCGCCGCGTCCTGCGCGCCGACGTCCGCGTCCAGGGGGGCCGATTCACGCACGTCGGGGCGCACGTCCCGCGCGAGGGGGCCACGACGATCGACGGCCACCGCTTTGCCCTGGTTCCGGGATTCGTCAACGCCCACGCGCACGTCGCGATGACCCCGCTGCGCGGGATCGCGGACGACCGGGACCTCGCCGGGTTCCTCGAGACGTTGTTCGCGGTCGACGCCCACCGAACGGAGGAAGACGTCGAGGCCGGCGCGCGCGCCGGGATCGCCGAGATGCTGCTCGGTGGGACGACGTCGTTCCTCGACCTGTACTATTTCGAGGATGCGGTGGCGCGCGCCACCGAGTCGCTCGGGATCCGCGGATTCCTCGGCTGGGCGGTGCTCGACGCGGAGTTCACGACCCAGAAGGGTCGCCCGCTCGACAACGCCGCCGCCTTCATCGGGCGGTGGAAAGGAAGCCCCCTGGTCTCGCCGCTGGTCGCACCGCAGGGGGTCTATGTCTGCAACGAAGCGACGTGGATGGGAGCGAAGGAGCTTGCCCGGAAGGAAGGCACCCTCTGCCACTTCCATCTCTCCGAGACGCGCAAGGAAGTGCACGAGCACCACGCGAAGACCGGGGACCGGCCCGCCGACTGGCTCGAAAAGATCGGGTTCTTCGGGCCCGGCATGGTCGCGGCGCACGCGGTGTGGCTGACCGGTCACGAGATCGATGTGCTCGGACGCCACCGTCTCGGCATTGCCCACTGCGCGAGCTCGAACCTGAAGCTCGCCTCGGGCGGCGTCGCCCCGATCGTGGAGCTGCGGGCCGCCGGTGCGGTGGTCGGGCTCGGGACCGATTCGGTCGCGAGCAACAACTGCCTCTCCATGCTGCGCGAGATGCATCTCGCGGGGCTCGTCCAGAAGAACCACCGCTGGGACGCGGCCGTCCTTCCCGCCCAGGAGCTGCTGGACCTCGCGACCGTGGACGGCGCACGTCTGCTCGGCCGGGCCGACGAGCTGGGGTCGATCGAGGTCGGGAAGCGAGCGGACTTCTCCCTCCTCCGGCTGGACCACCCGACCCTCCTCCCCGCTCGACCGGAGGCGATCGTCTCCCACCTCGCCTACTCCGCGGCGGAGGAGGCGGTCGACTCCGTGTTCGTGAACGGTGTCGCGGTCGTCCGGGAACGGACGCTCGTGCGCGGGGACTGGCCGCGCATCCGGTCGGACGCGGAGGCCGCGGCCGATGCCCTCTGGTCCGCCCGACCCGGACCGAAGTAGCGTCGGCGCTCCGCTACGTCCCGTCCAGCCCGAACGAGCGCGACAGGGCATCCGCGAGCTCCTGCGCCAGGGTCTCGGGGCGATCGCGCACGCCCAACTCGCGAAGCCCGACGAGCCGCTCGGCGAGGAGCGGGGCCGGCAGCCCGAACAGCATCTGGATCCGTCGGCGGTCGACGTGGAGCGGCAGGACCCCCTGGTGGAGGAGGGCGTCGCGCGTCACGTGCTGCGCCGCCCCACCGACCACCCGCGCCCCCGTCGCCAGCACTTCGCCGCGCGCGCTCAGGAAACAAAAGTCGCCCGACACCCCGGGCGGTGCGCCCCACGCCGCCGTCACGCCCCGGTCGTGAAGGAATCGCACCGCGCCCGCGCCGAGGCGCGCGTAGGCGTGCACGTAGTCCCGGCCGGCGGCCGGGTGCCCCTTCGGCAGCACGACGGTCCACGCGAGGTCTCCCGGCGCGTGCAGGACTCCGGTGCCCCCGGTAGTGCGACGGGCGACGGCGAGCCCGGCCGCCTTCGCCATGGCGAGGTAGCTCGCGTCGTCCCGAACCCCGACCCCGTACGACACCGCCGCGTCGCCGAGCATCGCGACCCGGACGGCCGGCGTGCCGGCCCGCAACAGCCGAGCGTCCTCCGCAAACTCCTCGGCGCACGGCACTCCGAACGCTACGCCCATCCGGTCCCCGAGGCGAGAGCGGGGTCAAAACGCTAAGAGGCCCCCGACGGTCGGCGCTCCATGGCGGAACTGACGAACTTCCAGCGGCACCCGGGCGACCCGGCCCCCGATTTCACGCTCCCGGGCGTCGACGGAAAGACGTACCACCTCGCGGACTTTTCCGAGAAGCGCGTGCTGGTGGTGACGTTCTGGTGCAACCACTGTCCCTACGTCCAGGCGTGGGAGGGTCGCATGATGGAGATCGCACGGAAGTACGGACCGAAGGGCGTCGGATTCGTGCTGATCAATTCGAACGACGCTCGGGCGTATCCGGAGGACCGGTTCGAGTCGATGGTGCAGCGCGCGAAGGACCACCACTACCCGATACCGTACCTGCACGACGAGTCGCAGCAGGTCGCGCACGCCTACGGGGCCCTGGTCACCCCGCACCCGATGGTATTCGACAAGGGTCGAAAGCTCGTCTTCCAGGGGCGGATCGACAACGACCACCAGCACCCGGAACGGGCGACCGAGCACTTCCTCGAGCGGGCGCTCGACCAGGCGCTGGACGGCGGGGCCGTCGCCCCGTCCGAGCTCCCCGTCGCGGGCTGCAGCGTGAAGTGGCTAGCCTGACGGGCGGACCCGGACGCGCGGCCGCGAGGCTCGGCGCGTCTCTTTGAGCTTCGCGCGCCGCCCCTCGAACGCCCGGGCGAGCCCGGGGTCAACCGGTTTTCCCGCCTTGTCCAGGCGCGCGGCGATCGCGACTTTCCCCGCGAGCGTCCGGGCGAGCTTTCCCCGCTCGTGCCGCGTAGCCGACTGGATCGCGGGATGAAGGAAGAGCAGCCCGTGGCGCGGAGGCGGTGCGCGTCCCCGGAGGTGCTCGAAGAACGCGCGCTCGGCCCCGAGTACCTGGATCGTGCTCGCGGGCAATCGCGCGAGCCGGTCGAGGCCCCGGGCCTGGGCGAGCAGGCGCGCGGTGAGCTCCGGTCCGAGGAGCGCGGCGAGGTTGGGGGCCCGGGGGGGAACGGCGGCCTCGACCGCTTTCGTGAGCTCGACGTGCGTGGATTCGACCGCCCGGTACAGCTCGGCGAGGCGGCGACGGGCGGCCCGCATCGCCGGGTCGGTCGGCCCGAAGTCGGCCGGTGCCGCGTCCGAGAGCGCCGCGCGGGCCGCCCCCGCGTGATCGCCGGGGTCGATCTCGGGCGCATCGCGCGAGACCCAGCTTCCGAGCCGCTCCCCCACGAGGTTGCGCACCCGGTCCAGGTCCGCCGCGGCGCGCACGGCCTCCTCGACGTGCACCGACGGGTCCCAGGCCGCCCGCAGGTCCCGCTCGGCGGACTCGAGAACGACGCGGCGCAGCAGCTCGCGATCGGTCGACGCTTCGGCGAACGGTGCGACCGCGGGGGCCGCCGGGTCCCATCGGAGTCCCGGCTCCACCAAGCGTCGGTCGCGGGTCACCCATGCGTCCGAACCGCGCCCCCCGAGGACCTGGACCTCTTCCGGCGTCAACCGTCCGGCGCGACGTAGTCCGGCCCGCTCTTCGAGTGCCTGCTCGGTCCGGGGAGCGAGCTCGGACCGTACGACTCGGTCCCCGTCGACCAGGAACGTGCCGTACCACGTCGTCACGACCGTGCGCGCCATCCGAGCCGGAACGCCTCGGCCCGGGATGGCGAGCGACATTAATAGCACGGCACGGGTCGGCGCCCGAGATGGCGGCTCCGCCCGACCTCGTGCGCGCGGCGCGGATCGGGCCGACGCTCGTCCTGACCCTCGATCACCCGCCGGTGAACGTCCTTTCGCGCGTCGTGCTCGACGCGCTCGAGCGCCGCTTGGAGGAAGCCGAGGCCGACGCCGACGTGCGGGCGGTCGTCCTCGCGAGCGCGGCCGAGAAGGCGTTCGCTGCGGGCGCGAACATTCGGGAGATGGCCCCCATGGGTCCCGCCGAGGCGCGCGTCCACGGCGGTCGAGGGCAGGCGATCACCCGCGCGATCGAGCGTCTCCCCCTCCCGGTCATCGCCGCTGTCCACGGGGTCTGCCTCGGGGGAGGATGCGAGCTCGCCCTCGCGTGCGACTTCATCGTCGCGAGCACGGACGCCCAGTTCGGTCAACCCGAGATCAACCTTGGCGTCATGCCCGGCTGGGGCGGTACGCGACGGCTCCCCCGACGGATCGGCGCGGCACGCGCCCGGCGATGGATCCTCTCGGGCCGCTCCGTTCCCGCTGCGGAAGCGGCGGAGGCCGGCCTGGTCGACCGGGTCGTCCCGCGCGCGGAGCTTCTCCCGACCGCGCTCTCGATCGCGTCCGAGCTGGCGTCGAAGCCGCCGGTGGCGATCGCGGCCGCCAAGTACGCCCTCTTGAACGCCCTCGACCCCGACATCGACCGGGGACTCGAGTACGAGCTCGACCTGTGGGCCCGGCTGTTCGGCACCGCGGGGCAGAAAGAAGGGATGGAAGCGTTCCTGGCGAAGCGGCCGCTTCCGACCTACACGCGCGTTGATTGGGAAACCAGTTCCCTCGGGTTTCCGTGGGCGCCGGGGGCCGGTCGGACGGGAAAGCGGAAGAAGGGGAAAGTGTCCGGTCCCGACTGACGCCGCGGTGGCTCAGCTGGCAGAGCGGCTCCTTGGTAAGGAGCAGGCCGAGGGTTCAAATCCCTCCCGCGGCTCTCAACGGCCGCCCCGTCCGCGGACCGATACCGGGCGCGCCCCGTGCCCTTCCGTTGAGCGAGATCTTCGACGAACAGTACATTCGCACGACGCGGGGAATCTCCGCGCATCGAGGGTCGGAAGTACCCGACGTGCGGGCCCCGGGCGCATGGCCCCGCGTTCCGACGAGGCTGGACCGCGGGGCGGGGGATCCTGAGCTCCGGTACCTCTCGTGGCCGTTGCGACGCTCCGCGGGAGCGGGTCAGGTCGGGGGCCCGCGCAACCGGCCGGTATCCCTCTCGAACGGCCGCCCTTACGCCGCGCGCGCCCCCTCCCCGCGGGGCAGCCACGGCGGGTCGGGCAACGGGGTTCCATCCAGTTGCGCCGCGAGCCGGTCGAGGAAGTTGCTCAGTCCGCGAGCAAACACTTCCGCGGTCGGCCGGCTCAGCCGGCGGTGGT
The DNA here is from genome assembly GCA_035504595.1 of Thermoplasmata archaeon. Classification (GTDB taxonomy): domain Archaea; phylum Thermoplasmatota; class Thermoplasmata; order Lutacidiplasmatales; family UBA184; genus Lutacidiplasma. The sequence continues at coordinate 80,494 of DATJRQ010000009.1, read as the reverse complement.
GCAACACCAGGAGCGTGCCGTCCGGTACCGAGGTCAGCTCCCATCGGACGATGGAGGTCTCCCCGGCCGGGAGGTTCGGACCGGGCGGAAGGTTCCACTCGTACTCGTACACCCGAGGGGGGCGCCACTCCACGACGCGACCGGTGGCACGGACCCCGTTCGGATGTTCCATCGAAAGCACCCCGCCGGGAGCGTCTTCGCGGTGGACCTTCGCCAGGAACCATACCGCCACCTGCTTCGGGTCCGTGAGAGCGGCCCAGACGTCCTCGATAGGATGACGGAGCACGCGACGAAAGAGGATACTCGCCGTCCCCTCCTCGACCTCCAGCAAACCGGGACCTCCGACGCTTCCCGGACCGTGGTCTCGCGCCGCGGACCCGGTCACGACCGGCTCCCGTGCCGCGCCCGTTGGCGAGCGTCCAGATGGGCTTCCAACGAATCCAGTTCGACTTCCCAGAAACCTCGGTACTTGGAGATCCACGCATCGACCTCCGCCAGCCGTTCGGAGCGCAACGAGTAGTATCGATGGCGTCGTACCTGGCGAACACGCACGAGGCCCACCTCGCGCAGGACCCTCAGATGTCGGGAGATACCGGGTTGACTGATATGTGGGAAGGCCCGACCGAGCTCGCCCGCCGCCCGTTCCTTGCGGGAGAGCAGGTCGAGCAGCTGCCGCCGAGTGGGGTCCGCCAGCGCTCCGAAGACGTCTCGCTCCATGCGGCCGATAGGATAACGACAGAGTTAATGAACTATCTTCCGCCCAACCCTGAGACCGGCGTCTGTCCCCCCTTGCTTCGAGCCTACTCCCCACCCACAGCTCATCGGCCGACGTACAGTATATACCCAATAGGTTATGTGAATTCGGACGCGACCGTTTGCGTCCGGAAGGAAGAACGATGTCGACCGCTGCCGTGACGCCGAAGAACCGACTGAAGAACCCCGCGATCATCGTACCGGAGGCGATGGCCCCGCTCCAGGCCCTCGGGCAGCTCCTCGGACAGATGGAGGGACCGCCGGCCCGCGCGCTCTCTCTCGCGATGCTCCGAGCGAGCCAGTTGAACGGTTGCGCCCTGTGCCTCGCCGGAAGCTGCCAGATGCTCCGGGGGTCCGGGGAGACCGAGGACCGCCTGCTCGCGGTCACCGCGTGGCGGGAGTCGGCGCGGTTCACCGCTCCCGAGCGGGCGGCTCTCGCACTGTCCGAGGCAATGACCCGAATGAGCGACCGGTCCGACCCCGTCCCCGACGCCACCTGGGACGAGGCAGCGCGACATTTCTCGGAGCGTGAGCTCGCCTTTCTCGTCCTCGGGATCGCCACCCAGAACCTCTACAATCGCCTGAACGTCACGACGCGGCAGGTCACCGCGGACTGGGGCGGAGACGACCCGGAGGCTGCCCGAAAGTGGGGCGGCGATGCGGCCAAAGCATGGGACGCAAAGAACCCACATTGACCCGCGGCGGCGCCGAGCCCTTCAGGTCCCGCGCCTTCGGGCCGGTACGAGTGCGCAGTTCCGACGCACTCGTACGAACAGGTGGCCGCCGAGAGAACCCTCCGCGGCGTCGGAGCCGCGGCGCTCAGTCGTGGACGGGCATGCCGGCCAGCGCGAGGATGTCGGCGTGCCCCCGTCCGAACTCGGAGCGAGGGACGCCAGCGACCCGGCGCAGCGAAAGGTCCCTCCAGACGGGCGGAGCCGGCCCGTCCGTCCACTCTCCGCGGAACACGAAGTGCAGGTCCCAGTGGGGTCCCGACTCTGGATCGATCGCGGACGGGTACGTCTCGGAGAAGACCTCCGGACCCCGTAGCGCGAGGGTGGGCCGTCCGAGCTGCTCGACCGCGACCCGTTCCGCCGCCCGGAACGGGGATTCCCATTCCATCAGATGGGATGACGGGAGGATCCAGCGCTCGCCCAGCGACGCGAGATGCCCCGGGTCGAGGCTCCCCAGCGCCGACCAGGGTGCCGCCGGGCTCGGTCGACCGAGCAGCACGCGGGTCGAGTCGGCGGGGTCGGTGAGCACGAGGAAGGCAGAGAGGCACATCCCGCCCTCCGGAACCGCCCAGAAGTGGCGGCCCCGGACCTCGCGCTCCGTCGGACGATAGCGGGCGAATCGGGGAGCGGAGCTCGACGCGGTCGGGTCGCCCATCGGGCGCGCGAGTCCCCGCAGGGTTAAGGCACCCCCGCCGTTGAATCGGGCGTGACCGGGTGGAAGCGAACGGCCACCCGGCTCGTCTATGAGAATCCGTACGTCCGGGCGTACGAGGACATCCTGCGCACGCCCCGCGGCGCACGGTTCACGAGCTTTCGCCTCGACTCGCCGAAGTTCGCCGTGATCGTGCCGGTCTCCGATCGGGGCACGATCGTATTCGTCCGGAACTATCGGCCGGCGGTCTCGGTCGCGGTTCTCGAACTGCCGGGGGGTCGCGTCGAGCCCGGTGAGGCGCCGGGCGCTGCCGCGCGTCGTGAGCTCGAAGAAGAGACGGGATTTCGACCCCGCGATCTTACTTCGCTCGGGTGGTTCTTCCCGTCGCCGTCCCGCATGATGAGCCGGGGGTACCTCTTCCTGGGTCGAGGTCTCCGTCCGGGTACGAGAAATCTCGACCCGACCGAAGACCTGGAGAACGTCGAGCTCCCCATCGAACGGGCCTACCGCGACCTGCACGCGGGAAAATTCCACGACGGGGGAACGATAGCGGGGCTCGCGCTCGCCGAACCGTACCTCCGCGGGCCCTCGAGACCGTCCCGCTCGAAGCGTCTTATACCGAGGGTTGCTGGGCGACACCGCAGCGGGGTAGGGTAGTCAGGAAAACGACCGGTCGTGCCGGTCGTCCTGAAATCCCGACGGGCTCATAACCCGTAGATCCATGGTTCAAATCCATGCCCCGCTATCTCCGGGCGAGGCGACGTTCCGTTCGGTTCGGCGCGACCTGATCCGCTCCCGATCCGCGATGGGACCTTTCTCGCGCATCGAGGGAGCCGGAGCAGCACCGTGTTGCCCCTCCGGGCGGCCGCGGGCTTGGGCATTGTCGCTGCCCGTGTCTTTTGGCTCACGCTCTGGAGAAGGGAGCCGGAGGCCGCCACCCGACGGTTCGAGGAACCGTGGCCCCTGGGGGAAGGGCGGAAAGGCCCGGGTCGTTGATTTGCGCTTCCCCGGAACCGGTCGCGAGTGATCCGGGCGGGGGCGACCGCGACGGGGTGCATGCGACCTTATCACCCCCGAGTCGGATTCGCAGCCGTGCGCGCACCGTCCTCGGCCGATTGGATCCACCGGTTGCAGAGTTGGGCCGAGAACGACGACGACATTCGACTGGCGCTTCTGGTCGGCTCGCAAGCGAGAGCCGAGATGCCCGCGGACGCAAACTCCGACATCGACGTGGTCGCATTCGCTCGCAACCCGGAACACCTTTTGCAGGACGAGCGTTGGGTGGCGGAGCTGGGGCCGTACTGGACGTCCCACCTCGAGTCGAACGCTCTCGAGACCGGCCCCGAGCGTCGGGTGCTTTTCCGGGACGGGCAGGACGTCGACTTCGCGGTCTTTCCGATCGAATTCGTGCCCGCTCTGACGAGGGACGAACGCGCGGCGGACATCCTTCGGCGGGGTTTCCGCACCCTGGTCAACAAGGATGCGTTCGATCTCACCGTGGAGACGACGCGGCGCCCCGCCGTCCCCCCCACCGCGTCGGAGTTCTCCAACCTCGTGAACGACTACTGGTTCCACCTGATCTGGACCGCTAAGAAGTTGCGCCGCGGGGAATTGTTGACGGCCCTCGAGGCGACCAACGGCTACCTCGCCTCGCTGCTCGTGCGGGGCGTGCGGTGGCACGCGATCACCCGCGACCCCGCCGGGCCGGACGTATGGCACGCCGGAAGGTTCTTCGAAGTATGGGCCGACCCTCGCGTGATCCGGGACTTTCCGGCGACGGTCGCCCAGTATGACGCACCCTCGATCGCTCGAGCTCTCAAAGCGAGCCGAACATTGTTCGGTTGGCTTTCCGCGGAGTTGGGTGAGCGGCTGTCGCACCCCACCCCCTTGAAGGATCCCACCGGGATATCTTCGTACTTGGACGACCTACTCGGCGTCCCGGGACGGTGAATCCCACCGGGTCAGCGGCGGTCGCACGCGCCCCGCGCCGATGGTTACGACGTCGAGTCGGGCGTGTCGGCGGACTTCCCCTTCTTCCGACGGGGCCGCTTCGAGGGGGTATCCGACCCAGCGGGGGACTCCGGGGACGAGGGCGCACCTTCGCCCATCGGGGACGGCGACATCTCGGGTGCCGGGGGCGGCGGCGGAGGAGGGGGCGGGGGAGTCAGGGACGGGGCCGGAGCCGGAGGCGCCCCCGGGTCCATCGGGGTGGGGGGAGGGGGCATGGGCGCTGCGGCCGGGCTCTCCGCGTCCTTGTGGGCGTGATGGTGCGAAGTCGGTTGCGTGGGAGGGATCGGGACGAACTCTCCCGGACGCCACGTGTGAGGCGCCTTCAGGATCGCCGGGTCCTTCAGGAACAGGTCGGCGTGGCCGCACGACTTGCAGATGCGCGTGCCCATCGAAAGCTCCCCCTTGGGCCGGAGCGACAGCGTGCCCGCGCTGAGCGAGCCGCCGGTCTTGAGATCGTTCGCCCAGACAAAGTCGTTCGCACCGCAGTTGCTGCACACCGGGGGCACGGAGGACACCTAACCGCGACAAGAGGCCACCGGTCGGTAAAAAAGGATTCCGCTCGGCCGCGGCGAGCGCGTCGGGTTGCCCCGTGGGGACCTCCTCGCGCGGAACGCACGTAACTCCCTTGTAGCTGCCTCGCGTGGGAGCCGTGCCATGAGCGCTCCGTCGCTGAGGAAGATCGCGGTCGCCATCGATGGGTCGAGCAACGGGGACGTCGCGCTCGATTACGCGATCGACCTCAGCCGGCACTACTCGTCCGAACTGGTCATCGTCGCCGTCGCACCGATCGTGCCGGTGTACATCAGCTCGACCGAACCGTTCGTCCCCGCGGGAGTCCCGCCGAACCAGGTGGGGCAGTACCGCGGGATCACCGACGCCGCGGTCGCGAAGGCCCAGAAGGCGGGCCTCACCGCCGTGACCGGCGTCACTTACGAGGGGGTCGTCGTGGACGAGATCGTGAACCACCTCGAGGAGCACCCGACCGACCTCCTTGTGATCGGCTCCCGGGGCCTCTCGACGGCGAAGCGCCTGCTGCTCGGCAGCGTCTCGACCGGCGTGGTCACCCACGCACCGTGTCCGGTGCTGGTCGTGCGGCCCCGACCTACGAAGTAGGGTGCCGCAGCACGATCACGCGGGTCGGGCACGGCAGCTTGTGGGACGCCTTTCGAAGGGCTTCCTTCGCGTCCTCGAGATGTGCCTCGGTGGTGTACACCGTCAGGAGCTCACTGCCGATCTCAGCCCGAACGGCGTGCCCGACCGGCTTTCCGAACGCCCCGCGCATCCCGTCCGAGATACGGTCGGCGCCGGCGCCCATCGCCATCTTGTGCTCGCGGAGGATCTGATGCGGGTAGCGGCGTACCTTGAGGTGGTACTGGTTCAGGGCCGTCTTCTCCATGACGCGTACCGCGCTGATGCGCGCCGCTTCGAGGGCAATGTCACGGACCTGGGCGGCCTCCTCGGTGCCGAGGGACAGAGCGAGCGGGAACTCCGTCTTGAGGTCCCCCGTGTCGAACTGGGTGACCCGGCAGTTCGGAACGCCCCCCATGTACTCGCGCCGGGTGTAGATCTGGCCCTCCACCTTTCGGTACATGCGGGCCGGCTTGCGCGTCATGGGTCGCGGCGAGACGGGCGTCCCATTAAAAGTGTTACGCGCACGACCGTCAGCGCCGTCGCCGAGGAACCGACTTCGACGGGAGCAGATGCGGGCCGCGGCGCGCGGCCGCGAGCTCGACGACCCGGAGCCCGGAACCTTCGAGCCACGGGAGGAGCTCGGCGCGGCTGGCCGGCCCCTTCGGACGAGCGAAGAAGCTGCGGCCGAACATCGCCTGCCCGGCCCAGGCCCCGCGCTCCCGCAACTGGACGAGGCACCGCCGGAGCGAGCGCGGCGCGAGGCCGAGCCGGTCGGTGAACTGCTCGCTCAGGTAGAAGAAGGGGGTCGGCGCCGGGTGCCGCAGCAGCTCGTCGAGCCCCTCGCTCGCGATGCGAACTTTCTCGAGGAACCGTCGGTTCGCGAGCAGCCGAGGGGACGGCAGCGGACCGCCCGTGATCCCGATGAAGATCGACCCGGGCAGCGGAACGTGCTCGATGTCGCCGTAGGGCGGGATCCCACCCCGGCGGCGCACCTCGAGACCACCGCCGCCTTCGATCGCGGCAACGCCACCGAGCCCGCCGCCGCCGAAGAGGTCGGCGAGATGAGCAACCTCGACCGCCCTCTCGTGGGACGAGTCCGTGAGAGCGGCGACCGCGAGCGCCGTCGCCGTGGCGCCGGCCGCGCTCATGCCGAACCCCTGCCCCACCGGCAGTTGATGCTCGAGCCGAACCGTCACGCTGCCGCTGCGCCGGGGGGCCAGTCGTCGAGCGACCTCCTCGCTGATCGGGAGGGTGGTCGCGAGGTCGCTCTCGATGCGCACGGCTCGGCGCGGGCCGGGGCGGAACTCCGCGGTCGCGATCGCTCCGAGCTCCAGCACGATCCCGGCGCCGACCGAGCCGCGCGCGCGCGGGTCGCGCGCTTTCAGCTCCGTCGCGAAGACCCCGGTGATGTGCGCCGGCGCGAACGCACGCGCGGTTTCGACGCCTCGGCCCGTCACGAAATACCTTGCCTCGGAGCCGTTTGGAACGACTGCTTATAAGCCGCGCAAGCTTTCTCAATCTCCGGTAACCGCTCGGGAGAGACGGTTCGGTCCAGCATGAGCGATCCGGACGCTGCATCCGCGCCGCACGATGCCTTCGACCGGCTGAACTTTCTCGAGCTGCGGAACACCCAGCTCGCCGAGGCGATCAAGCGCGTCGAGAGCGAACGCCACTACATGGAGGCGGAGATCCTCCGGCTCCAGCGCGAGGTCAAGCGCCTCAAGACCGAGCTCGATCGGTTGCGCTACCCGCCGCTCATCGTCGGGAGCGTCCGCGATGTTCTCACCGACGGTCGCGTGATCGTCAAGTCGTCGACCGGCCCCGACTTTGTCGTCAACTCCGCGGAAACGGTGGAGCACGGGAAGATCACGGTCGGCAGTCGCGTCGCGCTCAACAAGCAGACCCTTGCCGTGATGGGCGTACTGCCGGCGTCGCTCGACCCGCTCGTCACCGCGAGCGAGATCGTGGACAAGCCGTCGGTTTCCTACGGCGACATCGGGGGGCTCTCCGACCAGATCCGGGAGATCCGGGAGGCTGTCGAGTACCCGCTGCTGCGCTCCGAACTGTACAAGAAGGTCGGCGTCGACCCCCCCAAGGGCGTCCTTCTCATCGGCTCTCCCGGGACGGGCAAGACGATGATCGCGAAGGCGGTCGCGCACCACACGAACGCAACGTTCGTGCGGCTCGTGGGGAGCGAGCTCGTCCAGAAGTACATCGGCGAGGGCGCGCGACTCGTCCGGGAGCTGTTCCAGCTCGCGCGCGAGAAGGCCCCGACCATCATCTTCATCGACGAGGTCGACTCGATCGGCGCGAAGCGCCTCGAGGTCGCGACCAGCGGCGACCGCGAGGTCCAGCGGACCCTGATGCAACTGCTCGCGGAGATGGACGGGTTCGAGCCGCTGTCCAACGTGAAGATCATCGCCGCGACGAACCGACCCGACATCCTCGACGACGCGCTCTTGCGCCCCGGCCGGTTCGACCGGATCATCGAGATCCCGGTGCCGACCTACCAGGGACGCGCCGAGATCTTCCGCATCCATTCCAAGGGGATGGCGATCCGGGAGACGGTCGATTTCGAGGCGCTCGCCAGCCGTTGCGAGGGCGCGACCGGCGCCGACATCCGGGCGATCTGCACGGAGGCCGGCATGTGGGCGATCCGCGAGGAGCGCGAGAGCGTGACGTCCGCGGACTTCGACCGGGCGATCGAGAAGGTCATCGGCGAGGAAGAGCTCCGTAAGGAGTCCGTCACGATGTTCGCCTAGGCGCGTCCCGCGTCAGGTACCGATCGCGAACCGTCCGACGATCCGGGGGCCGCTCGGCACCGAAAGGTCGAGGACGCACGCGGGCATGCCCGGGGCGTACGCCAGAGGCCGGTCCGCGGTCATCGTGGTCGACCCGGCACTCACCTCGTCCAGCGACGCCGGCGCGGATTGCAGCCCGACCATGAGGTAGAGCTGGGCGCCGGCCCGGATGTCGCCCCGGTAGTACCGGCACTTGACCAGCGGGCCCCCCCGGATGGTCGCTCCGGCTCGGAGGCTGTCGGCGGGCGCGAGCACCTGCCCCCGGGAGATCTCGTCCGCCTCGATGCCCCGCAGCGCAACGCCGACCCGTTCGCCGCATCCGGCGTCCTTGCGGTCGATGTCATGGACCTGGATGGACCGCACCTCGACCGTCTTGTCGGTCGGCCACAGCCGGAGGTTGTCGTGGGCCCGCAGCGTCCCCCGGCGGACCACCCCGAGGGCCACCGTCCCGACGCCCTTCACCGGGAAGGCGTGGTCGATCGGAACGGACGTGGGACCGTCGACGACCGGCGCGGTCCAGCCGTCGACCAGGTCGCGCAATTGCGGGAGGTCGAGGGGCCGACGATCCGCGCGTTCGAGTCGGCTCCCTTTCAGCGCGCGCGCGAGCTCCTCCTCGCCGACCGCGCGGCCGAGCACGATCGTCGTGGGTACGTCGACCACATCGACCGTGGCGATCGCTTCCGCGATCGCCCGGTTGAGCTCGGGGATGACGAGGAGGCAGCGATCGCCCATGGAGAGGGCGGTGACGAGGGCCGGGAACTTTTCGGGGAACTGGGTCGGTTCGACCAGAGTGACGGCGTGTTCGTCGCGGACGGCGTTGTACAGGTTGACGTCCGAGGTCGTTCCTTTCTTGCCGAGCTCCTTCGCCACCTCGGTCGACCCGACGACCGAGACGGTCACCCCGGTCGTCACGCCGCCACCTTCCGTGCCTTCGGCGCGCTGACGCCGAGCACGACCTCGCCACCCTTCGCGTCGACGGTGATCTCGCTCCCATCGGGCACCTCACCGGCGAGCAACTTCACCGTCAACGGGTCCACGACCAGGCGCTGGATCGTTCGCTTGAGCGGCCGGGCACCGAACAAGGGGTCGAAACCGGCGTCCGCGAGCAGCTTCTTCGCGGCCGCGGTGGTACGGAGGTGGAGCCGGCGGTCCACGAGGCGCCCCTCGACCTGCGCGAGCTGCAGGTCGACAATGTCGACGATCTCCTTCTCGGTGAGCGCGTGGAAGATGACGATCTCGTCCAGGCGGTTCAGGAACTCCGGTCGGAAGTGGGCGCGAAGCGCCGGTTCGATCACCCGGCGGCGCTCCTCGTCCGACGTCGCATCCGCGAGCGCCTCCGACCCCAGGTTGCTGGTCATGATCACGACCGTGTTGCGGAAGTCGACGGTGCGTCCCTGGCCGTCGGTCAGGCGACCGTCGTCCATCAACTGGAGCAGGACGTTCACGACGTCCGGGTGGGCCTTCTCCACCTCATCGAACAGGACGACCGTGTACGGGTGCGTTCGAACGCGCTCCGTGAGCTGGCCGCCCTCCTCATACCCTACGTAGCCGGGCGGAGCTCCGATCAGGCGCGCGACCGTGTGCTTCTCCATGTACTCGCTCATGTCGATCCGGACCAGCGCCTTCTCGGAGTGGAAGAGGAACGCGGCGAGCGCCTTGGCGAGCTCCGTCTTTCCGACGCCCGTGGGGCCGACGAACAGGAACGTGCCGATGGGCCGGTTCGGGTCGCCGAGGCCCGAACGGGACCGGAGGACCGCCTTGGCAACCGCGGCGACCGCTTCGTTCTGACCGACCACGCGGTGCCGAAGGTCTTCGTCCATGTGGAGCAGCCGCTGCGTTTCGCCTTCGAGCAGACGGCTGACGGGCACTCCGCTCCATTTCGCGATCACGAGCGCGACGTCCTCGTCGGTGACCTCTTCGCGGACGAGGCTGGTGCCGGCGACGCCTTCGACCGATCGGGTCAGTGATTCGACCTTCTTCTGGAGCTCGGGCACCGTGCCGAACCGGAGCCGGGCGGCGGTCTCGAGGTCGCCGGCCCGTTCGGCCTGCTCCTCCTCGCCCTTCGCCTTTTCCAGCTCGGCGCGGAGCGCGCGGAGACGCTCGACGTGCTCCTTCTCCCGCTTCCACCGCGCCTGGAGCCCGGACTCCCGCTCTTTCAGGTTCGCAAGTTCCTTCTCCAGCTCGGAGAGCCGGGCGCGCGACGCCGCGTCCCGTTCTCGCGCGAGCGCGGTGCGCTCGATCTCGAGCTGCCGGATGCGGCGGGAGAGCTGATCGAGCTCGGTCGGGCGAGAGTCGAGGGTGAGGCGCACCATCGACGCGGCCTCGTCGATCGCGTCGATGGCCTTGTCCGGCAGATGACGGTCGCTGATGTATCGGCTGGAGAGGGTCGCCGCGGCGACCAGCGCCGAGTCGAGGATCCGAACTCCGTGGTGCTGTTCATACCGCTCCTTGAGGCCCCGGAGGATCGAGATCGTGTCCTCCACCGTCGGCTCGGAGATCGTCACCGGCTGGAACCGCCGTTCGAGCGCGGCGTCCTTCTCGATGTACTTGCGGTACTCGGCGGTCGTGGTCGCCCCGATGCAATGGAGCGTGCCGCGGGCGAGCGCGGGTTTGAGGAGGTTCGAGGCGTCCAGAGCGCCGCCCTCGGTCGCCCCCGCGTGGACGAGCGTGTGGAGCTCGTCGATGAACAGGATGACCGCCCCCTCCGAACGCTCGATCTCCTGGAGCACGGCCTTCAGGCGTTCTTCGAACTCCCCGCGGAACTTGGCACCGGCCAACAGAGAGCCCAGGTCGAGCGCGACCACCCGCTTCTCTCGAAGCGACTCGGGAACGTCCCGCGCCGCGATCCGGAGCGCCAGCCCCTCGACGACCGCGGTCTTCCCGACGCCCGGGTCGCCGATCAGCACCGGGTTGTTCTTCGTGCGGCGCGAGAGGATCTGCACGACGCGACGGATCTCGTCGTCGCGCCCGATCACGGGGTCGAGCTTCCGGGCGCGTGCCAGTGCGGTAAGGTCCTTGCCGTACTTCTCGAGGGACTGGTACTGGGCCTCCTCGCCGCGGCTGGCGACCGGGGCCTCCCCGCCCCGCAATTCCTTCATCGCGGCCTCGAGCGCACCGCGGCGCACGTCGAACTCCTCGAGGAGGTCACGCACCGGACCCGAAACGGTCGCGAGCCCGAGGAGCAGTTCGTCGGCGGTGGTATACCGGTCCTTTCGCTTCGCGGCTTCCGCTTCGGCGGTATCGATCACCTGGGTGAGTCCCCGCGAGAGGTACTGGTCGTTCGGTGCGACGTGGTCGGCCGTGGGAAGAACGGAGAGGCGGGCCTCGAGGCGGGTCGCGAGCTGGTCCGTCGGAACGTTCAGTTTCTGCAGGAGGGCCGTGGTCGTTCCGTCGGGCGAATCGAGGAGCGAGACGAGCAGGTGCTCGGGCTCGACGGCCGGGTGGCGGAGCTCGGCGGCGCGCTGGAACGCCTTCTCGAGTGCGGTCCGGGCGGCATCGGTGAGACGGTCGAGGTGCATCGGGGACCGGCAGCCGACCGAGCCGATTTAAAGGCCCCTCCCGTGGTGACCGTCGTGGCCGACCTCGCGGTACGTCTCGGCCCCGTGGCCCTTCGGAATCCGTTCCTTCTCGCCTCGGGGATCTGGGGCGAGAGCGGGGAGTCCCTCGCCGGGGCATGGCGGGCCGGCGCTGGTGGCGTGATCACGAAGTCGATCGGTGAGCGACCCCGCCTCGGCTACCCCAATCCGACGGTCGAGCCGTACGCGGACTGGGGCATGCTCAACGCGATGGGGCTCCCCAATCCCGGGATGGACGAATACCCGCACGAAGTCGAGGTCGCTCGTCGCGCCGGTGCGACCGTCATCGGGTCGATCTTCGGAGGCGACGCGGCCGAGTTCGAACGCCTGGCCCGTCGGATGGAGGCGACCGGCGTCGTGGCCCTCGAGCTGAACCTGAGCTGCCCTCACGCGGAAGGGTATGGCACGGAGGTCGGGAGCGAGCCCGCCGATGTCGAGGAGATCGTTGGGGCGGTGGTGCGCTCCGTCCAGATACCGGTGATCGCGAAGATCACGCCGAACACGCCGGACCCGGCCGCGCTCGCGGTAGCGGCGGAGCGAGCGGGGGCCGCTGCGATCAGCGCGATCAACACGGTACGCGCGCTCGCGATCGACGCGCCGCTGCGGCGGCCGGTGCTCGCGCACGGGTTGGGTGGACTCAGCGGCCCCGCGATCAAGCCCGTCGGGCTCGCCTGCGTCTGGCAGATCTACGAGCGCGTTCGAGTCCCGATCGTCGGCGTCGGGGGTATCTCGACCGCGGAAGACGCCCTCGAGTACGTGATGGCCGGGGCGCGCGCGGTCGAGGTCGGCACGGCGATCACCAGCGGCGGCATCGGGTTGTTCGGACGACTTGCCTCCGGTCTTTCAGCGCGACTTGACGAGCTCGGATTCTCGTCGGTCACCGAGGCGGTCGGCGTGGCGCACCCGGCCCGGTCCTGACCGCGCCGCCTATATCGGGGGGCCGCTAGCCCGGCCGTGCGAACGGTCACCGAAGTGACGCAGTGTGTCCGGGAGACCCCGTCCACGCTGACGCTCCGCTTCGAGTACGCGCCTCCCGCGGAGCCGGGGCAGTTCGTGATGATCTGGTTCCCCGGGGACGACGAGCTGCCGATGTCGCTCTCCTACACCGAGGGGATGTCGAAGGGGGTCACCATCAAGGCGATGGGGACGACGAGCCGGAACGTGCAGAGCATCACACCGGGTACGCGGGTCGGACTGAGAGGTCCGTACGGGAACAGATTCGACCTTTCGCCCCGGAAGATCCTGATCGTCAGCGGTGGATCCGGCGCGGCGGTGTTGGCGCCGGCGGCGGAGATCGCGGCGCGTTCGGGCGCGCGGCTCACCGTCGCGCTCGGCGCCACGCAGTCGGCCGAGCTGCTCTTTCGGGACCGGTTCGCGCGGATGGGCGCGCGCCTCGAGATCGCGACGGACGATGGGTCGGAGGGGACGAAGGGGTTCGTGACCGCCGTGGCCGACCGGCTCCTCCGGACCGAGCCGTTCGACGCGGTGTGGACGTGCGGCCCCGAGGTGATGATGCAAAAGGTCGCCGTCGCGGCGCGACCCACGGGCGTGCCGGTGTTCTGCTCGGTCGAACGGCACATGAAGTGCGCCCTCGGCATGTGCGACGCCTGCGCCCTCGGCCCCCTGCACGTCTGCGTGGACGGCCCGGTGTTCCCCGCCGAGCGGTTGATGCCGCTCGAAGAGTTCGGCCGCTCCCACCGTGACCCGTCCGGGCGCCGCGTTCCGTTCGGGGCACGCTGAGTCGTCGCACGGCACGTCCGGCGGGTGCCGGCCGCCACAGACTTTATGGCGCGGACCTTCTACGACCCCTCGGAGTTTGTGAATGAAGGTCATTGCCGTGAGCGGGGGCGTGATCTCCGGCCTCGGCAAGGGGATCACGACCTCCTCCCTCGGTCGCATCCTCAAAGCGCGCGGCATCTCCGTCACGATCGTCAAGATCGACCCGTACCTGAACGTCGACGCGGGTACGATGAACCCGTACCAGCACGGCGAGGTGTTCGTCCTCGATGACGGTACCGAGGCAGACCTCGACCTCGGGAACTACGAGCGGTTCCTCGGGCAAAGCCTGGTCGGCACGCACAACCTGACGACCGGGAAGATCTATCGCTCGGTCATCGAGAAGGAGCGTCGCGGCGACTACCTCGGCAACACGGTCCAGATCATCCCGCACGTCACGGGGGAGATCAAGCGAACGATCCGCGAGGTCGCCCAGGCGGCCGGCGCGGAGGTCGTCCTGGTCGAGGTCGGCGGCACGGTCGGCGACATCGAGTCGATGCCGTTCCTCGAGGCCCTGCGCGAGCTCTCCTACGAGCTCGGGGAGGGCCACATGGCGTTCGTTCACACCACGCTCGTCCCGACCGTCGGACCGACCGGCGAGTCGAAGACCAAGCCGACCCAGCACTCGGTCCGCGAGCTCCGCGCCATCGGGATCCGTCCGAACCTCATCATCGCCCGCGGTCCGGCTCCCCTGGCGCCCGAGATCAAGGCGAAGATCTCCCTGTTCTGTGACGTCCCGCCCGAGGCGGTGATCAGTGTCCCCGACCAATCGGTCATCTACGAAGTGCCGCTCGTCCTCGAGGCGCAGGGTGTCGGTCAGCTGCTGTCGCGCCTCCTCGGACTCCCGGACCGACCGCCCGACCACTCGACGTGGAAGGAGTTCCTGGCGACCTACCGTCGGGGCGAGGGGTCGGTGGACATCGCGATCGTCGGAAAGTACACGGAGCTTCGAGATGCTTACCTATCGCACACCGAGGCGTTCCATCACGTCCAGGGCCACCTCGGGAAGGACGTTCGCCTCCACTGGTACGACTCGGAGGACATCCCGAAGAACCCGTCCCTGATCGCCCGGCTCGAGCGCTCGGACGGCATCCTCGTGCCCGGCGGGTTCGGCGCCCGCGGCATCGAGGGAAAGATCCGCGCGATCGAGATCGCGCGCACGCTCGCGATCCCGTACCTCGGCATTTGCTACGGGTTCCAGATGCAAGGGATCGAGTTCGCCCGGAACGTCCTCGGACTTCCGAAATCGAACTCGACCGAGGTCGACCCGACGACCCCCGACCCGGTCGTCTGCCTCCTCGAGGAGCAGAAGACGTTGAACGACCTCGGCGGCACCATGCGCCTCGGCGCACAGCGCGTGATCCTGTCGCCCGGGTCCCGCATTGCCGAACTGTACGGGCGGACGGAGATCTGGGAGCGCCACCGTCATCGGTACGAGATCAACCCGGCGTACTTCGAGCGGTTCAAGGAGCATGGCCTCCAGATCACCGGCCGGAGCGTCGACGGCCGCGCCGAAGTGTTCGAGTCGACCGAGCACCCGTTCTTCATCGGCGTCCAGTATCACCCGGAGTTCCTCTCCCGTCCGGAGTCTCCGCATCCGCTCTTCTTTGGCCTCGTCCGGGCCGCGCTCGCTCGCAAGGAGGTCGGCAGCTCTGTCGCCGCCTCGTCGGCACTCGCGTGAACTCCGGGAGCTGGACGGGGTCACCGTCCGCATCGCGGGCCATCTCGAGGACTATCGCGCACTGGGTGGGGTCGCCTTCGCGCTCGTTCGCGATGTCACGGGAACGACCCAGGTGACCCTGAAGAAGGGGACCGCCGACCCCGACCTCTTCGTCCTTCTCGCCGAGTTGCCGCGCGAGTCCGTGATCGAGGTCGAGGGGACGGTCCAGCGCTCGGAGAAGGCCCGCCGAGGGGTCGAGCTCCTCCCCACGTCCGTCCGGATCGTCACGAAGGCCGCGGTCCCTCTCCCGCTCGGCGTAGTGGACAAGGTCGGCGCCGAACTTGACACCCGATTCAATCATCGCGTGCTGGACCTACGGAAGCCGGCGATCCGCGCCATCTTCGAGATGCGCGCCGCGGTCCTGGAAGGCTTCCGCCGCGCCTACACGGAGCGTGGCTTCCTGGAGGTCGAGACGCCGAAGCTGCTCCGCCAGGGCGCGGAGGGCGGCGCTACCCTGTTCCGCGTGGACTACTTCGACCGGGTCGCCTATCTCGCGCAGAGCCCGCAGCTGTACAAGCAGATGCTCATCGGCGCGGGCTTCGAGCGGGTCTTCGAGATCGCCCCGGCGTTCCGTGCCGAGCCGTCCGACACCGTGCGGCACCTGACCGAGTTCACCAGCCTCGACGCCGAGATGGGATACATCGACGGCGCCGAGGACCTGCGCTCGATGCTCGAGAGCGTGGTCGCCGAGACGTTGCGCTTCACGCGCGAACGATTGGGCGAGCGCGAGAACCCCCTCGCCGAGGGGATCCCGGTGGCGACGACCCCGTTCCCCCGGATCCCGTTCTCGACCTGCGAGGAGTGGCTGGGTCGGCCGGGGGCCGAGCAGGACCTCGGGGCCGAGGACGAGAAGATCATCGGCGCGCGGGCGGCCCAGGAATTCGGTTCGCCGTTATACTACATCACCGACTTCCCGACCGCCGTCAAGGCGCAGACCTTCTACGCCGGCCGAAAGGATGAGAATCCGAAGCTCACGGGTTACTTCGACCTCGAGTACAACGGCCTCGAGATCGCGAGCGGAGGGCCTCGGGAGCATCGGCTCGACCGTCTCGTCGAGAACCTCACCGGCGCGGGCTTTGACCCGGCCAACTTCGAAGGATACCTCGAGGCGTTCCGGTACGGGATGCCGCCCCACGGAGGGTGGGGATTCGGCCTCGACCGTTTTGTGGCCAATCTGGCGGGCGTCCCCAATATACGGGAGGCCCGTCTCTTCCCCCGCGACCGGTACCGGCTCGAGCCCTGAGGTGACGAAATCATGGCCGCCGTGAAGAGGACCCTGCCGGCGCCTCCCGAGCTCCAGAGCCACTGGGCGGCGGTCCTCGAGGAGGCGGGCCACCGCCCCGCAGTCCTCGGGCTCAACGACCGGTATCCCGAGGAGCGATCGCTGACGGTTCCGTTCTCCCACATCGACTCCATCGACACGTCCCTCGCCGACCTCCTGCTGGAGCGGCCCGAGGAGCTCATCGACGCCGGCCAGCGCGCGATGCGCGAGCTGCTCCCCAACGTCGACGCGGGGGCGGACGGTCTTCGGCTGCGCGTGATCGGGCTTCCGCAAACAGCCCACCGGCTCATTCGCGGGATCCGCGAGTCGGACCTGAACCGTTTCATCGCGATCGACGGGATCGTTCGTCGGGTGACGGAGGTGCGTCCCCAGATCCGGGACGCCGTGTTCCAGTGCGTCGCCTGCCGGACCGAGTTCCACGAGCCGCAGGACGAGGCATCGATGGTGTTCCGGGAGCCGCTCGAGTGTCCGGAATCCCAGGGCGGATGCGGCAAGCCGCAGGGTCGGACCCGGTTCCGGCTGCTGCCCGAGAAGTCCTCGTACGTCGACGCCCAACGGATCGAGATCCAGGAGAATCCCGAGACGCTGAAGCACGGGGCGCACCCGCAGGGCCTCGCGGTCATGCTCACCGAAGACCTCGCGGGCCAGGTGCTCCCCGGCAACCGGGTGGTCGTCAACGGGGTGCTGAAGAGCTTCCAGCGGGCGAACGCCGCGCGCGGCGGGGTCGTCCGCAACACGACGTTCGACCTGCTCGTGCTCGGCAACTCGGTCGAGTGGAAACAGGTTGACTACGACGACATCGAGATCTCACCGGAAGAGGAGCAGCTCTTCCTCTCGTTCCAAGGCGACCCCACCATCGTCGACAAGATCGTCATGTCGCTCGCGCCGACGATCAAAGGAATGGAGGAGGAGAAGGAGGCGATTGCCCTCCAGCTCTTCGGGGGCGTCGAAAAGCGCCATCCGGACGGCGTTCGCGTCCGCGGAGACATTCACGTTCTCCTCGTTGGGGATCCGGGCACGGCAAAGAGCCAGCTCCTGCGCTACATCGCGGAAGTCGCGCCGCGCGGAATCTACACCAGCGGCAAGGGTGCCACGGCGGCGGGGCTCACCGCCGCCGCGGTCAAGGACGACTTTGCGGGGGGCCGCTGGGTCCTCGAGGCGGGGATGCTGGTTCTGGCGGACGGAGGAATGGCCGTCATCGACGAACTCGACAAGATGAGTCCCGACGACCGTTCGGCGATGCACGAGGCACTCGAGCAGGGTTCGATCAGCGTCGCAAAGGCCGGGATTACGTCGACGCTCAATGCCCGCTGCCCGGTCCTCGCCGCGGCTAATCCGAAGTGGGGGCGCTTCTCGAGCGACAAAGGAATCGCCGAGCAGATCGATCTGCCCCCCACCCTCCTTTCTCGGTTTGACGTCATCTTTTCGATCAAAGACCAGCCCAACACCGAACGCGACCGGCGCCTGGCCGTGGGAATCCTCGCGTCGCACCGAGAAGGAGAGGCTCGAGCGTACGTACCCGACCGGATGACGAGCTCCAGCGGAGCCCCATTCCCGCCCGAGCTTCTCAAGAAGTACATTGCCTACGCGAAACGATCCATCCGCCCGGTGCTGTCGGAGGCCGCCCTCGGTGTGCTCACCGAGTACTACGTGAGTGTCCGCTCGCAAGGCGAGGCGCCCGACTCGCCGGTGCCGATCACCGCACGTCAACTGGAGGCCTTGGTGCGTCTCAGCGAGGCCGCCGCGAAGGCGCGCTTGTCGCCGGAAGTCGGGGAGCAGGATGCTCAGCGGGCCGCCACCATCATGCAGAACTTCCTCCGGCGTGTCGCGACAAACGAGGGAGGGAAGCTCGACGTGGACCTGGTCCAATCGGGGGTAAGCCACAGTCAACGCGAGCGTCTTGACATCGTGATGCGGGTGATGCGTGAGCTACAGGACGCGGGGGAGGGCACCTTCGGCGTTGTCGAATACCTCGCTGCATCGGAGAAGGCCGGCGTCCCCGGGCCCCGCGCGGAGGCGTTGCTGCAGACGTTGCGGAACCAGGGCGAGATCATCGAGTCGCGGCCGAACCGGCTCCAACTGGTCCGATTTTAGAGCCCCCGACCCGGGCGGTTCCCGATTTATCCTCTGCCCGGACTAGTGCGGCGATCACCATGACCGAGGACGCCGGCGTTGTCATGCGGGTCCACCGCGTCCGCGCCGAGTTTGTGGTCGCCGCGTGCGACGCGGAGCTCGTGGGCCGCGACCTCCCGGTCGGCGAGTCGGGGCGCACGGTGCGGATCTCGGGGCAGTTCTACGGGGAGCGCCGCGTCTCGAAGGAGGAGCTCCTCTGGGCCCTCGAGCGCGCCACGATCGCCAACCTGCTGGGAGAACGGGTGCTCGAGCTCGCCCGCGAAGGCGGGTTCGTCGGGCCGGGCGGCACGGGCCTGCTCGGGGGGGTTCCCCACGCCGAGATCTTCTCGATGCACGGGTGATCGGGGTCGAACGATGAGCGAGGGGGAGTTCTGCGTGGTCTGCGGGTCGACGGGCCGCGCGCTGACGGACGGCGTCTGCGCTTCCTGTGCGGCGGGCCGGACCACCCTGCTCTCGGTGCCCGAGCACGCCGTCGTCGTGATCTGTCCGCACTGCGGCGCCCGCAAGCAGGGCGCAAAGTGGGAGCGCGCGGGGTCGAGCCCGCTGCTCGGCGCTGAGGACCTCGCCCCGTTCCTCCGCGTCCACCCGGAGGCGGGGATCCGCCGGATCCACTGGGAGGAGACGTCCGCGACCGCTACCGTCCGGGACCTGACGGGCACCGCCGAGCTCGTCTTCCGAGGCACGCCGAAGGAGGAGACGGTCCGCCTCGCGGTCCGCACCGAGCACCAGACGTGCACCGACTGCAGCCGGAAGAGCGGGAAGTACTACACGGCCGTCGTGCAGCTTCGCGGGGGCCTGGAGCGGTCGTCCAACGAGAAGTCCGCCGCCCTCCATGCCCGGCTCGACGGGACGTGGGCCGCGTTGATGCGGGAGAGCCGCCCCGAGTGGCGGAATCTTATCTCCTGGCGGGAGGAGCTGCCCGAGGGGTACGACGTCTTCTTCACCGACACGCTCGCGGCGCGGGGCGTCACGCGGGTCGCGAAGCAGAAGTTCCACGCGACCATCAAGGAGTCCGCGTCGCTGTTCGGCCGCAAGGACGGCCAGGACATCTACCGGGTGACCTTCTGCCTGCGATTCCCACGTTCCACGACCGAACGGAACGACGGAGCGCCGCCGCACGCTCGCATCGAACCATAGTCTTAAGAAGCGACCCCCGCTCTTCGCCCTCGAGAGCAGGCACTCCCATGGCAAAGAGCGGAATCCTGAGGCGTCACCACGGCTCGGACACGTTGGAAGAAGGTACATTCCTCGACCTCGGCGCGATGTCGTTCGAGGACGAGGCCGGCGCGCTCGCGGGCGCGCGCGGCACGGTCCGCATGGCCGAGATCCTGCGGTTCGAGGACCTGCACCAGGTATCGAAGCTCGCCTACCAGGGCGATATCGTTCTGCTGGACTATACGTCGATCGCGAACGACCAGATCGCGGTCAAGC
This sequence comes from Thermoplasmata archaeon, assembly GCA_035504595.1. Taxonomy (GTDB): domain Archaea; phylum Thermoplasmatota; class Thermoplasmata; order Lutacidiplasmatales; family UBA184; genus Lutacidiplasma. The sequence goes on along the minus strand of DATJRQ010000009.1, from coordinate 60,499 downwards.
GCATGAGCATCGACTTGAAGAACGTCGCAAAGGATACGGGCGGCGATGTCGCCGGTATCGCAAAGAACCTGCTCGCCATCACGCCCGCGGGAATTCGCATCGACCGCCAAAAGATCCGACCCTCGTTCTAAGGTGCGGGGGCCGCCGTGAAGGCGGTCCTCGACCGCCGCGACGCCACGTCGGCCGGCGGCGACTGCGTCATCAGCGGAGTCTTCGAGCGCGGGGAGAAGGAGTCCACCTTCCCCCGCACGCTCGCCAAAGAGGACGCTCTCGTGAAGGGCCTCCTCAAGACCGCGTGGGAGAACAAGGAGATCAAGGGGAAGTCCCGGGAGGTCACCGTCCTTCACCGGCCCGATGGCAAAGGGCGTCTGCTGCTCATCGGACTCGGCTCCCGGGAGAAGTACGACGCCGAGACGATCCGGCGGGCGAGCGCGCACGCCGTCCGCGCGCTCAAGGGGAAGGGGGCCCGGACGGCGGTCTTCCGGCTGCCCGCCTTCGTCACCGAGTCCGTCCCCGACGACGCGGCGCTCCGGGCGGTCGTGGACGGGGTGACCCTCGGCGCGTACGAATTCTTGCGGTACAAATCGAAGACCGAGGGGGTCGTCGAGGAGACGACGATCGCGCTCGGCGAGGAACTGGCCCGCGACGAAACGTTGCTGCGGAAGGCGCTCGAGGAGCAGCAGACGATCGCCGAGAACGTCGTCTGGACGCGGGAGATCGCCAACCTCCCCGCCGACGCGTGCCCCCCCCAACGGCTCGCCGACGAAGCGAAGGCGCTCGGCAAGGAGTTCGGGCTCAAGGTCACCGTCTTTGACGAGACGAAGCTCGCCGAGATGAACTGCGGTGGGATCCTGGCGGTCGGCGGGGGTTCCTCCAGCCATCCGCCCCGGATGGTCGTGCTCGAGTACCCGGGGGGCGCGCGCCGCGGGAAGACGGTCGCCGTGGTCGGCAAGGGGATCACGTTCGACTCGGGCGGGATCTCGATCAAGCCCGCCCCCTCGATGTCGTACATGAAATTCGACAAGTCCGGCGCGGTCGCCGTCCTCGGGATCCTGCGCGCGTGCGCCCTCCTCAAGGTGCCGCCGCGGGTCATCGGCGTGATGGCGTGCGCCGAGAACGTGCCGAGCGGCACGTCGTACCGGCCCGGCGACCTCGTCCGCACGTACAACGGCAAGGTCATCGAGGTGCTCAACACCGACGCCGAGGGCCGCGTGGTCCTCGCGGACGCGCTCGCCTACGCGGTCGCGCAGTATCGCCCGGACGAGCTGATCGACCTGGCGACCCTCACGGGCGCGGAGACGGTTGCGCTCGGGGACGACACCGCGGGGCTCGTCTCGACCAACGACAAGCTCGCGAACGGCCTCCTCGCCGCGTCGGCGGCGACCGGCGAGCCGATCTGGCGGATGCCGCTCACCGACTACCACCGCGAGCTCGTCAAGAGCGAGTTCGGGGACGTGCGGAACTCGATCGAGATCCCGCTCGCCGGGATGCTCACCGCGTCCGCTTTCCTCGAGAACTTCGTCGGGGACACCGCGTGGGCGCACCTCGACATCGCGGGACCGGCCTATACGACGATCACGACCCGGCGGTACCAGCCGCCGTACATGAACCCCGGCGCGACCGCGTTCGGGGTCCGGCTCGTCACGAAGTATCTGATGGACGTGTCGCGGGGGAGCTAGGCCGCCCGCGGGACCGCCGAGCCACGGCGGCTTCCGGGCCGTCGACCCCGTGAGCGGGGGGGTTGGCCCGGTGCGGTCGGGGCCTGTCGAACTCACGCCGCGACGATCGCGACGCTCTCGCCACCGTGCCGGGTCGCCCGGGGGCGTACCTCGCAGAACAGCGGGGTGTGGTAGCCGCCGCCGGTGATGAGCGCGGTCCCGACCGGGAGCGACTGGATCATCTCGGTCATCCCGTCCGTCAGCCCCTCGATCGACTGGGCGATCGCCTTCAGGTCGAGCGGGTTCGTCACCTGAAGGATCAGCTGGGTGTTGCACTGCGAGAGCACGCTCTTGTCGATCCGCGCGGCCCGCTGCGTCACGACGCACAGGCCGAGTCCGAACTTCCGGCCCTCGCTCGCGATGTTCTTCAGGATCCGCGAGCACGTCGCGCTGCCCTGCTGGGGAGCGAAGTTGTGCGCCTCTTCGATGACGAGGAACAGCGGCGGGATCTTGTCCTTCTTCCGGTTCTCGAAAAGGGTCAGCGCGATCCGCGCGACGACGAGCTCCTGGACATCGGGCGCGACCCCCCGCAGGTTGATCAGGGTCGCCTCCCCCTTCTTCACGAGGTCGTTGAGGCTGGTGCCGACCGGTCCGAGGATCTTCGTCTGCTCGAGGTACTCGAGCCGCTCGTGGAGCGTCTCCGCGATCGCCCCCTCGCCGTTCTCGGCAGCGCGGACGAGGTCGTGGACGGAGAAGTCGGGGTTGTTCGCCGCGACCGCCTCGATGATCGACTTGAGCGGCGCGAGGAACGTCTTGACGTTCGTGAGACCCATGAAGACGAGAAGGTCGCGCGGGTCGATGTGGCGGAGCGAGAAGGTGAGCGGCTTCGCCGACGGGTTCAGCGAGACGTCCGGCGAGTACTCCTGCACCTGCTTTCCGAACCCCTGCGACTCGACCCCGAAGCGCGCGTGGATCCCGTTCTTCGTCGCGGGGACGCGCAGGGAGCCGTATTCGCCGTGCGGGTCGATGATGACGCACGTCACCTTGTGGCGGAGCAGTTCCTCGATCAGCACGCCCAAAAGGTAGCTCTTGCCGCCCCCGGTTTTGGCGAGGACACTGACGTGTCGCTGGACGAGCTGGTTGATGTCGAGCTCGACGCGCAGGCTGTGGTTCCGCAGGAGCCCGACGTAGGCGCCGGTGTTCGCGTGGTGCTTCAGGCCGAGCACTTCCGCGATGAGCGGCTCCTCCGCCCGGAAGACGTGCGCGCCGGGCCGGAACGGGATCGTGGGAAGCTTCACGAGCCCCTGCTCGTCGCGGTAGCCGATGATCCGCGCGGCGCCGAGGAGGCTCTCGTGGACGTGCCCCTCATCGCTCGGGAGGAGGGCCCCCGCGGCCTCGAGGCCGAGGTCGCTCTTCCGCTTCAGGTCATCCAACTGGCAGAGTACCTTGCCGTGGAGCTCGTCCACGACGGTGAGGTAGTCGCCCCGCTCGACCGGGCTCGACAGGCTGAGCTGGAACTGGCCGAGGCCGACGTCCCCGAAGATGCGTCCGACCTCTTCCACGGTGCGTTCGATTCGGCCCCTCGCATATGAGGCTGACGCGGCAAACGCAACGGTCGGTCGGCGGCGGTCCCCAGACTTTATATCGGGCGCCTCTGTCGAACGCTTCCCGACCCTCGTCCCTTCAAGGGGGGGCGGTGCCCGATTGACCGACGCGACCGAAGAACTCGAGCAAAAGCGCGCCGAGTCGAACGCGCGCGCCGACGAGCATCGCGCTCGTCGCGACCGCCTCAACGCCGACGCCCGCGCGACCGCGGACGAGCGGGCGCGGATCGTCGACGAGCTCCGCGACCGCAGCGCCGAGGCGCAGGAGCACCGGCGGCACCGGGACCAGCTGAACGACCAGGTCCGCGAGGAGAAACGGCTTCGCGAGGAGTGGAACGGGAAGCTCCAGGCGCTCGGCGACAAGCTCCAGGAACTGAAGCGGCAGCGCGCCCCGCGCCCCGGCGCCGTGCCCGTCTGGCGGCTGAAGAAGGAGCTCAAGGAGCTCGAGTTCCGCCACATGACGAGCGCGCTCACAAACGACCAGGAAAAGCGGCTCATCGAGGAGATGAAGCGGCTCGAGGCGGCGATCCGCGACCAGGACGCCGAACTGCGGCAGGACCCCGCCGTCGAGCAGACGATGAAGGAATTCGCCGAGGCGCGGGACGAGGCCGAGAAGCACCACGCCGCGGTGGGCCAGTTCGCCGCGGAGGCCCAGGCCGAGCACGAGTCGATGGTCCGCCTGTACGAGGTCGTGGACGAGCTGCGCCGCCGGGCCGACGAGGCCCAGGCGAAGTTGATCGAAGTGAAGACCGCCGCCGACGAAGCGCACCACGCGCACATCGCGGCGATCGAGGAGGTGCGGGACATCGAGAAGATGCTCTACGCCGCCCGCGGCGGCCGCGCGCCCCCGAGCTGGGCGGACGCCCAGCCGCCCAAGGAAGAGGATTTCCTCGCCCGGTTGAAGAAGGGCGAAAAGGTGTCGACCGAAGACCTGCTCGAGCTCCAGAAGAGCGGCCGCGCGTAAGCGAGGGCGTCGTGCCGCTGCCGTACGGCTCCGCATCAGTCGAAGCGGTCCTGTTCGACCTCGACGACGTCCTCGTCCCGTTCCAGACCCCGGCGGCGTGGCAGTGGGCGTGGCGCCCGCAAGGTCCGGTGCTCGGGGAACGCCGGGTCCGCGCGGCCGTTCGCCGCTCCCTCCGGCACTGGGACCGTCGGCGGTGGCGCGGCCTCACGGGCAAGGAGCCCCCGGCGGACCTCGCGGCGCTCCACCAGCAGCTCGTGTCGACGCTGTTCGCCATCTCGGGCCACCCCCTGCCGCCCGAGGAGACCGAGGCCGTCGTGCGGCGGCTTCAGCACCCCGCGGGCGAGGTCGAGCGGTTCCCCGACGTCGAGCCCGCCCTGAAGCGGCTGCAGGCGGCGAACGTCCCCTGGGGGATCGCGACCGGTCTCCCCAACGACGCGGCGCGCTGGCTGCTCCGGCGCGTCGGGATCGACTCCTCGCACCTGCTGCTCACGGGCGAAGCGTCCCCGACCCTTCCCGACCGGGCGGCGTTCCGCAGTGCGGCCGACCGAATGGGGTTCCCGCCCGAGAAGGTCGCGTTCGTCGGCGAGCTGTTCTGGAGCGACACTCGCGCCGCGGCTCGGGCGGGCCTCCCGTCCCTCCTGCTCGACCGTCACGACGGATGGCCGAAGGTGCAGGCGGGCCGGATCGTGGAGCTCGGGGGGCTCGAGGCGGCGCTCGCGGCCGGGGGATCGAACGCGGACGCCGGCGACGATTCCGATGAGGGCGACGAATAGTCGTCCCCCGTTGAACCTATATACGATGAGTCCCGCTCCCGCCTCGACCATGCGCTACGTGAAGCTCGACCAGGCCGAGCTCCGTCAGATCAAGGAGCTCTACGAGGGCGTGATGTCCCACGCCTGCCACGGCCTGTTCTTCAAGGAAGGGTCGGTGATCGGCACCGACATGGCGGAAGAGGCCCTGAAGGACCGCTCGAAGTACTTCGAGCGCGCCGCTGCGATCCTGAAGGAGCGCGGATGGGTCGAAGAGGTCACGTTCTCCGACACGGGGGCGGTCGTAAAGGGATCGATCGAAGTCACCCCCAGCGACATCCCGACGTGCCATCGGTTGCGCGGCATCCTCCGCGAGTTCTACGAACGTTTTAAGGGGGGGCGCGTTAAGTGTACCGAGGAGATGTGCGCCAGCGCCGGCCATCCCGAGTGCAAGTTCCGAATCGAGGAGATGTAGGTGGGAACTGAATGATGGCCACCGGGAACGTGGGAGCAGTCATCAAGGACCTGAAGACGCGCATCGCAGGGATCGCCACCGCCCTCGTGTCGCGCGACGGTCTCGTCCTGTACGCGGATGTGCCGGCGGGTGTCTACACCGAGACGTTCGCGATCATGTGCGCCACGATCCTCGGCGCCGCCGCGACCGCCAACACGGAGCTCAATCGAGCCCCGCCGGAGCGAATCGTGATCGAGGGCAACGATTCGAAGACGATCATCGTCGGGAGCGGGAAGAAGGCGCTCCTCGTCGCGGTCGTCGACCAGACCGCCGACGTGACGAAGGTGCTCGCCGAGGTCGCGAAGGTCGCCGAGCTCCTGAAGGCGAACTAGACCGCCGTTAGTGGGCGGCCGCTCCCGTTGCGCTCGACGTCGTCATCGGGTCGGGGGTCAACCGGGAACCGCTGCCCGTGAGCATGCGCGTGGCGTAACCTGCGAACGCCGCCGCGAGGCGCGCGAGAGCGAGCGGCGTCCGTTGCCCGGTGAGCAGGCGACCCATTCGGTACCGTCCCCAGAGGCTGCCCTGCTTCTCCGTCAGCTGCTTGCGCCCGTACCCGTTCCAGAACGCCTGGTAGAGGAATCGGAGGAACGTCGCCCGTTTGTGATGGTAGATCACGGCCTCGGGCACGTACTGGATCGCCGCCCCCGCGCGCACCGCGCGCAGGTTGAGGTCGATGTCCTCGGCGGTGATGAACCGGGGGTCGAATCCGCCGAGCCGCTCGAACAGGTCCCGGTGGTACGCGAGGTTGCAGCTCGGATACGTCACGTCGTAGCCGCTCTGGAACAGCTCTACGCGCTCGAGGGCGCCGTAGGACGGCTTCCCGACCACCACGGTCTGCCCGGCGGCGACGGGGGCGCGCGCGAGTCCGCCTCGGAGCTCGTGGAGCCAGTGCGAGTCGGCGAAACAGTCGCCGTCCGTGAAGGCGACCCACGCACCGCGCGCTTCCGTGACGCCCCGGTTCCGACCGATCCCGCGGGAGCCGTCTTGCGAGAAGATGCGGAGCTCGGGGTGCCGGGCGGCGTACGACTCGGCGATCTCCACCGTGCGGTCGCGGCTCTCGGAGTCGACCAGGACGATCTCGAACGGCGGTTCCTGGAGCAGCAGGCTGTCGAGAAGCTGCGCGAGGCAGCGCTCCTCGTTTCGGACGGTGATGACGACCGAGATCAACGGGAGCGGGGGGCCGTCACTTCCCAATGTCCATCACGACGACATCTTTGACCGCGCGCATGCTCTTGAAGGGTAGCACGAGCCGGCCCGACGCGTCGCTCTGGAACAGGCGAGGCTCGACATCCTCGCTGGGCGTGACGAGGACGTGAGCGATCCCTCCGGTCAAGGTGTCCACGACGAAGTTGTCGATCGCTCCCAGGATCTGGCCATCGTTGGTCATTACGGTCTTTCCCCGGAGCTCAGTAAGGAACTTGCGCATGGAGGGCTTCCTCGGCGGTCGGATGGCGGAGTGCCGTATTTAATCGTTAGTTAGGACTTGCAACGTACCCGGCGGTCGACGGCCACCGGCGTGCGGAACCGGCCCACGGCGAAGATGCCGCGGCGGCAATGCTTATATCGGCGACTCAGGTCGAGGGGCCCTCGCCCATGCCTAGTGCGTTTCGAGAGAAGAATCCAGAGTTGCACCGCGTCGTCGTGGAGCTCCGGAAGGCCGAACACGCGCACGACGCGCCGATATGGGGCGCGGTCGCGGACCGGCTCGAGCGGGCCCGGCACCAGGTGAATCCTCTCAACGTCGGACATCTCGACCGCCTCGCCGAGGCGGACGATTGGGTCGTCGTTCCCGGCAAGTTGCTCGCCGACGGACCGCTATCGAAGCCGGTCACGGTCGGCGCGCTCTCCTACTCCGCGGAAGCACGCTCGAAGGTCCACGCCGCAGGCGGGACCGCGCTCACGATCTCGGAACTCCTCAAAGCCAAGCCCGACGGGGCGGGGGTGCGTCTCCTTGCCTGACGAAGCGAAGCCGATCGTCCTCGACGCCACCGGCCTCGTGCTCGGCCGCGCGGCGAGCCTCATCGCGAAGCGCCTCCTCAACGGTGAGACGATCGTTGTCGTCAACGCCGAGAAGAGCGTCGTCACGGGCTCCCGTCGCCAGATCGTGGCCCACTACACCGAGGCCCGCGCCCGCGGGTCCGTCCGCTCGGGTCCCCACTACCCCCGGTACGCCGACCGGATCTTCCGGCGGACCGTGCGCGGCATGCTCCCTCACCTCAAGTCCGGCGGCAAGAACGCCTACAGCCGCCTGGTGGTTCACATGGGGATCCCGGACGAGTACCTCTCCTCCTCGCTCGAGACGCTGGACGGCGCCAAGGCTCGGCCGGCGCTGCGCCCACCCGTGACGCTCGCCGAAGTGACCGTCCTTCTGGGGGCGCGCGCGTGAGCAAGGCACCGGTCATCGTCCTCGCGACGGGCAAGCGCAAGGCCGCGGTCGCTCGAGCGACCGTGCGCAAGGGCGCCGGGCTCGTGCGCGTCAACGACCGACCGCTCGAACTGGTCGAACCCGAGGTCGTCCGACAGAAGATCCAGGAACCCCTCCTGATGGTCGGAGACCGCGGGAAGGCGCTCGACATCACCGTGCAGATCCGGGGCGGCGGGATCGTCGGCCAAGCGTCCGCGGCGCGCACGGCGGTCGCCCGGGGCCTGCTCGAGTGGCTGAAGGACCCGGAGCTTCGCGAGATGTTCAAGAAGTACGACCGGTCGCTGATCGTGAACGACCCGCGCCGCAAGCTTCCGAAGCGCCCCGGTGGGCGCGGAGCGCGGGCGCGCCGGCAGAAGTCGTATCGTTAGGCGGCGGAGGTAGGACGATCCATGACGATGATGGTGCCCGTGCGCTGCTTCACCTGCGGCGCCGTGATCGGCCAGACCTGGGACGAGTACCGCGAGCGGACCTCCCGCGGCGAACCCGCCGGCAAGGTGCTGGACGGGCTCGGGCTGAAGCGATACTGCTGCCGGCGGATGCTCCTGACCCACGTCGACCTCCTCGATGAGGTCGGCCCGTACGGGTAGGCGTCATCCTCCCAGCTCGTTCCACCCGGGTCGCGTTCGCGCCCGGTGATCGGAAAAGGTTCGTCGCTCGCTCGGCTCTCGGCCGGACTACGACTCGTCGTCCTCGTCGTCGTCCTCGGTGGTGTCCTTGGAGGTCGACTTCCGTTCGATGCCCGAGCGGCTCGTGCGCGCCGGGGTCGTCGTGGTGCTGCGGCGCCCGCGGCGCCGGTAGAGGAAGATGATCGCCAGGATCACGGCGATGACCGCGACCGCGATCGCCACGTACTCGAGCAGCTGCGTCGTCGGGTTCGGGTTCACCGTGATCGAGAGCGAGGCGAGGTTCGGCCCGCTGTTGTAGTTCCCGGAGAACTCGTTCGACGCCGTCACGTTCGCGTAGAGGACGAAGTTACCGGTCTTCACCGGCGACCACGTGATCACCGCGCGGTACGTGGTGTTGTAGTTCATCGTCGCGATCGACCCGATCGCGAACGGCACCGAGTTCGGGACGCCCGCCGAGGTGTAGTTGTAGAACTTCACCGTGCCGGGGGTCCCCGCGATGGGGGACTTCACCGTGCTGCCCGGGCTCGCGATCGACCAGAGGACCTGGACGTTCTGCGCGACCGCCTTCGAGCCGCCGCCGACCGTGATGTTCACCCAGTACGTGTACTGGGTTCCCGAGTTCGGGGACGACGAACCGGTCAGGTTCGTCGCCGCCATGATCACGTTCGTCGTCGAGTTCACGGTGACCGAGAGCGACTGGGTCGTGTACCCCTTGTTCGCGTTCAGGTCCGTCACGGTCAGGTTGACCGTGTACGGCTTGGTCTGCGCCGGCAGCCAGAGCGACGGGTACGGCTTCACCGAGGTCTGGTTGATCCCGAGGTGGACCGTGTCGTTGCCCGAGTTCGTGACGAGCCAGTAGTAGTTCGTCAGCGACCCGTTGTTCGGGTCGGTGGCGTTCGCGCCGTCGAACTGGACCTTCGCCGAGAGGTTCGAGCCGGTGATGAGCCCACTACCGGTCACGGCTTTTCCCGCGCCGTTCAGCAGCTGGAACGCGGACGTCGGTTTCTGGGTGTCCACGACGAGCACGATGAGGGTCGTCGAGGCGGACTGCCCCGTGCCGTCCCACACCGTGAGCGTGATGTTGTACTGCCAACCCTTGAAGTCGACCGGGCTCCCGCCGATCGTCGTGTGGTTGTTGTAGTACACGCCCGCTCCCAGGAACTGGAACGAGTAGTTCGAACCGAAGTACGCGCCCTGGCCCTCGGAGTAGTTCGCCTTCGCGGTGAACCCCTTGGCCGCGATCGAGTAGGAGGCGACCGAAAGAACCCCGGGGACCGTCGCGCCCGGCGCGATCTGCGCCGTGCTCGCCGACGCGTTGAACCGGAGCACCGTACTCCAGTTCACGAACACGTACGGTACCGACCCGCTCGTTCGATTCTGCGACGCGGACGCGTTCGACAGAATCGTCGCCGTGACCGGTCCCTCCGCCACGTAGACGAAGAACTTGGTCGAGTTGACGAGGCCGCCCGAACTGGTCACGGTCAGCAGGCCCGAATACGGGGCCGCCCGCGCCGTGGCGTAGGTGTGGTTCGTCGTCGGGGTGGTCACCGTCGACGTGTTGCCGTCGCCGAAGTTCCAGCGGAACGTGGTGCCGTTCGTGCCCGCGGGATAGGTCGAATTGAGCGCGCTGAACGTGACGTTCTGCCCCGTGCCCACGACGACCGTGTAGTTCCCGTTGGTGCTGTTGAGCACGTTCTTCGAGGAGTACGCGAAGTTCGAGACCGACGCGTTGACGATCGCCGTCAGGTTCGCGTACTTCACGATCTGGAAGGAGGCCGTCCCGCCGTTCGCGCTCGAGGGGAGCGACACCAACGTGAACTTCGTCCACGTGTTGTCGGGTCCGCCCGCGACGAGGCGCGTCTGGGCCGGGGCCGGCGTGTTCGCCGCCAGCGCGTAGCCGGTCGGGAGCACGATCGAGTAGTTGTACGTGTCCGTGCTCGTGGGGTGGGCGAACCCGAACGTCAGGGTGTACGTCCCCGAGTTCTTCACGACAGAGCCGTTCAGCGCGAACGACTGGTACCAGCCGAGCGAGATGCCCCCTCCCGTGGAGAGGGTGCAGGTCGCCGTGCAGGTCGTCGAGTTGGCGCCGACGTTCCCCGATTGGGCGGACGCGAGGAACCCCGTTCCGTTGATCGCCGTGCCGGCCTGGACCGCCGGGAACCAGGCGCCCGCGGCGTTCTCCCAGTTCACCAGGCTCGCCAGGAGCGCCGTGCCGGTCGGGCTCGTGGTGTGCTGGAAGTCGAGGCCGAGCTGGCCCCACAACTGGGCGATGGTGCTGTTGGGGAGGTTCTGGATGACCGTGTCGTTCCCGAGTGTCGCGTTCGTCCAGACGTTGAGCTTGCCGGTGCCGGTGCTCACGTTGATCCCCGAGAAGTTCAGGGTCGTCTGGTACACCCCGCGCTGCGACGGCGCGAGCGGAGCGAGGACCATGTTCTGCGAGTAGGGGGTACCCTGCGACTTCTGCGAGTAGAACGAGGTGCTGTAGCCGACGGCGGAGAGGACGACCTGGAACGTTTGGCCGGTCGTGCCGCTGAAGCCCGTCGGATACGAGCCGATCGAGTAGAAGCCGCCGGGGGGCGTCGGGTTCGAGTAGACGTACCCGTTCGTCGCGTCCCAGAGCGTCACGTTGCCGCTGCTCGGGACCGGCGGGTTGCCGGCACTGCCTTGCAGCATCGAACCCTGGAACAGCCAGGTGCCGAGCCCGATGTTCACGGTCGGGCGCGAGAATGCCGTGACCGTGAGCGCGGTGTAGTTGTACAGCGGCGGGGACTCCTGAACGAGGGTCTTGAGCACCCAGGACCCGGCAGGGACCTTCAGCACGTACGTTCCGTTCGCGAGGCTGGAGTTGCTTGCGAGGACGAAGTCGTTGTACTGGGGGTTCAGCAACTGGATCGAGGCGCCCCCGACCGTGTTGCCGTTGTAGCGAACGGTGCCCGAGAGCTGGGCGTTGTAGTAGACCACGTTGACGTTCGGAACGCTCGCCGGCGAGGAGGTCGACGTGAGCTGGGTCGCACTGTAGTAGTTGTACACCGGGTTCTGGTTGACCGCGTACACGCCGAAGTTGTTGCACGCCCGGCACCCCACGACGCTGAGGTTCCCCTGCGGGGGAACGTACAGCGCCCAATAACCGGGAACGAGGGCTCCGCCCGTGCTCGAGGTCGTGAAGTTGAACTGTCCACCGCTGCCGGTGATCGAGGTGGTGTAGACCGCGTCGGTGGCTCGGTTGATCAGGTCGACTGTCGCGCCCGCGGGTACGACGCCCGCCCCGTTGGGCTGGGTCGCAAAGCCGGTCAGGGTATAGTTCGGCGTGGTGGCTTGTGCCGTCGCGATGGTCGCCAGCGTTCCCGCCAGCAACAGCAGCACGACGACCCACAGGGCGGCGCGCGGCAGGTGCTGTACCAACTGTCTCACTTCTCCCGTCTTGTTGCCCCCTATCGGAGGCGGGGGCGCGAACTTAGCCTTACTACATATAGCTTGCCCGGACTCGGATGCCGAGCCGCGATTTTCGCGGTCGTCCGGCGCGCGGTTCTCTATCGGTAAATCGCCGTGCCGGCGTCCTCGCGACGCCGTGCGACACGTTCACGGAGCAAGTGCTTTTCGAACTCTTCGTAGAAGCGAAGGATCTCGGGGTCGAGTGACGCGCGAACGGTCTTCATGGCGACCTCGAAGTGCGCCCGCGTCACCTTGTTGGACTTCAGGCTCTCGCGGATCGCCGTGATGCCGGCCTCGCGGCAGAGCGCGGCGATGTCGCTCCCCACGTACCCTTCGGTCCGCTCCGCGAGCTCATTGAGGTTCACGTCGTCGGCGAGCGGCATCCGCTTCGTGTGAACCTTGAATATCTCGGCGCGGCCGGCGGCGTTCGGCGGCTCGACGTAGAGCATGCGGTCGAAGCGGCCGGTCCGGAGCAGCGCCTCGTCAATGATATCGGGACGATTGGTCGCCGCGATCACGAGGACGCGCTCGAGGGATTCGAGGCCGTCGATCGACGTGAGGAGCTGGTTGACGATCCGCTCCGTGACCCCGCTCGAGGTCTGGAGGCCGCGCCGCGGCGCGATCGAGTCGAGCTCGTCGATGAACACGATGGAGGGCGACGCCTGACGCGCCTTCTTGAAGATCATCCGAATCGCCTTCTCGCTCTCGCCGACCCACTTGCTCATCACCTCGGGTCCCTTCACCGAGATGAAGTTCGCCTGGCTCTCGGTCGCGGCGGCCTTCGCGAGCATCGTCTTCCCGACCCCGGGGGGTCCGTACAGCAGGATCCCGCGCGGCGGTTCGATGCCGATGTGGCGGTACACCTGGGGATTCTTGAACGGAAGCTCCACCGATTCCTCGAGGATCCGGCGGACGCGGTCGACTCCCCCCACCTCGTCCCACCGGGTCGTTGGGACCTCGACCGCCACATCGCGCAGGCTCGACGGCTCGATCTGCTTGAGTGCCTCCCGGAAATCGGTCTCCGTGACCTTCATCCGTTCGAGCAGGGAGAGCGGGATCGGCTGGTCGAAATCGATCTCGGGCAGGTACCGCCGCAGGGCACGCATGGCCGCTTCGCGGCCGAGGGAGGAGAGGTCAGCGCCGACGAACCCGTGGCTGAGGGCGGCGAGCTCCCGGAGGAGCTTGTCGCGTTCCTTCTCGGTCCCCTCGATCGGCATGCCGCGCGTATGGATCTGAAGGATCTCGAGCCGGCCCTCCTGGGTCGGCACGCCGATCTCGATCTCGCGGTCGAACCGACCGGGCCGGCGGAGGGCCGGGTCGATCGCCTCCTCGCGGTTCGTCGCCGCGATGACGATGACGTTGCCACGTCCGGACAGGCCGTCCATGAGCGTGAGGAGCTGGGCGACCACGCGCCGCTCGACCTCGCCCACGACCTCGTCCCGGCGCGGGGCGATCGAATCGAGTTCGTCGATGAAGATCACGCTCGGTGCGTTCTTTTCCGCCTCCTCGAACTTCTCCCGGAGCTCCTTCTCGCTCTCGCCGTAGTACTTCGAGATGATCTCGGGTCCCTGGATGCCGATGAAGTGGGCGCCCGCCTCGTTGGCGACCGCCTTCGCGATGAGTGTTTTCCCGGTCCCGGGAGGGCCGTAGAGCAGCACCCCCTTCGGCGGAGTGATCGCGAGCCGGTCGAACAGCTCGGGGTGCTTGAGCGGCAGCTCGATCATCTCGCGCACCCGGCCGAGCTTCTCTTTGAGCCCGCCGATGTCCTCGTACGAAACGCGAGGGGCGGCGACCTCCGACTCGCTGACCGTCTCCTCCTTGATCGTGATCAGGGTCGCGGGCGCGACCTGAACGATCCCCTTCGGCTGCGTGGCGACGACCATGAACGGCAGCGAACCGCCCATCAGGAACACCCCGGGGATGACGAACACGTCGCCGCGGACGAACGGCCGTCGCGCAAGCGCCTTCGCGACGAAGCTCTCGAGCCCGGGGCCGAGGTCCATCCGCGCGCTACCGGCGTAGATCGGAGCGATCGTGACGGAGTCGGCGTTCGGGCAGTCGACGCGCTGAACCTGGATGCGGTCGCCGATGCTCACGCCGGCGTTTCGGCGGACGACCGCCTCGATCCGAACGAGTCCCTTTCCCTCGTCGTCCGGCTGGGCGCGGCTGACGATCGCGGGCGTCGGTTTTCGTCCCCGGATCTCCACGACATCGCCCAGCCCGACCTTCAGTCGCTGACGGGTCTGGACGTCCAACCGGGCCGTTCCGAGCCCGATGTCCTGCTGAAACGCCTCGGCGACCCGGAGGGTGACCGCCTCGCCCATCGCCGCTAGTTCGACGGGGGGGCCCGCTAAAAGCGTTCGCTTCGTCCGGCGGAACCTGGTGGTTCGCTCGTACCCAACGTCCGTTGACCGGGAAGGCGGGCCGCGGCGGTGAGGTCGGGAACGGGTTCGCCGAGGGCCGCCGCGACGGCGGCCACCGTGCCGGGCCCGAATCCCATGAAGTGGTTGTTCGAGAAGCCGTAGATCGTTCCGGCGTCGCGGGCCTGGTCCTCCAGCCGCTGCTTCATCCGGTCAATCTCGGGTCGTCCGTCGCGTTGAACGCGGTCGAACTTCGTCAGAGCTCGGTCCCCGACGAGGCGGAAGTACACCAGATCCCCGGTCACCCAGGCGGGCGGCTCGGTGCGCGGTATCACGGACCAGACGAGCGCGGCGCCCCGGCCCTCGAGGAGGGTGCGGGTCGAAGGCACCCACCACGACCCGTGGCGCAGTTCGACCGCGAGTGGGATCTCGACGGGGACGGAGGCGACCAGGTGCTCGAGCTTGGAGCTACCGGCGGGGGCGCGGAACGAGGGCGGGAACTGGAGCACGACGGCGCCGAGCTTCCCGGCGCTCCGCATCGGGGCGAGGCTCGCGAGGAACCGCTCGAGGATCGCATCGCCTTTCGGCTCGTCGTTCTCGTGGGTGACGTCCTGGGGCACTTTGAGGGCGAATCGGAAGTCGGCCGGGGTCCGTTCCGTCCACCGCTGCACCAGGAAGGGGGTGGGGGCCCGGTAGAAGCTCGAGTCGACCTCCACCGTCCGGAACACCCGGGCGTACCGTTCGAGGAACTCCCCGGGCGGGGTGCCCGGTGGGTAGAACGGGCCGAGCCAGTCGTCGTACGACCAGCCCGAACAGCCGAGCCAGTACCGCCCCATGGGGACGGGTTCCGGTTCCGGGAAGATGAGGCTTGTCGTCCGGTTTTCCGCCCGGTCGGTGCGGAAGGAGCGGAACGCAGATATCCCCCGGTCCGGTCCAAACCCCGATGAGCCCCGCCGCCGCCCCGTCCTCGGTCCTGGGACGATTGTTGGAGGCGGCCGGCTATCGTCTCGAGCCCCACGCGGAGGCGACCGTCGCCGTTCGCGCGAAGGACCGGCGGGCGGTCATCATCGTCGGGTCCGCGCGATCGCCCGTCGAGGTCGAACGCTGGTTCCCGGCCGACGTCGTGTATCGCACGATCGTCTACGACGACGAGCCCGGTGCGACCGCGCGCGAGCTCGCGGCCGACCGCGGCATCGAGCTGCTCGAGCCGACGACCCTCGGACCCGCGCTCGCGGAGCTCCTTCTGCCCGCCCCCAGCCCCGCACCGACCCTGGCTCCCGAGCCGAACGACGACCCCTCGTTGTTTCCGCCGTTCGGACTGCTGCCGGACAACGAGCGGGTCGTCCGACCGCGCATCGGTCGGGCCGAGGCGGAGGCGCTGGCGGGGGTGGATTCCCCCCGGTACACGCTCCGGCTCGTTCCGTTCTACGTCGCCCCGTACCGGGTGCGCCCGTCCTCGCCCCACGGAGCCCCGGGTCCGGTGTTGCACCGGCTCGTGGCGGTGAATGCCGTTTCCCGCCGCGCCGAGATCTGGGAGGGCGGGGATCGAGAGCTGGTGGCCGGGATCGAGGAGCCCCACCAGCGGCTGATCCCCCAACTGGGGGAGTCCCAGGCGGTCGCGCTCGCGACGGAGGCGGTGCGACGGTACCACACCGTGGACGTCGAACATACCGAGCAACACGGCGGGGCGCTCGTGATCGAGACCCGCCGGATCCTCCCGTCGACGAACGACCTCAAGCTCGGGGCAATGGCCCTCCTCTATGTACCCTACTGGTACGCCGAGGGAGCGGAGGGCCGTGTGGTCCTGGACGCGGTGACCGGCCGGCGGGCCTCCGCCTCCGACGGCGGGTACTGAGCCCGACCTCCCCACCGTCAAATATCGCGCCCCGCTCGCGACGGCGATGATCCTCGACCAGTTCCGCGTGGGACCGTACCTCAACTTCACCTACCTCGTCGCGACCGAGGACGGGGGCGAAGGGGTCGTCATCGACCCGTCGTTCGGGATCGAACCGGTGCTCGAGGCGATCGACCAGCGACGCGTCAAGGTGCGGTACATCCTGAACACGCACAGCCACCCGGACCACTGCGCGGGGAACCGGGAGGTCCGGGAGAGAACCGGGGCCAAGGTGGTCGCCCATCGCGTGGCGCCGCTCCATCAGGACGTCTCCGTCGACGACGGAGATGCGATCGCCGCGGGTCGGCTGAAGATCGAAGTGATGCACACGCCGGGCCACACGAAGGACAGCGTGCTGTACTTGTTCCACGGGAACGTCGCCACCGGCGACACCCTGTTCGTCGGGGAGTGCGGTCGCACCGACCTTCCCGGCGGTGACCCGTCGGAAATGTACGACAGCCTCCAGCGTCGCGTCGTCGCCCTCGACGATGCGCTCGTGGTCCTCCCCGGCCACGACTACGGGTCGACCCCGACCTCGACGATCGGGCGGGAGAAAGAGGAGAACTACACGCTCCAGCCGAGGACCCGGGACGAGTTCATCCAGTTCCTGAAGGAGTGAGCGTCGGATGGCCCCCCTCCCTCCGCCCGAGGAGCGCACGCTGCGCGCCGTCGGTGCCCGCCGCCGGAACTCCGGGTCTCCGAACGTCGGCGCGATCGTCCAGCGGCTCCGAGCCCTCGCGCAGGAGTCGGAGGCCCTGGTGGCACTGTTCGACGCCGGGGCGGTCGCCGGCGAGCGCCACCTGTACTCGGCGTGGGCGCACCTGGGACGTGCCCGGGGCCGGGGCGAGGCCCGACTGCGCGACCGGGGGGCCGAACTGGCGCTGTTCGTCGCGGGCGACGATCAGCTGCCCCGTGCGCTCGAGAAGGTCGGGGTCACCGACGGCACGGAGGAATTCGTGCTCGTCGCCGAGAAGCCGCGTGACCCGGCGGATCTCCTCGAAGGGTTCGGCCTCGTCGCGGACCCGTCGGTGTACCCCCGCGCCCCCTCCGTGAGGACCCTCGAGCGGCTCGGGATCGGTGCCGCCGAGCGGGCCACCGTTCCCGAGAGCGGATGGGAGGGGCTGGTGCTGGAGCGGATTGCGCTCATCGAGCTCTCGGCCCCGGCGGGGCGCGCAGCGGCGGCAAAGAAATAACCCCGAGGCACCGTCGGTCCGGTGGCCCGCGGGCGAACGTGCAGGTGTAATCTAGTGGTAGGATGTCAGCCTTCCAAGCTGACGGCCCGGGTTCGAATCGGCGGACCGCAAGCGACCCGTCGCGAGGCTCCCGGCACCTGCATCCGTCCCGCGGGCCGCCCGCGAGCGAGAGTTTATTCGGCGCGGTCCCGCTCGGACCGGATGCGCTGAGGTAGCCTAGCCCGGAAAGGCGCCGGTCTTGAAAACCGGTGGCGGTCTCGCTTCGGGAGTTCAAATCTCCCCCTCAGCGCCGGACCGCTCGCGGAACGGATTATAAGCCGCGGTCGGCTCCGCCGCCCTCCGATGTCCGGCGCCGCGGCTTCGACTCCCCTCCTTGCGCAGTACGAGGGCGTCAAAGCACGGTACCCGGGGCATCTCGTCCTGTTCCGCGTCGGCGATTTCTACGAGACGTTCGGTGACGACGCCAAGCTCCTCTCCCGCGAGCTCGACGTCGTCCTGACGGCGCGGGCGCCGGACGTAACGGGAGACCGGACCCCGATGGCCGGCGTCCCGCACCATGCGGTCGAGACCTACCTGGGCCGGCTGGTCCGCAAGGGGTACAAGGTCGCGATCTGCGACCAGCTCGAGGACGCCCGCTTCGCGAAGGGGCTTGTGCGCCGCGACGTGACGCGGGTCGTTTCTCCCGGCACCGTGGTCGAGGACCGGATCCTCGGCGGCCCCGAGCACAGTTTCCTCGCGAGCCTCGTGGAGCCGGCGAACGGACCCGGCGGGTTCGCGGCGGTCGATATCACGACGGGGGAGTGGTTCCACGGCCTCGGGGACGGCCCCGGCGTGGACGGACTGCTCTCGGCGGTCGCTCCGTTCCAGCCCCGCGAGATCCTCTGGTCGTCCGGCGCCCCGACCGCCCGGAGCTCCCGCTTGTCCCGCGCCCTCGCCCGGGAGTTCCGCTCGGCTCGCCTCGAGGCGGCGCCGGAGCCGGTCGTCGCGGAGGAGGTGCCGGCTCCGTTGCACGCCGAGGTCGACCTCGGGGCGGTCGTCGTCGAGGCCGACCGTCGCCTCGTCGCCTACCTGCGCGTGGCGCAGCCTCGGATCGTGCCGCACCTGATCCTGGTCGATCGGGGTCGCGGGGGCCGTCGTCTCGTCCTCGACGCGAAGACGCTGCGCCATCTCGAAGTTCGCCGACCGATGAACCCGGACGACCCCGACGGCGCGACCCTCCTCGGGACCTGGGACGCGACCGTCACGGCCGCCGGACGTCGCACGCTCGAATTCTGGCTCACCAACCCGCTCGCGGACGTCGAGGCGATCCGGGCGCGCCAGGACGCGGTCGAAGCGCTGATCGCGCACGGGGCTCGGCTCGCGGAGCTCCGCGAGCGCCTCTCGCACGTCGGAGACCTCGCGCGGATCGCCTCGCGCGTGGCGGGTCGGCGCGTGCGCCCGCCCGAGCTCGCGACCCTGCGCGAAGGAGTGCGGTCGCTGCTCGCGCTCCGCGGGGAGCCGCCGACCCCCGGGACGTCGGAGACGCTGCGCGCGCTCTCGGAGGCCATCGTTCCCCCGGCCGACCTGGTTGCATTGCTGGAGCGGTCTCTCCCGGAAACGTTGCCGCCCACCGAAGAGGCCGGAGAGCTGTTCCGCGCGGGCCACGCCCCCGAGGTCGACCGGTGGCGGTCCGAGGAACGCACTGCGCTGGCCGCGCTCGCGGAGCTCGAACGGTCCGAACAACAGGCGACCGGGATCCGCACCCTCAAGGTCGGGTACAACCAGGTGTTCGGCTACTACTTCGAGGTCAGCAAGCCGCACCTCGCGAAGATCCCGGCCCACTTCCGCCGGCGACAGACGATCTCGCAGGGCGAGCGGTACACTTCGGACGCGCTCGACGACCTCGAACGGAAGGTCCGCGAGGCCCGGGAAGGAGCCCGTCTCGCCGAGGCGTCGCGATGGGAGGAGTTCCTCGGGGAGGTCGACCGCCACGTCTCCGCCGTGTACCGCGTCGCTCGGGCCGTCGGTGAGCTCGACGCACTGGCGACCTTCGCGCACCTCGCCCAGACCCGCGGCTACGTCCGGCCGACGGTGGACGCATCGACCGCGCTCCTGATCCGGGACGGTCGGCACCCCGTCCTCGACCGGGCCCTCGGCGAGCGGTTCGTCCCCAACGACGTCGAGCTCGACGCCACCACCCACCGCTTGCTCGTGCTCACCGGGCCGAACATGTCCGGCAAGTCGACCTACATGCGGCAGGTCGGGCTGCTCGTCGTGCTCGCCCAGGCGGGTTCGTACGTCCCCGCGAAGTTCGCGCGGGTCGGACTCGTCACGCAACTGTTCACCCGCATGGGGTTCACGGACGAGATCGGGCGCGGCAAGTCGAGCTTCATGGTCGAGATGACCGAGGTTGCGGAGATCCTCCGCGCCGCCGACGACCGCTCGCTCGTGCTGCTCGACGAGGTCGGGCGGGGGACGAGCACGTTCGACGGGCTTGCGATCGCCTGGGCCACGCTGCGCCACCTCCATGACGCGACCCGGGCGCGCTCGGTGCTGGCGACCCACTATCATCAGCTCAGCGACCTCGTGCGCGGCCTGACCGCGGCCCAGACCGCCCACATGGCGGTCCGGGAGGGTTCGGACGGGATCGTATTCCTGCACCGGCTCGTGCCCGGCAGCACCGACCAAAGCTACGGGATCCATGTCGCGCGGTTGGCCGGGGTTCCGGACGGTGTCCTCGCGGAAGCGGAACGATTGCTCCGCCAGCTCGAGTCCGGCGGGGTCGCCGGGACCGAGCCCCGTCGACGGGCGCCGCGGGGACCTACGTACACCCAGGGAATACTGATCGCCGACCCCCGCCCCCCGGTGGACCCGTTGCGCGAAGAGCTCCAGCAGCTCGACCTCGACCAGATGACCCCGATGGACGCGCACCGCCGGCTGGCCGAGCTGAAGGAGAAGGCTCGATCGACGCCACGGTCCGGGGAGGACACGTCGTGAGTCCGTCGGGGCCCGCCCGTCGCCCCATCCGCCGGCTGTCCGCCGAGACCGTCGAGCGGATCGCCGCCGGAGAAGTGGTGGAGCGGCCGGCGTCCGTCGCGAAGGAACTGATCGAGAACTCGGTCGATGCCGGAGCCGCCCACGTGACCGTGCGGATCGAGGGCGGGGGACTCAAGCTGCTCGAGGTCGCGGACGACGGAGCGGGGATCCCGTCCGACGAGCTGACGCTCGCCGTCGAACGGCACGCCACGAGCAAGCTCGACCCGGTCGGCCGGCTCGAGGAGATCGAAACGCTCGGCTTCCGCGGCGAGGCCCTCGCCGCGATCGCCTCGGTGTCGCGCTTCCGGCTGATTTCCCGGCCGCCCCGCTCGGAGGTGGCAGAGGGGATCTCGGTGACCGGAGGGAAGGTCGGCCGCCGGTTCTCGGAAGGTCGGGCCCCGGGCACGACCGTCGAGGTCCGGGACCTGTTCTTCAACACGCCCGCGCGGCGAAAGTTCCTGAAGAGCCCGGGTGCCGAGCAGCTCGAGCTCGTCCGGACGGTCGAGCGGCTCTACCTGGCGCGACCGTCGGTGTCGCTCCGCGTCGAGGCGGAGGGAGAGGACATCGCCGTGCTCCCGGCGGCGACGCAGCTTCCCGACGCGGCCGCCCGTGTTCTCGGCAGCACGTTCTCGAACGACTCGTTCGCCGTGCGGGGGTTCGTTCCCGGTGGTACCGTCGAGGGGATCCTCGGTCGCCCGTCGACCGCGACCGCCTTCTCGTCGGGGCTCTACCTGGCGGTGAACGGCCGCCTGATCGCGTCCCGCCCGATCCTCCAGGCGGTCCGGGCCGCGTTCGGGGACTATCTCCCCCGCGCCCGCTTTCCGGTCGGCGTGCTGCACCTCGAGGTCGAACCGGACCGGCTCGACGTCAACGTGCACCCGACCAAGCGCGAGGTCCGGTTCGCGAACGAGCGCGAGCTCGTCGACGCGATCCGGGAGCGGGTTCGGGACGCCCTGCTCTCCTCTCCCCACATCGCCGACGTGCGCGACGAACGCGCGCCCTCTGTCCTTCTGCCACCTCCGCCGCCCGCGCCCGAGTCTCCCCTGGCCCCGTCCGCGACGAGCTCCGCCCCCCCGGCGTTCGTCCAGGCGCGCCTCGACGCGGCGTCACCGGTCGAGCCGCCGGCGGAGGTGCCGGCGGCCACCGGGCATCCGGCCCTCACGCTGCTCGGTTGCGTGCAAGCTCTGTACTGGGTCGCGCAGTCCGGCGAGGACCTCGTGATCGTCGACCAGCACGCGGCGAGCGAGCGCGTGCTGTACGAAACGGTGCTGCGCGACGGCACGCTCGCCCGCCAGAACCTGGTGGAGCCGGTGGCCGTTCGGCTCACCGGCTCCCAGCGCGAGGCGCTCCGCGCCCACTCCGAGACCGTGCGAGCGTCCGGGTTCGAGATCGAGCAGTTCGGACCCGAGCACTTCCTTGTCCGGTCGGTCCCGTCGTATCGCGGGCGGCGCGTCCGCGCCGAGGCGGTCGCGGCCCTCCTTGACGAGCTCGCCCAGGGCGGCCGCCCGACCGTGACCGAGGGACTGCGCGAGCGCCGGGCGGCGACGATCGCGTGCCACGCGGCGATCCGGGCCGGCGACACCGTCGAGCCCGAGGAGATGCGTCGCGTGCTCGCGGAGCTGTATGCATTGCCCGAGTCGTCGTACTCCTGCCCGCACGGTCGCCCGATCCTGCTCCGATTCTCCCGTTCCCGGCTCGACCGGTGGTTCCTGCGAGCGGGCGCGTGAGCCCCGCGACGCGGCCGCGGGAGAGCGACGTGGTGGAGGCGGCCCGCCGGTACCTCGAAGCGCAGGGGTACCGCGTCTGGGTGAACCCCGACGGGCGGGATTACTTCGACCTGGTCGCCCGCCGGGGTCGGGAGGTCGGACTGGTCGAAGCGAAGGTCGCCGGCTCTCGGGCGGTGCTCACCCAGGCGCTCCGGCGGCGGGCGTGGGGCACCTGGGGGGCGGTCGTCCTCGCGTCCGAGCGCTCGGCGCGGAACCTCGGCCGCCGCACGCTCGGAACCCGCGCCGCGCCGGTCGGCGTGTGGTACGTTGTCGGCGACACGGTGCGGGAGGTGCGGGCGGCCCGCCCGTGGATCCCCGACGGCGCCGACGACCCGTTCGCGGAGCTTCGGGCGCGGTTCGCGAAAGTGCTCGACGCGCTCGAAGACGGTGAGATACCCGAGTCGGCGGCGTGGGACGGGGTCGTGGGGCAGGTGTGGCGCGCGTCCGGCGGCCGCGGATTCCGCGAGTGGCGGTTGGACGAGGATCCCGGCTAGGCCGCGATCCGCTCGGTCGCGCTTCGAACGACCTCGGCGACCCGGACCGGGTCGAACGCACCGGCGTACCGGGTCCCTTCCTCGATCAGCGCCCGACGCATCGCCGGGTCGGCGAGAACCTCCGCGAGGACCGAGGCGAACTCGCCCGGGTCGTCCGACCCCACCGTCCGCAGGGACTTCGCCGGGTCGACCGGCAAGCGGACGTTCGGACCCACCACGACGCACTTGCCGGCTCGGAGCGCGAGAATGACGCCCGGATCGAAGCCGGGGACGCGCCGGTCGAACACCGCGATGTCCGCCGCCGCGAGCCCCCGGGCGAACGTGCCCGCGTCGCGCTCCGGAGCGACCGCGACGCCGGGTTCGGTCGGTGCCGTCGTGCCGAGGACGATCAACCGGGCGCCGGGAAAGAAGGAGCGGACGCGTCGGTACGCCTCGCGGGCCCGGTCGGAACCCGACGGCTCCGGCTGTTCGAACGGCGCGGGGGCGACCACGACCGGCACATCCGCCGGGATGCGGAAGCTCGCGCGCGCCTCGTCCCGGGTCATCGGCATCGGGATCGGCGCGACCGGAGGGAGCGCCGCGTGGAACCTACGCTCGGGGATCCCGTACTTCGTCAACAGGTCGGACGGAAGCCCGGCGGCGTCGTAGAACAATCGGTCGGCTTCCTTCAGCGCCGCTTCCTCGAGCCGCCGCACCGAACGTCGGTCGATCCACGTATCGAGACGGTCCCGGAACCCGGCGGGGGAGTGCCCGCTCCGTTCGCGCTCGAACGCGTCCATCTCGATCCCGCGGACGAACGCGGCGAGCAGCGGTCCCCGTCCGCGCGCGCGGTGCAGGCCGAGCCTCCCGAGCCCGGCGGGGTCGCGCAGCACCAGGTCGGCCTCCCTGCGCACCCGTTTGGAGGCCGCGGCCGCGTAGTCCGCGCCCTCGGCCGGGGCGCCCGGATGCCGCAGCGGAACCTCGACGGGTACCGCCGTCACGCCGGCGGGAGGTGCGGTACCGGGGGGGCCTTTCGGATGCAGGACGACGACCGAGTCACCGGAGGCGGCCAGCGCGGCCGCGAGGCCCCAGGCGGGCTGTGCCGGGTCGTACGGGTCGGACGCGGGCGGCCCGGCCGCGACCACGTCGACCGTCCGGGACGACATTCCCGGCGGCCTAGGGCCCCCCCCCAAAAAGGGTTGGGTTCTACAGGGCGCTACGAGGCGAGGCCGAGGCGCCGACCGAACGACCGGCCGGCGAGACCGGGCGGTGCGCTGACACCCATCCCCTCGAGGACGGTGGGCGCCACGTCGAGCAGGCTCAGCGGCCCCTCGTCGGTCCCGGGACGCACTCCGTCCCCGGCGCCGATCATGATGCCGTTCATCCGGTGGTTGCCGCACCCGTAGAAGAACTCGGGCCGCTCCCGGATGAGCGCCTGCGGGTAGCTGAAGTCCATCCGAAGCTCCGTGCGCATGTTATCGACCCGGATGAGGAGCGCCGGCGAGCGGAGCAGGTTGTTCCGCTGGTAGATCTGGTTCGGGTCGAACACCTCGATGTGGGCCTCGGAGTACGCCTCGAGGCGGTGGCGGATGTCGGCGACGACCGCCGCCCGCCGCTCGGGCGTGAGGTCGGCGTTGTACGGGTTGAGGTAGATCCCTTCGGGCACCGGATAGGAGAACGCGACGGTGCGCTTCCAGTCGATCCGCTCCGCCATCTCCTCGAACGAACCGGCGCCGCTCACCAGGTGCGCGAGTCCCTCCGCGTGGGCGCTCTTGCGGAGCGCTCCGGCCACCTGCTTGGCGACCGCGCGGCCGAGCGCGCGACGCTGCGACCAGAGGATCATCCGGGCGATCAGGTTGCGGCCGCTGATGTCCTGCCCCTGGCGGAAGACGAGCAGCCCCTGCTCTGCGAGCCAGCGGTTCGTGAGGAAGTCGGAGCGCACCGCGCCGTGGCCGTGGTCGCTGATGACGAGCGTGACGGCCGGTCCCCCCGTGGCCCGGAAGGCCGTGTCGACCTCGCGGCACGCCGCGTCGACCGCGCGCCAGAACTCGAGGAGGTCCTTCGGGATCTCCGCGACGGGGCGCGACAGTTCCGCCCAGTACTGGTGCTCGACGCGGTCGGTCTCGCGAAAGAGCGTGAAGAGGAAGTCGGGCCGGTGTTTCGTCGCGAGCGCGGCGGCGGAGCGGCCCCGCTGGACCACGGTCCGCGTCGCGAGGGCGATCCAGTTCGCTCGGTCGGACTCGGTGTGGACCGGGAGCTCGGCCGGGTACGGGGCGCCGAGGTCGCTCTCGACCTCGTCCCGGAGCGAGGCCGGATAGGTGATCGGCTGCTGCGAGAACATTCCCGGGATCACGAAGCCGTGGAGCGGGTACCCCGCGCGAAGGGGGAAATTGACGATGCCGACCTTGACCCCTTGACGGGAGAGGCGGTCCCACATCGCCTCCGCCGGGCGGAACGTCTGGACGAGCTGGGATTGGCCGGGCGCCCCGGTCGGCTCGGTGAAGCCGTAGATCCCGAGCTCGCCCGGGTCCTTTCCCGTGGCCATGGAGTACCAGGCGGGGATCGTCTTCGCCGGATACACCGACGTCAACGGGGCGCGAACCCCCTTGGAGACGAGGGACTTCAGGAACGGGAGTTCGCCGGCGGCCATGAGCGGGTCGAGGAGGTCAAAGGTCCCCCCGTCCAGTCCCAGGATCAGGAAACGTCGCGTCGGGGCCGCCACCGTGTGCACCGCTCCACCCAGAGAGACTCTGAGCTAATAGCTCCCGGGCCGAGCGCGTATAAAGGATTTAGTCCCACGAACCACCAGATGGATACCGGACCGAGCTCCCCCGGGCCGGCCGTTTCGGCTCACAGGACGCGGATCGCTTCGAGATTGTACGGCGCGCGCGACTCAAGGTTGAACCGCTTATGGAGGCTCGAAGCGAGGTCGATCGTCTTCGACTCCTCCCCGTGGTTCAGGATGATCGTGCGGGGCCGGGGGTCGAGCGACGCGACGAAGTTCATCAGCTGGACCCGGTCGGAGTGCCCCGAGAACCCTTCGATCGTGGCGATCTCGAGCCGGACCGGGACGGACGCCTGACGGGTGCCGTCCAGGAACGACGCCTCCGAGAGGCCCCGCTGGAGGCGCTTTCCGAACGTCCCCTCCGCCTGGTAGCCGACGAACAGGAGGCCGTTCCGCTCCTCGGGGGCCCATCCCCGGAAGTATTCCATGACGGGTCCCCCGCTCATCATCCCCGACGTGGCGAGGACGATGCACGGTTCCTTCGAGTCGATGATCCCCATGCGCATCTGGCCGGAGTCGACCCGTCGGAAGACGTCCGAGAGGAACGGGTTGTCCCCCTGCTGGAAGATCTGCGTTCGGAGCTGGCTGTTGAGGAACTCGGGATAGGCGGTGTGGATCGCCGTCGCTTCGAAGATCATCCCATCGAGATAAACGGGCACGCGGGGGATCTTGCCCTCGCGCATCCGCTCCTCGAGCACCAGCATGACCTCCTGGGAACGGCCGACCGCGAACACCGGCACGACCAGGTGGCCGTTCCGGGAGAGCACTTTCGTGGCGAGCGAGCTGAACTGCTCGGTCGCCTGCTGGCGGCTCGGCTGGATGTCGCGGAAGCCCCCGTACGTCGACTCGAGCACGAGCGTCTCGAGCCGGGGGAACCGGTTGGTCGCCGGGTTGAACAGCCAGCTCCGTTCGAACTTGATATCCCCGGAGTAGGCGAGGTTGTGGTCGCCGTCGCCGAGATGGAAGTGGCAGATCGAGGAGCCGAGGATGTGCCCGGCGTTGTGCATCGTGAGGCGGATATCCGGTGCGATATCGGTCGTCTCGCCCCACCGGAGGGGGATCGTCCGCCACACCAGCTCGCGGACCTGGGCCGAGTCGTACAGCCCGCGGCGGGCCTCCTGGTTGACGACCTTGATCGCGTCGAGCAGCATGAGCGTCATCAGGTCCCGGGTCGGCGCCGTGCAGTAGATCGGCCCCTTGTACCCGTACTTCAGCAGCACCGGCACGAGGCCGCAATGGTCGAGGTGCGCGTGGGTGACCACGACCGCATCGAGCGAGTCGAGGGGGAGCAGCTCGGGGGCGTTGAAGAACGGCGTCCGGTCCGAGCCCGGGTCGATGCCGCAGTCGATCAGCACTTTCGAATTCTGGGTTGTCAGGAGGTGGGCGCTGCGCCCGACCTCGCGGTAGCCGCCGAGCGCGGTGTTGCGCGCCCACAGTTTCTCGGGGAGGGGGTCGCGGGCGATGCGGATGCCGACCTTCTTCAGGAACGAGCGTCGGTCGTCGAACGAGTTGCGGAGATGGATGCGGACCTCCTCGACGGTCTTCGAGGGGATCGGCGGGGTCCGGACGACCGTCGGCACCCACCCGATCTTTCGCTTCAGGTCGTTCAGCACCGAGCCGCCGCGGCCGATCGCGGCGCCGGGGTTCGCCGCCTCGATCGTCACCTCGCCGGTCTCGGGTTCGAAGAACAGTTGGTTGATCTCCGCCTCGGGCGGGATCAGCTCCCGGATGTTCTTCTCCGCCTCCTTGGGGTCGATGAGCGTCTCGGGGTCACTTCGGACGACGACGCGCCGGTGGAGGCGTTGCGCCACCTGGCGCAGGAGGTCGCCCCCGGAGAGGAACGAATCGAGCTGCTTGGTATACAGGACGATCTGCGGGCCTTCCAGCTCGATGTCGGTGACCTCGATGGTCTCGGGTAGTACCTCGCGCAGGGCTTCCCGCGCTTGCTGTATGAGAGAGTCGAAACTCATTGACTCGATGAAGAGGTTCGTTCGGAAGGGGTTGGCCGCGTTCCGGCCAGGGCCCGGACTTAGGGAAGGACCGGAGGCAACGGTATCTTGAGGGCTTTCAGGCGCTTATTAATTTCGTCGTCCGACAGCTCGCGGTATTCCTTCGCGGAAATGACGTGGCAGAGGTAGCCGTCGCCGCTGGCGCTGTCCCGGCGCATGGCGACCGTGAGGCCCCGCAGCGCGAGGTCGACACCGTCCGACGTGGACATGTCGCGGGAGTATCCCTCCTCCAGCACGCCGTAGGCGAACGTCGAGCCGGACCCGACCGAGCAGTACCGGTCCTCGATGCAACCGCCCGCCGGGTCCACCGAGAACACGTGGCCGCCCTTCGCGTCCACACCGCCCAGGATCAGCCAGGCGTAGTAGGGGTAGTATCGGCTGCCCGACAGAATGTTCGCGAGGAGGGTCGCGGCCCCTTCCGCGCTCACGGGTCCGTTGCGCCGGAGGCGGTAGAGGGAGACCTCCGCCTTCAGGTACCGCGCGAGCACCTGGGCGTCGCCGACCATACCGGCGATCGTGATCCCGATGTTCTGGTCGACCTTGAACAGCTTGACGGTCTGCTTGTTGGCGATCATCGTGCCGGCGGTCGCCCGGCGCTCGGTGGCGAGCACCACCCCGTCCTTGCAGACGATACCGATCGTCGTCGTCCCCTTGAGCAGGCGTTCCTCGTCCGCCGGGCTCACTGCGTGTTGCATCATGGTCGAAACTCCGAGCTCTCGGAGGCGGTGAGCGGACCCGGGCTCGCTATATAACGGCTCATGGGGCGATTACGCCCGCGCTACCGAGGAACCTCCGGGGAGGTGGTGAACGCGGTTCCCACCGCGGGTCCGGACGACGGCGGCGCGGCCGAGTTCGGAACTTGTTAAGTCCCCCCGCGCTTGGGCCTCCTCCGTCATGCAACGGCACGAGGTCGTTGTCGTGGGGGCCGGACTTTCCGGCCAGCGGGCCGCGCTCGCCGCGGTCCTCGCCGGACGCGACGTCGCCGTCGTCTCGAAGCTGCACCCGCTGCGGTCGCACTCGGGCGCGGCGCAAGGGGGCATCAACGCCGCGCTCGGTCCCGAAGACTCCGTCGACACGCACATCTACGACACGGTGAAGGGGTCCGACTATCTCGGCGACCAGGACGCCATCGAGTACTTCTGTCGCGAGGCCGGCCCGACGGTCATCGAGATGGAACATTTCGGGACGATCTTCAGCCGCTCGCCCGATGGCACGCTCGCGCGGCGCGCCTTCGGAGGGGCGGGCTTCCCCCGGACGATCCACGCGGCCGACCGCACCGGTCTTGCGCTCCTGCAGGCGCTCTGGGAGCGGCTCGGGACCGAGCGGTTCACGCTCTACGAGGAGTGGGACCTGACCCGTCTGATCGTCCGCGACGGACGCGTCCACGGGATCATCGCGTTCGACCGGAAGACCGGGGAGTTCGAGGAGATCGCGGCGAAGAGCGTCGTGCTCGCGACCGGCCCGTTCGGTCGACTGTACGGGCGGACGACGAACGCGCACAGCTGCACCGGCGATGGCGTCGCCGTGGCCTACGAAGCCGGTGCGTATCTGAAGGACATGGAGT
The DNA here is from genome assembly GCA_035504595.1 of Thermoplasmata archaeon. Taxonomy (GTDB): domain Archaea; phylum Thermoplasmatota; class Thermoplasmata; order Lutacidiplasmatales; family UBA184; genus Lutacidiplasma. The sequence goes on along the minus strand of DATJRQ010000009.1, from coordinate 31,468 downwards.
TCGTTCAGTTCCATCCGACCGCTCTACTCGAGTCCGGCATCCTGATCACCGAGGGAGCGCGCGGGGAGGGCGGGATCCTTCGGAACGCGAAGGGCGAGCGGTTCATGAGCCGCTACGCGCCGCACGTGCTCGAACTCGCGTCGCGCGACGTGGTCTCGCGGGCGATCGTCACCGAGGTCGATGAGGGACGCGGGTTCTCCGGGCCGTGGGGCGGGTACGTCCACCTCGAGCTGATGCATCTCGGCCGGGAGAAGGTCGAGAGCCGGCTCCAGGAGATCGTCGACTTCTCCCGCAGCTTCGCCGGCATCGACCCGGTCACCGAACCTATCCCGGTGTATCCGGGCCAGCACTACATGATGGGCGGCATCAGCACGAACGGCAAGACCGAGACGAACATCGCCGGTCTGTTCGCCGCCGGCGAATGCGCCTGCGTCTCGATCCACGGGGCGAACCGTCTCGGCGCGAACTCGCTGCTGGAGACGCTGGTGTACGGGAAGGTCGCGGGGAACGCCGCGGCGGAGTACGCCGCGACGGCCCCGCGGCCCGAGATGCACGCCGCGGACCTCGACGCCGCCGTCGCACCGCTGCGCGCGTGGTCGAGCCGGAAGGACGGGGAGGACCCGGCGACGCTCCGCAAGGAGATGCAGCAGACGATGGAGAAGTACGTCGGCATCTACCGCAACGAGGCCGACCTCCTCGAGGGGCTGAACCGGATCCGAGCGATCAAGGCCCGATTCCCCAACATCCAGGTCGTCGATCAATCGAAGGTGTACAACGTGAACCTGACCGACGCGCTCGAGATCGGCCACATGCTGACCCTCGCCGAGACCGTCGTGGTCGGAGCGTATGCGCGCACCGAGAGTCGCGGTGCCCACTTCCGGACCGACTACCCGAAGCGGGACGACGCGCACTGGATGCGCCACACCCTGGCCCTGAAGGGTCCGCAGGGCCCCGTTCTCTCGTATAGCCCGGTGAGCTACACCCGGTGGGACCCGAAGGAGCGGGTGTACTGATGCCGGGCGATGTCGTTTCCGCGCAGTTCGACGTGTACCGCTTCGACCCGGCGAAGGACGCGAAGCCCCGCTTCCAAACCTACACGTTGAACCTGGCCCCGCACACCCCCCTCCTCTCGGCGCTCCTCCAGATCCGCGCGGAGCAGGACCCGACGCTCACCCTGCGCTACTCGTGCCGGAGCGCGATCTGCGGCTCCTGCGCGATGCGCGTGAACTCGAAGAGCCGTCTCGCCTGCGAGACGCAGATCGGCCCGGAGATCGCGGAGAACGGACGCATCGTCGTCGAGCCGATGCGGAACCAACCGGTGCTGCGCGACCTGGTCGTCGACCAGGAGCCGTTCTGGCGCCAGTACGACCTGATCCAGCCCCACCTGATCCTCGACCCGGCGAAGCCGATGCCCGAAGGCCGGGAGACTTCGATGACGACCGAGGAGGTCGAGCGGTTCAAGGAAACGCCGCGGTGCATCGCGTGCGCCGCCTGCTACTCCGCGTGTCCGGCGGTCTCCGCCGACCCGGGGTTCCCGGGGCCGATGGCGCTCGCGAAGCTGTACCGCTTCGTGGTCGACCCGCGCGACACGGCGCACCAGGATCGTCTCCTCCGCATCCAACCCGGCGGACTCTGGACCTGCCTGCGGTGCCACCTCTGCACCGAAGCATGCCCGAAGGACGTGCGCCCGTCCGAGCGGATCCGCGACCTGAAGGAGATGGCGATCGCGGTCCAAGGGGCGACCGAGCGCGGTTCCAAGCACGCCGTCGGGTTCAAGAACAACATCCGGGACCGCGGCGTGCTCAGCGAGGCGGCCCTGGTCCGACAGACCTCCGGTGTGGCGGGAATGATCGGGCAGCTCGGTCAGGGCGTTCGGATCTACCGCAAGAAACCCGAGATCCTGAAGAAGCCTCACCCGATCGAAGGGCTCGACGAGGTCCGAAAGATCTACGACGCCCTCGACACGAAGGAGGCGCCGCCGTGAAGCTCGCGTACTATCCGGGGTGCGTCGCACAAGAGTCGGGGAAAGAGCTCGACATGGCGACCCGCTGGGTCGCCCGCGCGCTCCAGATCGAGCTCGTCGAATTCCCGAGCTTTTCCTGCTGCGGCTCCGGGTTCATGGACGAAGCGAACGAAGTGCTGAACGTCGCCCTCAACGCGCGCAACCTCGCGATCGCGGAACGGGCCGGGCTCGACCTCCTGACGATCTGCTCGACGTGCCAGGGGATGCTGTCGCTCGCGAACTTCCGCCTCACGGACCCGAAGGTCCGCACCCGCGTGGAGGGCGCCCTGAAGCCGCTCGGCATCGAGTACCGGGGCACGACGAAGGTGAAGCACCTGCTCGAGGTGATGACGAAGGACATCGGCGTGGAGGCGATCCGCGCGAAGGTCCGCCGGCCGCTCACCGGTCTCAAGGTCGGCGCGTTCTACGGTTGCCACCTCCTGCGACCCGCCGACGAACTGAAATCCGAGAGCGCCGAGGAGCCGCACTCGTTCGAGGACCTCCTGACCGCGCTCGGCGCGACGCCGATCCTCTACCGCGGGCGCGTCATGTGCTGCGGATTCCCCATCCAATTCGTCAACCCGGCCGCGGCGAGCCGGATCGGCGGGCACCAGATCGCGGACGCCAAGGCGCACGGCGCCGACGCGATGGCGACGCCGTGCCCGCTCTGTCACATCTCGCTCGACGCCTATCAGAACAAGGCGGAGGCCGCGGTCGGGCACGCCCTCGACATGCCGATCTTCCATCTTCCGCAGGTCGTCGGCCTCGCGCTCGGCGCGACGCCCGAGGAGCTCGGCCTCCCCCGGCATCTCGTGCCGACCGAACCGGCCCTCGCACGGATCGGCGTCCAGGTGCCGGCGTAGCCCGACCGCCCGCCCCGTCGGGTTGAAGAATCGGGAGGACTACCCCCGCGCATGGCCGGCGACGAGGACCCCTCCTTCAGCGAGGAGGAGGAGTGGCGCCGCCAGCACGGCTACCGGCTCGCCGGCCAGGACTTCGGTCGGATCCTCGCGCTCAGCGACGGGGTGTTCGCGTTCGCGATGACTCTGCTCGTGATCTCGCTCATCGTCCCGACGACGATCGGGAGCCCTCCCGTCCCGATCACCACGTCGCACCAGCTGTCGCTCGCGCTGCTCCGGGACTGGGGGTCGATCGTCGGCTTCGTCTTCGCGTTCGTGATGATCGGCGTCTGGTGGATCGTCCACAACCGGACGTTCCAGTACATCGCGCGGTACGACTCCCCGCTCGTTTGGATCAACATGATGATCCTGATCCAGGTCTCGCTGATGCCGTTCGTGATGGGCGTCTACAACGCCTATTCGGGCTACCAGGCCGCGATCGTACTGTTCGCGGGGATCCAGGTCACGCTCGGACTCACGAACGCCCTCCTCTGGGAGTACGCGCACCGCCGGGGTCTCCTCAAGAAGGGGATCCCGGAAGCGGTCACCGACTACTACACGAAGCGCGGCCTGCTCGTGTCGGTCGTCTTCGCGATCTCGATCGGAGTGTCGTTCTACAGCGCGGCCCTGGCCGAGCTGTGCTGGATCGGGATCTTCCTCTCGATGCGGTTCAGCACGCATCCGCCGGAGAAGTCGCTCCCGAACCATCCGCCGGCCGACGCTCCCCCGGGGCGGTGAGGATCTTCGCTCCCTCGCCCTTGGTCACGTAGACGTGGAGCCGGTCGCACGTCCCTCGGAAGTAGCTCGAACCCTGGGGACCGAACTCCCCGGTCAGGATGCCCGTGATCTCGTCGTCGGAGAGCGCCGGGTCGACCTCCGGCGTGAACATGCAGCGAAAGACCAGGAAGCGTCTCCCCTCGAGGTCGAGGCGCTCGGTCTCGGGAGCGCCGCAGAACGGGCAGGCGAGCACGGTCCGCCCGAGGAGCGGGCGCGTTAATCGTTGGCGCCGCGCCCCCCCGCTCACGTCGGAGGGGTCGCGGGGGGCGGGGACGGCGGGGGCGGCGGCGAAAAGGACGGAGGGGGCGGGGGCGCCTTTCGGCGCCGTCGCAACGCGGCGAAGAACAGCACTGTCGCGAGGACCACCACCACCACGACGACGATCCACCAGAGCGAGCCGAGGTTCGTGTTGTTCGGCGAGCTCCCTGGCGGGGGCACCGTGGTGTTCTGCGTGACGTCGAGCGTGGTCACCGCCTCCCCGTGGCTCCCGTTCGGCGCGGTGACGTTGACGCCGACGACGAAATGCCCGACCTCGGTCGGGGTGCACGAGAACGTCGAGGAGTTCTGGCCGGTGCAACCCTGCGGCACGGTCGAGTACACGAACCGGTCCGATGCGTTCGACGGGACGACCACCGTCGTAAAGGTCGTCGAGTGCGTGAGATTGATCGCGGACGGTGCCGCGTCCAGCAGCACGTAGAGCCGGCCCGGCGGAGGCGGCGGCGGGGGCGCGCCCGGCGGCACCGTGAGCGTCCAGGTCGCGGCCGGTGGAGCGGCGTCGGGCGAGTAGAACAGGACCGTGTAGTTGTCCGTGGGGTCGAACGTCATCTGCTCCCAGGGGTTCGTCGGATTGGGCGGGGGATTGGTGAGGTTCGTCTCGGTCCACGCGCCGTCCGAGAAGAACCACGTGGCGTAGTAGTCGAACGGGGCCGGCGTGCCTCCGTACAGTTCGACCTGGCCGGTCGCGGTGTCGTAGGCGAGGCCCGTCGCGGTCCGCGCGTCCGGGTGGTTCCCCGCGGCGATCGGAGACCAGGTATCGTCCGCGAACGTCCACGTGTCGTTGAGGGTCTCGACCGCCCCGTTCCCTCCGAACATGACGACCTCGGAGGACGCGGCGTCGTACACCATCTGCTGGCCGTCGCGCCCCGGGGGGAGCGTGTGCGGGAACAGCTGGGTCCATACGCCGCCCGAGAAGGACCACGTGTCGTTCCCGTAGTCGGAGGTCTGGTTGTTGCCGCCGAACAGAATGACCGAGTCGGTCGCGGCGTCGTACGTCATCGAGGACCAGAAGCTCGCGGGAGGGGAGTGGATGGGCGTGATGTTCGTCCAGGTGCCGGCTTTCCACGCCCAGGTGTCGTTGAGCCGAACCGAGTGAGGCGACGGTGTCGAGAAGAACGACTCCCCGCCGAACAGGATCACCTCGCCGTCGAGCGGATCGTCCGACATGCTCGCTCCCACGCGCTCCGAGGGGGCAACGGTCGGCGTGACGTTGGTCCAGGCGCCGTGCAGGAACGTCCAGGTGAAGTTGTAGTAGTGGAAGGTACTGGAACTCTCGTTCTCGCCGCCGAACAGGAGCCCGTAGCCGTCGGTGGAATCCCACACGAAGTTCCCGTCGATCTGAGATTTCGGCTGGTGGGCGGGGGAGAGGTTCAGGTCCGTCCAGTACGGGGTCGCCTCCGGGTGCACGGACGGGGCCGGCGATGGGGCGACGGACGCCCCCGATGCGGGCGCGGCGGTGGAGCTGAACGCGAGGACCGCTCCCAGCACGAGAACGGCCATGACGGTCCAGTGCCCGGGGAGCATAGGGAGTACCTCCGGGGATGGCCGGGGCTACTTAGAAGCTCGCCGGGGGCGACGCTAGTCGATGTACCCGAGCGAACGGAGACGTTCCTTGAGCAGCCGTTCGTCCTCCTCGCTGAACGCCATCTCGCTCGTGTGCTCGGCGAGACGAGCGAGCACGAACGCGACGAACGCGTCGAGCGATTCGAACGACGAGCCCTTCATCCGCTCTTCCAGGGCCCGGGCCACGTCCTCGGGGATGCGCAGGGTCCGAGGGGGCGGTGCGGCCGCGGCGGGAGGCGTCATCGATGTCGAAAGGGAGCGACCCGGATAGATAGAATCTTCGAGCGTCCGGGGCGCGGCCTCATTCCCATTCGATGGTCGCGGGCGGTTTGTCGGTGATGTCGTAGAGGACGCGGACGACCTCGCCCGACAGCTCCCGGGTGATCCGTTCGGCGATCGCCTTGAGGATCGGACGCGGAACGTCCATCGCGGTCGCCGTCATCGCATCGATCGACTCGACGATCCGAACGCTCACGGCTTCGCCGTACACCCGGTTGTCGCCCGTGACCCCGACCGTGCGCGCGGGGAGCAGGACGGCGAAGAACTGCCAGGGGCGGGCCAGTCGGCCCGCGGCGACCGCCCGCTCGACCTCCTCCTCGACCACCGCGTTCGCGACCCGAGCCCGCCGCACGCGTTCCGGCGTCACGAGCCCGTTCACCCGGACCGCGAGGCCCGGGCCCGGGAACGGCTGTCGGTCCGCGTTCGGGATCCCCAGGTGGTGGGCCAGCGTTCGTACCTCGTCCTTGTACAGGTCGCGCAACGGCTCGACGAGCACCAGCTTCGAGTCGGTCGGCACGCCTCCGACGTTGTGATGGGTCTTGATCGTGTCCCGGATCGAGCCGCCGCTCTCGATCCAGTCCGGAGCGATCGTCCCCTGGACCAGCCGGTCCGTCTCGAAGCGGGCCGCCTCGACCTCGAACAATCGGATGAACGCCGCCCCGATGCGCCGTCGCTTCTCTTCCGGCTCGGTCACGCCGTCGAGCGCGCGGAAGAACTGCTCCGCCGCCGGAACGACCTCGTAGCGCAGCCCGCTCGCCCGGAAGAACTCCCCGACCCGCTCGACCTCGCCGGCCCGCAGGAGGCCCGTGTCCACGAAGATCGCGCGGGCCCGCTCACCGAGCGCCTTCTCGACGAGGACGGCTGCGGCCGTCGAGTCGATCCCGCCCGACGCGGCGATGATCGCCCGCCCCGGCACCTGCTCCCGGATCTTCCGAACGGCCTCGTCGACAAACGCCGCGGCGTCGTTCACGACGGGCTCCCGGCCCTCGGGGCCGGCGTCGGTTCCTCGCGCCACTTCGCCCGGTACCCCTCGAGCGCCTTCTCGAGCTCCGGGAACTTGAGGGCGAGGATCGCGGTCGCGAGCAGCGCGGCGTTCTCCGCCGCGTCGAGCCCGACCGATGCCACCGGTATGCCCGGCGGCATCTGCACGACGGAAAGGAGGCTGTCGAGCCCGAGACCCCGGTTGAGCGGTACGCCGATCACCGGCTTCAGGGTCCGGGCGGCCACGACGCCGGGCAACGCCGCCGAGAGGCCGGCCATCGCCACGAAGACGTCGGTGGCCGGGTCGCGCACCAGCCGGTCGACCTTATCGGGGTTCCGGTGCGCCGAGGCGACGTGCACGTCGCACGGGACGCCGAATTCGGTGAGGCGCGCGCGGACCTTCTCCGCGACCTCGAGGTCGGACTTGCTCCCCACGAGGACGGTAACCTTCACGACCTCGCCGAGCGACGGTGAGACAAATAGTTTGGCCGCTTCGGGCCGCCGTGGCGGTGCGCCTCCATCGGGGGGGAAAGTTCCGGGGGTGGCTCGGCGCCCGACTCGGCGGGGATCTCGAGCTCGGCGACCGGGCGTGGCGTCGGATCCTGCACGCGATCGGCGCGGTCGTCCTGGTGTACTATCCGATCCCGACGAACTTCTTCCTCGTCGCTCCGAAGGAGTACATCCTCCTGGCGGCGCTCGGGGCCGTCTACGTGGTCGAAGCGCTCCGGCACCTGATCGGCCTCCAGCTCCCGACCATCCGACCGTACGAGGAAGGGAACCGCATCGGAAGCTTCGCGATCTTCGGCACGGCCATCGTCATCGCGATCCTCGTCTTCCCGGTGCCGATCGCCTGCGCGGTCGTGCTCGGGACCGCGCTCGTGGACCCCCTCGCGGGGGAGATGCGCCGGCACCCCCGGTTCCGGGGCTGGGACCTCGGGGTCCCGTTCGCGGCGTACTGGGGCCTCGCGCTGATCGGGCTGAGCCCGATGGGCCGGTGGCCGCTGTCGCCGTCGATCGGTCTCGCCGCCCTGGCGGCCGCCATCGCCATCGCGGTGGAGCGCCCGAAGGTGTGGTGGTACGACGACGACTTCGGGATGGCGCTCGTGCCCGGCGCGGTGCTGTTCGTGCTGGGCGTGACGCTGCTCGGACTGCCCGGCGCCCTTTCGGTCTAAACGATCGGGGTGAGCGTCGCGTGCGGCCCACCCTTCTCGGGGTCCTGGCTGATCGCGTAGATCATCGTCCGCGGCCGGATGCCGTACAGGCACGGCGCGTTGTCGATGTTGATGATGCGGAAGTACGTGTCGACCATGTTCAGGATCTCGCTCGAGACGAGGAGCCCGGGCTTCAGCAGACCGATCCCGAGGTTCCCCACGTGCTTGGTCCGCGAGAGCCCCTGGAAGTACATCCGGATGGCGACCTGGTCGCCCATCAGGCTCTCGAAGGTGTCGAACGCGGTGTACTCGATGAACGGCTTGCGGTCGGGCCCGGCGACGGCCTTCTCCGCCGTGACCATCGCCCGCATCGCCTCGTCGCGGCCGAACCGTGCCATCGGCAGGATGTACGGGTCCTCGGTCTCGTTGGCGGTGTAGTCCGGGATCCGGACGCGGGTGTCGAACTGGTTCGGCGGGACGTGCCGGACGAGCGTCTCGCGCAGCTTCTCGGGCGACTCGCCCGCGGCGAGCACGGCGATGATGCCGCGCCCCTGCGCGAGGAAGTTCAGGAACGTCGGGGTGAACAGCATGTAGTAATCGTCGATCCCGACGTTGACGTCGACCTCGAAGGCGTTGACGCTCCCCCGCCGGAAGCCGCCCCCGAGCAGCTTGTCGAAGTCGGGGATGCCGGTCGAATAGTACCGCTCCGGGTCGGTGAGGGGCTTCCACGCGCCGGTCGGGGTGCCGCCGGGGGCGGTTCGGGCGATGCCGAGCGCCTCGAAGCGGCCGCCGTTCAGCGTGACCGCGTACCGGGCCCGAGAGATGTTGGTGGCGCGCAACTTCTCGACGCGCAGGTGGCGCACCCGCCGTTCGTCGAGCTCCTCGCGCTGGATCGAGATGAGTCCGTCGACGAGGTACTCGATCCCGCCCGCCTCGGGCTTTTCCAGGATCATCACCACGTCGGTGCTCGAGCCCTCGACCAGGTCCTTCTGGAGGGCCATGACGAACTCTTCCATTTCGAGTCCGTACTTGTGGGTCACACCCTCGAGGGAGTCGATGACGAGGAGCGATTTCTCCGGGAGCGCCTTTTCGATCCGGTTGTAGACGTTCTCGACCTCCGGCATCGGGCTCCGCTTCAGGAGCGCCTGGAGGTGGGCGCGGTCGACGCGCGTGGGAGGACCCCGCTCCGCGCCGAAGCTTCCGAGCATCTCGCGGCCCGCCCGGACCTTCCGCTGCTCGCTCTCGGGGAGCTCGGGGTCCCGGCTCTTGCCGCCGGCCTGGATCGCATCGAGGAACAGCTTCGCGGCGTCGAGCACGCGCGTGCGCATCTCGGTCGCCTTCAGCCACGGGAACTGCCGATAGAGCGCCTCATCGCCGACCCGCGTCGATAGGTAGTAGGACCGGTTCGGCTGGCCGACGCGCTCGAGGAGCTCGAGGCCGAACGTCGTCTTTCCCGAACCGGCGCCGCCCTTGACGATCAGCGAGCGGCCGCCCTTGCCGCTGAGGAACGCGATGACCTCGGGCGGGATGCCGCCGACCGTGCTTCCTTCGTCTGCCGTCATAGTGGGGGGAGGGTCCGCTCGGACGGTACGGGAAGTGCCGGTGCCGGGCGAACCATACTGACTCGTAGTTCACTCATGGACGCCTTCGTAAGGTAAAGCTTTCCGTCGGACGGTACGGGCCCAGGGCCGTCAGGCACCGGCGAGCCGACGCGCCTCGTTCACCGCCGAACGGAGCGCCTCCGCAAGGGGGGCCCCGGGCTCACCGACCGCGGTCGCGGACGCGGGGTTGCCGCCCCCCTTCCCGCCGAAGACGGTCGACGCGACCCGCACGAGATCGCTCGCCGAGACCGTCGGGGAGGTCGAACCGACGAACAGCGTCCCCTTACCCTCGCGCTCGCCGGTCAGGATCGCGACCCGCCCTTTCTCCTTCGTCAGCAGCCGCGAGAGCTCCATGAGCTCGTTCCGATCGAGGTCGGTGTTCGCCGCGATGATCGTCGTCGCCCCGACCGCCGATGCCCGACCGGCGTCGGCGAGAAGACGGGCCGCGAGACCGCCGAGGTCCTCCCGCCGCCGCCCCTTCTCGCGCTGGCGAGTCTCCTCGATCTCCCCCAGGAGCCGGTCGATACCGGCGGGCAGCTGGGGAACGGGGACACCGAGTCGGCGCGACGCCTCCTTCAGGATCTCCTCGTGCTCGTCGCGGATGTCGAGCGCCCGCTCGCCGCTAGCGTACGTGAGGCGGACGACCCCGTCCTGGATCCGTTCGACGTCCAGGAGCGCGATCGCCCCGACCTCGCTGGTGTGGGTGCAATGGGTGCCCCCGCACGCCTCAACATCGATCCCCTCGATCTCGACGATCCGAAGTTCCTTGCCGGGGACCGCCCCGCCTTGGTACAGCGTGAACCCGAACCGACGCTCCGCCTCGTTGCGGGCCTCAAAATAGCTCTTGACCGGCCGGTCCTCGCGGACGACCTCGTTCACCCGCCGCTCGACCCGGTGCAGCTCCTCCTTCGAGAGCGGCTTGTAGTGGGTGATGTCGATCCGGGCCGACTCCGGTCCCTTGTAGGCTCCCGTTTGCCAGACGTGCGGGCCGAGGACCTCGCGGAGCGCGCCGTTCAGCAGATGCGTCGCGGTATGGTGCTGCATCAGCTGCACGCGCCGCCCCCGGTCGATCCGTCCGTGGACGCGCTCGCCCACGCGGAACGGCGACGGTCGCTCGAGGTGGTGGAGGACCCACCGCCCCGTCCGCGCCACCTCGACGACCTCGAGGTCGCCGAGGTGGCCGGTGTCGGTCACCTGGCCGCCCCCGGTCGGATAGAAGAACGTGCGGTCGAGCGCGACGAACGGCCCGCTCGTCCACACGACGTGCGCGTCGAACGCAAGGGTGTACGGGTCCAGGTAGTAGAGCACCTCGGTGGGGGGCGTGGCGTCCGGAACTTCCGGCAGTCCTTGCGACTCCTCGACGTAGTCGTTGGTCGGAGCCTCGTTCTCGTGCCGCGTCGCCACGCGGGCGTAGAAATCGTCGGGGACCTTCGGCGGATGGGCAAGCTCCTCGACGGCGAGGTCGGGGGGGATCCCGAGCGAGTCGTACCACTGGAGGAGGTCCTCCTCGGTCACCGAGCCGCCGGTCGACCGGACGCGCTCGTCGTAGCGTCGGATCGTTCCGCGCGCTCGCTCGATCGAATCGGCGAACTTCTCCACCTCGGCGGTGACGACCTTGTGCAGGTCGTCCCGGTGCGCACCGACCTCGGGAAAATCCTGGGCGATCTCGCGCCCCGTCCGGTCGAGCAGCGCGATCAGGTCGGGGGCTTCGGGAGACCGCTGCAGGATCCGGATCGATCGACGAAGGAGGAGACGGGCGAAGTACCCCTCCTTGCTGTTCGAGGGAACGACACCGTCCGTGAGCATGAAGTTCAGCGCCCGCGCATGGTCGATGAGGACGGCGGCGTCGTGCGGGGCGAAGGAGCGGCGAACTTCGTCGTACTCGCGTCCGAACACCGCCTCGTAGGCGGTCTTGGTCCCCTGGCTCATCCAGGTGAACCGCTCGAGACCGTACCCGGTGTCGACGACGGTCAGCGGCATCGGCTTCAGCTCGTCGCCGTCGCGCTGGTACTCCATGAAGACGAGCGTGGCGAGCTCCAGCCCGAGGAGACCGACGCTCACCGACGGTCCGAGGTTCCCGCCACCCTCCCATACCTCCTCCTTGTACGTGACCGCGGTCGGGTCCACCCCGAGGTCGCCGGTGAGGAGTTCGTGGCACAGTTCGACCGTGTGGTCCTTGAAGTACACCTCGTGGTCGGGCCGGTTGAACGCGTGATGCGCCATCATCTCGAACATCGTGAAGTGCCGGCCGCTTCGGCCCACCTCCTCGAGGTCGATGAACCGCAGGACGGGCTGGCTGATCGTGAGCGGGTTCGCGGGGGGCGGGATCGCCCCGCTCGTCACCCACGGCTGGAAGTCGTAGATCGACGCCTGCGTGAAGAACACGTCGTTCCGCCATCGGGCGACGACCGGGTACCGACGCAGGCGCGTGTGGCCCCGCGCCTCGAAGAACGAGAGGTACTTCTCCCGCATCGCGCGCAGATCGTAGGGGCGGTCGAACCCGGGGTGTCCGATGAACCCGTACTCCCGGCAGGGAGCCTCCTGGCACCGGTCGTGGTCGCCGAGGGTCCAGAAGGCGGAACCGCAGACGACGCACGTCCGCCGATGAAACCCGCCCGCGTGAAAGAACGGCAGGTCGTACTCGGCGGCGTCCATGTCGCGCGGTCGAGCGCCCCCGGTCCTTAAACGGTTTGGGAGAATTTCCGCCGGCACGGCGCACCGTCGCGCGCGACGACGCCGAACCAGGGGCGGTCACGCTGGCGGAAGGGGGGTCGGGACCCGCGGCGATCGACCCGCGCCACGTGGGACGCGCCACCTGGCTGCTGATCGCCCTGCGCGTCGGGTATGCCTACAACTGGTTCGACACCGGACCGGCGTTGCCGGCGATCGGAACGACCTTCTCGGTCGGTGCCGCGGAGCTCGGCGTCCTCGTCGCGGCCTTCCTCGTCGGCGCGGGCCTGCTCCAGGTGCCCGCCGGCATCCTTGCACGGAAGTACGGCGCGCGGGTCGTATCGATCGCCGGGGTCGCGCTCCTCGCGGTCGCGGGCGCCGCGAGCGCGGCCGCCCCGACGTTCGACGCACTGGTCGCCCTCCGGCTCGCGGCGGGGTTCGGAGCAGCCCTGTTCTTCTCGCCCGCGATCGGGCTGGTCGCGGGCCTCTATCCGTCGGGGCGGCGAGGTCTGCCGGTGGGGACGTTCAGTTCGGCGTTCAGCGGCGGCGCCGCGCTCGGGATCGTCGCGAGCGCCGCGCTCGTCCCGGTCGTTGGCTGGCGCGGCGCGCTGCTCGTCGGAGGGGTCGCGCTGGGCGTGCTCGCACTGGTGGCCTGGCGTGCGATCCCCCGGGCGGCCGGTGCGCCGGTCCCCCTCCCCTCGGGTCGGCGCGCGTGGCCGACTGCCCTGCGCTACCGAGGCGTGTGGGCGATCGGGCTCGCGTTCGTCGGCACCGAAGGGGCGGCGTTCGCGACCGGTCAGTTCATCGTGCCGTTCGGCGAGGCCCTCCGCGGCTGGTCGATCCTCCTCGCGGGAGTCGTCGGGATGATGTTCGTCTTCCCGAGCGTGTTCGGCGGTCCGGTCGGGGGTTGGGTTGCCGAGCGCCACCGCAATCATCGCACCCAGTTCGCGATCGCCACGGTCGGGGCGGCGGGCCTCCTCGCGCTCGTGCCGTTCGCCGGTCTGGCCGCCGCGATCGCGATCGGCATCGTCTTCTCGTTCGCGTACGGCGTGATCTACGCCGTGATGTACGTCCTGCCGCATTTTTGGCGGGAGATGCCCGCCGAGGAGATCCCCGTCGCGATCGGGCTGTTCAACTCGATCCAGTTGAGCGGCGGCGCGGCCGTGTCGTTCCTGTTCGGCTGGCTGGTCGGCGCGTACGGCTACGGAGTCGCGTGGGCGTTCCTGCCCGTCGCGATGGTCGCGACGCTGCTCGTACTCTTCGCCCTCCCCCCGACGCCCGCCGCGGACGCGGCCGGTCCGCCGCGCGCGGCGGCCGCCGGCCCTCCCTGAGGGCGACCCCGGTCGCGCACAGGTCGGCGATCGGGCACTCGGTGCACCGGGGGCCGATCGGACGGCACAGGTTCTGCCCGTGCTGGACGAGCAGGGGGTTGAGCGGGATCCAGTACTCCGGCGGCACCACGCGGCGGAGGGCCTCCTCGGTGGCTTCCGGGGTCTTCGTCCGCACGACGCCGAGCCGATTCGCGATCCGGTGCACGTGAGTATCGACCGGGATCGCCGGGAGTCCGTAACCGAAGACCAGCACGCAGTTCGCGGTCTTGGCGCCCACCCACGGCAACGAGGTGAGCTCCTCGTAGGTCGTCGGCACGCGCCCCCCGAACCGTCCGAGGATCTCGGCCGCGCAATCTCGGATCGCCGTCGCTTTCGTGCGATAGAAGCCGACGCCCCGGATCAGGGGGATGAGGGCAGCCGGAGAGGCCCGGGCCAGTGACGGAGCGTCCGGGAACTTCGCGAACAGCCGCGCGCTCGCACGGTCGGTCATCTCGTCGCGGGTGCGCTGCGACAGGATCGTGCCGATCAGCACCTGGAACGGGTTCTCGGCGTGGTCGCGCAGGTACGGCCGCCGCCAGTCGCCGGTGTGGTAGAACGCGGAGAGCCGGTCGAGCACCGCGACCCAGTCGAACGAGCGCGGGTCGCTCACACCGTTCCCCTCCGCGCCGGAGGCGGGCGAGCCGGCCCCTCGCGGGGCGCCTCGGTGCCGGGGTCGGAGAGGTCGGGCTCGTCGTTCCCGCCGTGCGCATCGCGCAGCAGCTCCCCGATCAGGTAGTCGCTGCCGACGACCAGCGCGAACCCGTCGGTACCCGTCGCTGCCTTGGCGAGCCGCACCCCTTCCGCGGGGTTGCGCGCCACGACGATGCGAGGGAACCGGCCGAGCGCCTGGGCCTTCAGCTCGACGACCGGAATGCTCCGTTCCGACCGGATCGGTACGACGACGATCGTCTTCGCGAGCGGCGAGAGGGCGTCGAGGATCCGAACGACGTTCTTCCCCCGCAGGGAGCCGAACACGATCGCATTCTCGCCGGGGTCGACCAGCGGGAACATCTCGCCGAGGCTCTGCGCTACCAGGCGCGCACTGTCCGGGGTGTGGGCGACGTCGTAGAAGACCGGCGGGCGCTTCCCGACGCGCTCGAGCCGACCCGGCCACCGCACGTTCGCGAGCCCCGCTCGGACCGCGTCGTCCTCGACCGCGGTCCCGGTCGCCTCGGTGAACCGGAGCACCGAGGCCACCGCGACGGCCGCGTTGTCCGGCTGGAAGCGGCCGTGGAGGGGGATCGACAGCCCGCCGACGGTCCGCCCGGGTAACTGCACCTCGAACGTCTGGCCGTCCTCGAAGATCTCGCGCGCGTCCACGAACAGTTCCTGGCCGAGGTGCCACAGACGCACGCCGCGCTGCTTCGCCTCCGAATCGACCACGGCCCGCGCCTCCGGGGGAAGGTCGCCGATGACCCCGGTCATCCCGGGGTGGAGGATCCCGGCTTTTTCGTGCGCGATCGCCCCCAGCGTGGTGCCGAGGAGCTCGGTGTGCTCGAGTTCGATCGTCGTGATCGCGCCCACTTTGCTGTCGAGCACGTTCGTGGCGTCGAGCCGGCCGCCCATGCCGACCTCGATGACGGCCGCGCGGACCTTCTCCCGGGCGAACCAGTCGAACGCGAGGGCGGTGGTCACCTCGAAGAACGTCGGAGCCCGGTCGATCGTGCCGTCCGCGAGGAGCTGCTCCGTGTGCTCCTCGACGCGTCGAGCGCCCGCGACGACGGCGTCGGGGTCGATCGGGCGGCCGTCGATGCGCATCCGTTCCCGGTAGCTTTCGAGGTGCGGCGAGGTGAACAGAGCGGTCGGGAGGCCGTGCGCCGAGAGGATCGCCTGGGCCATCGCAGCGGTCGACCCCTTCCCCTTGCTCCCCGTGACGTGGATCGACGGAAAGGCGCGCTCGGGGTGGCCCAGCGACGCCAGGAGCGCCGAGATCACCTCGAGCCCGGGGCGGATCCCGAAGCGCCGGCGCCGGTACAGTCCCTCGAGCGTCGCGCGATACTCCTCGCGGGTCACGGACGTCGGGCGTACCGAGGGGACCGCGGGGATAAGCGTTCAGGCCGGGGGCGGGGACCCCTAGTACATCGAGCGCTCGCGGTACGCTCCGTAGACGTCCTGGAACGCACGCACGATCTCCCCGAGCGTCGCGTCGGCGCGCAGCGCGTCGAGCACCGCGGGCATCGTGTTGCCGTCCTCCGTGGCGGCGACCGTCCGAAGACGGTCGAGCGCGGCCTCGTGTTTGCGCGGGTCGCGGCGCGAGCGGAGCTGGCGCAAGCGGGCCGACTGGCGTCGACGGGCCTCCTCCGAGATCTTCAGCCGAGGGACCTTGATCGGCGCCTCGACGGCGTAGGCGTTGACCCCGACGACCTTCTCGCTGCCCGCCTCGACCGCCCGCTGGTACCGGAACGACGCCTCCTGGATCTCCCGCTGGAAGAATCCTCGTTCGATCGCGGGGACGACGCCGCCCAGTTCGTCGATCCGCGCGAAGTACTTTCGGGCCTCCTCCTCCATCGTGTCCGTCAGCCACTCGACATAGTAGCTCCCGGCGAACGGGTCGACCGAATCGACGACGCCGGACTCGGTCGCGAGGATCTGTTGGGTGCGGAGCGCGATCCGGACGGCGTCCTCGCTCGGGAGCTGGAGCGCCTCGTCGTAGGAGTTCGTGTGGAGCGACTGCGTCCCGCCGAGGACGCCCGCGAGCGCCTGGATCGTCGTGCGGACGATGTTCAGTTCCGGTTGCTGCGCGGTACACGAGCAGCCCGCGGTCTGGGTGTGGAACCGGAGCCAGCCCGAGCGCTCCTTGCGGGCGCCGAACTCCTCCTTCATCACGCTCGCCCACAGTCGTCGCGCGGCGCGGAATTTCGCGATCTCCTCGAAGAAGTCGTTGTGCGAGTTGAAGAAGAACGAGAGCCGGGGCGCGAACTCGTCGACATCGAGGCCCCGGCGGATCGCCTCGCCGACGTACGCGCGGCCGTCCGCAAGCGTGAACGCGAGCTCCTGCACCGCGGTCGAGCCGGCCTCGCGAATGTGGTATCCCGAGATCGAAACGGGGTTCCAGCGGGGCGTGTGCTTCGTCGCGTACTCGATCGTATCGGTAACCAGGCGCAAGGCGGGGCGCGGGGGGTAGAGGAACTCCTTCTGGGCGATGTACTCCTTCAGGATGTCGTTCTGCGTCGTCCCCCCGAGCCGACCTTCGGGAACGCCCATCGCCCCTCCCGCAAGGAGGTACATGCCCCAGACGATGTTCGCGGGTCCGTTGATCGTCATGCTGGTGGTGACGTCCGCGAGCGGGATGCCGCGCAGGAGTCGCCGCATATCGGCGAGCGAGCCGACGTTGACCCCGCATTTTCCCACCTCGCCAAGCGACTCGGGGTCGTCCGCGTCGAGGCCGTAGAGCGTTGGGTCGTCGAACGCGATCGACAGCCCGGACTCCCCGTGCTGGAGCAAGTAATGGAACCGGCGGTTCGTGTCCTCGGGGGAGCCGAACCCGGAGAACATCCGCATCGACCAGACCCGACCGCGGTACATCGTCGGGTGGACGCCCCGCGTGAACGGCGGCTGGCCCGGATACCCGATCTCCTCGAAGGTCGACCGCGGGGAACGGGGGTCGTACACCCGTTCGACCGGTATGCCGCCGAGCGTGGTGAACGTCTCCTTCCGCTCGGGGCTCTTGGCGAGCGCGGGCGCCGCTACCTCGGCCTCCCAGCGGCGTCGCCTCTCCTCCACGGGGTCGGGCGACACGGCGCGGCCCGCGCGCGACGAAGTCGGAGGAGCGGCGCTCCGACCAGCGGACATCCCCGTTCCAAATGCGCGGAGGGGGATAACTCCGGGGGCGCTACCGCGGGCGAGGGGAGCTCCGGGACGGGGCGGCCCGCAGTCCGACGAGGTCGCTGCGACCGTGCCGGACGAAACGGACCCCCAGCTGCCGGGCGAATCTCGGGAAGGCCTCCCCGGTCCAGATCGTGTTGTCGGCCAGGACGACCGCGCCGGCGGCGAGCTTCGGGCGGATCGTCGTGAGCTCGAACGTGAGGTGCTTCGGGGTGTGCAGGTCGTCGTGCAGGAACAGTCCGATCGACGGGAGCTCCTCCACGAGCCCCGGGAGGATCTCCTGCGTCGGTCCGACCCGCAGGTCCCAGCCGCGGCGGAGCCGGGCCGGCACGGCCCATCCGCTCGTTCGTCCGGGCGGGATCGCCACCCCCGACTCATCGGCCGCGAGCACAGCCCCCCGTTGAAAGGTCGGTTTGTCGATCGAATGGAGACGGCCGTGCCGGTTCTTCTGGAGGGCGAGGAGAAAATGGGCGGACGAGATCCCGCTGCTGACGCCGGCTTCGACGATGTGCTCCGGCTGCGTCAGGCGCACGATCGCGTACAGGTCGAACGGGGCCCGAATCTGTGCGTAGCCGGTGCGGCCGGCGGCCGCGTGCGTCGCTCGCATCTCGGCCTCGATCGCGACCAGCGCGTCGATCTCCGCGAGCACCTCGGCGATCTCGGCCCGCGACGCGCCGGTCAGCGCCTGGATCCACGGCAGGCGGGGCACCGCTCGCCGGTCCCCGTGGGCGCGCACGGCACGCCGCGCCACCCCGCCCGCCCCCCGGGAACTCCTTCGAGTCGTCATGGAAGGTTACGGACCCGCCGTCCCACGCTTCGGCGCCAAATGAGCGTCGTGGACGCGCAGCCGGCTCGTCGACCCCTCCACCCGTCGTTCGACGCGGTCGAGCTCGATGCGGCTCCGGAAGAACGGGGCGTCGACGACGAGCGACTCGTACTCCCCACCTTCCCCGGCGACGTTGGTCCGTCGGAGCCGGGCGCTCCGGAACTCGATCTCCCGGAGCATCTCCGAGTCGAGGCGGCGTCCGAGGAGCTCTTCGCTCAACGGCTCGGCCGCGAGGTGGACGAGCCGGATGTCGAGGCCCGCCGAGATCTCCTCCTGCACGACCCGGGCCGGGTCCTTCCTCCAGAGAGGGGTGTAGACGGGACGGCCCACGCGTCCCGCGACCGCGAGGAGACGCGACCATTGGTACGAGGAGGCGATCGCGCCCGCCACCACCCACCCCGTGCCCCCTTCGATCGCTTGCTCGAGCGCCGCCAGCTCGGCGCCCTCGTCCGCTCCGGCCACCTCCACCGAGCGATACGACTTGCCCCAGGCTTCCGCCTGGAGTGCCACCAGGTCGAGGTTCGGCGTGTGGAACATCATCGACTCCGGGTCCGACGGTCGGAGGACGACCAGCTCGTCCACCGTCCGGCCTTGAGTATCCGCGAGATACGCCGCGTAGACCGAATCCTTGCCCCCCGACACCAGGGCGGTGACGGTCATCGGCGGCTCACGGGAGGCCCAGGGCGACCCGCCAGCGGGCGTAGAGGTCGTCGAGGTCGATCGAGGCGAGCGGGCGCCCCCCCCACGCGAGGGAGGCACCCGTCGGGGCGACCTCACCGATCCGCGCGACCGAACTGCGCCCCATGGTCCGGAGGAATCGTCGCTCGGACCCCGCCGGTAACTCGACCACGAACCGCGACCCGCCTTCGGCCGCGAGGACGAGGCCCGGGGTGGCCAGGCCCACCGCCGCGAGGTCCACGTCGACGCCCAGGGGACCGCCGAACGCCATCTCGGCGAGGGTTACGGCGAGCCCGCCGTCGGAAATGTCGTGAGCGGCGCGCACGATACCGGCCCCCATCGCGGTGAGCAGACGCTCGCCGTCCGTCCGAAGGGTCGCGGGAGACGGCGGCGGGATGGCGAGGTCGGTCAGACCGCGGGCGCGCGCCCACAACGAACCGCCCAGCTCGGGGCGCGAGCGTCCGACCAGGTACAGCACGTCCCCCGCTTCCTTGAGGTCGGACGTCACCGCGTGGTCGAGGTCGGGGACGATCCCGGTGCACATCAACACCGGCGTCGGGAGGATCGCCGCGTTCAGGCCGCCATTGTACAGGCTGACGTTGCCCGACGGGACCGCGAAACCGAGCGCGCGCGCGCCCGCCGCGAGGCCCTGCGTCACCTCGGAAAAGTCGCCGAGCACCGCCGGGTCCTCCGGGTTCCCGAAGTTCAAGCAGTTCGTGAACGCGTCCGGCTTGGCGCCGACCGCATACAGGTTCCGTGCCCCCTCCTCCACCACCGCGATGGCGCCGGCGCGCGGGTCCTCGCGGCAGAGCCAGGGCTGGGCGGCCGTCGCGATCGCGAGCCCCCGCCGGCTCTCCGGGCGGGGCTGGATCACGGCGGCGTCGCCGTGCGACGAGTGGCCGACGGCCCCGTGCAGGGGCCGGATCACCGTCCGGCCCTGTACTTCGTGGTCGTACACCCGGACGACCGGTTCGCGCGACGCGGAGTCCGGCGCGAGGACCAGGCTCGAAAAGAGACCGGCGAGGTCGTCGTCCGGGATCGCGGGCGCGGGCCGCGCGACGCGGACCCGGGGGCGAAACGGTCGGTCGATCGAAGGGGGTGCGACGCGGAACCCGACGCGAAGGTGCGCGACGGGGGCCCCGTGCCATTCGATCGTCTCGAACGGAGGTTCGGTGACCTCCCCGAGATCGGTGATCGGCACATCGAACCGCTCGAAGATCTCCGTCACCGCGGGAAGGTCCGCGGGTCGAACGTCGAGGACCATCCGCTCCTGCGATTCGGAGACGAACACCTCCCACGGGCGCAGTCCCTCTTCCCGAAGGGGGACCCGGGCCAGGTCGATCCGCATCCCGAACCCGCCGGCGTGCACGAGCTCCCCGAACGCGGAGGCGATGCCGCCTCCCCCGAGGTCCTTCAGGCCCCGAACGAGCCCCCGGTCGAACGACTCGAGGCAGGCGTGCATCAGGGGCTCCTTCATGATCGGGTTGCCCAGCTGCACCGCGCCCCGCGACTCGGATTCGCTGCGGTCGGTGAGCTCCGTCGAGGCGAAGGCGACCCCGCCGATGCCGTCGCGGCCCGTGAGGCCGCCGACGAGCACGAGCCGGTCGCCCACCGCCTTCGCTCGGTTGGGCAGGAGCCGACGGCGCGGAAGGAAACCGACGCACCCCACATTGACGAGGGGGTTGACCGTGTACGCCGGGTCGAAGTAGATCCCTCCCGACACGGTCGGGACGCCCACCCGGTTCCCGTAGTCGCGGATGCCGGCGATGACCCCGGTCGCAAGGTATCGGGGGCTCTTCACCCCGGAGGGGACGCGCTCGGCCGGCAGATCGAGCGGACCGAAGAACAGGGGGTCGCTGAGGGCGATCGGTTTCGCTCCGACCGCGAGTACGTCGCGCAGGATACCCCCGATACCGGTCGCGGCGCCCCCGTACGGCTCGACCGCCGATGGGTGGTTGTGCGACTCGATCCGGAGCGCGTAGGCGTACCCGTTCTCGAACTTCATCACGCCCGCGTCGCCGGTGCCGAGGACGCGGTGGGTCGGACGGAGGCCCGAGAACGCCTTCTTCAGGAACGGTCGGGAACTCTTGTAGCTGCAATGCTCGCTCCAACTTTGGGCGAGCCCGGTCAGCTCGACGTCGGTGGGCTCGCGCCCTTCGTTCCGGAAGTACGCATGGATGCGGGCGAGCTCGGCGGCGTCGAACCCGAGGCCCCGCCGCGCGGAGAGTTGCGCGAGCTCGGCTCGGCTCGCGCGTCGCAGCGGGACCACGGTCGCGTCGGCGGCCCAATCGGGGACCGCTTTCGTCCGGGCCCGCGCCATCGGCCTAGTCCGGGCGCGGTCGGATCGTTACGCGGTGGATGACGGGGTTCGCGAGCAGCCGATCGACCGCCTCCTGGGCGCGTCGATGCGCCTCCGATGCGGTCATGTCGTGGAACTCGAGGTCGTAGATCCGGGCGGTGGTCACGCGGCGAACCCCGGGGATGCCGAGCAGGCCCAGCGATTTCTGGACACTTTCCGCCTCGGCGTCGAGCACACCCGGCTTCAGTTCGACCCGAACTTCCAGCCGAACCGACCGCTCCGGAAGGTCCAACGGCGCCCTCGACCTTCGTCACCGGGGCGGGAAGATAACCCTGCTCCCGGTTCGAGCGTCGAACGGGGGCGGGTTTCCCCGCCGTTCCGGCCGCCATGAACAAGCATTAATAGGAGGACTTTTTGGGGCCCTCGGCGCGGTGGGGGGCCGGGCCGTTCAGTGGAGGAGTTCATCTGTAGCGTCGAGTTTCTCCGCGGACCGGCGGAGCTCGTCGCGCTTGTCTCGAGTGAAGCCGGCGGCGTTCGGGAGTATCGCGGCCCGACGTCGGGTTCTGTGATCGATCAGGTCATCAACGACCTCCAAGAGGAGTTCGAGTCCGCCCCGGTGGCGTAGCCCGGGGCGCGGGGGCATTCGCGGTCGCGCTGAGCGACATCGTATCGAGGGGAACACATGCAGAAGTCGGGGGGGTCCAAGCCGCCGGTGAGCCGCGCCGTCGAGAGCGCGTTCACGAAGGTATGGGGGGACGACCACGTCGTCGCGCTGATCGCGCTCAAGGTCGAGACCGCGGAGGCCGACACGGTGGCGAGCGAAGTTGCCCGATTCACCGAGGTCGAGGACGTCTTCCTCGTCACCGGGGACACCGACATCTTCCTGAAGGTCCGCTTCCCGCACTACGACGAACTGAAGGACTTCGTCCTCCACCGTCTCCCCGCGGTCCGTGGGATCCGCGAGACGAAGACGCTCCTCGTGGTCACCGCCTACAAGGAAGGCGGGGAGGCCCGGCACTCGTGACGCCCACTCCTCCGGCCGCGACGAGCGCGGCCGTCCCGACGATCGCCGTTGCCGAGGGGCTCGACGTGCCCGAAGTCCAGCGCATCTTCGAGTCGCTCGCCGAGCTCGCGGACGACGCGTCCGTCCCCCGCAACATCCGCCGCGGGGCGCAGTCGGCCCGTGACGCGCTCTCGAAGCCCCGCGTGGCCCTCGACGTGCGGATCGCGAGCGCGGTCTACGTCCTGGACGACCTGGCCAACGACCCGAACCTGCCGACCCACGGCCGCACCGCCATCTGGTCGATCATCTCGAGCCTGGAGAGCATCCAGTGAGCCCCGTCACAAATACCCTGAAATACGCCGAGCCCGTCGCGCTCGCTCGGAACGGGCCCGTAGCTCAGCTAGGTTGGCCGTGCGGAGCGCCCGCCGGCCCTACACAGAGCATCTGGCTTTTAACCAGTTGGTCGGGGGTTCGAACGAGTCGCCCCGCGCGACGCGCGGAGTCGCTCCGAGTCTCCCCCCGGGCCCGTGCCGCTCCTCGAGGTACCGCATGACCCCCACCCCCGCTCGCCGCTCGAAGAGCAAGAAGGCGGCCGCCGGCGCCGTCCCGAAGCCGGTCCGTCCGTTCGTCGCCCACCACCTGCTTCCGCGCCACGAGATCCTCACCGAAGAGGAGACGAAGCAGGTGCTCGAGCAACTCGAGACGGTTGCCGAGCGACTGCCGAAGATCCTCGTCAGCGACCCGGGCCTCCAGACGGACCCCAAGTTCGTGGCCGGCCGCGACGCGGGCGAGAACTTCAACGGCCGACTCGTTCGCATCCACCGCCCGAGCGCCACCGCCGGCGAGGCGATCGCCTACCGGCTGATCTCGGTGAGCCTCGGGGGGAGCACCTGAAGAATCCATGCGCGAAATCGTAGACGCGTTCTTCCGCGAGCGTTCGATCGTCAACCACCACCTCGCCAGCTTCAACGACTTCCTGCCGACGGAGGACAACCCGAACTCCCGGATGCAGCGGATCGTCGACGAGGCCCGCGTGAGCGAGGACTCGACCGAGCACGGGATGGTCCGGCTCGACGTTCAGAAGACGAAGAGCTCGATCCAGGTCCGCGTCGGCCGCCGTCGGGACGCGCGCGGGTTCGTAAGCCCCTCCGCCGAACCGACGATCCGGATCGGCAAGCCGTTCGTCAAGGAGCCGGTCGGGTCGAAGCCGACCCTCACCCCCATGGAGGCGCGCCTGCGGAACCTCACGTACCAGGCGCCGATCTACCTCGACGTTACGGTCGTGGAGAACGGCGTGGAACGGGCGAGCGAGACCGTGCACATCGGCGACCTCCCGATCATGGTGAAGAGCCGCCAGTGCAACCTCTCGAAGTCGAACATCGAGTCGGACGGCCAGGTCGCGCTGTCGGATGACGAGTACCGCGCAAAACTGGTCGAGTACGGCGAGGACCCCCTCGACCCGGGCGGGTACGCCATCATCGGCGGCACCGAGCGCGTCATCATCAGCCTCGAGGACCTCGCGCCGAACCGGATCTTCGCCGAGTTCAACGAGCGGTACGGCACTCCGATCGAGTCGGCCAAGGTGTTCAGCCAGCGGGGCGGGTACCGGTCGCTCACCGTCGTCGAGAAGAAGAAGGACGGCGTGCTCCAGGTCTCGGTCCCGACCGCGAGCGGGCAGATCCCGCTCGTCATCCTGATGAAAGCGCTCGGGATGAAGAACGACGAGGAGATCTTCCAGGCCGTTCTCGGCGAGCTGCTCCCGCTGGACGAGTCGTTCGTCCAGACGATGAAGCACCTGCTCAACGTCAACCTCGAGGAGTGCGTTTCGAAGAAGCTGTACCCGCCCGAGGGCGTCCAGACGACCGAGGACGCGCTGATCTTCCTCGAGAAGAAATTCGCGACGGGGCAGGCGAAGGAGTACCGGCAGCGGAAGGTCGACGGGATCCTCGACCGATCCCTCCTCCCGCACCTCGGCGACACGAAGGCCAACCGCCTGAAGAAAGCCCTCTACCTGGCGCGGATGGCCCGTACGGTCCTCGAGCTCCACTTGAAGGTCCGGGGCGAGGACGACAAGGACCACTACGCGAACAAGCGCCTCAAGCTCGCTGGCGACCTGATGGAGGACCTGTTCCGCGTCGCGTTCTCCCTGCTGCTCAAGGACCTCAAGTACCAGCTCGAGCGCTCGTTCGCCCGGAAGAAGGACCTGCGGATCGCTAGCGCGATCCGTCCTGACCTTCTCACCCAGCGGCTCGTCCACGCGCTCGCGACGGGGAACTGGGTCGGCGGCCGCGCCGGAGTGAGCCAGGTGCTCGACCGGACCAGCCACATGTCGACGATCAGCCATCTTCGGCGGGTCACGAGCCCGCTCACCCGCAGCCAGCCGCACTTCGAGGCGCGCGACCTGCACCCGACCCAGTGGGGCCGGCTGTGCCCGAACGAGACCCCCGAAGGTCAGAACTGCGGGCTCGTCAAGAACTACGCCCTGTGCGTCGATGTCTCCGAGGGCACCGACGAGGAGGAGGTCACCCTCATTCTTCGCGACAACAACACCCGCGAGATCGGTCCCGAGGTATTCCAGGAGTCGGCGGCTCCGAAGGGGAAGCGCGCGGCCCGGGTCTACGTCAACGGCAACCTGATCGGACTCCACTCCCAGCCGCTCGACCTCGTCCGCGACATCCGCGAGCGGCGCCGCACGCGCACGCTCTCCTCGACGCTCGAGGACAAGACGTACGAGATCAACGTCCGCTACGACGGCGAGATGAACGAGGTCATCGTTCACTGCGACGCCGGCCGCCTGCGCCGCCCCCTGGTCGTCGTTCGGAACGGGGTTCCCCGCGTCACCCGCACGGACCTCGACGAGCTCGCGCGGGGCACCCGCTCGTTCACCGACCTCATCCGCGAGGGGAAGATCGAGTGGCTGGACGCCGAGGAGGAGGAGGACTCTCTCATCGCCGTCGAGCCGTTCGTCCCGCCCGACCGTTGCCCGAAGTGCGAGCGCGCCCTCTCGCGGGGCGACATGCGCTGGGCGTCGATGGGCGACAAGGGCGACGCCGCGATCGTCGAGTGCGGCTACTGCCACTCCGAGTTCCCGACGCCGAGCCTGATCAGCGACCACCACACGCATCTCGAGATCGACCCGAACCTGATCCTCGGGGTGTGCACGGGGCTGATCCCGTACCCCGAGCACAGCGCGGCGCCGCGCAACACGATGGGCTCGGGGATGGCGAAGCAGGCGCTCGGCGTCGAGTCGGTCAACTACCGCCGTCGGCCCGACACCCGGGGCCACCTGCTCCACTACCCGCAGGCGCCGCTGCTCCAGACGCAGACGATGCGCTACGTCCACTTCACCGAGCGGCCGGCGGGGCAGAACTTCGTGGTCGCCGTCCTCTCCTACGAGGGGTACAACATGCAGGACGCGCTCGTCTTCTCCAAGGGCGCGATCGACCGCGGCCTCGGCCGCTCGTCGTTCTTCCGGACGTACCGCGGCGAGGAGCGGAAGTATCCGGGCGGTCAGGAGGACCGCTTCGAGATCCCGCGGCCCGACGTCGCGGGCGCGCGCGTCGACACCGCCTACCGCAACCTCGGCGAGGACGGCCTGATCTTCCCCGAGCTCGAGGTGAGCGAGGGGGACGTGCTCGTCGGCAAGACCAGCCCGCCGCGTTTCCTCGAAGAGAAGACCGACCTCCTCACGCCGCAGAAGCGCCGGGAGACGAGCGTCACGGTCCGGTTCGGCGAGTCCGGCTGGGTCGACAACGTGATCCTCACCGAGGGCGAGAACATCTCCAAGCTCGTCAAGGTGAAGGTCCGCAACCAGCGCGTCCCCGAGCTCGGCGACAAGTTCGCGAGCCGGCACGGCCAGAAGGGCGTCATCGGACTGATCGTCCCGCAGGAGAACCTGCCGTTCACCCGCGACGGCGTCACGCCGGACCTTCTGATCAACCCGCACGCGATCCCTTCGCGGATGACGGTCGCCCACGTGCTCGAGATGCTCGGCGGCAAGGTCGGCGCGCTGGAGGGCAAGACGGTCGACGGCACCGCGTTCTCCGGGGCGCGGGAGGAGGCGCTCCGCGAGGGGCTCAAGGCCGCCGGGTTCCACCCGTCGGGACGCGAGACGCTGTACGACGGCCTCACCGGCCGGCCGTACGACGCGGAGATCTTTGTCGGCGTGATCTACTACCAGAAGCTCCACCACATGGTCGCGGGCAAGATGCACATGCGCTCCCGCGGACCGGTCCAGATCCTCACGCGGCAGCCGACCGAAGGTCGGTCCCGCCAGGGCGGCCTGCGGTTCGGTGAGATGGAACGCGACTGCCTGATCGGCCACGGGGTCGCGATGGTCATCAAGGACCGGCTGCTCGACGAGTCGGACGGCACGATCCAGTACGTCTGCGGCAACCCCGACTGCGGGCACATCGCCATCCCCGACTCGCGGGCGAACTCGCTGCGCTGCCCGAGCTGCGGGAACACCTCGTCGATCTACCCCGTCGAGATGAGCTACTCGTTCAAGCTGCTCCTCGAGGAGCTGATCAGCCTCGGCGTGATCATGCGACTGCAGCTCGCGGAGATGAGGTAGGCGATGACGACGCAGGGCCTTTCGAAGCGCATCAAGGCGCTCCAGTTCGCGTTCCTCTCGCCCGACGAGATCCGTCGGATGAGCGGCGTGAAGGTGATCACCGCCGACACCTACGACGACGACGGCTACCCGATCGAGATGGGCCTGATGGACCTCCACCTCGGGGTCATCGAGCCGAACCTGCGGTGCCGCACGTGCGGCGGTCGCGTCAACGAGTGCCCGGGCCACTTCGGGATCATCGAGCTCGCGATGCCGGTGATCCACGTCGGGTACGCGAAGGAGATCAAGCGGCTCCTCCAGTCGACGTGCCGGGCCTGCGGCCGGATCCTCCCCGACGCACCGAACCCCCGCGCCGAGGCGGTCCAGGACGAGGACGCGCCGTCCGTCCCCCGTACCCGCGAGCCGAAGGAGGACCGGACCTGTCCGTTCTGTCACGAGATCCAGCAGCGGATCGTGCTCGACAAGCCGACGACGTTCCGCGAGAACTCCCACAAGATCACCCCGAAGGAGGTCCGCGCGCGCCTCGAGCGGATCCCCGACGACGACGTCCGCGCGCTCGGGTTGAACCCGAAGTTCGGCCGCCCCGAGTGGATGGTGCTCACGGTGCTGCCGGTCCCGCCGGTGCAGGTGCGCCCGTCGATCACGCTCGAGAGCGGGGAACGGAGCGAGGACGACCTGACGCACAAGCTCGTCGACGTGCTGCGGATCAACCAGCGCCTGCGCGAGAACCGCGACATGGGCGCCCCGCAGCTCGTGGTCGAGGACCTCTGGGAGCTGCTCCAGTACCACGTCACAACGTACTTCGACAACCAGACGAGCGGCATCCCGCCGGCGCGGCACCGCTCGGGACGCCCGCTGAAGACACTCGCCCAACGCCTGAAGGGGAAGGACGGGCGGTTCCGCTCAAACCTCTCCGGAAAGCGCGTGAACTTCTCGGCGCGGACGGTGATCAGCCCGGACCCGCTCCTCTCGATCAACGAGGTCGGGATCCCGGCGGAGGTCGCGCGCGGCCTCACGGTGCCCCTCGAGGTGACGCTCCACAACCAGGAGTTCGCGAAGGAGCTCGTCAAGCGGGGCCCCGGTCCGGCGCCCGACGCGGACAACCGGTACCGCTGCGGGGTCAACTACCTCGTCCGCGAGGACGGCCAGCGGATCAAGGTGATGGAGAAGAACGCCGAGGCGTGCGCGGAGCTCGTCACGCCCGGTTCGATCGTCGAGCGCCAGCTGATCGACGGCGACATCGTGCTGTTCAACCGGCAGCCGAGCCTGCACCGGATGAGCATGATGGCGCACTTCGTCCGCATCCTGCCGAACAAGACGTTCCGGTTCAATCTGTGCGACTGCCCTCCCTACAATGCCGACTTCGATGGCGACGAGATGAACCTGCACGTCCTCCAGAGCCAGGAGGCGCGGGCGGAAGCAAAGGTACTGATGAAGGTGGAGGAGCACATCCTCTCCCCCCGATACGGCGGGCCGATCATCGGGATGCTGCACGACCACATCACCGCGGCGTTCCTGCTGACGTACATGGACCCGTCGTTCAACCGCGCCGAAGTGACGTACCTGCTCTCGAAGCTCTCCTACCCGGTCCCTCCGCCCGCGGGCAAGGACAAGGACGGCCAGCCGTTCTGGTCGGGCAAGCAGCTGTTCTCGCTCACGCTGCCGAAGGACCTGACGCTCGAGTTCCGCTCGAACATCTGGGCCGGCTGCACGGACGCGCCCCTGAGCTGCAAGCACGACGCGTGGGTCGTCATCGAGAACGGGGTCCTGAAAGCCGGGACGATCGACAAGAAGGCGATCGCCTACGAGAAGGGCGCCGTGCTGGACGCGATCGCGCGGAACGACGGGATGCCCCGCGCGCGCCAGTTCCTCGACGAGATGAGCCGGCTCGCGATCACCGGGATGGGGCTGAAGGGCCTCTCCACCGGGATCGACGACGAGGACGTCCCCGAGGCCGCGCTCAAGGAGATCCTGACGTCGCTCGACGACGCGCGCGACCGCGTCAACGAGCTCGTCGAGCAGTACCGCAAGGGGAAGCTCGAGCAGATGCCCGGCCGGTCGGTCGAGGAAACGCTCGAGGTGATGGTCCGGCGCGAGCTCGGCCAGGCGCGCGACAAGGCCGGTGAGATCGCGGGACGGTACCTCGGTCTCGAGAACCCCGCCGTGATCCTGGCGAAATCCGGGGCGCGGGGCTCGATGCTCAACCTGACCCAGATGGCCGGCGCCGTCGGCCAGCAGTCGGTGCGGGGCGAGCGCCTCATGCGGGGCTACTTCAACCGGACGCTCCCGCACTTCGAGCGGGGCGACCTGGGCTCGAGCGCCCGCGGATTCGTCAGCTCGAGCTACAAGCGCGGGCTCTCCCCGACGGAGTACTTCTTCCACTCGATGGGCGGCCGGGAGTCCCTGGTCGATACCGCGGTCCGGACGAGCCGGTCGGGGTACATGCAGCGCCGGCTGATCAACGCCCTCGAGGACCTGAAGGTCGCCGAGGACCGCACCGTGCGCAACACCGCCGGAACGGTCATCGAGTTCGAGTACGGCGAGGACGGCATCGACCCGACCCGCTCCTACCAGGGGGCGGCCGTCTCCCTCGACGAGATCGTCAGCAAGGTGCTGGGTCGCCGGGTGCGCTCGTCCGACGAGCGGAAGCCCGATGGCCCCGCCGGCGCGCCGCCGGTCACCGAGGAGGAGATGGACCTCCAGGCCGAGGCGCAGCTCGAGGAAGAGGAGAACGACGAGGAGACCGAGGAGTTCGGGACCCCCGAAGAGGGCCCCGAGTTCGGAGGGGAGTGAGCGTCATGGCGGACGAGAAGAAGACCGCGGCGCCGCGCGACAACCTCCAGCGGATCTACGAGATGGCGCGCAAGGAAGGGGTCACCCTCCCGCCGCTCGTCGCCGACGAACTCCGCGCGAAGCTCCACCACCTGAAGCTCTCCTCGAGCGAGGCGACGAAGATCGTCCGCGAGGTGATCCGCCGGTTCCAGAAGGCCGAGGTCGACGCCCACGAGTCGGTCGGGATCATCGCCGCGCAATCGATCGGCGAGCCCGGGACGCAGATGACGCTGCGGACGTTCCACTACGCGGGGGTCGCGGAAATGAACGTCACGCTCGGCCTCCCGCGCCTGATCGAGCTCGTGGACGCCCGTCGGGTCCCGTCGACGCCGATGATGACGGTCCACGTCGAGAAGAAGATCAAGGGCGACCGCGACGCGGTCCACGACATCGCGCTGCAGATCGAGGTGACGACCGTCCCGGACGTCGCCGCGATCGGCACCGTCGTCGAGGACCTCAAGGTCGTCATCTCGCCGATCGCCGAGCGGCTGGGCGAGCGCGGCGTGAAACGCGCCGAGCTCGAGGCGCAGCTCGCCGAGAACCTCGACGGCCGACTCTTCGAGATCAAGCCCGGCTCCGGCAGCGGGGAGACCCGGTCGATCGAGATCCATCTCCGCGAGTCCGCTCCCGGCGCGACGAAGTCGAAGAAGGAGGAGCTCGTCGAGGAGATGCCGTTCAAGAAGCTCCTCATCGCGAGCGAGGAGGCGAAGGCGATCCGCATCAAGGGCGTCACCGGGATCCGCCGGGCGCTCATCCGGAAGGAGAAGGACGAGTACGTGATCTACACGGAGGGGTCGAACCTCGACGGCGTCCTCGAGATCGCGGGGGTCGACGCGGTCCGGACGACCACGAACTCCGTCTTCGAGATCTACCGCGTCTACGGGGTCGAGGCGGCGCGCGCCGCGCTGATCCACGAAGCGAACCGGACGCTCGCCGAGCAGGGGCTCGGCGTCGACATCCGCCACCTGATGCTCGTCGCGGATGTCATGACCAACGAAGGGGACATCCGGGCGATCGGCCGCCACGGGATCTCCGGCAAGAAGTCGAGCGTGCTCGCCCGGGCCGCGTTCGAGATCACCGCCGCGCACCTGCTGCGCGCCGCGATCACGGGCGAGGTCGACGAGCTGAAGGGCGTCGCCGAGAACATCATCGTCGGCCAGCCGATCACGCTCGGGACCGGCGCGGTCAACCTGGTGTACAAGCCGCTCACGTCAAGTACGCCCGCCGCGAAGGCGGAACCGGAGACGGAACCCGCGAAGGGGGAGGCGTAGACCGATGGACCTCGCGCACGCGCTCAAGGTGGCCCTCGAGACCGGCAAGGTGAAGATCGGACTCTCCGAGACGCTGGACGCCGCGAGCTCGAAGAAGGCGCGTCTCCTGATCGTGGCGAAGACGTGCCCCGACCGAAAACTCTCCCAGGAGCGCGCGATCGGCAAGATCCCCGTGTACCACTACGAGGGGACCGCGGTCGACCTCGGGCAGGCGTGCGGCCGGCCGTTCCCGATCAGCGCGATGGCGATCCTCGACCCGGGCTCGAGCGCGATCCTCTCCCTCGAAACGTAGCGAGCCCGGTCGCGAGGAACCCGTTCCACCGATGGCCGAGATCACCCTCGACAACGAGACCCTCGGCTACATCCAACTGTTCGAGGAGCGGACCGGCGCGCGGGTGAAGGACTGCCTCGCCGCCGAGGACAAGCTCGTCTTTCTCGTCCAGCCGGGCGAGGTCCACAAGGCGGTCGGTCCGGGGGGCGTCCTCGTCGATCGGCTGAAGGGGATGCTGAAGAAGGAGATCCAGGTCGTCGAGTGGGCCGACGACCCGGAGACCCTGGTGAAGAACATCTTCTACTGGTACTCGCCCAAGCG
>DATJRQ010000008.1:0-111815 GCA_035504595.1 Thermoplasmata archaeon | reverse complement strand
GTCCCCGTCGGCGACCGCGGCCCCCTCCGGGGTCCCGGGAAGTTCGGACGGAGCGGACGGCTCGGGAGCCATCGGGATCTCCTCGGCGATGACGCCGAGTACGTCCGAGCGACGGATCTCGATCTTCTTCAGCGGATAGAGGGTCTTCAACCCGTGCGCGAGCACTTTCGAGAGCTCGCCCTGGAGCATCTCGCGGACGAATTCCGGTGACGTGCGCTTCGCCGCCTCCTCCGTCAGGATCTCGACCATCTTGTGGCGGAGCTCGGCACGGAGCCGGGTCTGGAGGCGCTGCTCCCCCACGGCGACGGGCTTCAGGACGATCTGCACGCCGTCCTTGGTCGTGACCGTGAGCGCGAGGTCGATCTTGGAGCGCTTGCGACGGGCGAGCCGCCGAACGTAGTCGCTCGTGAGGTCGTGGCCGATGAACCGAGCCTCGGCGATGCCGTCGCCGCCGAGCCGCTCGACCCGGAACCGGAGCTTGATGTGCGCCTTGCCCGAGTCCGCCCCGCCGGAGATCTCGGGAAGGGTCGTCTCGAGCGTGCGGCCGATCACCTGCTCGGGCTCTGTCGCGACCGTCTCCCCGAGCTCTACGTGCTGGAACAGGCCCGGTGCGCGGACCTTGAACCAGTGCTTGGACCGCCACTTGTCCTTGACCGTGCGGGCCATCGCCGGCTTTTTCGCCGGGCTCTCCTTGTCGGCCATCGCTCGCGGGGCCGCGGAGCGGGGTACCCTACTTAACGATTCTCCGAGAGCGCGTCCTCGAGGGCGGAGTACCAGCGGCGGGACGACCCCCGTTTTCGATAGGTCTATCTTTCCGAGGGCCGTGGCGGCGGCCGATGCCGCTCTACATGGACACCCACAAGCACATGAAAGGGGTCACCGCCGCCGCCGTGGCCGACGCCCACGCCAAGGACCTCAAGGTCCAGGGAAAGCACGGCGTCGAATACGTGCACTACTGGGTGGACGAGAAGAACGAAACGATCCAGTGCCTCGTCCGCGCCCCGAACCCCGAGGCGGCTGCGCGCGTGCATAAGGAAGCGCACGGCCTGGTGGCGGACGAGATCCACGAAGTGACCCAGGGGTAGGCGCGCCGCCCGAGCCGGGAGCGAATCTCTCGGCCAACCTAATAACCCGAACCCAGTTCGCCGCGCCGTGGCCGCTCCGACCCCGACCGCTCCCGCGCCCGGCACCCGGACGACCGCCGCCCAGCTGGTCGCGGCGCACGTGCCGGTCCAGAGCCCCGCGGAGCGATTCCGGGGGGAGATCCTCCGCACCCTCGACGGGCTTCGCCGCAAGGGGCTCGACCGGCCGGAGGCGGTCCGTGCGCTGTTCCCGCGGACGGTCCTCCCGGAACCGACGTACGAGGACCTGATCGCGTCCCTCATCTCGGGAGCTCACGTCCTGTTCTTCGGCCCCTCGGGCGCCGGCAAGACGAGCCTCGCGAAGGACCTGTGGGCGCTCTTTCCGAAGGGGGTCTGGACGGTCGACGGCTGTCCCGTCCTCGACCACCCCCTGAGCGTGGTCGACCCGGCGGTCGCCGCGGTGTATCCGGCCTGCCCGATCTGCGAACGACGGTTCGCGCCGGGGGGCGATGCGACGAAGTTCGACCCCGCGTCGGTCGACCCGAGCAAGGTGCCCGCCACCTTCGTGACCCTCCGCGAGGGGTACGGGTACGCCCGGTTGCAGGGAAGCTCCGAGGTGTTCCCCGACCACCTGACGGGCAACATCAATCTCCGCAAGCTCGAGGAGGTCGGCGACCCGATGAGCCCGCTCGTTTTCGAGCCGGGGAAACTCCTGCAGGCGAACCGCGGATTCCTGCTCGTCGACGAGATCGGGAAGCTTCCCCTCGGGACCCAGAACGTGCTCCTCCAGGCGCTCCAGGAGGGGACGGTCACCCCCTCGAAATCCCGGGAGAGCTTCCCGGGCCTGTTCGTCGCGGTGTGTACCTCGAACCTCTCCGACCTCGACAACATCAACGACCCGCTCTCCGACCGGTTGACCAGCCTCCATATCGGCTACAACGACCGGCACGCGGACAACCGGCGCATCGTGGCCCTCGCCCGTCGGGAGGACCCGACCCAGTTCGTTCCGGAGATCCTGACCGACGCCGGGGTGCGCGTCATCGAGGCGTGGCGCCTCCGGATGAGCGAGGACAACCCCGACATCGGGGAGGTCGGCTCCAACCGGACGCTGCTCGATGTCGCCGCCCGCACGGCAGCGATCGCGGAGCTCGCCGGCCACGCCGTCCCCACGAGCGCGGACCTGAAAGGGGGCCTCGTCCACGCCATGCGGGGACGCATTCGCGCGCGTAGCGGCGACTCGTTCCGCCAGAACGAGAAGCGGGTCGCCGAGTTCATCGACCAGTACCTGGACCTGTCGCTGAAGCGCAGCGCGGGGGTGTACTGGTGCCGGTTCTACAAGGGGGTCCTCAAGGAGAGCGCGAGCGACGCGCAGGCGCTCGTCGCCGAGGGCCGACGTCTGAAGGACGACGCCGAGCTCCGCTCGAAGACGACGCCCGACTCCCCGAACTTCCCGCAGTTCCGCACGTTCGCGCGGTACGTCGGCGAGCGCGAGATGCCCCCGAAGGAGCTCGCCCCGACCGACGTCGCGGCCCACGTCTTCCGCCTCCTCGAGGAGTACTCGCTCTTCACCTGCAAGGACGAGGACGACGACGACGCCCCCCTCTAGCGAAGCGATCGAGCTTCCGAACTGCGAGGAGTACCCGGACGACGTCGTCTCGGACGACCTGCTCGACGCGGTCGACCGCGAAGCGCTCATCCGGGCTCTCGCCGAGGAGGGCATCGACGGCGCCCGGCGCCTGGTGCGGGACGCCGCCTCGAAGGACGGCGAGCTCGCAAACCGCCTCGCGCGGCTGCGCGACAAGTTACGGCGCCAAGCCATGCGCCGCACGACTCGGCTCCTGGGCGAGTACGACCGCCGACGGGAGGAGCTCGAGCGGACGGTCCAGCGGAGCGACGCGGAGGTGGCAGAACGGATCGCCGCGCTCGAACAGAGGTTGCGGGAAGCGCGGTCGATCGATTGGTCGAAACTACCGTCCGACCTGCTCGATGATGTTTCCGCCGCGCTCCTGGTCCCGACCGCTTCCTGGAACCGGCCCCCGCCCAAGCCCGGTCTCGGGGCGCGGATCCGAGCCGCGTTCGCACGGTTCGTCGCGTGGTTGAAGCGCCTCTTCGGCGGGAAGCCGGCGCCGCCCGCCGCGAAGCCCGAGCGCACAATGACCTTCGCCGTCCCGGCCCCCGGGGGGCGCACGATCGGCGCCTCGCCGCTCGGCGACGCGCTCGCACGCCTTTCCGGACCGCAGAAGGAGGAGCTGCAGGAGAACGTCGCCGGCTCGATCCGGGCGCGAGAGCGGAAGCTCGAGCGGGAAGCAGAGGAGAAGCGCAAGGCAGCCGAGGCGCAACGCCGTTCGCTCGAGGAGGAGCGGCGGGAAGCCGAACGTCGCGCCTCCTCCGAGACCGAGAACCGGGTCCGCGCGGCGGAAGAAAAGCGGGTCGAACGGGAGCTCAAGGAGCGGGGCTTCGTCGCCGAACGGAGCGGCGAACTCGTGGTGACCTACGGGCTCGTCGAGCGATTCGCCCGACTGCTCCTCGAGGAGGAGAGCCGCAAGCTGCCCGGCGATATCCGGATGTCCCTGCGCGGGGGCGGCTCGACCGGCGTCTACGAGAAGGCCCGGCTGCGGCGCGCCGAGGAGGTTGCGCGGCTCGACCTGCCGAGCTCGCTCCTCGCGGCCCGACAGGCCGGTCAGCGGCACATCGACGAATCCACCAGCTACGTCTACCGGGAGGTGACGAGCGAGCGCGTCCACGTCGTGCTCGCTTTCGACCGCTCGGGCAGCATGAGCGAGTCCGGGAAGCTCGAAGCCGCGAAGAAGGCCCTGCTCGCGCTGTACGTCGCGATCCGTCGGCGGTATCCGGACGCCACGATCGACGTCTTTGCCTTCGACAACACCGTCCAAGTTCTCGACCTGGTGGAGCTGTGGGAGTGCAAGGCCGGTGCCTTCACGAACACGGCCGAGGCGCTGCGGGCGGCCCACCTGCTCCTGCGTTCCTCTCGGGCGAGCCGTCGGGAGTTCTTCGTCGTCACCGACGGTCTCCCGGAAGCGTACACCGCCGACGACGGGCAGGTGAAGGCGGGGCAGCTCGACGTCGCGATGGAGCACGCGCTCGTCCGAGCGCGGGAGCTCGCGACCGTGACGTCGCTCAAGGCGACGATGATCCTGCTGAAGAGCGAGCACCCCGAGTACGAGCCCGCGGCCCGTTCGATCGCCCGCACGATGGGGGGCGAGCTCGTCGTGACCGACCCGGTACGTCTCGGCGTGGAGCTCCTGGTCCGATGGGCGCACGGGGCCGAGGTCGAGCGCACGTTCGCCGCCGCGCCGGCCCCCCCACCGCGTTCGTCCGCCCCCCCGGCCGGCGCCCGCAAACGCCGCCGCGCGGACCGCCGGATGGGCGGATAACGAAGGCGTTGCCGCTGAAAATCAACCTTTATCTCCCGTTCCGGGGGATTCCCCGGTTCGGAAGCCCATGAGCGACGAACGCGAGGAAGCCCAGTTCCGCCAGCATCTCGCCGAGATGCGACGGGCCGCGGGCGGCATCGGACGAGACTTCGCCTCTGAATTCTCCGACCTCGACCGGAAGATCGAGCGGCTCGGCCACGTCACCGCGAAAGAGGGCAAGTACCTCATCCTCGACATCCAGGACGACTTCCGGAACCTCGGACGCGCGATGGACGAACAGGTCCGCAGCATCCCCGGTCACATCGCCAACGGGGGGATCGCGATCGGCTCGGCCGCCTCGCGCGCCGGTGCCGCGACGCGCGACGCCGTGGTCAGCGCGGGCCACCGCGCGAAGGAGGGCACCCGGAACGCCCTCGCCTCGGCCGCCGGCGTCAAGCGGACTCCCATGAAGGAGTGGTCCTCGCCGACCACCTCCTCCGACGAGCCGCCCTAGGACGATCGTCGTCGCGGCCGAGCCCCGGCGCGTCGAGCCCGTCTCCGCGGCTGGCGCGCCGCTTCGGCGCGGACCCGCGCCGCCGCGACCCCGAGGTACTCCTCGTCAAGGTCGAATCCCACGAACTCGACCCCGCACCGGGCCGCCGCGACCGCGGAGGAGCCGATCCCCACGAACGGGTCGACGGCGAGCCTCACGCGGTCGAGGCCGTGGAGCCGAAGGCACCAGGCGGGAAGTTCGGGCGGGAACGTCGCCGGATGCGGGCGGTCGCGCGACCGGACGCGGATGGTGGAGTACGGCAGGAACCAGGTGTTCCCTCGGCATCGCTTGTCGAGGGCCGCGCGTCCCCATCGCTGGACGTTCGACTTGTCCTGGTACGGGACCCCGATCGCGAGCCGGTCGAGCGGTACGTCCCCCCGCCGCGAGAAGTGAAAGATGTACTCGTGGGCGCCGTGGAGGTACCGCTCCGAGACGAGCGGCTTGTAGTGGCCGAGCGCGAGGTCCCGCTCGAGCCCCGCCCCCTTCCCGGCGCTCTCCCGGTCGATCGCGATCGATTTCACCCAGTGGATGACGTTCTGCAGGACGAACGACCGCCCCACCTCGCGGGCGACGTCCCACGGGAGCCAGGGGTCGCTCGGCGGGCCCCCGACGTTCAGGAAGAACGAGCCGTCCTTCGCGAGGGCGACCCCCACCGCGTCCCGTACCGAGCCGATCCAGGCGAGGTACTCGGCCCGGGGTTTCGAGTCGGCGTAGCTGCGGTAGGCGACCCCGAGGTTGTACGGGGGGCTCGTGACGACCACGTCCGCCGCACCGGCGGGGAGTCGCCGCGCGAGGCCCGGCACCGCGTCCTCGCACCAGAGCGTGACGGCACGCCCCCTCGCGAGCGGGATCCGGGCGAACGGGCGCTGCATCCGGGCGCCCGAGGCGCCGCGCCGAATAGCCCTAGCGCGCGGCCGCTGCGGCGGCGGGCTTCGCCGCCTTCTGCATCTCGGCGCGGGCGTCCGCGAGGGCACGCTCGGGCTCCTTGTAGTAGAACGCCACGAGCCGGCCCACGTCGCGGTGGGTGAACGGCTTCTGCCGGGTCGCCTGCTGGTCGCGGAAGACGAAGTAGTCGAGCATCTCGGCGCGGTTGCGCACCTCGCGCTCCATCTCCTTCATCGCGAGGTTCTTCATCAGCGCCACGCGCTCGTAGACGTACGAGTGCCCGCTGTAGAGGAACGTGTCGTCGGCGGGGTTCCACGAGTACACGGAATTCGTGATCAGCTCGTTCGTCTCCGGGTCGAGACCGACGATCTCGGTGAGCGACTGGACGCGTCGGGTCATCTTCGTCCCGACTTTGACCTGCCGCTGGAGGAGCACGAGGTTGAGCGCGCTCACGAGCGAACGCGGGAGCGAGATCGGCGGGTTCTCCATCCGGTGGACCATCGCGCTGACGGACTCGGCGTGGAACGTCGTGTAGCACGTTTTGCCGGTCGCCATCGCCTGGAAGACGATGAACGCCTCGGCGCCTCGGACCTCTCCGACCATCAGGTACTGGGGCCGCTGGCGGAGAGCCGCCGCGAGCAGGTCGAACATGTCGATCTCCCCCGGGGCCTTGCCGCTGGTGAGGTTCTTCGCACCGAACCCGGCGCGCGTCAGCGACGGGACCCAGTTCTCGTGCGGAAGGTTCAGCTCGCGGGTATCCTCGATCGAGACGATCTTCATCTGGGGCGGGATGAACAGGAGGGTCGCGTTGAGCGTGGTCGTCTTCCCGCTCGCCGTTCCCCCGCACACCATCATCGACTGCCCGTTCTCGATGGCGATCCAGAGGTACGCCATCATCTCCGGGCTCATCGTCTTGAACTTGAGCAGGTCGACCGGCGTGAACGGGTTGTCCCGGAACCGCCGGATCGTGAACGAGCTGCCGCGCTTCGTCACGTGCGTGCCGAGGGTCGCCTGGAGACGGGAGCCGTCCGGAACCGTCGCGTCGAGGATCGGGCTCGCGACCGAGATATGCTTCCCGGAACGCTGGGCGAGCCAGACGACGTAGTCGTCGAGCTCCTTCGATTCCATGAACTTCAGGTTCGAGCGGATCGAGCCGAACTTCCGGTGGTAGATGTAGAGGGGAATGCCGACCCCGTCGCAGGAGATATCCTCGACCTCGGAATCGGTCATCGGGACGTCGACGATCCCGTAGCCGATGAAGTCCCGCTCGAGCATGTACAGGATCCGGCCCTTCGTGGTCGGGGACGGGCCGAGCTCCCACTCCTGGAGCTTCCGGTCGACCATCTTGCGCAGCTCGCGCCGCTTCGTCTCCGGGTCGAGCTCGGGCAGCGGCTCGAACTCGTCGATGAGGACCGTCCGCAGCCGGTTCGTGAGCTCCCGCTCGATCGAGGAGAGCGGCGGCTCGATCACCTCGTAGAGGTACTCGTTGCGCGTGTTGTGGAAGGAGATCCGCACGTAGCTCATGCCGGGGCGGATCGGAGCGAGGTCGAGCTCCTTCTGCGCCGGGTCCGACATCGGCGGAATCGGCGTGATGTCCCCCTGGCCCTGGCCCGACACGCCCAGGCGAGCGAGCTTGACCGGTCGGGGCTCCGAGGAGCCCTTCCGCAGGGACGCCCCGAGCCGCAGGAACGCGCCGCCGGACCGCTTCTTGGGTGGGGCGACCTCGTCGGTCGTCGGCTCCGCTACGGGCTCGTTGTCGACCTCTCCGGCCATGGTGTTCGGTTCCTCCTCACCCGCAGCTGATGTTGACGTTCAGGATCGGCACGACGAACCGCATGATGAGCCAGCCCGTCGCGAGCATGATCGTGGCGTGCTGCATCCCTTCGGAGAGCCGCCCGGTGTAGAGCACCCCGGCCATGATCCCGTCCCCGACCGCGTGGACGATGACGGCGACCAGGAACGCGAGGAAGAGCACCGGGACGAACGTGTACTGGAGGGTGACGGCGCCGGCCGACCCGACGTTCGAGCAGGAGATCCCCTGCCCGGCCGTGATCATCTGCGGCAGGAACACCGCCGCCATGATGTAGATCGTGACGAGGAACACGAAGAACGAGATGTAGATGACCGTCACGTAGGTCAGCATCGAGATCTGGCGGCCCTGGGCCTCGAGCTGGGTCTCGCGGGTGTCGTGCGCCACCATCGACAGCACATCCGCGACATTCCCGCCGGCCTCGTTCGCCCGCGTGACGATCGACACGACGCGCTTGACCAGGGGGGTCGGGACCCGCTCCTCGAAGAGGCGGAGGGCGGTCGCGACGGGGACGCCCCACTCGAGCTGGCTCGCCATCTTCTTGATCTCGTCAGAGAGGAGGCCGTAGCGGCCCTGGCTCGCGACGATGATCGCGTCCGGCAGGGTCATGCCGAACCGGCCGGCCTCCGCGACATCGCGGAGGAAGTCGGGGAGGCGCTCCTCGATCTTCGAGACCCGCTTCAGCTTCGCGGTCATCGCGAAACCGTACGGCGCCAGGATCGCGAGCAGGCCGAGCACGATGAAGTCGAGCGCGGGGTTCGCCCCCGACCCCTCGCCGGGCCGGATCTCGATGTCGAGGGTGCCGGTGAAGTTCAACGCCCCGATGATGAACAGGACGACCCCGACCGCGGCGCCGGCGATCAGAAGGATCGTCTCGCGCGAGAAGGAGACCTGGTCGGCGCTGCTCTGGACCTCGGCGCTGGTGACCGCTTTCAGCGCCCGCCCGGAGGGGTTCGTGACCGTCGGGGTCTGCGTTGCCATCTCTCCTCACATCTCCTGCGCGAGCGAATACATGAAGAAAATGAACCCGAACTGCGAGAGCGGGATCATCAGGCCCACGATCGCCCACAGGATGTCGATCATGAACGTCCCGCCGCCGCCGATGATCGCGAAGATCGCGATGATGATCACGAGGAAGAGGGGGAACGCGACGACGACCGTGACGAACGTCTCGGCGAGCAGCCCCATCGTCTCGACGCGCTGGAGCTGGGCGAGCTTGTTCTCGCTCTCGTACTGCTGGGCCTTGAGCAGGAAGTACGGCTTCAGCTGGCCGCCGCTCGTCGCGGTCGTGACGACGCCCTGGAGGAAGTCCTGCCAGCGCTTGGACGGGCTGCGCTGGGCGCCGTTGCGGATCGCGGTCAGGATATCGACGCCGAGCAGCTCGGTGTCGCGGGTGATCCACGCGGCCTCTTCCGCGACCTCGCCGTAGATCTTCTGGCGGCCGAGCTCCTTGAAGATCTGGTCGACGTTGACGTCCGCGGACGCCATTGCGGAGACGAAGCTCATCGCCGGCGAGATCCGTCGGTCGATGTTCCGGCCGCGGGTCTTCGCCGTCGACGCGGGCGAGCCCTGCAGTCCGTAGAACGCGCCGAACGCCGCGACGATCGGGAGCAGGATGAGCGCGAGGGCGCCGAACAGCGCGAGGCCGTTCTCGAACAGGAGGTAGAAGATCACCGCGCCGGCGGCCACTCCGCCGACCGCCGAGAGGACCGCCGCGGCCCAGCACGTGGCGAGGAACTCGTCCGCGCGGATCCGCATGTGCGCCTTGACGATGTTCTCCTCGAGGGTCGGGTCGATCGGCTTCGCGAGCACGCGGTTGCGGAACGTCTTCCAGGCCCACCGCTGGAACGCGGTCAGGGACGAGTGGGTCGGCTGTCCGCCCTTCTTCACCCGCACCTGGCGGGTATTCGCCTCCGCGGTCGTCGGGAGCGGGAGGGCGGTCGCCTCGGAGGTCGCCATCTACGCGGGCTCCTCCTTCGGGGCGGCGGCGCCGATCCGCTGCATGACCTCGTTCGGGTCGCGGTAGTACTGGGCGATGAGGCGCCACAACTGGCGGTAGTCCGTGACCTCGCTCTGGACGAGGTAGCGAATGACGGCGGCGCGGCGCTGGAACTCCGCCTCCATTTCGTCCGGTGTGAAGTTCTTGAGCTCCATGATCTTGTCAAAGAGGAACGAGTGGCCCTTGAACACGAACCCGTCGGTCGCCGGGTCCCACTCGTAGACCGTGTTCGTGATCAGCTCGTTCGTCTCCGGCTCGAACCCGACGATCTCGAGCACCTGCTTCAGCCGCCGGACGACGCCCTTGTCCGTCCGGGTCTGGATCTGGATGATGACGTTGTTGAGCGCCGAGAGGAGGATCCGCGGCGTGTTGATCGGCGGGTTCTCGAGGCGGTTGACCATCGACTTCACGCTGTCGGCGTGCATCGTCGAGTAGGTCGTGTGGCCCGTCGCCATCGCCTGGAACATCGTGTACGTCTCCTTGCCGCGGACCTCGCCCACGATGATGTAGTTCGGGCGCTGCCGCAGCGCGGCGCGCACCAGGTCGAACATGTCGACCTCGCCGGCCGCCTTCCCGTCGGCGCCCCGGTCGCCCGTGCCGCTGCGCGTCGCGCCGGGGATCCAGTTCTCGTGCGGCAGGTTCACCTCGCGGGTGTCCTCGATCGAGACGATCTTCGCCGTCGGGGGGATGAACAGCGCGATCGCGTTGAGCGTGCTCGTCTTTCCGGCCGCGGGTCCACCGCAGATGATGAGCGACTCCCCCTGCTCCGCCGCGAGCCAGAAGTAGGCGACCATCTCCTCGCTCGCGCTCCCCATCATGACGAGGTCGACGGGGGTGAACGGCCGCTCCTTGAACCGCCGGATCGTGAAGCTCGCCCCGCGCGTGGTGATCTCGCGGGCGTAGGTGGCCTGGACGCGGTGCCCTTCGGGGGTGGTGCCGTCCAGGATCGGGGCCGAGACGCTCACCGCCTTCGAGCACCGCTGCCCGAGCATGACGATGAACGAATTGCACGCGTTCTCGTCCGAGAAGATGACGTTCGTCTTCATCGACTCGTACTTGCCGTGGAAGATGAACAACGGAACGTCGACGCCATCGCACGACAGGTCCTCGACCTGGGGGTCGAGGATGAGCGCGTCCACGGGCCCGTAGCCGACGAAGTCGCGCAGGACGTAGTAGACGATCCGCTCGAGCGAGATCGGGGAGAGCGTGATCCCGCGGCTCTTGAAATACTCGATCGACTCCGCGCGCAGATACTGGCGCTTGTCGGCGGTCGTGAGGTTGTTCACGTCCGCGCCGAGGATCATGCTCAGCGTCGCCTTCAGGTGGTCGACGAGCTGCCGTTCCCGAGGCGTCAGCTGGGGCTCGATGACCTCGTAGAGGTACTCCTTGGTCCGGTCGTTGTAGCTGACGCGGGAGTAGGAGTACGGCGGGTTCACCGCGTTGACCTCCAGCTCCTTCATCGATGCTTCCGCGAGCGGCGGCATCGCGGTGATGAACGTCCCGGGAACGTCGGTCGGCGATTCCAGCGGGCGGGTGAGGTCCAGGGGGGACGGCTCGCCGGCGGGGGCCGGGCCGCCGCGGGGGATCCGGACGCGGACGGAATCGCTCGCCATCCTCAGTCGCTCCCCACGCCCATGCCGATGCCGATGCCCGCGAGGTAGAGGGTCGCGTAGTCGACCCCCTTCACCCGGAAGGAGAGGATCGTCGTCTGGCCGTTCAGGTCGAAGCAGCTGCCGCTGAACGTGTTCGCGATCGGCGTCGTCGCGTTCCCGTCGAAGGTCGTCGAGAACGACACGTTCCCCGACGGCAGTCCGCTCGTCGTCAGCACGTGGTAGAGGTAGGTGCTCCAGGCGCACGGCCACTGCGTGCCGATCGTGAAGGTGAATGTGAGGGGCTGGAGCGCGCCCGAGATGAGCGCCCCGTTCGAGGTGACCGTCGAGGCGTACCGGAGGTGGCTGAACACCTCTTCCGAGCCCTGCCCGACGACGCTCGAGGCGTTGCCGTAGAACTGAAGGAAACTGTCCGAGACGGTCGTGTTGGCCCCGACCTGGGTGAAATTCAGGGGAGGCGGGATCGACATGATCTGGTAGCCGGTCGACTGGCTCTGGATCACCGCGTCATCCTCCATGTAGAACGTCTCGGGCGAGTAATAGCGGTTCGGCAGCAGGAACTCGAGGACGCCGGACGGGGCGGACTGGCTGTAGCCGACGATGCCGCCGGGACCGTACGACTCGGTGATGTTGACGAAGACGCAGTAGGTGGGGACGCGCGGCTGCCCGTAGTGCGTCGACCCCGGGTGATTGACGGGGTTGAAGTAGCCGTACGGGCACGTGTTCGGGATGTAGTCGAGCGTTCCCTGGGTCGGCTGGGCGATCAGCGGAACGGCCCCGCTCGAGAGCGTGAACGGGGTGCCGTACGTCTGGGGGCCGCCGAGCGCGTACTGCGAGTCCACGGACGACTTGAACGAGGCGAACGACGAGGACGCCTGGGCGGTGAAGTACGCCTCGTTGTCGGTCATCCAGACGGGGACGTACTGGGTCAGGAAGATCCCGAACAACGCGAAGAAGACGAGCAGGGCCAGCAGCGTGCCGATGACCGCGACGACCCCCCGTTGCTGGCGGTGCAGGCGGTGGGCCCGGCGATAGCCACGCCCCGACTTCGAATTCGCCGTTCCCCCCATCAGACGGACCGCCCGGCGCCTCGCGACGCCGGGTATCGAGAATTAGGCCCGGTTGGTGTATAAATACGTGCGGGAACGCCCGCGGCGACAACGGCCATCGAGCGCTGACCCTTTAGTCCGGCGCGCGTGTCGGGACCCATGAGCCTGCGCGAGATCTCCCTCACCCTCCCGAACCGTCCCGGTACGCTCGCCGGCGTCGCGAAGACGCTGGCGCAGGAGCGGATCAACGTCGCCGCGATCGGGGTCGACTCGACCGGGACGCGGGGCAAGGTCCGCCTGATCGTCAACGACCCGGACCGGGCGCTCCGACTGCTTTCCCAGAACGGCTACAAGGCCGAAGTACGCGACATGATC
Source organism: Thermoplasmata archaeon (assembly GCA_035504595.1). GTDB lineage: Archaea > Thermoplasmatota > Thermoplasmata > Lutacidiplasmatales > UBA184 > Lutacidiplasma. The sequence goes on along the minus strand of DATJRQ010000008.1, from coordinate 99,078 downwards.
GCCGTACGTCTAGAGGACCGGGCGGGGAGCTTCCTGCGCGTCCTGGAGGTGCTCGCGAAAGGGAAGGTCAACCTCCAGAGCGTCGCGATCCTGATCGCCCGCGAAGGGAACCAGCCCCTCGTCGCGATCTCGACCGATGACATGGTCCGCGCCCGGAAGATCCTCGAAGGGGCCGGGTTCGCGAGCACGCTCGCCCACACGATCGTCTCCAACCCGGACCTCGTCGCTGCGGCACCGAGCATCCCGTCCGAGTCGGTCGGTATGCTGCTGTAGCGCCGCGGCCCTCCCAAAGGCGTAAGAGCGCCCCGAACTCCGGGGGAGACCGCGCGGTTGTGGTCTAGTGGTTAGGACGGTAGCTTCCCAAGCTACCTACTCGGGTTCGAATCCCGACAACCGCACTTTCCCGTCGCCGTCCGCCTACGCCCTCGGCTGGAACCAGAACTCGTTGCCGTCCGGGTCGAGGAATTTCGCGACCCATCCCCACGGCAGTTTCTTCGGAGGCATCGAGAACTTGACGCCCTTCTTCTTCAACGCTGCGCAAACGCGCAGGAACGAGCCGTCGCTCTCCATCAGGATGCCGGTGTTGCCGACCTCCGACCGAGGAGGTTTCCGGCCGGGTTTGCCGCCCATCTCGCACAGGTGAAGGAGGAACTTTCCGGACCGGTCCCCGACCGTGGTCCAATGCTCGGGGTCCGCATCGAAGACCTGGAACCCCAACGTCTTCGAGTACCACTTCGCCGCCTTCGCCCGGTCGCGTACCGCGACGGCCGCGGACACCGCTCGGATCGTCATTGCGAAGGCCAGTCACCGCTCCCACTTAGGAACGCGGGGGGCGAGCGTTTCGGTCGCGCTCCTGCGCGACCTCAGGTCCCGGCTGCCTGACTCGAACAGGCGACCTGAGGATCTCCACGGGGGCTGCCGGTGGTCCGGCAGTCTCGCCTACAGTCCCCCGCTCTACCACTGAGCTAAGCCGGGATGTCGCGAGGACGGGTCGACCCACTATAAACTTACTCCCGGTGGGCGACGCCGGAGCCGGGGATGCGAACGCTCGAGCACCGGCGGCACAGTCGTCGGGACGCCTCCGGCGTCCAGCTCAATCCCGAAGGGCGGGCGCTCGCGCGGAAGGTCGGGGGTTCGATGCCGAGATTCGACCGCGTGATCACTTCTCCGAAGCGCCGCGCGGTCGAGACCGCCACCGCGTTGGGGTTCCCCGTCGACGCGACCGAACCCGCACTGGGTGAGATGCCCGACGACGCGGGGGTGCCGTTCGAACCGGACCCTCCCCGTACCTTCGAGGAGTACGCCCGGTGGGCGGAACAGAGCCGGGCGATGGGCGAGTTCGCCCGGTCGCAGGCGCACCTGTGGGAGCGGGAGCTCGAACGGGTGCCGGAGGGCGGTGCCCTCCTGATGATCTCTCACTCGGGGGTCGTCGAGGCCGGGGCGGTGGCGGCCCTGCCCCGCGTCGCCCGGACCTGGGGGCCGTTGCTCGGCTACCTCGAAGGGGTCCGGCTCCGGTGGGACGGGACGCGATGGGTCTCGGGAGAGGTCCTGCGGGTCCCGGAGTGAAACGGTCCGCTAGCGAATGGCCGCGCGCACGCGGGACGCTACCTCGTCCGGGTCGCCGGTGGCATCGACCGTTCGGAGAAGGCCCGCCCTCTCGTAGTATCCGAGCAACGGCGCGGTCTGCTCCGTGTACACCGCGAGCCGGGTCGCGATCGCCTCCGGCAGGTCGTCCGGGCGCTGGATCAGTTCGGTGCCGTCCTTGTCGCATTTTCCCGCGACCTGGGGGGGCTGGGTCGAGAGGTTGTACACCGACTGGCACTTCGGGCAGATCCGACGCCCCGACAGCCGCTCCACCAGCAGCCGGGCCGGCAGTTCGAACGACAGCACCGCATCGAGCGGCGTGATCGCCCGAAGACGCTCCGCCTGGGCGAGGTTGCGCGGGAAGCCGTCGAGCAGGAATCCCGACGCAGCATCCGGTGCGGCGAGACGCTCGGTGAGGATGCGGAGCACGAGGTCGTCCGGGACGAGGCGCCCCGCGTCCATGTGCCCCTGGGCCTCCTTCCCGAGGGGGGTGGCGGCCCGCACGGCCGCACGGAGGAGGTCCCCGGTCGAAAGGTGCGGGATGCCGAGCACTCGGGACAGTCGTGCGGCCTGGGTTCCCTTCCCGACGCCCGGCGGGCCGAGGAAGACGATCCGATGCATGCTGCTCCGGACTCTCCCCAGGGTATAGGCGTTCGCGTGGGGGCTACTCCACGCGGCTGCCGTCGAACGGCTGGCCCCGCAGCGCCGCGCCGAGGTTCGCCAGGTCCCGTCCGTCCACGATCCAGAGCGGGATGTCGGCGCGGGCCAGGGTGTCCGCGCCGAGTCGGTCGAACGGGAAGTTCTGTCCGGCTTCGCCCCTCGTTCCGGCGCTCACGCGCTTTCGGAAGTCGGCCCAGCTGGACTTCGCGATCCGACGCGCCTTCGGGTTGCGTCGGGGGTCGTCCTCGTAGATCCCGTTCACGTCGGTCGCGTTGACGAGTCGGGCCGCGCGCAGCCGGACCGCCAGCAAGGCGGCGACCCCATCGGTGGTGTGACCGGGCTCGGTGCCCCCGAGGATCACGGGCGAGGAGCGGTGGAGCTCGTGTACCGCGAGGGCGATCGACGGCGGGGGGTGGGACGGAGCGGGGGGGCCAATGCGGGCGGCGAGCAGCCGCGCGTGCAGACGGGTCACTTCGATCCCGATCTCGTCGAGCTCGACCTCGGTGAGCCCAAGCTCCCGCCCGAGCCGGATGTACTCGCGCGCGGTGCGCCCCCCACCGGTCGTCACAATCAGGGGGGTCGTTCGCCCGATTTCCCGCAGCAGCGTCGCGAGCTCTTCGATGTACCGGGTATCATCCGTACCTGTCAGCATCACGGAGCCGCCGATCGAGGCGACGACGGGTCGGGGGGTCGATGGCGGTCGTGTCGGCATCCGATGCCGGGAAGGGGCCCGCGACTTATCGATGTCGGCGCGGACGCGGGCTTGAAGAGGGACGCGGTGGTGCCACGTCCGTGGTGGACGACCCGGAGCGCGCCAAGCAGGTGGCCGCTCGACACGGCGTCGAGCGGGTCCGCGACGGGATGCGTCTCGCTCTCGGCACGGGCTCGACCGCCGCGGCGGCGGTTCGGGCGCTCCACGAGCGGTACCCCACCGGGTCGTTCGATTGCGTATCCAGCTCTCGAGCGACCGAGGAACTCGCTCGCTCCCTCGGGATCTCCGTCCGGTCGCTCCGCGCCGACGACCGATTCGACGTGATGCTCGACGGGGCCGATGAGGTGACCCCCACGCTGGACCTCACGAAGGGCGGGGGCGGGGCCCTCCTGCGCGAAAAGTTGCTTGCCCGCCTCTCGCGCGAGGTCGTCATCCTGGTCGACCCGTCGAAGCTGGTCGACCGTCTGGGCTCCAAGGCCCCGATCCCGGTCGAGGTCGTCCCGTTCGCCCGTACCGTCCTCGCGCATCGGTTCGAGCACGAGGGGTATCGCGTGCGCCACCGGGTCGCCACCGATGGGCGGCCCTATCTGACGGACAACGGCAACGAGATCCTCGACCTGACGCCACCGCGTCCGCTCGAGGACCCGGCGGTGACCCTCGCCTCCCTCTCGGGGGCCACGGGCGTCGTCGAGGTCGGCCTGTTCGTGGGACTCGCGTCGCTCGTCATTGTCGGATATCCGGACGGACACGCGGAAGAACGCACTCGACCCCCGCCCCGAACCGCGTAGGGGCCGCCCCCCGGGGCGTCGGCGTTATCCGCCCGAAGCGGTGCGGACCGTCGAGCCGCCCCGACGGGGCGGAGAGGCGAGCATGAAGGGCCAATTCATCCAGACCCGCGTCGAGGACAACGTCGGCTACATCGAGATTGGCAAGCCGAAGGCGAATACCTACGACCTTGCGATGATGCACGAGCTCCACGACGCGATCGAGGAGCTTCGGTTCGACGAGAACGCGCGGGTGATCGTGCTGGCGAGCACGGTGCCGGGCTTCTTCAGCGCCGGTGCCGACATCGAGATGCTGAAGGCGAGCCAGCCGGATTTCAAGGCGATGTTCTGCCTGTACTGCCAGGAAACGCTCGACCAGTTCGCGAAGACCCCGAAGGTCGTGATCGCGGCACTGAGCGGCCACACCGTCGGCGGTGGGCTCGAGATCGCGCTGGCGTGCGACCTCCGCATGATGGCGAAGGACGGGGGGATGATCGGCCTGCCCGAGGTCACGCTCGGCGTGCTGCCCGGAACGGGGGGGACCCAGCGGCTTCCCCGGCTGATCGGGACTTCGCGTGCCCTCGACATGATGATCACCGGCAAGCGGATCACCGCCGACGAGGCGCTCGCGATCGGCCTCGTGAACTACGTGTACCCCAAGGAGACGTTCGCCAAGGACGTCCACGCCTACGCGGTCGCGCTCGCGCACGGACCGGCGCGCGCGGTGAGCCTGATCAAGCGCTCGGTGGTCGAAGGGATCGAGGAGCCGCTGACGGCGGGTCTCGCTCTGGAGCGGGAGCTGCAGAACCGGCTGTTCATCACCGAGGACGCCAAGGAAGGACTGAGCGCGTTCACGGAGAAGCGGAAGCCCAACTTTAAGGGCCGTTGAGACCTAGTACGGCCCGGACCCCATGAGCACTCCCCCGCCGACCCCCGCACCCGTGTCCAAGACCCGCGCCGGCTCCTCGAGCCTGAAGGACGGGGGCACCGTCGTCCCGGTCCGGGAGATCCTCTGGGGCAGCTCGGCGGGTGCGCACAAGTACGAGACCGCCGAGGAGCTCGACCCCGACATGGCCAAGCTCATCGTGAAACTCATGGTCGTCCAGGCGGACACCGAGTTCGCTTCGATCCAGCAGCACCGCCCCTGGCTCGACTCGGCGCCGACCCTCGAGGACCGTTGGATCGAGTCGCGCATCGTCGCGGACGAGGCCCGCCATGGCCTGCAGGCGTGTCGGATCCTCCGCGACTTCGGAGAGCCGGGCCAGAAGTACATCGACGAACTCCTTTCGAAGCGCGAGGGAGAGCACAAGCTCGACGCCTTCAACATGAAGTTCGACGCGTGGAGCGATGTCGGCGCGTTCACCTGCTTTGTCGACCGCGTGGGCGTCTACCAGCTCCGGGCGTTCCAGGAGTGCTCGTACGGTCCGCTCGCGCGCGCGATGCCGCTCATGCTGAGCGAGGAACAGCTCCATCTCAACTTCGGCGCCAGCGTTCTTCGCCGAATGGTGCAGGACGGCCCGAAATACTCCGGCTCCAAGGAAGAGGCCCAGGCCGCGGTGAACAAGTGGTACCCGCGCGCCCTCGACATGTTCGGCCACTCCGGCTCGGCGACCAGCCTGCGCGCGATCGAGTACGGGCTGAAGCGCTGGACCAACGAGGAGGCTCGCGCCCGGTACATCGAAGAGGTCAGCGGGCTGACGGCCAAGATCGGGCTCGAGCTGCCGCCGCCCGAGTTCGACCGGCACGTCCTCTGAGCGCTCGGGTCCGCATGCGTCGGCCGCGGACTACTCGTTAACGGCGTGACCCCCGGGACCGGGCCGGACCACGAGGGTCTTCTCGACCCCGTCGATCCCTCCCAACGATCGCCGAAGGGCGGCCAGGTGCCGCTCGAGCGTGAAGACGTGCACGTGCGCTCCGGCGTCATGGGTGTACCCGGCGATCGCGCCCCCCGCGGCCCGGTTCGCGTCCCGGACCGCGTCCAGGATCGCCCGCGACGTGGACGTCAGATAGTCGAGCGACGGTTGCGACGTCTCGCACACCTTCCGGAAACTGTCGCACTCCTCCATGATGAGGGGGAACAACGCCGCCCCGTTCCGAGCCCCGATCGCGGTCCGGATCTTTCGGAGCCGCGGCGGGACCTCCCTCTGCCGGGCCGCGAAGTAGTCGCTCGTTCGCACGCTCGTCTGCATCGCGTCGGCGGACCGCACTTCCTTGACCGGTGCCCCGCGCACCAGGAGCACGAGGTCGACGAGCTCGGGCCAGTGCTCGGGGCCGTAGACCGACTCCGCGTAGCAGTCCGCCCCGTCCGAACGTCGGCCCGCCTTCCACTCCACGAACCCGCCGAAGACGGACCGGCACGCGCTCCCCGACCCGAATCGGGCCAGCTGCGACAGCTCCCGGTCGGAGAGGCGGAGGCCGGCGGCGCGCGACGCGGCCCCGGCGAGCGCCGCGAAACCGCTCGCGCTGGAGGCGAGCCCGGTGGCGGTCGGGAAGTTGTTCTCGGAACGGACGTCGGCTCGGGGTTCGATCTTCGCCATCGCCCGGACGCGGTCGAGGAACTTCACGACCCCGTCCCTCGGTCCCCCGGTCGCGACCTTCCCGTTGAGGATCACCGAGTCCGCCCCGAGCGTCTCATCAAAGCGCACCGTCGTGCGAGAGCGCATGTCCGCGAGCGTGACCGAGAGCGACGAGTTGTACGGGAGCGCGAGCCCCGGGTCCCGAACCCCCCAGTACTTCACGAGCGCGATGTTGGGGGGCGCCTCGTAGGTCACGGCGGGGCGACGTTTCGGGGGCATTCGACCGGGGCGGGGACGGCCGCCCCGAGTACTTATCCGCGCGGCTTGGGTCCCGCGTCCGTGCCCCGACGTGCCCCACCGCCGGACCCCCGGCCGACGCAGCCGCTCCCGGACCTGTTCACCGTAGCCCGCCGCGGTGGATTCCACCAGGAGGTCGGGTTCACGATCGACGAGAAGGCGAGCCGCCACGGCTCCGTGACGGTCACCGGGAAGGTCAACAAGCAGCACCTCAACATCAACGGGGTCGTCCACGGCGGCGTCTACGCCACGATCCTCGATACCGCGATGGGCGCGGCGGTCGTTTCGCTCCTCGGCGAAGGGGAAACGACCGCCACCACCTCTCTCTACATCGAGTTCCTTCGGGCGGCGCGCGAAGGGGAGACGCTCACGGCTCGGGGCGAGGTGCTGCGCCGGGGGCGACACATCGCGTTCGCGGAGGGAAACCTGTTCGGCGCGGACGGCCGGCGGTTCAGCCAGGCCCGCGGCACGTGGTACATTTGGTCCGCGGAGGACCGGGCGCCTCCCCCGCGGCCCGAGCACCGGCGCTAGTCGGCCCGGGCGAGCTGCGGGGCGAGCCGCTCGAGGATCGAGAGTCGCTCCAGCCCCTTCGCGAGCCCCCGCGCCCCTTCCGGGTACGGGTGGGCTCGGAAGTACTCCCGCACCTCGTCGCCTCGGCCGAGCCCGAGCACGGGGATCGTCCGTTCCAGAGTGAGAGTGAGGAGCCCGGCCCCACGGAACAGTTCGTCGAGCCGGGGCAGTCGTCGCTGGAACCACTGCCACATCTCGGGGCGCGCGACCGGGTTCGCGCACGCGTTGCGAAGCACCAGGTGCACGATCCCCCGGTTCACTTGGCCGGAGCTGGCCCGCTCGGCGGTCTCGAGGACCAGGTCCGGCTCGCTGCTCCACGCGAGCGCCTGTTCGAGCGTGAGCTGGTCACGCTCCCGGGGGTCCCCTTCCAGGGCGCGCCGGAGCTCACGGTATCCGACGGCCCCCTCGGTGCGTGCTCGCGCCACGGCGACCGCGGGGCGGAGGTCGGGCGAGATCCGCTCCCAGTCGAGGAACAGCTCGGAGAGGCTGCGCGCGTAGCCGCGATCGACGCGCGCGCGGCCGGAGTTCAGCCGCTCGCGGAGGACGCCGACCGCCGACGACTCACCGGGGGCCGCCGTCGTCCCCAACCGCTCCGTCTGCGTCGCGAAGAACCAACGGGCGAGGTTCTGGATCCGCGCGGAGTCGAGGAAAAAGAGCGACGTCGTCCCGAGCACGCCCGAGAGCAGCTCGACGACCAGCCGGTCCGGCGTGCCCCCCAGCGTCCGTACCGCTCGCTCCCACTCCGGCCACGGTTCGCGGCCCGCGGCCACGAGCGTGAACAGATCCTCGAGGAAGATCCACCGGTCCGTGGCGGGCCGGTTCGGCAGCGCGCGGAGGAGCCGGTCGCGCAGCGTCGCGTCGTAGTGGACTCGGTAGAACCCCGAGGCACCGGAGTTGAGGTGGACCGTGGCGTCCGGGGGGACGGGCAACGAGAGGGTGCGGCTCTCGAACGGGACGCGTTGGACCGTCCCGTCCACGTCGATCAGCATCGGGATCGGCCAGGGGTCGGCGACGACCGGGCCGTGGTAGGAGAACCGCTCCTGGGTCAGTTCGATCCCCCGGGGACCGACCGTTGCGGTGACGAGCGGCACGCCGGGCCGGTCGAGCCACGGGTCGATCAGCGGGGCGACCGGCCGGCCGGCGGCCCGTTCCAGCGCGGACCAGAGGTCCGCGGTGGACGCGTTCGAGTAGCAGAACCGATTGAGATACTCCGTGAGCCCGCGGCGGAACGTCGCCTCGCTCAGGTACGACTCGAGCATCGCGAGGAGCGTCGAGCCTTTCCCGTAGCTGATCTCGTCAAAGATCTGGGTCACTTCCTCGGGCGAGGAGGCGTCCGCGCGGACCGGGTGCGTGGCGTCGAGCGAGTCCCCCTCGATCGCCGCCTCGGCGCCGGCCACCCGGAGGTAGAAGTCGGCGCGCGCGTCCATCGCCGGGTCGATCTTCTCGCAGATCTTCGTCTCCAAGAACGCGGCGAGGCTCTCGTTGAGCCAGATCTCGTTCCACCCCTTCATCGTCACGAGGTTGCCGAACCACTGGTGCGCCACCTCGTGCGAGATCGTTTCGAGCACATCGCGGCGGGCGAACGACGTGGAGTTCTCGTCGACGAGCAGCCGGGTCTCCTGGAACGCGATCGCGCCCCAGTTCTCCATCGCGCCGAACGACGCCTCCGCGACCGCCACGAGGTCCAGCTTCGGGAGCGGGTACGGGATCCCGTAGTACTCCTCGTACGCGGCGAGGATCTTTCGGACCGCGTCGAGGGCGAACCGGCCCGACGCGGACTGCCCGGGCGGCGTGAAAACCCGGAACGTGACCCGTCCCGACCGGTCCTCGAGCCGGTCGAATCGGCCGATCCCGAGGTAGAATAGGTAGGCCGACATCGTCGGGGTGGGGGCGAACGTCCACTCGCGACCGCCCGGCACGGCGCGCACGGTGTCCTCCCGACCGTTCGAGATGACCTCGAGGTCCGCGCCGGTCCGCACCGTCAGCAGGATGCGACTCTTCCGGTCCGGCCGGTCGAGGCACGGGAAGATCCGCTGCGTCCCGTTCGGCTCCCCCTGGCTCGTCAGGATGTAGCTGCCGTTCTGCCGCGAGCGATACAGCCCCACGAGGACGGTCTCCGAGACCGATCCGGAGAAATCGACGGTGATGGGGCCGGGCGCGAGCGCCGGAAGGACCAACTTGCGGCGCGCCGGGTCGACCCGAAACTCGAGCGGGACCGGCCCGGCGGTCACCCGCGAGACCTCGAGCCCCTGGGCATCGAGTTCGAGCGACGAAGTTCCGGCGGGAGGGTCAAAGGCGACGGACCCGGTCCACTTGCGACCCGAAAAATCCACCTCGAGCCGCAGCCGATACTCGGGAATGACCGGGGGTTCCCCCCGCTGATCGCTCGTGGGGTTCACCGACTGTGCCCCCCCATGCACCCTTCGGGAAGAACCTTTGGAGCGGAGGGTCGGTACCGGGGACCGGGCACCGCCCAATCATTGTTAAATATCGGGCGCCCGTCGGCCCGCTCGGCTGACGGCCAAAGCGGCGGGGAAACACCCGGTCCCATTCCGAACCCGGCAGTTAAGCCCGCTGGCGTTCCGCGCAGTACTGAAGTGCGCGAGCCTACGGGAGACGCGGAAAGCTGTCAGCCTCCCTCTCCCGCGTGGTTACTCCCGGGCAGCCGCGCGCCGATCTTCGTCACCGTGTTCCAGTTCCGCGCCGTCCCCCGTTGCCCCACGGCGCGTTCGATGACGCGCAGCGTCAACTTCGAGCGACCGGCCCCGTCGGGGTAGACGACGTACGCGTGGCGTCCGATGACGCGGGCACGCTCCCGCTCGCGGATCGCTTCCCGGAGCCGTGGCTCCGCGTTCGGAGCGGGTTCTCCCTTGAGGAACACCACGTGCAGGTAGGCGGGGGAGTCCCGAGCCTCGTCCGCGTAGGGGTTCTCGCCGATCGCCGAGCGCCACTCCGAGGCGGTACGTACGAGGTAGTCGGTCGTCACCCCCAGCGCCGCGGCGGTGGCGAGTTCGAGCTTCCGCTCGATGGAGGCGGTCCGCTGGGCGGGCGCGGAGAAGAGGAGGTTGCCCGACTGGAGGAAGGTGGTGACGTCCCGGTATCCGGCCGTCTCCGCCACGGCACGGAGGGAGGCCATCGGCACGAGCACACCGCCGACGTTCACGGCGCGCAGCAGCGCAGCGTACCGGGCCATGGGGCTCCCCACCGCCGGGAGCGCGACCGGTACTAAATCCGTCGGCCCGGCCGATAGCCTAATCCTGCGCGCGCGGTCCGCCCGGCGATGTGGCTCGGCGCCCACCTCGGGATCGCGGACGGGCTCCCGCAGGCGGTGAAGGAGCTCACGGCGATCCACGGCGAGGCGCTCCAGATATTCTCGAAGAGCCCCCAAATGTGGGCGGGGCCGCCGGTCGCGCCCGAGGCGGCCGAGGCTTTCCGTGCGGCGGTGCGCGAGGAGGGGGTCCGCGCGACCGCGGTCCACCACGGCTATCTTGCGAACCTCGCAAGCCCCAAGAAATTCACGCTCGTGCAATCTCGCAAGGCGTTCCGTGACGAGATCGCGCGCGCCGAGCTCCTCGGCGTGGACGGCTTGATCTTCCACCCCGGGGCGCACGTCAAGTCCGGCGAGGAGGCCGGCCTGAAGACGATTGCCGAGAGCCTGACCGGCGCGCTCGCCGAACATCCGGACGGGAAGGTCCGACTTCTGCTGGAGAACGCCGCGGGTCAGGGGACGACGCTCGGCTCGACCTTCGAGCAGTTGAAGACCGTGCTCGCGCTGGTCGACCGTCCCGACCGGCTGGGCGTCACGATCGACACCTGCCACTTGTTCGCGTCCGGGGTCGACTTCCGGACCGACGAGCAGTACGGGCGATTCCTCGACCGGGTACGGGACACGATCGGACTCGAGACGGTGCGGGCGTTCCATCTGAACGACGCGAAGGCCGACCTCGGCTCGCACCTGGATCGGCACGAGAACATCGGCAAGGGCCAGATCGGCCTCGAGGGATTCCGACACCTGGTGACCGACGCGACCTGGGACCGCATCCCCGGATATCTTGAGACGCCGCTCGAGGACGACAGCTACGCGCGGTATGCCGAGGACCTTGCCACCCTGCGCTCGCTGATCCCCCAGCTCGCCCCGCCGGAACCGAGGAGTGCCCCGGCGGCGAGGCGGGGACACTCCTCAAAAGCCAAGGGTTCGTAGCCCGTTCGCACCCGTACCGGAGGCAACGATCGATGCAGCTGTTCCTCGATACCGCGAGCGTGACCGAGATCCGAACGATGTGGGAGACCGGGATCCTCGATGGGGTCACCACCAATCCGACGCTGGTCGCAAAGGAGGGCCGGAAGTTCGAGGACGTCCTGCGCGAGGTATGTGCGCTCGGCGTCCCCAGCGTGTCGGCGGAGGTCGTCGCGACCGACGTCGACGGGATGCTGCGCGAGGGCCGCCACCTCCGCGAGATCCACCCGTCGATCTACGTCAAGGTCCCGATGACCGCGAACGGCCTCAAGGCGACCAAGACGCTCGCCAAGGAGGGGACGCGCGTGAACATGACCCTCGTCTTCAGCGCGAACCAGGCGCTCCTCGCCTCGAAGGTCGGCGCAGCCTACGTGAGTCCGTTCATCGGCCGCTTGGACGACCAGGGCCAGGATGGGATGGACCTGATCCGCGACATCGTCCAGATCTACCGGAACTACTCCTCCCGTACCCAGGTGCTCGTCGCGAGCGTGCGCCACCCCGTGCACGTGCTCGAAGCGGCGAAGATCGGGGCCGACATCGCCACGATGCCGTACACCGTCATGGAGAAGCTCGTCCAGCACCCGCTTACTGACCTCGGACTGGCCCGGTTCCTGAAGGACTGGGAGAAGGTCCCCAAGTAGGGAAGCGACCGCCGGATTAATTCGGACCCGCGGTTAGCGGCCGGCGCCGTGGCCGACGGGACGCTGCTCGAGAAGTACCTTCGCCTCACCCACGAGGCGCTCGAGCGCGTCCGCGCCGCTCCGCCGGAGCGCTCGTTCCTGCGGGGCGCCTCGGACGACTTCCTCGCGATGGCCCGCGCGTACCTCACGGACGCGGAGCATTTTTCCGCGGCAGGGGACGACGAACGCGCGCTCGCCGCCGCGAGCTACGCGCACGGCTGGCTCGACGCGGGGGTTCGCCTGGGAATCCTCGACGGGGGTGACGATGACCAGCGGTTCACCCTCTTCCGATAGAGCGCTGCCCGGGGTGCCCGACACGGTCCTCCTCTCGATCGAGGCCCATCTGCGGCAGCGGGAGCTTCGGCGCGAGGACCTCTTTCAGCGGGCGCGTCGCCTGCGTCGGCTCTCCCAGGCGACGATGACCCACCTTCACTCGAACGGGTCCGCGGCGCCCGAGATCGCGGAGATCCGGCGGCTCACCGCCGAGCTCGCCGACTGGCTCAAGCGCGAGGGCCGCGGCGACGAGCCCCTCGCCCTCGACGCGCTCCAGGAAGCGGTCGAGGCGATCCTGCTCGGAGCGATCGCGGACGGGACGTCGCTCCCGGGCCCGTCGGAGATCGGAGTCGACCCCGAGCCGTATCTCCTCGGGCTCGGGGACGTGATCGGCGAAGTGCGCCGTCGCGTCCTCGACCGGCTCGGCCGCGACGACCTCGTCGGCGCCGAGGCCGATCTGGCGCTCATGGAACGGCTCACCCGCTCGCTCCTGCGGTTCGACACGACCCGGGCGATCGTCCAGTTGAAACCGAAGCAAGATACGGCCCGGGCGCTGCTCGAACGCACGCGGGGCGAGGTCGTGATGGCACGGTTCCTGTCCCGGGCCCGCCCGGGCGTTGGCTCGTCTTCCGAGGCGCCGTGAAGAACGGTCGCCGCTCGACGATCGGCGTCATCGGTGGCTCGGGCATCGCCGGCATCTTCGACGAGGGGGACCGGCTCTCGCACCGCGTTTCCACGCCCTGGGGCGCCCCGTCGGCACCGATCGAGGAGGGCGAGGTTGCGGGCGTTCGCGTGCTGTTCCTGCCGCGCCACGGGCCGGGTCACACGATCCCTCCGCACCGGGTGAACTACCGCGCGAACATCGAAGCCCTGCACACCCTGGGCGCGGACGCGATCGTGACCGCGAGCTCCGTCGGGTCGCTGAAGGAAGAGCTCTCCCCCGGAACGTTCGTGCTGCCGTCCCAGTTCGTCGACTTCACGAAGCAGCGGCCGACGACGTTCTTCGACGGGGGGAAGGTGTTCCACGTGTCGCTCGCCGACCCGTTCTGTCCCGACGTGCTCGCGACGGCCCGCACCGTGGGGCTCGACGTCGGGTCGCCGTTCGTCGAGGGGAAGACGTACGTCTGCGTCGAGGGGCCGCGCTTCAGCACGCGCGCCGAGTCGGCGTACTTCCGGTCGTTCGCCGATATCATCGGGATGACGCTGGTGCCCGAGGTGACTCTCGCCCGCGAGCGCGCGACGTGCTATGCCTGCCTCGCCATGGTCACCGACTACGACGTCTGGGCGGACCGGCCGGTCGAAGCACGGGAGATCGTCGAGACGATGCACAAGAACGCCGAGCGAATGCGGCGGATCCTGGCCGCCCTCGTTCCGAAGCTCGCGACGGCACCGACCTGCCGGTGCGCTCACGCGCTGGACGACGCGGGGATCTAACGCCGATCAGCTCGAGCGCGGTCCGCGCCGGACCGTGATCGGGATGCGATTCGCGGCAAACTCCGCCTCGGCGATCTCGACGGGGTCCACCAGGGTCGGCAGCACATCGATGAGGATCGGGGCACCGAGGGAGACCTGGAGGGCGCGCGCCCCCAGGATACGCGCCCGTTCGAAGCGAGTGAAATCTCCGGTCTCGAGGGGAGTCGCGACCGAATGCTCGGGCACGTCCGGAACCCCAGAGACCGCGAGGGGCGTCGCGGCCGTCAAGGGCTCGGCCACCCTGGGCTTCCTATTTACCAATTGCGCCACGCGCCGGCTCCGGAGGGGGCGGCGTGCGCGCCCGTTCCGCGCGCCGGAATCGCCGCCGCATCGAAGGGATTAGAAACCCCGCTCCGTTGGCGCGCGACGGGCTCGTATGGTCCACTTCGCGTACACTCGACTCCTGCTGCGTCGCCTGTGGAAGTTCCTCGCCGCGTACGCGGCGGTGCTCGTGGTCGCGGCCGTCGGGTTCTACGTCCTCGAGTCGTACAGCGGCTGGAATGACGTGCTGAACTCGTTCTACTGGGCGATGATCACCCTCTCGACCATCGGGTATGGGGATATCACCCCGAACAACCCGGACGCCCGGCTGTTCGTCACCGGAATCGCGGCCGTCGAGGTTTTCCTCACCGCGTACTTGGTGTCCGTGGTCATTTCCGTGGTGCAGGAGACAGCGCAGCACCGGCTGCTCGGGACGCTCGGGACGGACTTCAAGGACCATATCGTCGTGCTTGGCTACTCCGCGGTCGGCCAGGCCGCGGTCCGCGAGCTCCTGGCGGACGACCAGAAGGTCGCGATCGTCACCGAGATCGCCTCCGAAGTGCCGACGATCCACAACCTCGCGAACGACAAGCGACTGTTCGTGACGTACGGTCCGCCCGGCGACCCCGAGATCCTGAAGCGCGTGAACATCCCCGTGGCGCACTCGGTGATCGTTTCCACCGGTGAGGATACCACCACGCTCGTCGCGGCGCTCAACGTGCGCGCGATGAACCCCCAGATCCGGATCGTCGTCTCGGTGGGACGGCCGGAGCTGAAGCAGACACTGAAAGCGGCCGGCGTGACGTACGTCGCCTCGCCGGCGGACATGGGGGGACGGCTGTGCGCCGATGCCGCGTTCCGACCCGAGGTCGCGAACATGGTCGAGGACCTCACGAGCACCGCGTACGGCGCGGACATGGAGGAGTTCATCCTGACCGCCACGACCCCGATCTCGACCCAGACGCTCCCCGAAGTCGAATCGACGGTCCGGAAAGCGACCGACTGCATCGTGATCGGCTACGCCCGTCGGCAGCCCGACGGGGAGTACACGACGGTCCTGAATCCGCCGTCCACCTTCCGATTTCAGCCCACGGACGCGCTCATCGTGGTCGGGACCCTCGACAATCTCCACCGGATGCAGCGGTGGATCGGCGTGCCCCAAGGCCGGTAGGGGCGCGCCGCGCGAGAGTATAGATACCTCCGAGCGCGTGGGAGGGACCGGCCCGTGCGGCCAGGAGGTTCCCGGACGATGAGCAGTGTCGACGTTTCGCAACCGCCGGGGACCGACTGAACACCCGTTCTCTCGCCCCGGCACCGGAGCCGGCCCGGACGCCGACCGAACCGCAAGGTCCCGAACCACCACCGCACAGCGTGCCGAACAACCACTACCTCGACTCCAGTGTACACTGGAAGGTCCGGTCCGGTACCGCCTCGTTCTCCGAGCCTCGCTACGCCGAGACCGCGGAAGCGATCCTCGCGTGCGGCATCGCGACCGAGGTGCTTCGCAAGATCGGCTCCGGCAAGGAGGCCGACGTCTTCGCCTGCGTCGACGGGTCGATCCCGGTCGCCGTGAAGGTGTACCGCCTGTACCGCACCAGCCACCGGGGCGGCGGCGCGCTCAAGCAGGAATCGATGGGCCACCAGTCCGGCCACGAGATCGAGATGCTCACCCTCGCGTGGCGAGGGGGGACGCGGGTGCCGGAACCGGGCCGCCGTGTCGAGAACATGTTCTCGATGGAGCTGGTCGGGGACGGTCGCGAGCCCGCCCCGCGGATGAGCGACGTCGAACCGCACGACCCCGAGCAGTTCCGGACCCGCGTGCTCGAGCAGGTCCGCCGGCTCGCGGAGTCGGGTGTGGTCCACACGGACCTGAGCCCGTTCAACGTCCTGTACCACCACCGCGAGCCGTGGATCATCGACCTCGGCCAGGCGGTCCGGGTCGACCGGCTGGGCATGCCGCCCTGGGTCCGCCTCCAGAAGGCGAAGGACGCCCTCGGTCATGGGCTTCGGACGTTCGACCGGTACTTCCGTCGCTGGGGTGAGCGCGTCGAGGTCGAGGAGGAGCTGGGGTCGATCCTCGCGGAGCTGGACCGGCGCGGCGTGCTGTCGTAGGGGAGGTCAGGTGCGCTTCACGCCCATGACCTTCCACACCGGTTCCTGGTCGGCGAACACCTGCCACTGCACGACCTGGTTGTCGCGGACGACCACGCGCCACGCCGCGGGGGTCTTCCAGCGGTTCTCGGAGGGGAGGGTCCCCCGGACCGCGTAGGTCCCGCTCGCAACGCCGACCAGGCTGACGACGCGGCCGTTCTGGAACCACTCCTTGATCCCGATATGGTAGTCCGGGAACAACGCGAGGTACGCGGCCCATCCTTCCCGGGCGCGCTCCTTGCCGCGGACCTCCTGGCCGAGCGAGTCGGTGAACAGGTAGTCGTCGGCGATCAGGGCGAGGATGCTGTCGATGTCGTGGCGATTGATCTCGTTAACGAACTTCAACGCCGTACGGACCGTGTCGCCCTCGGGCATCGACCCCCGCGGAGGCGCCCCCCCCGCGGGGTGCCGCCTGGCGGTTCGGCATCGCGTTCGCCTAGATTCTACTTTGCCCGCCCACCGCGCTGCCGCCCGGAGGCGCTACTTCGGCGCCGCGGGCGGCGGCTTCTGCAGAAGGAACAGCACGTGCTTCGCCCCGGGTTCCGGCACCAGCGTGCGACGGAGGACGCGAAAGCCGCGCTCGACGAACCACTGCTGGTACGTCCGGGCGTCCGCGTGACTCCAGTACATCGGCGCGTTCGACCCGAGCCACCCCTTCACGACCTCGGTACGCGCCGTGGCCCCCGTGGTCACAAGAAAGAGGCCCCCCGGCTCGAGCCACCGGTGCACCTTTCCGATCAGGGACGGCTGTTCGCCGAGCGGGACGTGGATCAGCGCGTAGAGGCACGCGACCCCGCCGAACGCTTCGCGCGTGAAGGAGACCTCGGTCATGTCCCCCCGCACGAACCTTCCGGTCGGAACGGTGCTGCGCGCGCGCTCGATCTGAACGTCGGAGATGTCGACGCCGGTCACCCGGAACCGCTGGGCGAGCATCCGGGTGGCGGGGGTGCCGCAGCCGCACCCGAGGTCGAGCACCTCGGCGCCGGGGCGGAGCATGCGGAAGAACGGGGCGAGCCACTCGCGGTAGTCGGAGCTCGTGTGCTCGAACGCATCGGCCCGGGAGCGAGGAGGTCGATAGATCGTCGAGACCCGGTTCCACCCCTCGCGCACGACCCACTTGGGGTCGGCACGGGCCGAAGGCTCGTCCTCGCGGTCGAGCATGGAAGTAGAATGGCGACCGCAACCCATATGGACCCGACGGGTCCGCACAGTACACGACCGTGATCGACCGAGACGAGGTGCTCGCGCGCTTCGACCGCGAGCTTCGGATCGACCCGCCCGTCTTCGACGGGGTGCGGGTCGAGCACGACGGCCCCGTCGTGCGCCTCGTGGGGGTCGAGAACATCGTCCTCTACGCGGCGCTGGACGCATCGAACGCGCGGCGCGTGGTCGCGGAACAGGTGGCGTACTTCCGGTCCCAGGGCGTCGAGTTCGAGTGGAAGCGCTACGGCCACGACCGTCCGGCTGAGATGGAGGAGATCCTGGCCGCCGAGAAGTTCGTTCCCGACGAGCCGGAGACGCTCGTCGTCTACGACCTCACCCAGGGGACCCCGGGCGCGCCGCCGGGCCCCGGGGTCGAGGTCCGCGAGGTCCAGACCCGGGACCAGCTCAAGGACGCCTGGGAAGCGAATCGGGTCGCCTTCGAGGGGGAGGACCCGTGGGCGTTCGAGCGATGGGAGAGATTGTGGCAGGACCCGACCCAACGGTTCGTGGTCGCGTATGTGGAAGGAACGGCGGCCTGCTCGGGTCGTCTCGACCTCGCGCGCGACCGGTCGTTCGCGGGCCTGTTCGGCGGCGGCACCGTGCCGCAGTTCCGCAATCGCGGCGCCTATCGTGCCACGGTCGCGGCGCGGGCCACGATCGCACGCGACCTCGGGTACCGGTACGTCACGGTGGACGCGCGAGAAACGAGCCGACCGATCCTGGAGAAGCTCGGCTTCGTCCCGCTGACGACGACCCGCGCGTGGGTGCGCCGACCCGACGCGTAGGTCGCCGCAGCGTCACGGAGGCGGCGGCGGGGGCGGAGGAGGGGGCGGCGGGGGCGGAGGAGGGGGCGGCGGGGGCGGTTCGGCCCCGGTCTCCTCCTTCTTCTTGCCGACCTTTTTGACATCGGCGCCCAGCGTTTTGACGCCCTTCGTGAACCCGTGGCCGATCTTGCTCGCGACCGCCTTGGTTTCACCGGCGAGATGCTCTCCCGTCGACACCTTGCGCCCGCACCTCTTGCAGAATTTCGCGTCGTCCTCGAGCTCGACGCCGCACCCCTCGCACTGGATCGACACCGGTGGGACCTCCGACCGGCCGGGCCACGGTGGCTGGAGATTTCTACCTTCGCCCGAGCTTCTCAGCCGCCCGTGACGTCCTCGAGGAACTCGCGGACGGTCCCGAGGAACTCCTTCGGCTGCTCGAGGATCATCCGGTGGCTCGAGTGCTGGAGCACGCGCAGGTGCGCCGGTTCGATCCGCTCGGACATGTCGACCGACGGCTGGAGGAAGAAGTCGTACCGGCCGACGACGACGAGGGTGGGGACCTCGATCTTGGAGTAGTACTTCCGGCCGTCCCACTTGGCGATCGTCCCATCCACGGCGAACTCGTCGCCGGAGCGGGTCATCATCGCGCGGTATACCTTGGGGAACATCCGCGTCGCCTTCCAGTCCGCGGACGTGCCCCGGAAGAATCGCGTCTGGAACGGTCCCATGATCTGCTCGACCAGTCGCTCGTACTCCGGCGAGTCGAACTCCTTCGCCCGCGTCAACTGCCGCACCCGGGCGCGCAGGCTCGGCGGCGCGACCGCGAGGGTCATCCGGTTCGATTGACGGATCTCCTCAGCGCTGCCGGCCGTTGCGCACAGGAGGAGCGACGTGAGCTTCGGCTCGTACCGGTGCGCGTACTCGAGCGCGACGAACCCGCCCGCCGAGTAGCCGAGAAGGTGGAGCTCGGTGATATGGAGAGCTCGCCGTATCGACTCGACGTCTTCCGCCATCTGCGCGATAGTGAGGTCCGAAGTGGATTTCGGCGACCAGCTGCGGCCGACACCGCGCGGGTTGAACAGGACGACCCGGAGGTTGACGTTCGCGAGCTTCAGAAGTCCCCGCAGGTAGTGGTACGTCAGGCCCGGGCCCCCCGGGTGCACGAGCAGTGTCGCCGGTCCCTTTCCCTGGGAAATGTACTCGAACGACCGTCCGCCGGTCGTTCGAATGAACCGTGGGCTCGCCATAGCTCGGGGATCACTCCTCTCGGTGCGGCTCACGGGCGAGCCGGTCCCGAACCGAAATCGATGTCACGTCGAAGTCTCCGGATCTTCTCGTCGTGCCGTCCACTCGGGCAGGCCACCGGGGTTCGGGGACTTGAGCTTACGGGTCCCGCCGCCATCCGCGGGTCCGCGGTCGCGAGCGCTCCCGTCCAGGGCGCGGCCTGGGCCGATGTGGCTATATCGCATCACGTAATAGGTGGGGTGGAATGGGCGGCTCGAACCGGTTCCTCGCACATCTGCGACGCGAGGTGCGCCGTGGGTTCCTGCCGTGGTGGGTCATCGAACGGTTGGCGGAGGGTCCCGCGTACGGGTACGAGTTGATGGAGCGGATCGGTCGGGAGCTGGGTCCGGAGTTTCGGGTGACTCCGTCGACCTTGTATCCGACGCTCGCCCGCTTGCGCGCCGCAGGACTGGTACGGACCTTCCACGGAAAGGTGAGCGCCGGCCCGCTCCGCAAGTACTACGAGCTCACCGACCTCGGCCGGGAGAGCCTTCCCGCGATGCGGGCGATCTGGGCCCAAACGGCGCGTGTGCCCTCGGTCGTATCGGCCGTCCCAAGCCGGCCGAAGGGTACGGAGTCATGAACGCTACGCTGAGGTCGTCGGACCATTCGACCGTCGAGGAGGTTACGCTCGCTCCTCGTTCCGCGCCCGTCCGGCTGGCCGCGGCGTTCGCCGTTCTCGGGGTCGTGGAGATCCTGGTCGTCTACCTCCTGCTCCAGAGTCGCTTGCCCGGCCAGGTCGCCTGGCACTTCGGGGTCAGCGGTCAGCCCGACGGCTGGGAGACGCCCGAGGTCGTGCTCGCGGTCGAGCTCGCGCAGGTGATGGTGCTCTCGCTGGTGTTCGTCGTCATGCAATGGTGGATCGCCCGTTCGGCACCCCTGGCGGTCGCCTTCCGAGGCCGGATCGTGCGACCCCTCCTCGCCCTCCAGGCGGTGATCGTGGTGGGGATCTTCCCCCTCGTGTCCGGCCTCCTGTTCGCGAGCGCGGCGGGCGACCTCGGGATCTCGGGCGCACCCCTCGGAGCGCTGTTCCTCGTGATCGGTCTCGGGTCGGCGGGGGCGTTGCTGGTCGCCTTGGGACTCCACGGTCGGGGCCGGATACCCACGGTACGGGGCGCCGCGGGCGAGATGAGCCACCGCGCCCGGTTCGCCGTGGGCGGACCCATCGAGCTCAATTGCCCGGCGTGCGGGGAGCAGTATCGGCTGAACGGAGTACCGCTGTTTTCCCCCCATCTCGGGGTCGGGCGGGTCGGGTCGTTGTACCTGCGATGCCCCCGATGCGGAGAGCTGGGTTGGAACACGATCGTGGCCCGGGTGGCCATCTAGGTGGCGTTTCCCTCGGTGAACCCGGTCGCAGTTTGGACCGAGGTGCGAGGAGTGGAGGGACTGCTTCGTCACGGGACAGCCCAATCACACGGTTGGACGACGATCCGCGTCGGCCCCGACTCGAGGTCAAACTCCTCGAGGGGGAGCCGACTCGGGTGGGATGCGGGCACCGGGATTTGAACCCGGGTCATAGCCTTGGCAAGGCTATGTGATAACCAGACTACACTATGCCCGCACGGTGGATTTCGTTCCGACCCTCGCGCGTCGGTCGTCGGAGCCGCGTCGCGGGCCCTGACTCTCGGACGTCGCGGGAGTCCCGAGCATCGTTCCGATTTTAAAGCCACCGCGAGCGGTCCCGTTATTACGGGGCCGTCGCCGTGGCCGGCGCGGTCCCAGGGGTCATGGCGGACGAGGTGTGGAAGGTCGGCGACACCGTGGCGTTGAAGACCGCCGGGGCATCGGCGATCGTTGTCGCGCTCTCGAACGGCCCTGTCCGGCTGGGCAACGACGGCGTCATCGACCTGAGCGCGCAGGTGGGTGCGCTGCCGGGCGGGGCGGTCGTGTGGCTCGGTACGACGTACCGCGTCGTACGCCCGTCGCTGGCCGACCTGTTCTCCTCGCTGCATCGCGGTGCGCAGATCGTGACGCCCAAGGACGCCGCCCACCTCTGGCTCCTCGCCGGAGTCGCTCCGGGAAGTCACGTCGTCGAAGCCGGCTCCGGCAGCGGAGCGCTCACGATCGCGCTCGCGTTCGCGGTGGGCCCGACCGGCCACGTCACATCGTACGACCGCCGCTCCGATTTCCTGGAGGCGGCCCGCGGGAACGTCACGCGCGCGGGCCTCGCCGAGCGCGTCTCGTTCCGGGAGCGGGACGTCGCCCGAGACGGGATCGACGTTCGGGGAGTGGGGAGCGTGGTGCTCGACCTGCCCGAACCGTGGGCGGTGCTGCCCTCGGCCCACGAGGCGCTCGCCGTCGGCGGGTACGTCGCGACCTACACTCCGACGTACAATCAGCTCGAGCGGACCGTGCAGGAGCTGCGGGCGCAGAAGTTCGATGAAGTGCGCGCGCTCGAGCTGCTCGAGCGGGGTCTCCACGTGGGGGACGGCGGGACCCGCCCGTCGTTCGAGATGCTCGGGCACACCGGCTTCCTCGCGTCCGGACGGCGGGTCGTGGGCCCATGATCGTCAACCTCGGGCTCACCGCGGGGGCGGTGGTCGGGGTGCTCCTCTCGGGCGGTTTCGTCTACGTCGAGATCGGGCGGTACGCCACGCCTCAGGTGCCCGAGACGCGGTTCGACGAGCGCAAGGAGGTGTTCGGCTACACCGCGGGACTGTTCGTCGGCATTCCGCTCGCCCTCGCGTTCCTGTTCTTCCTGGATTCGATGGCAAACGGTGCGCTGCTCGGGGCCCTGATTTTCCTGGTGGCGCTCGTCATCGGGACGGAGGTCGCGCAGTGGGCGTTGCTCCGCACCCACTACTGGGGCACGGGAGAGAGCACCCCGTTCTACGCGCTCGGATACCGGGCCGGGATCGCCGGCATTTTCGCCCTCGCGATCTTCGCGCAGTACCTCGCGTCCCCTTCCATCACGTGGGACGGGATCCTGTTCGCGCTCGTCGAGTCGCTCGCGGTGATGGCGCTCGAGGTCGCGGGGGCGCTCCTCTCGATGCCCCCGTCCGCGGCCGCGGGCCGGAAAGGCGGCGGGTCGGTCCCGGGGGCCGTGTTCATGGCCGTAGGATTCTTCGTGATCGGGATCGGCGCGCTGTCGGGCTTCGCGACCGTCAGCGACGAGGTGGTCGCCTACGCCGCCGCCCTGGTCGCGCTGATCGGGGGGAACTTGGTCTACCGTCGACTGCGGCCGATGCTCGACGCGGTCCCGGCACCCAGCGGGGGAGGGAAGCCACCGCCCCGGGCGAAGCCGGCCGCCTACGGGCGAACGACGCCAGCGCCCGAGCGCCCGGCAGAGCCGGACGACACCGACGGCCCGCTGGCGTGATTTCTTAACCCCAAGTGCCTCCCGCCGGCGGCATGAGCACCGCCACCGCCGAACTGCCGCTCAGCCGACGCTTTCGCTTCGGGCTGCGGAAATATCGGGCGTGGATCGCGGACACCGTCCTGGTGATCGGTATTTTCCTCACGGTCCTCGCGCTCGGGTACTTCACGCCGCTCGCGAACTCCCAGCCGTTCGTCGCGATCAACAACGCGACGGCGACCCCCACGGCGAACTACAACCTCATCTTCGTCGTCCTCGGTCCGATCATCATCATCGCCGGCGCGTACCTCGTCGGCTCGTACTACACGGCGCGCCACAAGTTCGAGCACCTGATGCGCACGAAGAGCAAGGCGGAGTTCCTCCGGAACATCCCCGACCTCGAGGACCTTCTGTGGGAACTGACGCCCGCGGACGAGGTTCGCTACGAGCAGAAGAAGGCCGATCTGCGCGTTCGCCGGTAGGCCCGCGGGACCCGCCGTGCGG
Source organism: Thermoplasmata archaeon (assembly GCA_035504595.1). Lineage (GTDB taxonomy): Archaea > Thermoplasmatota > Thermoplasmata > Lutacidiplasmatales > UBA184 > Lutacidiplasma. Next base: position 75,850 of record DATJRQ010000008.1, on the reverse strand, counting down.
CCGCGTTAAGTACCGTGCGCCGTACTTCGCCCGCGTGAGCGGTGCGCGGGTCGGGGACAAGGTCGAGGGATTCCGGTTCCGGCGGTTGGAAAAGCCGGAGGAGTTCCGACAGGTCGCCGAGGTCGAGCACGCGATCTTCGGCGCCGACCCCTCGGTCGCCGCCCTGCCGGTCCCGCTCCTGCGCTCGCTCCAGGACAACGGCGGCCTCGTCGTCGGGGCGTTCGCGGACATCTATCTGGCCGGGTTTGCCGCCTCCCTGATCGGGTGGGATGGGACGACCCTGTACCACTATTCGCACCTGGTAGGGGTTCGGCCCGAGTACCAGAACCACCACCTCGGATTCCAGCTGAAACAACTTCAGCGGGAGGAGGTGCTGAAGCTCGGACTGACGGAGATCCGGTGGGTGATCGACCCGTTGCAGAGCCGGGGGGCCTGGCTGAGCGTCCACCGGCTGGGCGGCCGACCGGACAAGTACTACGCCCACTACTTCGGGCAGCTCGCCGACACGCTGAACCAGGGCCTCGAGACCGACCGGCTGCGCGTCGTCTGGCCCCTCTCGGCCCCCGCGACCGAGGAGCGAATGGGCGGCCACTACCCAACCGCCGAGGAGAACCAGCACCGTTGGAAGACCTCCTCCGCGATCGTGGAGACCGAGCCGGGGGAGACCGGCATCCGGGTGCCGACCGCCGTCGCTGAGCCGTCGGGGGCGAGCGCTCACCTCGAGATCCCGTTCGACATCGACCTCGTCCGTCGGCACGAGCCGAAGTCGCTGGGAAAGTGGCGCCACGCCACCCGGGATGCGTTCCGGGCCGCGACCGACCTCGGGTACGTGGTCGACGATTTCGCGGTCGTATCCGCCGAGCACGAGCGGCGAGGTTTCTACTTCCTCCGCCCCGGCCCGCCCCCGGACGCGGGAACGCCGGCGGCGGCCCCTCCGTAAGGGTATATCCCTCCCCGACGGGGTACCGGCCCGATGGGGAACCCGGCGTCGCCCCGCCCGTCGCGGACGTCCGTCGTCCTCCTCGTGGTCGTCGTCCTCGCCCTCTGCGTGGGCGCGGCGGCGAGCTTGGTGGCCAGTGCCGCCTCGGCGCCGGCGTACCAGCCCGGCCCGATCCAGGACTTCTACCTGAACGGCTCTCAGCTCGCGTACATCTTCCTGGCCGGATTCGCCGTGGTCGCCGGCCTGTTCGTATGGGTCTGGCTGTCCCGCGGACGGCAGGCGTCCGGCCACGCGGCCCTGATGGTGCTGCTGCTGATCCTCGCCCTGTGTCTCCTGGTCGCGCTGCTGCACAGTGTCGCACCGGGACGCACCGCGCCGTCGACCTCGGTCGGTCCGGGAACCCCCGGGACGAACAACAGCACGGGAACGGCTCCGCCTCCGACGAACAACTCGACCGGCGTCGTCTCGTCGCCGGGACCCTCGCTGAACTACGACGGGATCCATTTCCCCTCGTGGACCTTGTTCGCGGTCGTCGCGGCGGGCGCTCTTGTCGCCGGGGCGCTCCTCGCTCCGGCGCTCTGGCGCCGCGCTCAGGATCCGACGGCGCGAAACCGTGCGCTTCGCGCCGCGGAGGTAGACCGCGCCCGGGGAGCGCTCCAGAGCGCGTCGTACGCCCTCGGCCGAGGCGAAGAGCCCCGGGACGTCATCGTCCGGCTCTACGCGTCGCTGCTGGAGAGGGTGGCTCCGCTCGTCGGTACCCTCGATAGCGACACGCCCGAGGAGATCCGGACGACGCATCTCGTCGCGCTCGGTATCCGCCCGGCGGCCGCGGCGGTCCTCACCCGCCTGTTCGAGGAGGCTCGGTACTCGTCCCATCCGATGGGTCCGGACGCCGCCGCCCGCGCCACGGAGGCGATCGCGATCGCGCGGGCCGACCTGGACCGCGTACGACCGGAGCTATGAAGGTCCGGGTCGGCTGGTTCCTCCCCGTCGTCGCGGTCGTCCTGACCGGGCTCGCTCTGTGGGCCGGGCCGAACGTGCCGTTGGCCCTCCCAGCGGCCGCCCTCGCCGTCGTGGCCGCGGGATTCCTCTTCCTGGGAGCGTGGAGCGACTCCCAGGGCCGACGCAAGCCGAAGGTCGCGATGGTGTGGGAACCGGATGTCTTCCGTCTCCGCACGGCGATCCGCTCCGGGCCGCTCGGTCGCGAGGAGATCATCACCACCCTCGACCGCGTCGAACGGATGGGCCCCACGCCGGGACTTCCGACCCGCAGCACGGACGAGATGAACCGACTGACGAGGGTGTCCCCCGAGGAGTTCCGCCGCTACCTGCGTCACCGCCTCCAGGACCTCGAGGCCCGGATGTGACCGCCTTCCCGACGAGCACGCCCACCTTCCGGTGGCGCGCGCGTTCCTACCTCCTCTTCGGTGCCGGTGTGACGATGCTCGCGGGGGGGGTCTACCTCGCTCGCCCGGCACTGCTCTACCTCGGGCTCGCCGTGCTCCTCGCCCCGGTCGCCGCGGCGCTCTTCGGGCCGTCCCGGGCGCCGACCGCGACGATGGACTGGCACCTCGAAGGCGCGGGTCCGGACGTCCGCGCGGTGGGGACGATCGCGTTCGCGCCGCCGACCGATGCGCGGGACGTCGACATCGAGTTCACCTCTCCCGCGGGACTCGAGGAGACCGCGCCGCCGCTCGCGACCCGCGGCAAGGACCGGGTATCCTTCGAACTCCGATGGAACGCTCCGGCACCGGTGGTGGTCCCCGTCCCCGCGCCGGAACTTTCCTGGCAGGACCCCGCCGGCCTCGTCGAGCGGAACGTCGAGTGGTCCCCGACCGACCTCGTGGTCGAACGGTACCCGGCGGAGTTGATCCACATCGGGTCGGTCCGGCTCGAGCGCACCATCGCCGTGCCGGGCGAGACCCTCTCGCGACGGGTCGGTCCGGACGGGGAGTTCTTCGGGATCCGGTACGCGGCCCCCGCGGAGCCGCCCCGGCGGGTGAACTGGCCCGCGACGGCGCGGACCGGTCACCTCATGGTGAACGAGTTCCAGGTCGAACGGACGGGGGATATTCTCCTCCTGCTCGACGCGCGGCCGTCGCCGCTCGGCGCCCGGCTCGACGCGCAGCTCCTCTCCCTGTCGGTCGCGGCGGCGCACGGGATCGCCGAGTCGTTCCTTCGCGAGAAGGCGCGGGTCGGCCTCGCCGTGTACGGCGAGTTCCTCGACACCGTCCCGCTCGCGAGCGGTCGAACCCAACGTCTTCGGATCCGGACCGCCCTGCAGAAGGTCCGGGTCACGCTCTCACCGGGGCCGACCGAGCGATGCGCGGTCTCCCTGCGACGGTACTTCCCGCCCGGTGTCACGACGATCGTGTTCTCGAGCCTCGCGGACGAGGAGAGCCGGTACCTGATCCTTCACCTGCGCCGCCGGGGCTTCCCGGTGGTCGTGCTGAGCCCGTCCCCGCTCCCGATCGTCACCGCGCACCCGACCCTCTCGGTCGAGGAGGAGGAGTTGATCTCGAGGATCGCCCACCTGATCCGACGGGACCGGATCGCACGCACGTGGGAGGATGCACCGGTGGTCGACTGGGACGAGCACTGGTCGCTCGGCGGCCTCGTCGACCTGTTGAAACGCCCGGGGCGCCGGGGGAGGAGCGCGTGACCGCAAAGCTGGCCCGGGTGCCCCTCGGGCGCGCGCTGCTCCCCACCCCGCTGCTGCTGCTCGTGGCCGCACTGGCGCTCGGGTTCGACACCCCCTTGCCGGGGGTCGACAAGGTACTCCTCGGCGCGCTCGCGGCCATCGCCGTGGCGGTCGCCACCGTCCTGCGACTCTCGCGCGACGTGCTCATCCGCGACCTGGCGCCGGTCCCGGTCCTTGTGATCCTCGGGACCCTCGCGGCCGAGACCCCCGTCGCGGTCGTCCCCGAGCTCCTCGCGGGGGTGGCGGGCGTGGTGTTCGCCGCCTGGTTGCTCGACGACCCGCTCCGGCCGGCGCAGGGGCTGTCGCGCGGGGTCCTGATCTGGGGCACCCCCGCCGTGGGCGTCGGCCTCGCCTGGGCGAGCGCGACGCTCCTCCCCTCGACGTCGGCTCCGGTCGGGGTCGCCGGTGGGCTGCTCGCGGCCGCGCTCGTGATCCTCGCCTACCTCGTGCGGCGGCCCGACCTGTTCGACCGCGACGTCCCGGCAACGATTTAGGGCCGGGCGCCGATGCTCCGCACGGTGCGGCCACGGGTCGCGCCCGGGTGCCGTCGAAGGGTCCCTCTTGACTCCAGGCGGACGGGTCGTCCGCAGAGAATGACGTGAGGACAACCCCGGTGTCCGATACCCCCGGTCCGGGTCAGACCGCCGAGAGGGCGATCGCCTACGGTGACGCGGATCGTTAGGACCGGGGCACAGCGGGCGCTCGGAAACGCCGGTGCGGTCCATATAAGGGGCCAGGCTTCGGGACGGGAAGGCGCCCCGGATGAAGGTCGAGGAGGCCGGCAAGGTCGCGGACGCCATCCGCACGTCGGTCGAGACCGCCGTCGTCGGGCGCGAAGAGGCGATCGAACAGATCCTCACGGGGCTCACCGCGGACGGTCACCTCCTGATCGAGGACCTCCCGGGGCTCGGCAAGACCCTGATGGCGAAGTCGTTCGCGTCGGCCCTGGGCCTGGAGTTCCAGCGGATCCAGTTCACCGCCGACCTGCTCCCCCACGACATCACGGGCAGCGACATGCTCGACCCGGAGAAGAGCGGTTTCGTGTTCCGGAAGGGGCCGATCTTCGCGAACGTGCTGCTTGCGGACGAGATCAACCGCGCTCCCCCGAAGGTCCAGTCGTCGCTCCTCGAGGCGATGCAGGAGTACCAGGTGACGAGCGAGCGGGCGACGTACCCGCTCCCGCGGCCGTTCCTCGTCCTGGCCACCGAGAACCCCCTCGAGCTCGAGGGGACGTATCCGCTGCCCGAGGCGCAGGTCGATCGGTTCCTGATGCGCCTGAAGGTCGGCTACCCGACGCCGGAGGAGGAACGAATGATCCTGGAGCGGCGTCGCGTCCGGAAGACCGAGAACGCCGTCGTGGCGCCCGCCACCACCCCCCAGCAGTTCATTGAACTCCAACGATCGGTGGAGGAGATCGAGCTCGACCCGTCGATCGCCGGCTACATCGTCGACGTCGTGCGGACGACCCGGGTCGACAACCGGGCCGAGGTCGGCGCCTCTCCCCGCGGCTCCCTCGCGCTCCAGAAACTCACGCGGGCCCGCGCCATCCTCCACGGACGCGACTACGTGCTGCCGGACGATGTGAAGGCGCTCGCGGGACCCGCCCTGGCGCATCGGGTCCTCGTCAAGCCCGAGCCGTGGATCCGCGGCATCCGGGGCGAGGACATTGTCAAGACCGCGGTCGACCGGACCCCTGTTCCGAAGGTCTCCTAGCGTCCCCTCGCTCGACCCGCGTCGCCGGGGCCGCTGAAGAGGACCCGGGCGAAGATGTTCCCCGGCGTGCCGCACGGTCGGAGGCGCTGACCCGTCGTCCGCGAGAGGCGCGAGGCCCGTCGGTCGGGACCCGGGCCCTAGAGCTTCCCCGTCCGTCGCAGCTCGGCGATCGCCTTCGCGTCGTCCTCGTAGGCTCCCTGGAGAAACTCGAGGAAGATCCGATGGGCCTCGGCGTCGGGGAACTTCTTCGAGCGAACGTCCCCGTAGACGTCAACGCGCGTAACGTTCCCTTCGGGACGGTATAGGATGACGAACCGCGTCCCCTCAAAGTCGCCCTCGACCTCTTCGTTGACGACACACAGCGGGGGGAAGTCCGATGATTTGCTCACGAACCGTGTCCACTTCCCGTGGAGCAGTCGCTCCGCGGCGACGACGCTCATCGGGCCGGCGGTCTCGGTCACTTCGAAGTTCCGCGCGCTTCGAGCGTGCGCGGCCCCGTGGGGTTCCGACGCGAGATACTTCCAGACGAGGTCGAGGGGTGCGTCGATGATCGCGCCGGTATCCTCGAAGAACACCATGGGATTCCCGTCGGTCACTCCCCACGCGCTGATAAGCCACTGCGGGGGGTCGGAGCGGGCCGATGGGGCCGAGAGTCGTGCCTCGGCGTCGCCGAAAGCGGTTCCGCCCGCACTCCCGACAACCTATCTGTCCTCTGCCGCCTCCCGCGGCGCGACCGGGCGAACACCGGTGCGAGAACAGAGGAACGTCCCGATGAACGCCCCCCCTCCCCGGTCCCCGAAGTCCAAGCGACGCCGGGGGATCTCGGCCGCGCTACGGGAAGGCTGGAAGGAGACGTACGAGCGGTCGGCGTACGAGACCCTTCCCTGGTTTTCGAAGGACCCGAGCCCGTGGCTCGTTCGCGCCGTCAAGCAGAAGTGGATTCCGCCCGGTGCCGCCGTCCTCGATGTCGGGTGCGGGGCGGGCACGAACGTTCTCTGGCTCGCCCGCCGGGGATTCCGCGCGTACGGCGTCGAGATCTCACCGGGAGCGATCGCTGCCGCCCGGGCCCGTGCGAAGGAGGCCGGACTGCGCGTGACGCTCCGGGAAGGGGACGCGACCGACCTCCCGTTCGCCGGGGGGGAGTTTACGGCGGCGATCGACTCCGGATGCTTCCACACCCTGCCGATCGAGATGCGGGGGGACTACGCGGACGAACTCCACCGCGTCGTTCGACCCGGCGGAACGTTCCTGTTGATCTGGATCGGTCGGGAGGAGACCCGGCCCATGGGCCCCGCGCACCGACCCTCGCTCGCCGAGGTGACCGCGGCACTCGAGCCTCTCTTCATCTTCGAATCCACGGAGTTCCACGGCCCGAACTCGGAGGGCGGGTGGTCGACGCCCGGCGGATCGTTGGGAGTGTACACGGCGCGGCTGACCCGCCGGACAGAACCCCAACCACCGCTTCGGTAGGTCCTCGAGCTCGTTTCCCGTCGTGCGCGACCCGGCGAGTTCGCTCGTCAGCGCCCCGCAGGTCCCAGCGTCCGGTACAGCCCCACGACGCACAGGAGGAGCCCGACCCCGAGCAGGGTCGCCCCCGGGGCGAGGAAGACGAGCTCGAACACGCCCGAGCCGACCGTGACATCCGAAACGATCCCCCAGACCAGCAGGAGGAAACCTCCGACGAGCGCGAGCGCAACGCCGAGGACGATCTGCACCCACCGTACGTCCCGGTAGGGTGCATCATCGGGCTCGACCTGGAACCGGAGCGGAACGTGGCGCCCCCACGTCGGCGGGTCCCGGTGAACGGGGAGCGCGGCGCCGCAGTTCGGGCAGAACCGGCTCGTCCCCGGCACGATCGAGGCGCAGGCCGGACAGTATCGGTCGACCACGGAGCGGTATGCGACGCTCCTCCCTCATCTACCCGCGGGGCGATGGGGGGGCGCGAGGGGATCATGGTGTACATCGAGGACACCGGCAGTTCGTTCCGGGCGCCGATCGACGTCGTGTGGAAGTACATCTTCGGCGGCGGGGACCACGACAAGGCCCACACGAGCACGCGTAGCGCCGAGTTCAAGAAGGTCTCCGACTGCACGATCCTGTACATCGCCGAGCGGAAGTACGGGGCCGCGTGGAAACGAGAGACGATGCGGATCTCCTTCTTCCCGCCGATCGCGATGGTCCAGGAGCTCCTCGACGGGCCGCTCGCGGGGTCGAAGTGGACGTACGTGTACTCTCCGCAGGGAAAGAAGACCGGGATCAACGTGTACGGGGAGTTCACGTCGAAGTCGATCCCGAAGTCGCGATTGAAGAAGGTCGCTCTCGCGTTCCTGGCGAACGAGTTCGCGGAGGATGCTCCCGCCGTGGCCCGGCTGGCCCGGGGGACGTAGGGGGGCCGGGACCGTACCCCCTTCGCACCGCGCGCGGGACGCCCTCAAGTATCGTACCGCGCTGCGGGACCCATGGCGCGGATCAACGACGAGGAGAGAAGCCACTTCGATGCCCCGATCGAGGTAGTCTGGAAGTACCTGCAGGACCCCCAGGCCCACGGGGCGTCGCACCAGGGAACCCGCAACCGGGCGATGAAGCCGCTAACGGACACGTCGTTCGTGGTTTCGTGGGAGCAGAACATGAACGGCAACTGGGTCAAAGTCGCCAACAAGATCACGGTCTTCCCTCCGCTCGGAATGGCGGCGGAATCGATCGAGGGGCCGATGACCGGTTCGCGGATGTTCACGGTCTACACGCCCCGGGGGTCGAAGACGGAGGTCGCGGTGTACGGCGACATGCAGTCTCCAATGATCCCGGCCGACCAGCTCGAAGGAATGGTTCGCATGGCGTGGGAGAACGCGTACAACGAGGATGCCGCCGGCATCCGCGCGTTCGCGAAGAAGTAGGGCGGGCGACCTTCCCCCGGTTCAGAGACTGATTCGGGGTTCGACCGGGGGGCGTTTCGTGACCCCACCGGAAGCCCCATCCTGCCGGGAGACACCCGAGGGGGTGGGCGGGGAACCCGCCCGATCGGAGGTCGTCATGGCGAAGTCGGTGGGGTCGAGGCTTCTCGAGGTTCCGGGCGGAAGTCTCGCCTACGAGGAGAGCGGAACCGGGGTCCCGATCGTGCTCTTGCACGAAGGCATCGCGGACCGTCGCGTCTGGAACCGGGAGTTTCCCGCGCTCGCGAAGCGGTATCGCGTCCTTCGATACGACCTGCGTGGCTTCGGTGGCTCCACGCCGGCGACGGCCCCGTTCTCCTTCGTCGAGGACCTTTCCGCCGTGATCACGGGTCTCGAGCTGGACCGACCCGTGCTCGTGGCCCCCAGCATGGGGGGGCGAATCGCCATCGATTACGCTCTCGACCACCCGACCCGGGTGCGCGGCCTGTTCCTTCTGGCCCCGGGACTGTCCGGGATGCGGATCGAGATGGACCCGGAGGGGAAGGAGGCATTCGAGATCGACGATCGGGAATCGTCCGCGATCGCAACCGCTTGGTCGGCCGGAAAGAAAGAGGAGGCGTTCGAACGGCTTCGGAAGCTGTGGGGCGCGGCGCTGACCGGTCCCTCCCTGGAACTGTTCCGGACGATGGTGGAGGAGAACACGGCGGAGGTATTCGACTCGAGGTCCGATCGATTCGACCACCTCATCGGCCCCCCCGCCGCCCCGCGGCTCGCCTCGCTACGGGTGCCGACGCAGGTGCTCGTGGGCGACCGGGACAATCCTTCCTCTCCCCGGTTCGCGATGTTCGTTGCCGATAGGGTCCCCGGCGCGGGCCTCTCGCGCATTCCGGGGGCGGATCACCTGATCAACCTGTCGGCCCCGCACGCCTTCGATCGCGAGCTCTCGGCGTTTCTCGACCGCGTGGGAACACCGTAACGGGGGCCGGACGGCCCGCTCGACCGCCGTTCGTGGACGGGGGCCTAGGCGCCGGGGCGTCGGGCGCCCCGCCCGAGGCGCTCGAGCTCCGCCTCCACCTCGTCCAGTGGGTCGACCGATCGTTGGGCTCGGCAGAGTAGGAGGGCGCCCTCGACGGAGGCGAGCGCGGTCACGGCCAGCGAGCGCGCGCGGGCGGGGGTCAGCCCGGCTGCCGCCAACTGCTCGGCGAGGAGCGCCCGCCACGACTCGAAGCTCTCGTGCACCGCTCCGCTCAGCTCGTCGCGATCGACGTACGCGCCGATCACGACGGCCGCGACCGGACAGCCGGCCTCGCAGTCGGACGAAACGACCGACCGCCGGAAGAATTGGACGAAGTGCCGAAGGATCCGCTCCGGACTCCCGGAGCGGCAACGCCGCTGATAGTCGAGCACTTGCTCGGAGGTCCACCGGAGGGAGTCCTCCACCAATTGCCGCTTCCCGCGCGGGAAGTAGTGGTAGATCGAGCCGCGCGGAGCGCCGCTTGCCTCCAGGACCTCGGAAAAGGACGTGGCGGACACGCCCCGGGTCCCGATCAGGAGAGCGGCGGTCGATACCATTCTTTCCCGTTGCGCCCTCGCGCGCGCACCGGCCGCCGTTGCCACGTTCTCGCGCAGTCGGCCTCCAGCTAAATCCTAACGCCCACCAGCAGACTTATGATGAGCATCATAATCGACCGTCTCGACGACCATGCCGATGATCGATGTGTACGCAACCGCCGGCACGTTCGAGGACAACCATACCCTGGCCCGCGACCTCGCGGCAGCGGTGATGCGTTGGGAGAAAGTCCCCCCGATCTCGCTGTTTCGGAAGAACACAGCCGCGTTCGTCCACGACCTGCCCGCCGGCGCTCTCTCCAACGTGGACGGCGACACCAACTACGTGCGGGTGCAGGTCCTGACACCGGTCGGCGTGCTCGACCGGGAGAAACAGATCGGAGTCGTCAAGGAGCTGACCGAGATCGTCGCGACGGCGGCGAAGGACCCGTCGCTCGCGAGCCGTACCTGGGTCCTGATCTACGAATCACCGGAGGGCGGATGGGGGATCGGCGGGAAGGCTCTTACCGGTGCCGACATCGCGGCCGCGGCCCGGGCGGAGCTCGCCGCCAGGCGGTAGAACGCCGCCCCCACGGGGCGCGGCACGACGACATTGAGAGGGGGCGGGGATTCCGCTCCGTATGGAGACGCCTCCGCGTTGCCCCAACTGCAGCACCCCGATGGCGGACCCCCCACGGCCCTCCGTACAACTCGTTCCCGGCTCGGAACCCCGAGCCGGAGCCCCGGGCCCTCCGGTGGTCGTCGGTCGACGGCCGCATGCGGTGCGCGCCCGTTTCACCCCCTCCCCCGCGCGCTTGACTACTCCCGAGCCGTCCGGCTCATCATGCCCTCTCGGGGTGTCACGGACGGGGCCTGGCTCGATCCCATCGGGCGGGACCCGTTTCGCCGGCGCCACCCCCTCGGACGAACCCGTGTGGACTCGGCTCCTCCTCGGTGGAATCGAGAGGTCCGGGTCGCACGGACACCCCGATGAAACGGCCCGAGACGAGAAATGGTGCGGAACACAGCGACCAGCCGCCGGCCCAAGAGATTGACAGAGCAAGCCCCCGGCAGGATCCGGGAGGAGATCGAGCGCCGGGTCGTAGAGATCCCGGGCGTGACCAAGGGGCCGTCCCGGTTCGGCCACGGGGGGTCGTTCTTCCTCGGTGGTCGTGAGATCGCGCACTTTCACGGAAACGAACGAATGGACATACGGATCACCAAGGAGGCGATCCGGGAACGCAAGGACAGCGGCACGATCGATCCGCGGATGCGCCCGCGCGGGGCCTCAGCCGAATGGCTGGAGATCCACGTCAGCGGGCCGAAGGACGTTGCATTCGCCGTGGGCCTCGTCGAGGAGGCCGCCCGGAACAATGCCTGAGTGGCGCCGGAGGTTTTCGGGCGCTCCGTTGGGAGACTAGGATGCCGTCCGACGGACGGCGCGGGACGGGGGCCCATCGCTGCCGGCGCTCGCCATCCCCGGAACGGACGTGCTCCCACCGAAGTAGGGGGGTCGAGGAGGTCCGGCGCATCTGCGGTCCGTCCGTGCGGTGGGCCAGCCGGGGTGCAGAACCTCGTTGCGCCCGATCGACGGCGCCCCCGGCCCGTTCGCATCAGCGGATTACGCCGCTTCCTCGACCCGTTTCAGAACTCGCAGCGCCTTCAGGGTGATCCACTTGCTCGGTCGGCCCGGGGTTTCGATCACGAGCGGCCGAAGGGTCCGATCGGGATGCGCGTTGGCCCCTGGCCCGAAGTCCGGGGGACTCGCGTCGAGGAGCCATCGCCCGTCGGGGCGCCGCTTGCCGGTGAGGATCTCCAGGGCCGGCCGAAGCCGCCGGTCCCCGGCGTATCCGAGCGCGGTGATCACGTCCAGCCCGACCAGAATGTCGTAGAAGTAGTGATTCGGGTAGTGGAAACGGAACCACGGAGGGTATCGGCGGCCTTCTTCGAACAGATGGCGCCGGAGGTAGAACTCCGCTCCGCGGCCGATCGCTTGTTCCATTCGGGGAGTGCGCTTCGAGCGGGGCAACGAGGCGAATGCGGCGAGCGGCTCCCAGGCGTCCAGCGTCCCGGGGGTTCCCTGCGAACAGTTCCACCCTCCGTCCTTGCGCTGGTCCTCGAGGAGCCAATCGTACACCTTCCGCACGCGGACGTCGTCCGCGTACCCGAAACGGGCCAGCATCCGGGCGGTGTTCGCCGAGATGCATGCCTCTTCGTGAAAGAAATTGAACGGGGAGGAGAGCTGGAGCTTGTACTCGAAGATGCGATCGGCGAGCCGGCGGATGCGGGGGTCGGTGGCGTCGAAGCCGAGGTCGGCGAGAACGAGTGCCCGCCAATTCGTGGCCGTGTAGTACGGAAAGTAGAGGAACTGGAACCACTCCTTGAGCGTCTTGGGCGGACGGGATTCCCAGAACCCCTGGGGCCCCTGGGCCCGGAGCTGCTCGTGCCCCCACCCCACCCGCCTCATCCGCGCGCGGGTCGCCCGAACCTCGGACGAACTCTCGCGGCGGTCGAGGAGGTCGACCAGGGTGTAGTATCGAACCGAAGGTTGACCCTCTTCCAGCAACCAGTCGATTACGGGACCGGTGGACATGCGCTCGCTCGGGACCCCTGCCGTGGCGAGGGCCGAATCCTCGGTGCGGAATAAACTATCGCGACGTCGGGTCCTCGCCGACCGTCAATCGCGTCCCTTCGCCGGCGGACCCGGACCGACGTGAGGACGAGCGTCGCGTCGGACGGAGTCGCTTCGATCCCTTCCGGCGCCGGGCGATCGGCCGAAGATTGTACCGCATCTCGTTCGACGCTTCGAACCCGACCCGAAGGTAAACGGGCCGACCCTGGGCGGAGGCATGCAGCGTGATCCGGGCGTATCTCCGTCGCCGGGACCATTCGATCATCGACCCCACCAGTTGGGTCGCGACCCCGCGACCGCGGAACGCCGGCTCGGTGTACATCGACATGATGTAGGGCGCCTCGGTCCCGGAGAGCGCGCCCGGTCGTGGCTGGACGGGTTGAAGCCATACCGCCCCGCTGCCGACCACGGTTCCCTCGGGCGACTCCGCCAGGAAGCCGTAGAAGCGCCGAGCGCGGCGCTCGCGCGTCATCCACCGGCGGTAGGCCGGGGCCGCGGCCGAGATGTCCGCCGCGGTGAAGATCCCGATATCCGTCCACATGCCCTGTCGGTGACGTACCAGCAGGTCCTCGTCCGCGAGGGTGGCCGGTCGGACCCGAAGGTCCGTCGACCGTCGGAAGGCCCTCCGCGCTCTCGTTCTCGAAGCTGGGGAGGTCATCGGTCTCGGGACCATCACTCGCCGGTGGTACAAGAGCCCCACAACCCGAATTCTGGAAATCCGTCCAGTCGCCTCCTCGACCCGGTGGACATCGAGCGCTCGGCCGACCGCGAAGCTCGGCCGGGGGCTTGGCGCAACGCTTACACCGACCGGACCGGTCCTCGCACCGTGGCCGCTCGAAGGCACGCCACACGACCCGGGCCGCCGGTGGGCGACGGCACGACGGCCGTGGTCCTGGCCGCGGGCCTATCACGGCGGATGGGTCGCCCGAAGGCGTTGGTCTCCGTCGGAGGGAAGCGGTTCCTCGAGCGGGTCCTCGCGAGCCTCCGTTCCGCGCGCGTCGACCAGATCGTCGTCGTTCTCGGTCATCAGGCCGACGCGATCCGCTCCTCCGTGCCACTGGACGGCGTCACGGTGGTGGTGAACGCCGAGTACGCGCGGGGGATGGCCTCGTCGCTCCGGGCGGGCCTCGCCGCGGCACGGCCCACGAGCCGTCGAGCGATGGTCGTGCTGGCGGACCAGCCGTTCGTCGCGGCCGAGACCTTTCACCGCCTCTCCGAACGCGCTCGCCGGGGGGACGGCCGGATCTTCATTCCTACCTATCGCGGCGTGCTGGGCAACCCGGTCGTGTTCGACCTCGAGCTGGCGCCCGAGCTCGCTCGTGTCGACGGGGACGTCGGATGCCGCGCCCTCTTTCCCCACCACGCAACCGAGATCCGCGAGGTCCCGGTGGACGATCCCGCCGTACTGGTCGACGTCGACACCGAGTCCGAACTGCGCGCGGTGGAGGACGGCCTCGCCCGGTCGGTGCCGCTCGAGCGGGTCCTCCTCGAGTTGGCGGCGCCTCGCCTCGCCCTCCATGCGGCGCCCGGCGAGCGGCCGGTTCCTCGAAGTCTCCGCCGCCCTCCGGACGTTCCCGCCCTCGCCGAGCGGCTCCGGGCCGAACGGGTCCCGTTCGCTCTCGCGACCGTGGTGCGCGCGGTCCGTCCCACTTCCGGGCGCCCGGGATACCGGGCGATCGTTCGGCTCGATGGGACGCATGTCGGCTGGGTCGGTGGTGCGTGCACCGAGCACCTACTGGTCACCGAGGCGCGCGCGGCGATGGCGGAAGGCTCGCCCCGGCTCCTTCGAGTCACCCCCGACCCGGACCGCACGTCCACCGAGGAAGGGGTCGTAAATCGCGCGATGACGTGCCAGAGCGGAGGAACCGTGGAGATCTTCATCGAACCGAACCTGCCGAAACCGACCCTGCTGATCGCGGGCGACTCGCCCGTGGCGACGAGCCTGGCCGCGCTCGGTCCGCTGCTCGGGTTCCGAGTCGTGCTCGTGGCGCCGGGAGTCGAGCCGACCGAGCTCCCCGAGGTGGACGTCTTCGTTCCCGAGCTCGAGGGTCTCGCTCCGCACCTCACCGCCGACTGCTACGCCGTGGTCGCGAGCATGGGGAAGTACGACGAGGCGGCGCTCGGCCGGATCGCGCGCCGCCCGGTGGCGTTCATCGGCCTCGTGGCGAGCCGCAAGCGGGCCTCCTCCGTGTTCGCCGCGGTCCGGGAGGACGGGGTGACGGAAGCGCAGCTGGCGACCGTGCGGAACCCGGTCGGCGTCGACATCTCCGCCTCGACCCCCGAGGAGATCGCGCTCAGCGTGATGGCCGAGATCACCCGTGTGCGCCGTACAGCCCCCGCCGTCCCGGCCGAAGCGCCGAGCCCCGTACCGGCCGCGATGGCGATCGACCCCGTGTGTCACATGGAGGTCGAAACCTCCTCGCCCCTGCGACGCGCGCACGAGGGCACGACGTACTACTTCTGTTCGGACGCGTGCCGGCGGCGGTTCGCGAGGACGCCCGCGAAGTTCCTCGTCCGAACGGCGTGAGAGCGCCTACGCGCCGCCCTCGAGCGTCTTGCGGGCGTTCTCGAAGAGCCCGGCGGCCTTCTTGTCGATCGTTCCCTTGACCATCCGCTCGCCGATCGTCGCGACCGGGCCCGAGGGGCGGATCTCCCCCTGCCAGTGCAACGTCGTCTCCCCCGCCGCCTCGGCGATCGACAGCACGAGGTCGCCGTCGATGCCGCTGCCCATGCCGGCGCCCTGGAGGTGCACCTTCACCTCGGAGTTCGGCGTCCGCCCGGTGTAGGCCCCGCGGACGCGGAACGTGCCGCGGATGAACGCGACCCCGGTCGTGATCGTGCCTTCGAAATGGTCGGCGTCCACGGCGTGGAACTCGTGCGGGTCGTCGAGGCAGTTCGTGAACGCGACCGGGTCGAGGAAGAACGCGTACACCCGTGCCGCCGGGGCTTTCACCCGGAAATCGCCCTCGATGTGCACGGTGCGCCCCTGCGGCCTACTTCGTGTCCTTCGAGTGGATCACTTTCCAGATCTTGTGGGGCGAGAGAGGGATGTCGATGTTCGTCACCCCGTACGGCTCCAGGGCGTCCAGCACCGCGTTGACGATCGCCGCCGGGGCGCCGACCGTCGCGGACTCGCCAACCCCCTTCGCTCCGAACGGGTGGTGGGGGGACGGCGTGACGGTCTTGCCGGTCTCCCACTTTGGGGTCTCCACGGCGGTGGGCAGGAGGTATTCGAGGAACGAGCCGGCCCGGTTGTTCCCGTCCGCGTCGTACGGGATCTCCTCGAGCATTGCCGGGGCGAAGCCCATCGTGAGGCCCCCGTGGATCTGCCCGTCGACGATGGTCGGGTTGATGATCACACCGCAATCGTCGACCGCGACGAACCGCCGCACCTTCACCTGGCCGGTCTCCTTGTCCACGTCGACGGCGCAGATGTAGCTCCCGAACGGGAACGTCAGGTTGGGGGGGTCGTAGTAGTCGATCGCCTCGAGCCCGGCCTCCATCCCCTTCGGATGGTTGGTGTACGCCGCGAACGCGACCTCGGCCATCGTCTTCGACTTTCCGGGAACCCCTTTCACCTGGAACTTGTGGTCCTTCCACTCGATGTCGTCCGGAGCGACCTCGAGGAGGTGGGCCGCGATCTTCGCGGCCTTCTCCCGGATCTTCCGCGCCGCCATCGCCGCGGCCGCGCCCGAAGTGGGGGTGCTCCGGCTCGCGTACGTGCCCAGCCCATACGGGGCGGTGTCCGTGTCGCCCTCCTCGATGTTGATGAACTCGGCGGGGATCCCGAGCTCTTCCGCGAGGATCTGGGCGTACGTCGTCTCGTGCCCCTGACCCTGGGACTTCGTGCCGAGCCGTGCGATGACCTTCCCCGTGGGATGGATGCGGACCTCGGCGGAGTCGAACATCTTGATCCCCAGGATGTCGAACTGCTGCGACGGCCCCGCGCCGACGATCTCGGTGAAGCTCGAGATCCCGATCCCCATCAGCTCGCCCTTCTGGCGCTTCTCCGCCTGCTCCTTGCGGAGGCCGGCGTAGTCGATGAGCTCCATCGCTTTCTTCAGCGCGCCGGCGTAGTTTCCGCTGTCGTAGGTCCAGCCGAGGGCCGACGGGAACGGGAACGCCTCGGGCGGGATGAAGTTCTTGAACCGGAACTCCGCGGGGTCCATCTTCAGCTGATGCGCCATGTTCTCGACCATCCGCTCGACGGTGTACGCGGCTTCCGTGACGCGGAAGGAGCACCGGTACGCGATCCCCCCGGGGGGCTTGTTCGTGTACGCGGCGTCGACCTCGACGAACGCGGCCTTGAACGGGTACGACCCGGTGATCACGTGGAACAGTCCCGCGGGGAACTTCGACGGGTTCGCCGCCGCGTCCGTGTAGCCGTGGTCGGCGAGGGTCTTGACGCGGAGGCCGGTGAGCTTCCCGTCCTTCGTCGCGCCCATCTCCGCCTCGATGTGGTAGTCACGGGCGAACGAGTCCGCGGTGAGATTGCCCGTTCGGTCCTCGATCCACTTGACCGGCTTGCCCGTGGTGAGCGCCGCCACGACGGCGATGACATACCCCGGATAGACCGGCACCTTGCCACCGAACCCCCCGCCGATGTCGGGCGAGATGATCCGGATGTTCTGCTCGGGGAGTCCGCTCACGAGCGCGAAGACCGTGCGGATCGCGTGCGGAGCCTGGGTCGTCATCCAGACCGTCAGCTTGCCCATCACGTCGACGTTCGCGACGCAGCCGCAGGTCTCGATCGACGAGACGTGGATCCGGGGGATGTAGATCTTCTCCTTGATCACGACGTCCGACGCCTTCAGGGCCGCGTCGGTCGCCGCCTTGTCGCCGACCTCCCAGTGCCAGATGTGATTGTCCTTCTTGCCCTTGTCCGGACGCAACACCGGCGCGGAGGGCTCGAGCGCCTTGTACGGGTCGATCACCGGGGTCATCGGCTCGTAATCGACCTCGATCGCCGCCACTCCGTCCGCGGCGGCGTACCGGTCCGTCGCGACGACCGCCGCGACCTCCTGGCCCTGGAACATCACCGTATCCGTCGGGAGCACCATCTGAGTGTCGGACATGAGGGTCGGCATCCACGCCAGCTTCGCCGCGGTGAGGTCGGCCCCCGTGATCACCGCCAGGACGCCGGGAACCGCGAGCGCCTTCTCCTTCCGGAGCGCCGTGATCTTCGCGTAGGCGTACGGGCTCCGGACGAGGTCCATGAACAGCATGCCGGGGAGGTCCACGTCGTCGACGTAGTTCCCCTTCCCTCGAATGAAGCGGGCGTCTTCCTTCCGCGGGATCGATTGGCCCATCCCGCCGGGGACCGCCTCCGCCATCGCTAGGGCCCTCCCTTCGGGGCTTCCCGCATCTTCGCGGACGCATGCTGGATCGCCTTCACGATGTTCACGTAGCCGGTGCAGCGGCAGAGATTCCCCGAGATCCCCCGCCGGATCTCGTCCTCGGTCGGATTCGGGTTGCCGGCGAGCAGCGCCACGCTCGTCATCATCATCCCCGGCGTGCAGTAGCCGCACTGCAGTCCGTGCTCGAGATGGAATCCTTCCTGGACGGGGTGGAGCTTTCCTCCGGCTTCGAGGCCCTCGACCGTTTGGACCTTGCGCCCGTCCGCCTGCACCGCGAGGAAATTGCACGACTTCACGGGTACTCCGTCCACCAGGACCGTGCAGGCACCGCAGTGGGCGGTGTCGCACCCGATGTGGGTCCCCGTGAGCCGTAGCCGCTCCCGCAGGTAGGAGACGAGAAGCATGCGGTTCTGGATCGTCGAGCGGTGGGCGACGCCGTTCACCGAGATGTGGACCGTCCGCGTGGTCGTCGAGGGAGCGGCGCCGGTCGCCTCTTCGACGTCGATCGCCGCCATCGCTACGACCCTCCCTTGGCGCGGGCGATCGCGTGCGCGAGCGTGCGCCGTGTCCAGACGCGGACCATGTCCTTCTTGAACTCGACCGGACCGCGGTTGTCGGGCACCGGTAGGGAGGCGTCCGCGGCGAGGTCTGCCGCGGATTTCAGCTCGGCCGCGCTGCCGGTCTTCCCGCGGAGCGAGTCGCCCGCCGCGGCCGCGAAGATCGCGGTCGGGCCGACGTTGGTGAGTCCGATCCCGATCCGGTCGATCGTCCCCGATTTTCCGAGCACGATGCTGGCCGCAACCGCCGCCGTGGCGAAGTCGCCGACCTTCCGCTCCATCTTCGAGTAGGCGCTCCCGGCACCGGCCGCGGACTTCGGGACCCGGATCTCGGTCAGCACCTCGTTCGGCTGGAGCGCGGTCACGAACGAGTCCTGGTAGAACTTCCGGGCGGGGATCGCACGCGCGCCCTTCGGGCCCTTCGCCTGGAACTCCGCGTCCAGCGCGAGCATGCACGCGGGCAGGTCGTTCCCCGGGTCGCCATGGGTCACGTTGCCCCCGACCGTACCCCAGTTGCGCACCGTCGGGTCGGCGATCTCGTGCCCGGCGTCCCAGAGGACAGAATACCGTGCCTTGAGGAGGTCCGACCGACCGAGCTCGGCGGTCCGGGTGAGACTTCCGATGTGCAGCCCGGAATCGTCCTCGCGAATGTACGAAAGTCCCGGGATCCGATTGATGTCGACGAGGGCCCCCGGCTGCGCGAGCCGGAGCTTCATCATTCCGATCAGGCTTTGGCCGCCGGCAAGGACCTTCGCCTCGCCCTGGTGCTGGTCCAGAAGTCCGATCGCCTCGTCGAGCGTGGTGGGCGCGTAGTACTCAAAATTCGGCGGATACATCGTTCGATTCCCCCGTGAGCAGGTATCGCACGGTCAGCCGCTGTTGGGTTATCAAGGTTGGCTGGGCGGCAGCCGTCCGGAGGCCCCGACGCGGGGGGGCCGTGGGTCGCGCGGCCGGATCCACCGCGGCGGATGCCCGAAACCATAGAGAGCCCGGTCGGGCCTGCCGTCGCCGTGCACACGGCGCACTACTCGAAGCACCTCGCGGCTCTCGTGGCCCGTCGCGAGCCGTTCGCGGTCGCGACGGTCACGCGCACCGAGGGCTCGACCCTCGCAAAGCCGGGGTTCAAGATCCTGGTTACCTCCGGAGGGGAGATCGCCGCGGGCACCCTCGGCGGAGGGTGCCCCGAGGGTCCGATCGTCGAGAGCGCCCGCGCGGCGATGGCGTCCGGCACCCCGCGGGTCCTCCGTATCCATCTGGTCGACACGGACCAATCGGTCGCGGGCACGGTCCGGGAAACGGACCCGAACGAGATCTGGGTGCAGACGAATTGCGGCGGCACCCTTGAGGTGTACATCGAGCCGATGGTGCCGACCGAGCGTCTCGTGATCGTCGGACAGGGGGGCCGGGACGACCTCGAGAGCGCGCTCGTCCATCTGGGGAACCGTCTCGGTTTCGAGGTGGTCGTCGTCGACCCGAACCCCGTGCTCGCCGAGGCTCCTCACGAGCTGGTGCGATCGTCGCGCGTCGAGCCAGAGACGCTCCGCCTCACCTCGCACGATTACGCGATCGTGCTCACGAAAGGGGAACGCGACGTCGAGGTGCTCGCGACGCTCGCTCGGACCCCCGTGAAGTTCGTCGGTCTCCTCGCCAGCCGTCATCGCGTCCAGCAGGACCTGGACGGACTGGCCCAGCTCGGCGTGTCCGAGGAGTTCCGCCGGTCCGTGCGGGCGCCGATCGGGCTCGATATCGGCGCGAAGACCCCCGAGGAGCTCGCGGTGGCGATCCTCGGTCAGGTGATCGCCACGAAGTACGGTCGACCCTAGACGTCGGGTCGCTCGAGCGAGATCAGCGGCGCCGCCGCGGCGTCGCGCGCGGGGTACTCCCGGACGTAGCCCCCGTAGTACGGCACGCGCTGGGCGACAACGGATCGGAACGCGTCCCTCAGCTGGCGGTCGTCCAGGCCCCGGGTCGCAATCAGGTCATCGTTGCGGTTGAGGCATCCTTTGAGCTCGCCCTGGTGCGTGATCCGGATCCGGTGGCAGTTCATGCAGAACTCGCGGTTGAACACCGGGTCGACGAGCTCGACCTCGGCGCCTCCGAACTGGTAGATGCGGCGGTGGTGCATCTCCCGGACCAGGACCCGGTCCGCGCGGCTCTCGAGCCACCGCTTGACGCTGTCGATGTCGACGGACCAGTCCTTCGCGCCGACGAGCTCGGGCATGTACTGGATCAACTGCAGTCGGAGGCCGGCGTTGCGGCTCACGAACCGGATCATCTCGGGGATGTGCGGGAGGGTCGGGCGGAACACGACCATGTTCAGCTTCACCGGCGTCAGTCCGACGTCGAGCGCCTGTTCGATCCCCCGCAGGACTGGTGGCAGCGAGCCTCGACGGATCTCGTGGAACGCCTTCGGGTCGAGCGAGTCGATCGAGACGTTCACGCGCTTCAGACCGGCGTTGCGCAGGCCCTCCGCGCGCGGCGCGAGCATCGAGCCGTTCGTGGTGAGCGACACGTCCGCGACGTGCCGGACCGTGTCGCGGACGATCTCCTCCATGTCCGCGCGGACGAGCGGCTCGCCGCCCGTAAACTTCACCGAACGGATCCCGAACTCCCGGGCGACCCGGACCAGTCGTTCGACCTCGACCGGACTCATCTCCTCCGAATGGGGGCTCCGCGGCGCGGCGACCGGTCCCAGGCCTTCGTCATGGCAGTAGATGCAACCGAAATTGCAACGCTTGGTCACACTGACCCTCACGTCGGTGACACCCCGCCCGAACGAGTCGATCAGCATCCGGTTCCCCATGGGACGGAGGGGGAATTTACGATTGTGGAGCCGCTCCGACGGGTTCCGGCGGTTCGTGCGCGCCGCCCGCGGCGCGGAAACGTTCATTCCGACCGGCGGGGTGGGGACGGCACGGAAGCTCGGAGGCCCCGCCCACGATGAGCGACGTCGGATGGAACTCGCCCCGGGACGTGGACGAGCTGCTGCGGGGCCAGCAGTACCTGGCGGACCCGCCCCTGACCATGGCCGTCTATCTGTGCGGCCGGTTGGGGAAACCACTCTTGATCGAGGGCGAGCCCGGCTGCGGCAAGACCGAGGTCGCCAAGGCCCTCGCGAACGGGACCGGCGCCGAACTGATCCGGCTGCAGTGCTTTGAGGGGCTGGACGCCCGGTCGGCGCTGTACGACTGGGACTACCCCCGACAGCTCCTCACCATCCGGATGCACGAGAAGGACACGGCGCGCGAGGGGCTCGAGCGCGAGGTGTTCAGCGAGCGATTCCTGCTCCGGCGGCCCCTGCTCCGCGCCCTGGACGGGGGGTCCGGTCCCCGCCCCGTGCTGCTGATCGATGAGGTCGATCGCGCGGACGAGGAGTTCGAAGGGTTGCTCCTCGAGGTTCTGTCGGACTTCCAGGTGACGATCCCTGAGCTGGGAACGATTCGGGCGAAGCAGATCCCGTTCGTGGTCATCACCTCGAACCGGACCCGCGAGCTCAGCGATGCGCTGAAGCGACGGTGCCTGTACGCCTACGTGGAGTATCCCGACCTCGCGAAGGAGACCGCGATCCTGCGCACCCGACTCCCCGAACTCGGCGAGGAGTTCGCCCGACAGATCGCGGCGTACGTACAACGGGTGCGACAGGAGCCGGAGCTATCGCGCCGGCCCGGGGTCGCCGAGACGCTCGACTGGGCCGCCGCCCTCCTCGCCCTGCACCGGACCGGGGTCGACGCGGAGACGATCGCGACGACGCTGGGCTTCCTCGTGAAGGACGCCGAGGACCTTCGATATCTCCGGGAGCAGCGGCTCGCGGAGCCGGAGGGGTAGTCCGGTGGCGGACGGCCCCTGGTCGTTCCGGGCCGTCTGGACCGGGCGCTTGTCAGGGTTCTGCGATGCGGTGCGCGCGGCCGGAGTCCCGGTGGGCCTGGAGGCGGAGCTCGACCTCGGCCGGGCGACGTCCGCGATCGACCTGCTCGACCCCGAGCAGTTCCGCTCGGCGTGCGGCGCGACCCTCGCCCGTTCCCCCGACGAGTGGGCGACCGTCAGCTCCGTGTTCGACCGATTCTGGCGCGGGGCGGGGGACGCCATTCCCGTGCCGTGGTCCGGCGCGGATACTGCGGCGCTAAGGCCCGCGCGCGACGCGCGCTCCCGGCCCCGGCGTCGCGCGCCGCCCGCGCCCGAAGAGGACCGCCCGCCGGTGGCGGTCCCGATCGGCACGTACAGCGCTGCGGCGCCCAGCGCGTCCCACTCGATCGCCGTCCTGACCGAGCCCGAGATGCGGGCCTATCGCCGGGGGGCGCGTCGATTCCGGCGCGAATGCGCGACCGCGCCGGGCCGGCGCCGGGAGCGGTCGGTGCACGGTTCGATCGAGTTGCGGGCGACGATCCGCCGCGCCCTCCGCCACGGCGGGGAGGTCATCGATTTCGCACGGGAGCGCCCGCGCACGTCCCGGGCCCATTTCGTGGTCCTCTGGGACGTGAGCGGGTCGATGCGCGAGCACGAGAGCCAGTTCTTCGCCCTCGCTCACGAGCTGGCGGCGGTGTCGCGGCCGGCCCGCGTGTTCGCCTTCAGCACCCGGGTCGAGGAGATCACACCGGACGTGCGCCGCTTCCGGTACCGGCGCGCTACCCAGGTCGTCGGAGCTCGTCTCGCCCGAACGGACGGCGGTACCCGCATCGGTCGTTCGCTCGAAGAGTTCGAGGCGCGTTTCGGCGGGTCGATCGGGGATCGGACGACGCTGGTGCTCCTGAGCGACGGATGGGACCTGGGGGACGCGGACACGGCCGCGGAGGTGCTGGGGCGCCTCCGGCATCGCGTCGACCGGATCGTCTGGGTGACCCCGTACACTCGACGCCCGGGGTTCGAACCGCGCGTGGGGGCGCTGACCCGGGCGTTGCCGCACCTCGACGCGTTGCTCGGGCCGGAGGATTTCACCTCCCGCCGGACGATGCGTCCGTTCCGCGGTCGAACGGCGGTCGCTCCGGCGGCGGCTCGGGGACGGATCCGGGTCAGGACGGCGGGCGGGGAACCGACTCGCGGTTAAGGACCGGCTCCAGAAGGTGCATCTCGGCCATGCTTCGGTAGAATTCGATCGACGGTCGGGACCGATCCGGGTGACAGGTACGGAGCATCTCCTCAAACTGCTCCCCGAGCTTCCCCTCCGCGATCACTTTCTGCCAATCGGACAGCTTCCTTCGAAGATACAGCCCACCGGGGATTGTGCCCGTCTCGAGGCCCATCTGCGCCGGGTCGTCGGACTCTACACGTTCCACGCACGCGTAGTACTCCTCGCCCGTCGGGAGCATCCGAAACGTCCCGTAGAATCTTCGGCCCTTCAGGGAGGGCAATCTCGCCTCCAACCGATGCATCGCCTCCGCCGGACCGCCGCCCGTCCAGTCCGCCAACACGCGGAGTACTTCGACCTCGTCCCGCTCTACAAAGGTGTCCATGGTGACCCCTCAGGCTCCACGCCGACGCGGGGTATCACCCGATGGTGGGGTCGTGGAACGGTCGCTGGGAACGCACCGTCCGGGCGGCGAGCGCGACTACTTCGACTCGGTCGAACCCGGCTCGCTCCACTCCTCGAGCGGGGCCCGCCGGATCCCCGCGGCACGAGCCAGCGCGTTCTTCGTCCCTTCCTTCGCCCGGTGGGGCGCGTCGGCGACGCTCGTCTCCACATCCCGGCCCATTCCTCCCATGGCCGAGCGCATCTCGTGCAGGTGTTCTCGGAATCGGGGGCGTTCGTCCTCGTCGGTCATAGGCAACGGCGCACGTCGCGGTTGCTCCTCCAAAAACCTTCGGGTCGAAGAGAATCCGACAACGGCCGGCGGCCCGCCGTCCGGGTCGAGCGTCCCGGGACCCGGCGCTCGGTGGGAGGTCGGGCAGCGGTCCGAGCCGACTGCCCCCGGAGTGTCCCCCGGTGTCACCCCGGACTCGTGGGGGCACGGCTGGAAATTCGGTCCGCTCGGGGGCGACCCGGGGGCGAACCGTTTTCATCCCGACCGAGGTCGCCCGCACCATGGCGGCGCCGATCGTGGTCGTGGCTGACCCGATCGACGCGGCCGCGGTCGAACGGCTGCGCGCCGGCCCGTGCCAGGTGGTCGACGCCAGCGCCGACCCGACTTCGCTGAACGAACACCTCGGAACGGCGTGGGCGCTGATCGTCCGGAGCCGAACGAAGGTGAACGCGAACCTTCTGGCCGCGGCGCCGCACCTGCAGCTGATCGCGCGGGCGGGGGTCGGGGTCGACAACGTCGATATGAAGGTCGCGGGCGAACGCGGGATCCGGGTCGTGAACGCCCCGGCGGCGGCGACCGCGAGCGTCGCGGAGCTCTCGATGGCGTTGTACCTGCTGCTCGTCCGCGGATTGTATCCCGCGATCCTCTCCACGAAAGGCGGCAAGTGGGAGCGCTCCAGCCACGGTCACGAGCTGGCCGGCAAGACGGTCGGGTTCGTGGGGTACGGGCGGATCGCGCGGGAGGTCGCTCGCCGGCTCGAACCGTTCGGGGCGTCGACCCTCGCCTACGACCCGTACGTGAAACTCTCCGGGGACCGGACCGAGATGGTCCCGTGGGAGGAGCTCCTCCGCCGCTCGGACATCGTCAGTGTCCACGCCGCCCTCACCCCCGACAACAAGCACCTGCTCGATGCCCGCGCGTTCGCGGCGATGAAACCCGGTGCGTTCCTGGTCAACGTCGCGCGCGGTCCCCTGGTCGATGAGACCGCCCTCCTCTCGGGGCTCAAGAGCGGTCGGGTCGGCGGCGCCGCGCTGGACGTTTTCGAGGTCGAACCACCGATGCACCGCGAACTGTTGGAGATGCCGAACCTGATCGCCACCCCCCATATCGGGGCGATGACGAGCGAGGGCCAGGGGCGCGCGGGCGCCGAGATCGTGGATGAGGTGCTGCGGGCGCTCCGGGGCGAGCCGCTCCGGTCGCTGGTCGCCCCGCCGGGGGTCCCCCCATGACGTTCGACCCCGAAACCACGACGTTCCTCATCGCCGGGCCGGTCCGGATCCATCCGCGGGTCCTGCGGGCGATGTCGATGTCCTCGCTCAATCACCGCGGCGATTACTTCCACGGGATCGTCGCCGAGATCAAGGAGCTCCTGCCCGTCCTGTTCGGCGCGAAGGGCCACCAGGTGATCCTCTCGGGGAGCGGCACCGCCGGCCTCGAGGCGATGTACTCGTCCCTGGTGCCGCGCGACCGGCCGGCCCTGGTCCTCTCGAACGGCAACTTTGGCGAGCGCGGCGACCAGATCGTCCGTCGTTACGCGAGCCAGGTGACCACGATATCGGCCCCATGGGGCCAGCCGCTCCCGATGGAGTCGATCCGCGCCGAGATCGAGAAGGGCTCGTACGGGGCGGTGTGCGTCGTGCACAACGAGACGAGCGTCGGCCTGCAGAACGACCTCGCCGAGATCGCGCCGTCCATCCGAAAGTCCGGTGCGCTGTTCCTGGTCGACGGGATCAGCGCCGTAGCGGGGATCCCAATGGACATTTCGGGCTGGGGGATCGACGCGGTCGTCGCCGGGAGCCAGAAGGGGCTCGCGGCCCCCGCGGGCCTCGCGCTCGTCCACCTCTCGGACCGAGCGCTCGCGTCGCTCCACCCGGGAGGCTACTATCTCGACCTCGCCGCCCACGTGAAGTCGCTGGAGAAGAACGACACGCCGTGGACGCCGGCCGTGCCGCTGTTCCTCGCGCTCCGGGAGGCGCTCCTCCTGCTGAAGGAGGAAGGGCTCGACCAGCGCCACGAGCGAACGCACCGCCTGGCCGAAGCGGCGCGCAACGCGACCGACGCGCTCGGGCTCGAGCTGTTCCCGGAGAAGCGGCACGCCTCCGACACCGTCACCGCGATCAAGAATCCCAACGGGTTGGGAGACCCCGAGGTTCGGAAGGCGCTCGAGAAGCAGTACAACGTGCTCGTGCAGGGGGGCCAGGGCGCGCTCACCGGGAAGATCTTCCGGATCGGCCACATGGGGATCGCCGACTGGCCGGACCTCCTCGTCACGTTCGCCGCGCTCGAACGGATCCTGGGCAAGGCGGGGAAGCTACCTGTGCCCGGAAAGGCGCTCGACGCGATCGTCCAGCGGATGCCGTGACGCGCTAGATATCGACGATCACGCGCGCTCGCCCCCGGGCGAAGTCGATCGTGAGGTCGTGGAGGGTGATCGCCTTGACCTCGGTGCGGGCCGGGTGGCGCACGGGGTCGAACTTCTCCCCCGAGACGCTGGCGACGATCGCGGTCGGGGGGTCTCCGACCGGGTGGGCCCGTATCTCGCACGCCATGAATCCCTCGGCCTGCTGGAGCAGCAGGAGCTCGGAGAGGTAGGCGACGACGAGCGAGGAGGGGTCGGTGCCCGACGCGCTCACCGCGCGCTCGAGCTGGGGCCGTACCCTCTTCCGGTCCGTCATCAGCGCGAACAGACCGAGGCCGAGCGCTTCGAACAGCGCAGCGGGCGTCGGTCCGGTCGCCCAGATCCCGACGTCCGCGGTGGTCGGAAACTGTCCCCAGCGCCGGGCGCGGGCGCGACGAGCGGTGGCGGTCTTCGTACCCCCGTTCGGACGCGCGCGACGCGCTTAAGCGGTCCGTGACCCCTAGTGGGTGGGCCGATGCGTGCCACCCTCATCGTCCCGACCTTGAACGAGGCCGAATCGATCGGCCACGTCCTCGCCACGTTCCGGGCCGCGGCGGACCGCGCCAATTCCACGACGTTCCAGGCGATCCCGGTCGATTGGGAACTCCTCGTCGTGGACGGCGCGTCCACGGACGGGACCGCGGCGATCGCCGAGGCGAACGGAGCGCGGGTCCTCCACGAACCCCGCAAAGGATACGGTCGGGCGTACAAGACCGGCTTCGCCGCTGCGCGGGGCGAGTTCATCGCGACGACCGACGGCGACGGCACGTACCCGGTCGAAACGATCCCGGACCTTCTCGCCCGGGTCGACCGCGAGAAGATCGACTTCCTGACGGGCAACCGGCTCGCGTTCATCGACCGCAAGGCGATGACAACGGAGCACCGGATCGGCAACCGGATGCTCAACGTGCTCGCGAACCTCGCGTACCACCACTGGATGAAGGAGCTCCCGGGAGGGCGGCTCGCGGACAGTCAGAGCGGGTTCTGGCTGTTCCGCCGGGAGATCCTCTCGCGTGTCCATGTCGAGGAGGACAGCATGGCGTTCAGCGAGGAGCTCAAGGTCGAGGCGATCCTCCGTGGGCTTCGCGTGGTCGAGGTACCGATCCGGTACGGCGAGCGGTGGGGTCGGCCGAAGCTGTCGAGCTGGCGGGACGGGCTCCACAACCTCCGCTTCCTGGCCGAGAAGCGGCTCGCGGTCCACCGCGAGGGGACGCACGGTCGGCCCACACCATTCGCGCAGGGGCCGGACGCCGCCCCGCCCCCGTGAAGGGGGCTACTGGGTCTTCCCCGACCGTTCCCGCGATTTCACGCGGAGTCCCTTGTAGCCGCACTTGCGGCACTGGACCGCCTTGGGAGGGTTCCGGGCCGAGCAGTTCATGCAGATCTTCTTGTTGAGCAGGCGCTCGACCGCCTCGGGGAACGGCATGGGACCCGCGGGGACCGTCCGTCGCGTATAAAACCTGCCCCGGCCGCGCCGCCGAAGCCCCTTTCCGTCCCGTCCCGGTCGGTGGGCGATGCTCTCGGACGAGGAGGGGGCCCGCGCTGTCGGTCTCGCGCGAGAGAGTCTCGTCGCCGCTCTCGGTTCGAGCGGCCCGTCGCGCGGCCGGCCCATCGAGAGCGGCGCGCTCCCCGAAGTGTTCGAGGAACCGCGCGGTGCGTTCGTGACGCTGCGCCGTCACCCGGGCGGAGAGCTGCGCGGCTGCATCGGGTTCCCGCTGCCGACCCATCCGCTCGGGCGGGCGATCCGGGAGGCCGCGGTCGCCGCGGCCACCGAGGACCCCCGGTTCCCGCCCGTTCGCGCCGCCGAGCTCGCGACGCTCTCGCTCGAGGTGTCAGTGCTGACCGTGCCGGTTCCGGTGACCTCGCGTCAGCCCGAGTCGTTGCTGCGAGAGGTCCGGGTCGGTCGGGACGGACTCATCGTGGACGGCTTCGGAACCAGCGGCCTCCTCCTTCCTCAGGTCGCCCCCGAGCAGGGGTGGAACTCCGAGCAGCTGCTCGAGGGGACCTGCGAGAAGGCCGGCCTACCCCCCCACGCGTGGAAGGACCCGCGAGTGCGGGTCCGACGGTTCGAGGCGGACGTTTTCGCCGAGAAGTTCCCGGGCGGTCCGGTCGTTCGCGCGACGCCCTAACGTCGCACGACCCGCGCGGCGAAGGTGACGCCGTCCAGCTCCCAGGTGCGGACGTCCGCCCCCGGCGGGAGGGGTTCTTCGACGATCGTGAACGGGTCGGCGATCAGGTCCTGGGCGAGGGTCGCCTGCCGCGCCCGGAGCGCGGCCGCGAGTTCGCGCGGGGCGCTGACGGTGATCGCGACCCCGTCCAGGTAGCGGAGTCCGAGTTCCTTGCGCGTCTGCTGGAGGCGACGCGCGACCTCCCGGGCGAGGCCCTCCTCGAGGAGCTCCGGCGACGGGCGACGCGGGATCGCGGCGATCGGCGTTCCCTCCTCCTCCCGGATCGTCCACGCCGTCTCCGGGTAGTTGGCCCGCTCGGCGGACGGCACGCGGACGACGCGCTTCACGTTCAACTCCTCCGCCAGCAGCGCTTCCCCCTCCGTCCCGAGGGCTGCGAGCACGGGTGGTGCGTGGCCGAACAGCACGAGCTCGGCGAGCGGGATCCGGGATTTCACGCCCGCCCTTTGCCGAAGCTCCCGCCCCACCTCGACGAGCGCCCGGAGCTCGCGCATCCCTTCCTCGAGCGGGAGGTCGCGCTCCGCGAACCAGTTCGGCCACGGAGCGAGGTGGACGGAGGCGGCCGCGTCGGAAAAACCCGCGTCCGTCACCTCCTGGTGCACCCACTCGGCCGTGAACGGCACCAGGGGCGCCAGCACGAGGGAGAGCGACTCGAGGGTGTAGGAGAGGGTCGCGTGCGCCTCGCGCCGTTCGGGCCGGTCCCCCTCGAGCCAGAATCGGGGACGCGAGCGGCGCAGGTACCAGGTGGAGAGGTCGTCCACGAACTCGCGGATCGAGGATGCGGCGGGGCGCGGGTCGAACGCCTCGAGCGCTGTGGTCACGTCCCGGCGGGTCGCTTCGAGTCGCGATAGGAGCCAGCGGTCGAGAAGTCCGCGCGCCGGCGGGGTCGTGACCACCGGGGCCAGGCGGTCGGCGCGGGCGTTGTCCCGATGGAACGCGACCACGTTGCGCAGCGCCCCGAGGGTGCGGTGCTCGCCCTTGCGGATCGTGGTCTCGCCGACGCGGATCGGCGCGGTGAAGTCCTGCGAGAGGAAGAGCCAGCGGATGGTGTCCCCTCCGACCTCGTCCAGGATCGCGAGCGGCTCGAGGACCTTCCCCTTCGACTTGGACATCTTCTGGCCGCCCTCTCCGAGCAGGAATTCACAGGTCAGGTTCGCGCGGAACGCGGGCCGGTCGAACACCGCGGTCGAGATCACCAGGAGCGTGTAGTACCAGCCACGGGTCTGGTCGATCGCTTCGCTGACGTAATCGAGCGGCGCCGCGGGGTCGAACGGCCCCGGCTCGAACGGGTAGTGGAACTGGGCGAACGGGGCGGAGCCGGCGTCGTACCAGACGTCGACCGTGTACGGTTCGCGTCGGCTCTCCTGCCCGCACGTCGTGCATCGCACGGAGATGCGGTCGACGGTCACGCGGTGGGGGTCGAACGGCTCGGGGAGCGGCGCTCCCGAGCGCTCCGCGAGCTCGGAGAAGCTCCCCACGCACGTCGGGTGGCCGTCCGGGCAGATCCACACCGGGAGCGGGGTCCCCCAGTACCGGCTCCGCGACAGGGCCCAGTCCTTCGCCTCCGCGAGGAAGTTGCCGAACCGACCGTCGCGCAGATACCCCGGGATCCACGTGGTCGCCCGGTTGTTCCGGACGAGCGCCTCGGTGATCCGCGACGTTCGGACGAACCACGAATCGATCGCCCGGTAGAGGAGCGCGTGGTCGCACCGCCAGCAGAACGGGTAGGTGTGGCGCAGCGTTTCGGAGCGGAAGAGGAGGCCCCGCTCCGCGAGGTCTTTGGTCAGGATCGGGTCGGCCGCCTTGAACCCCTTGCCCCGGACGAGCGGCACGACGTCCGTGAACGCGGCGCGGCTGTCGAGCGGGTCGAACACGCCGACCTTCTCGCGCGAGCCGACCCGGTAGTCGTCCGGACCGAAGCTCGGGGCCACGTGGACGAAACCGGTCCCCTCCTCCGCGGTGACAAAATCGTCGAGGACGATGCGGAAGCGGCCGGGTCCGGGCCCGGCCGCGTCGAACGGGGGGCGATACGCTCGGCCCGCGAGCTCGGCGCCGGTCAGGCGGGCTCGGACCTCCGCCCCCTTCGGAAAGTACCGGGGGAGCGCGGCGGACGCGAGCAGCACGTCGTTCCCTTCTCCGGTATGCACGAGAGAGTACTCGAGGTCGGACCGGGCCGCGACCAGGAGGTTGGCCGGGAGCGTCCAGGGGGTCGTGGTCCAGACGAGGAGGTCCCAGAGGTCGCCTTCCAGCGGCAGGCGGATGGTGACGGACGGGTCCGTCGCGTCCCGGTACCCCTGCGCCACCTCGTGGGACGAGAGCGTCGTTTCGCACCGGGGGCAGTACGGAAGCACGTAGTGGCCCTTCTCGAGCAGGCCGCGCTCGAACAGCGTCTTCAACGACCACCAGACGCTCTCGATGTACGGTGCATCCATCGTGCGGTACGGGTGCTCGTAGTCGAGCCAGTACCCCATCCGGCGGCTCATCTCCTGCCACGAGGCGGCGTACTGGAGCGCGATCGAGCGGCACTCGTCGCAGAACTGGGCGATGCCGAACGCCTCGATGTCCTTGCGCGACTTGAGGCCGTTCTTCTTCTCGACCTCGATCTCCACGGGGAGACCCTGGCAGTCCCAGCCCGCCATCGCGCTCACGATGCGGTGGCCCCGCATCCGGCGGTACCGGAGCTGGAGGTCCTTCAGCACCCGCGGCTCGACGTGGCCGAGATGCGGCGGACCGTTGACGCCGGGCGGTCCCTCGGTGAACCGAAAAACGGGGCCCTCGGGCGAGCCGTAGTATGACTTCGCGGGCACCCCGGTGGCGTCCCAGTACCGTAGGACGGTGCGCTGGACCTCCGCGGGGGCCGGGGCCCCCGTCGTCTCTTCCTCCGGCGCCATCCGGCGCGCCGACGAACCCGGGAGAGATAACGGGTCGGGGCGGGCGGTGCGCCTATCGGTGCAGGCCGTGGGGGGGCGGCGAATGCGACTCAAAGCCGACCCGCGCGGAGGGGTGCCGACGTACGACCTCCCCCTCGACGGTCGTCACGTGGGCGCCGGCTCCGAGGGTCACCTGCTGCGCGTGGACGAAGCCGACGTCCACCGCGCCGAGCTCCACGTACTCCGCCTCGATCCGGTCCACGCGGATCGCCGCGGCTCCTCCCAGAACCGAGCGTATGAGGCTCGGGACAGCTCCCGCGGGCGGGCCGTGAAGGACCACCTTGGCGCCCCGGATCGTCCCGACCTGCGAGTCGCCCCGGAACTGCGCGCGCACCAGCCCCACCGCTTGAAGGTCGCCCGCGATGTCCGCGGTGCCGTTCAGAAGGAACGCCCCGACCTGGGCGGACGGAGCTTCCACGATGCCGGAGGCGGTCCATATGCGGTCGACCCGCACCTCCGCCGTGGTATGGAAGGAGCCCTCTGAGGTGAGCCCGCCGGCGTGAAGAGGAGCAACGAGCCGGGTCGTCCCTTCGACGGTCAGGTCGTCCCGGACGTCCACTCGCCCGACCACCTCGAAGGTCCCTTCGGCGCGGAAGGATCCGGCAACGAGCTTCCCCCCGACCGAGACGAGTCCCTGCGCACGACCCTCGGTGACGTCCACGTCCCCGAGCACCTTCGCCACTCCCGAGGAGAACCACCGGGTCGCGCGGATCGCATCGTACCGGACGATGCCGCGGTCCCGGATGGTGCCGGCGCGGGGCACCGGGGCAGCGGCCGGTCGGGGAGACGGCGGTCCGGCGAGAGGCGGGGCGGCCGCGGCCACTCGAGCTCACTCCTTCGCGGGGCCGACCGCGGGCAGGCCCAGGCGTCGGTGCTGGCTCATGATGCACAGGTTCTCGATGTCGGTGCCCCCGGCCTCGCGCACGATGCTGCCGGCCTCGGCGTTCTCGACGCCGAGCTGCATCCAGACGACGGGGATGCCGCGGCGTACCGCCTCCCGCGCGATCGGTACGACCTGGTCACTGCGGCGGAAGATGTCGGCGATGTCGACGCGGATCTCCTTCGGGATCGCCCCGAGCGATGGGTAGGACGTCTCTCCGAAGACCTGGGGGACGGCGGGATTCACCGGGATTACCCGGTACCCCTGCGAGCGAAGATACCGGGCGACCTCGTTGGAATCCTTTTCCGGCTTGTCGGAAAGCCCCACGACCGCGATGGTCCGGGCCCGCGTGAGGATCTCCCGGAGCTGGGCGTCGGTCGGGGCCATGCGCCGCGCGAGCCGGGCCGGTTACAAGACGATTCCGGGCTCGGCGGTTCGGGAATCCCTATCTGGAGCGTCCGGGTGAGCGGAGCATGCATCTCGATTACACCGGGATCCGCGTGACCAACCTCCCGAAGGCGACGAAGTTCCTCGAGAAGGGACTCGGCCTCACGGAGGTGCGCCGGGGGACGATGGACCACGGGGGCGTGTGGGTCCTCTTCCAGGACCGAGCGTCGGGCCAGCGCCTCGAGCTGAACTACTACCCGAAGGGCAGCCCGTACGCGACCCCGTTCTCACCGGGCGAGGGGCTCGACCACATCGGCGTCCGCGTGAACGACATGGCCGCGGCGGGTCGCCAACTGACGGCGGCGGGGGGCCGGCTGGTCGACCAGTTCAAGGAGGGCCGCACGGTCGTCGTGGCGTACTACGAGGGTCCCGACGGGATCTGGGTCGAGCTCATCCTCTCCCCGTCGGTATAAGCCTCCGGGCGCGCCCAGGCGGGCGCGAACATCGGTCCGCGCTTCTCGTTCAGGAACCAGACGAGACCGACGACGGCCCCGCCGAGGATCAGAAGGTAGTGGGCCGCGAGGCCGGCGTCGAGGTTCACGAGAGTGAGAAAGGCGGTGGCGTCGTTCGCGCCGTGCAGCAGCGCCACGATCACGAGGTTCCCGCCGGACGCCTGGTACGTCGCGGCGAAGGCGAAGCCGGCGAGGAAGAGGCTCGGGAAGATCAGCGGGGCGGCCGTCCCGTAGGTCTGCCCGTAGTACAGGTGGACGCCGGCGAACAGGGCGCTCGTCCAGAGCGCCGGAGCGATCCAGTTCGCGCTCCGGTTCCGCCAGAACCCGAAGATCCACCCCCGGAAGATCGTCTCCTCGAACGCGCCCACCACGAACGAGAACCCGACCCAGAACCACGGGTTGCTCGCGGCCTGCGTGAGCGCGGGGTTCGGCTTGTTCAGCTGCTGAAGCACCGACGGGTCGACGACCTCGTACACGATCGCGAGCGCGATGACGATGACGAGCGCGAGCAGGGAAAGGACCCCATACCAGCCGAGCCCTTCGATCGTCGCGAGCTCCATGCGCCGCTTCCAGTTCCGCAAGGGACCGGCGCCGACGAGGACGGCGAACGCGATCACCGGGATGCCGTACACGACGAACAGGTCACCGGGGAGGTTGTCGTAGAGAGCGAGCGCCGCGGGAATGTTCTGCGGGACGAAGTACTGGCTGAGGATCGCGACGACCGTGATCACGACGCCGAGCCCGTAGCGGTAGACCGGGACGGGACGGTCGCGGGCGGACGATTCCACGGGCGGGCGACGCCCGGACCCGTACTTATTCTCCCGCGTCGCGTGGTGGCGGCGGGTCGACCGGATGGATTTCGCCGTTCTGGTGAAGGCGGTGCCACCGCTCGACGACCTTCGCTACGACCCCGAGCGTCGCGCCGTGGTCCGCGAGGGCGCTGCGCTGTTCCTGAATCCGTTCGACCAACGGGCCCTCCGGGTCGCGCTCCAACTTCGCAAGGAGGGCGAAACGGTCACCGTGATCTCGATGGGACCGCTCGCGGCCCGGGAACCGCTTCGCGACGCGAAGGCGATGGGCGCCGACCGCGTGATCCTGCTCACGGACGCGCGTCTCGCCGGCTCCGACACGCTCGCGACCGCTCGGACCCTGACCGCGGCGCTGCTCGGCGTCGGACATGGCCTCGTCCTCACGGGGAGCTGGACGACCGATAGTGAGACCGGCCAGGTCGGGCCCGAGGTCGCGGGCCTCCTCCACGTCCCGGTCCTCACCGGCGCGCGCGGGATCGGCCGCGCGGTCGACGGCCCCGGGGTGGTCGTCACCGTCGACACGAACACCGGCTGGGCGACGTACGCGACGCACGCGCCGCTCGTTGTGTCGGTCGGGGAGAAGATCATCAAGCCGGGCAAGGTTTCGCCCGAAGAGCGCGCCGCGGTCCCTCTCTCCGACATCGAAACGTGGGACCTCGACCGGATCCCCGTCGACCCGGCGACCGTAGGGACGGCCGGGTCGCCGACGGTCGTCGTCTCCGTCTCCGAGGACGCGCCCCGTCGCTCCCCCGTGGTGGTCGCCGACGGGACGGCGGCGGAACAGGTGGCGCGCGCCGTCGAGCTGCTCCGGCCTCTCCTGTCGAACCCGCGGCCCGCTCCGAATCCCCTCGGTTCCG
Source organism: Thermoplasmata archaeon (assembly GCA_035504595.1). GTDB lineage: Archaea > Thermoplasmatota > Thermoplasmata > Lutacidiplasmatales > UBA184 > Lutacidiplasma. The sequence goes on along the minus strand of DATJRQ010000008.1, from coordinate 40,817 downwards.
TGCCGGCACCTCGTGCGGACGACCGCGAAGTGCTCGTGCTGGTCACGGACGGGAGCGGCCGCCTCGCTCCCCGCGCCCCGGCGCTCCTGAGCGAGGTCCGCCGTTCGCTCCCTGAGTTCTGGCCCTCGGCCGTCTGGATCGGCGACGCGCCGGACTCGGCCTCCCTCGAGCGCCTCGCGCGCGCCGGGGCAGTCGGCGGGTACCAGGTGCGAGTGCCGTCGCTCCCGACCGACTCCGGGTCGGTCGCCCGCGCGTTCAGGCTCCTCGTGGACCGCCGGGAGCTCGCCGCCGCGGCCCTGTTCCTCTCCGACTCGTTCGGACGCGAGGTCGCGGCCCGGGCCGCAACCTCCCGGGGGCTCGGTCTCGTCGGGGACGCGGTCGGCGTGAGCGCGCGGGCCGACGCCTCGCTGCTCTGGTCGAAGCCATCGTTCGGGGGGCGAACGATCGCCGGCATCGTGAGCCGGACCCGCCCCAGCCTCGCGACGGTGCGACCGGGGGCGTGGGCGGAGGCCGTTTCCGGAGCGTCGGCGTCCGTCCTCGACTGGACCGAGATCGATCCCCCGGCGCTCGACGCACCGCTCCTCCCGTTCGACGCCGGCGAGGAGGTCCCGGTCGAGACGCCCACGCTGGACGAGCGGGACGTCGTGATCGCGGTGGGCATGGGGATCGGAGGGCCCGCGGGCTTGAACGCGCTCGCGCCGATGCTCACGCGATGGGACGCGGCGCTCGGCGCGACCCGCAAGGTCGTCGACGCCGGCTGGGTGCCGCGCCAGTTCCAGGTCGGTCTGACCGGGCGCTCCCCGGCCCCGCGACTCGGGGTGCTGCTGGGGGTCGGCGGCTCCGCCAATCACCTCGTCGGCTGGAAACGGGCGCACGCGCTGCTCGCAGTCAACTCGGACCCGGCGGCGCCCGTGTTCCGCGAGGTCGACGTGGGGATCGTGGCGAAGGTCGAGGACGTAGTATCGCTGCTCACGGACGCGCTCGCCCCTCTCCTGGGCCGCTAGCGGGGCGTCGCGCGCTCCGCGGCCCCGAGGCACGCGAGCAGGTCCTCCAGCGTGGCGCGGGCGCTCGCCGGGGCGGACGCCGCGACGCGTACGACGAGCTCGGATCCCTCGACGGTCACGCGCACGTACTCGGGGTTGTCGGCCGCGACCGCGACGCGGAACCGCTCCGCCTCGGCCGGAGAGCCGCAGGAGCGCCGGACCTCGGCGGTCACTTCGACTTCTTCTTCGCGGGCGGGGGAGCGGTCCGGGATGCGCCACCTCCCTTCGGTTGGGCGCCGGGCCCCCGGCTCAGCGCGTTCGAGACGATCGGGGCGGTCTTCGTCCGGCGCGCCGCCTCGGCGGCGGCGTTCTCCCGGAGGTAGACGACGATCGACGGCCACACCTTGAGGTCGTCGCGCTGCTTGTTCTCGAAATTGTGCTCGCCCAGGAACCGCGTGAACGCGGCGCGGCTCGCGTCGTCCCACGTCCCGGTGAAGTGGCCGGAGTAGTAGCCGAGGAGCGCGAGGTCGTGCTGGAGCCCCTTCGCCGTCTCGCCCTCGATCGGCACGAGGGTGGCCGGGTCCTCCCGGCTCAGCATCGTCAGGTCGTACAGTTGGAAGATCCGTTTCAGCTCCTCGATCGGCGACGGGTGGTCGTCGACGCGCAGGTCGACCCACCGCTCTCCCTCGCCGTAGCCGGCGCCCTTCTTCACGAGGTAGAGCGCCGCCGACTGCATCCCGCGGCGGTCCCCTCCTTCGCGCTGGCCCGCGGCGAGCGCGGCGATCATCCGGTCGATGACGTCCCCGGGGGTCGTCTCGTAGGCGCGCGCCATCGCCCGCACGACCGCCGGGCCGAACAGGATGTTCCCTTGGCAGCAGAACCCGTCGCCGACCTCGTGGCCGGCCCAGTCCATGCACTTCTTACCGGTGAACGCGGCGGCGCCGCCGTTCCGGTCGACGACGCCGAGCTGCCGCTCGTCCCGACCCTTGTCGTCGCTGGTGAGCCGGCGGACCACCTCCGCGGCCGGGACACCCTCGCGCAGCAGCTGGAGTCCAACGATCCCGTAGGAGACGTTCGCCGCGGCCTGGGTCGCGATCGCCCCGACCCCGGCCTGCGCCCACGGAACGACCGAGCCGACCGAGATGAACCGCGACTGGACGGCGACCCCCCAGCTCTGGGTGTCGGGGTCGTGGGCGACGATCGAGAACGTGCCGAAGCGGGGCGGCGGCATACCGGCGCGGGGAACGGCGGTCGGCCGCTTAAGGTGCCGGAGGGCGGCGTTCGTCGAGGTCGGCGAACAGGCGGTCGACCCGCCGCGTCGCGGTCGCCTTGTCCCCGCCGGCGTACGCGCGCTCCGCGGCGGTCAGCTCCCGCACCTCCCGGTCGACGTCGCGCCCCTGCGAGCGCAGCACCGACAGCAGCCGGGCGGCGAGACGCAGCCGGTTCCCCGTGCGGTCCTCTTCCGGAGACGGGGTCTCGTCCTCCGGACCCTTCGCGACGTAGCCGGAGAGCCCGCGGGGCCACTGGGTCACCTCGCCGTCCCCGCGCACCACGCGACGGCGCTTCGGTGGCGCGGGCTCGTCGCTCGGCACGGTCGGTTACGCCGCGCCGGCTTCGGCGTCCGCCGCGGCCGGCGCCGGGGCGGCCCGGCCGGCGGGCGCCTTCGGGAGCGGGACCCGGGACCGGATTCCCTCCCAGATGAGGTCGATGCGTTCGTAGAAGCCGGCGCTCGCGCCCTCGTTCGGGAAGATCGCCTTCGCTTCCTCGAGCTTCGGCCGGAGGTCGGCGACGTCGGTGCCGTGCCCGGCGAGCCACGCGAGGCATCCCTCCGCGAGGAGGAGCTGTTCGGCGGCGGTGTCGCGGGCGCGCTTCGCCTCGCGCTCGGCGGGGGCGAGCGCGTTGTCGGGGTTCCAGTGCGGCGGCATCGGGGCCGGGATCGGGACGCGGAGGCGGCGGAACGGCTCGGGCAGCGACGGCCAGCGCGGCTCGGCGAACCGAACCGAGAGCAGGTCGAGCGCGGTCAGCGCGGCCGGGTAGTCGCCGGCGGCGTAGGCGGCGTCCGCTTTCGTCAACGGGGCGACGAGCTCGGCGCTCGGGGCGCCCTTCCACCCCTCCCACTGCAGGGCGACGCGCGACGGGGCGAGCCGGCGCAGCACCCGTTTCTCGGGGGGCTCCTGGACCGGGGCTACGAGCGGCGCGGCCGGGGTCGTGTCGGGAGGACGGTTCGGCGCGCCGGGCATCGGTTGCGGTCGGGGACGTTCAGAGGAACGCCTCGAACTCCTTCGTCACTTCCGGGTACTTGTCGTGGACCGCCTTCAGGATGTTGTGGACCGACAGCTTCTGCAGCCGGACCCCCTGGAGCGCGTCGATGATCTTGTCGAACGTCTCGTCGGAGATCGTGCACAGCTTCTCCTTCGCGAGCCAGTTGCGGTACAGCTTCTCCTCGAGCCGGGCGCGCCATCCCTTCTCGTACGCCTGGAGGAACCCCGCCGACGGGTCCCCCGCGTGCACCGCCTTCGCCGCGACCTCGCCGCAGATCTTCCCGGCGATGCAGCCGTTCGCGATCCCCCCGCCCGTGAGCGGGTCGATCATCCGGGCCGCGTCGCCGACGAGCATGAACCCGTCCGTGACGGTCTGTTTGAGCGGCGCCGAGATCGAGACCCCGCCGCCGACCATGTCGATCTTCTTCCCCTTCGCGTAGCCGGGGTGGTGGTCGATCCAGTCGTCCAGGTACTTGCGGGCCTCGGCGGTCGTCTTCACCTGGCTGACCTGGACGCCGATCCCGACGTTCGCGACGCCGTCGTCCTTCGGGAACACCCAGACGTAGCCGCCCGGGGCGACCTTGCCGAGATAGAAGTCGCAGTAGCGCGTATCGGAGTCGACGTTCGTCATCCGGTACTGGAGGCACGTGTCCATGTCGCGGAGCGCGAGGTTCGTGGGGAGGCCCGCCCAGCGTCCGACCTGGCTCTCGAAGCCGTCGGCGCCGATCGTGATCGGCGCGCGGATCTCGAATTTCTGGCCGAACTGCTTGACGCGGGCGCCGACGACCTTTCCCTGCTCCTTCAGGATCTCGACCGCGGCGGTCTTCAGCACGACGTCCGCGCCGGCGTTCGCGGCGTCGATCGCCAGCTGCTTGTCGAACCCGTCGCGCTCGACGACGTAGCCGACCTCGTTGCCCGCGCTTTTCTCGTTGATCTCGAAGACCTGCTCCCGGGGGGAGAAGATCCGGGCGCCCTCGACCTCGACGTTGATCCACTTGCCGGGCTTGATGCCGACCTCGGGGAGCCACTCCTTGCTCATCCCCTCGCCGCAGCGGACCGGACTGCCGATCTCCTGCCGCTTCTCGATCACCATCACCTTGGCGCCGTTCTTGGCGGCCCACTTGGCGGTCATCGTTCCGGCGGGGCCGGCGCCGATGACGAGCACGTCGGTCTTCAGGTCAGAAACCATGATCGTTCTCTCCGCGAGGACGGGGTTACCCGATCTCGATCGCACCGACCGGGCACGCCTTCACGCAGATCTCGCAGCGCGTGCAGACCTTCTCGTCGAACGTGATGCGGGTCTCGTCCAGGTAGATGCAGTTCAGCGGGCAGATCCCCACGCACGCCCCGCAGTAGATGCACAGCTGGCCGGACGCCTCGATGTGCAGGCTCTTCTTGCTCGGCAACGCCGCTCCTCGGTTCGCACCGGAGCGTTCGATATTAAAGACTGTGGGGCGGAGGAACCGCTCCCCCGAGGGAACCCCCGGGGGAGCGGCGAAAAGGTTCGACTACGCGGTCGAGGGCGGGGTCGGGACCGCGACGGGCGTCGGCGCCGGTCGGGCGTAGGTGCCGAACTCGGCGATCCGGGCCCAGCGGGGGAACCGGCGCTCGATGTAGTAGTCGAGGCTGTAGCGGCTCGGGCCGTACGTCGCGTTGATCACGATCAGGCCGAGGAACGCGATCGCGTAGATGATCCCCGTCCCGATGTCCGTCCCGCCGGAGCCGACCTGGTACGGACCGCCGAATCCCTCCGGCACGGCCCAGATCAGGAGGCCGAGGGCCAGGCCGCCGATGTACGCGACCTTCCGTAGGAAGCCGAGGAGCAGCGCGACGCCGAGCGCGATCTCCAGCGCCCCGACCGTGTAGACGATCGTCGTCGCGTTGCTGGACGCCTGGCTCGCCCAGAAGTTGAACCAGGGGGAGAGCCAGCTCGGCGCGGCGGCCTGCGACGCCTGGACCGAGGAGAGGAAGTCGTTCACGAAGCCCGAAGTGAACTTCAGGACCCCGTCGGTGAGCCACGCGATCCCGAGCAGCAGACGGAACGCCGTCTTCAGCGGTTTCGCATGGCGCACCCAAAAGCTCGCTGGCAGATCCGAGGCCGCCGCCGTGGTCGCACCGTGGGGAACCATGCTCGGCGACTCGGCCGGTCGGTATATGGACGGGTCGTCAATTCGAGTTGATGGGAACGGCGTCAGCGGGGGGCCGCGAGCGGCGGCGTCGCCGCGGCGGCGGGGCCTTCCTGCTCGGCGAGCCACCGCTCCGCGTCGATCGAGGCCATGCAGCCAGCGCCCGCCGCGGTGACCGCCTGGCGGTACCGGTGATCGTGGACATCGCCCGCGGCGAAGACGCCCTCGACGCTCGTGCGCGAGTGCTCGTGGAGCTTGATGTATCCCTTCTCGGTGAGGTCGAGATGGCCCCGGAACACCTCGGTCGCGGGGTCGTAGCCGATCGCGACGAACAGCCCCTGCACGGGCAGCTCCGAGCCCTTGCCGGTCTTCCCGTGAGTGAGCTTCAGCCCGACGACCGAGTCGCGGCCGAGCACCTCCGCGACCTCGGTGTCGAGCAGGATCGAGATCTTCGGGTTCGCCCGCGCGCGCGCCTGCATGATCGCGCTCGCGCGGAGGTCGCCGCGCCGGTGGATGATCGTCACGTGCGGGCTGAAGTTCGTGAGGAAAAGCGCCTCCTCCATCGCGGTGTCGCCGCCGCCGACGACGGCGAGCTCCTTTCCCTTGAAGAAGAACCCGTCGCACGTGGCGCACGCCGAGATCCCCTTCCCGCGAAGGGCGGTCTCCGACGGCAGGTTCAGCCACCGCGCGCTCGCGCCCGTCGCGACGATCACCGCGTCCGCGGTGAACGCCCCCTGCGCGCCGGTCCCGACGTGGAACGGCCGGCGCCGGAAGTCGACCTTCGTCACGTTGTCGTCCACGAACTGGGCCCCGAACCGTGCCGCCTGCCGGCGCATCCGCTCGACGAGCTCGGGCCCCTGGATCCCGTCCGGGAAGCCGGGGTAGTTCTCGACCTCGGTCGTGATGAGGAGCTGGCCCCCCGCGGGGACGCCGGTGATGACGATCGGCCTCAGCTCCGCGCGCGCGGCGTACAGGGCGGCGGTGAGCCCCGCGGGGCCGCTCCCGATGATGACGACACGGGAGTGGCGCGGAACGTCGTTCATGGCCCCCCGTACGACGAAGCGGGGGGTTAAAGCCCCGCGCTTACGGCCGACGGGGGGCCAACCGGAGGCGGTCGGAGCCGTCCGACTCGGCGTACCCCGAACGGTAGAACAGGAGCGGCGTCCGCTCGATCCCGACCTCGGTGTGCACGACCTCGCCAACCACGAGCGTATGGTCGAACATCGGCGTTCGCGAGAGGAGGCGGCATTCGAGCGCGGCAAGACCCCCGTCGAGCAGGGCGGAGCCCCCGGGCCCGCGGTGGACCGCCACCCCGCGGAACTTCTCGTCGGACGGGAGCGTCTGCGCGAACCGCTCGCTCAGCGAACGCTGCTCGGCCGAAAGGAACGTCACGCCGAACCGGCCGGCGCGCTCGATCAGCGGGAGCGTGTCGACGTCGTTCGAGAGGCTCACGAGCAGCGCCGGCGGCGCAAGGGACACCGAGAGGAGGGCGTTGACCGTGAGCCCCGCGTCGTGCCCCGCGGCGTGGGCCGTGACGACGGAGACGCCGGTCGCCCAGCGGCTCATGAGCGTCCGGAACGCGCTCGCGTCGACCGGAGGGGGCTCGGGGAGGTCCGTCACTCGTCCCGCCACTGGAAGAACCGGATCGCGAGGACGAAGATGACGAGCGCGGTCACGAGGACGACCGCGAAGTCGGTGAGCGCCCGGGTCGAGTTCTCGAACAGCATCACCTGGTTCATCCCATCGATGACGTAGTAGAGCGGCAGCACGCGCGCAAACGTCTGGAGCGCCGGCGGGAACATCGAGACCTGGAAGAACGTTCCCGAGAGGAACATCATCGGGAACGTGATGATGTTCCCGATCAGGGCCGCGCTCTCGGGGGTCTTCGCGACCGACCCCGCGAGCATCCCGAGCGAGACGAAGAGAAGCGGCCCGACGATCAGGAACGGGATGATCCCGAGCGTGATGTTCACGGACGCGCCGAACAGCTCGGCGCCGGCGCCGATCATGATCCCGGCGGTGAGGAAGGTGAGCGCGGTGTACCACAGGATGTGGGAGGTGAGCCACTCCGCCCGCGTGAGCGGGGTCAGGGAAAGCTCGCGGAAGATCCCGTCCTTTCGGTACCCGGCCGCGACGTCGACCATCGAGAACATCGGGCTCGTCAGGATCGAGAATCCGATCAGGCCGGGGATCAGGTAGTCGATGTAGCTGAACACCTTGCTCCCGACGTTCTCGGTCGTGAACCCGACGACCGCGGTGCCGTTGGCCAGGTGGAGGTTGAACGCGCTCGCCACGCCCTCGACCGCGCCGATCACGGTGCCGCTCGAGGACGCATCGGCCGGGTCGACGAAGATGGTGACGTTGGTCGGAGTATGGGTCGCTAAGCTCGCATTGAAACCGGCCGGTATGATCAGCCCGACCGGGTCGTCGTTCTGGCCGAGCAGCGTGCCGAAGTTGGTCGCGTTCCAGTCGACAACGTTCACCTTGACGACGCTCGTGTTGTTGAGCGCGGCGAGGAACTGGACGCTTCCCGGCGAGCCGTGGTCCAGGTTGATCACCTGGACCGTGACCGACGCGTTGCCCACCGCCGAGAAGATGAGGCCGAACAGCCCGATCAGGATGATCGGGAACAGCAGGGAGAAGAACAGGGCGACCGGGTTGCGGAGGTACGACCGCACGACGATTTTGAGGTCGGCCAGGACCCGGGCCGGCCTCACGCGCTCGTCTCCGACTTGAGCGTCCCGTCATCCATCTGGCCCACCAGGCGGACGAACACGTCCTCGAGCGTGTCCTGGACGGTCGAGAACGTCTCCCACGGGAGGCCGCTCGCGTCGACCGCCGCGAGCACGCGCACCGCGTCCTTCTTCTGGGCCAGCTCGACCTCGACCCGTCCGTCCGCAACCGACACCGGGAGCCCGACCTTCCCCCGGAGGTACTCCGCCAGCGCGGACGGGGCCCGGAAGCTCAACCGCTCGGGGCGCCCGTACTCGGAGATGATCTCCGTCGGCGTCCCCGCGGCGATGATGCGGCCGTGGTTGATGATCGCGACGTGGTCGGCGAGCAGCTCCGCCTCCTCGAGGTAGTGGGTCGTCAGGAACACCGTCCGCCCCTCCGACTTGAGCGAGCGGATCACCTCCCAGATCGCGCGTCGGGCGGTCGGGTCGAGGCCGGTCGTCGGTTCGTCGAGGAAGCACACCTTCGGGTCGTTCGTGAGCGCGAGGGCGAGGCCGACCTTCTGCTTCTGGCCGCCCGAGAGCGTGTCGAACCGGGCGTGCGCCTTGTCGGAGAGCTGGACCCGGCGGAGCAGGTCGATCGGATCCGGATGCGTTCCGAACAGCCGCCCGTAGTACTCGATCGCCTCGCGCGGTGTGATCTTCTCGAAGAAACGGAAATCTTGCGGGATGACGCCGATCTTCCGGTGGAGCTCGTAGGCGTCGGTCCACGGGTCGAGGTCGAGGACGCGCACCGTGCCCGAGGTGACGCGGCGAAGTCCCTCCAGGATCTCGGTGGTCGTCGTCTTGCCGGCCCCGTTGGGACCGAGGAACGAGAAGACGGTCCCCGGGGCGACCGAGAACTCGATGTCGTTGACGGCGGCGAGGTCCCCGTACCGCTTGACGAGGTGCTGGACCTCGATCGCGTTCGCCATCGGCCGCGGTTCGCGCGCGAGGTTATCACCTCTTTGAGGAACGAGAGGTCCGTGTCCCCTACGAGGTCGGCCACGGAAGGTCGCACGGCGTTCCGCTCGCGACGGCGACCGGCCCTGCTCCCACATCGACCGCCAGGTCGCCGGGCCCCTCCCAGGTGACGCGGAGCCGGGCCGGGGTCCAGTCGAGCGCGACGATCCCGCTGCCGAACCGGAGCCGGTCGATCGACGCCGACCTCCAGGAGGCGGGAAAGCGTGGCGACACCCGGAGCAGGGGGAGCCGCGCGTCGACGTAGAGCCCCCAGAGACGCTCGAACAGGACGGTCAGGAACGGCGCCACGCTGAACCCGAGCAGGAAGCAGGAATCGAACGGAGCGTCGCGGTCCCCCCGGTAGCATTCGTTGGCCCACCCCGCTTCCCGGTCATACCGGTCCGCGATCGTGGACAGGTAGCGCCAACCGAGGTCCGCCTCTCCGGCGACGAGGGCCGCGTCGGCCGCCCAAGCGGTCGCGATCGTCCACACCTCGCCGTCGTGGTACGCGACCGGGTCGTACTTCGGGTCGCTCGAGGAGAGGGTGCGCAGGCCCCACGACGTCGTGAGGTCGTCCCGGGCAGCGCGCCGGACCACCGTCTTCGTGAACGCGGGGTCGAGGAGTCCCGCGCTCACCGCCCGAAGCGCGTTCGGCCGTAGCTGGCCGACGGGCGCGCCGCCGCGTATGGAGTCGTAGAGGTACCCTTCTTCGTCCCACCGATACCGGGACCGTATCGCCTCCGCCGTCCGGTCGGCGAGCGCGCACCATCGGTCGGATTCGTGGTCCGGTGACGTGCCCACCAGCGAGGCCGCCGCCCGGAGCGACCGGTACCACAGCACCTGGATGTCGACAGCGTGGTCGCGCCGGTCCGTCGAATCCCAGATCGTCGTGTCGGGCGAATTGATCCCGGCCCGCACCCGCGCGAGCGAGGCGGTCGCCGTGCTGATCTCCTCGGCCTCTCCGCCGTTCCGGAGCAGCCCGGTCGCGGGGTCGGTGCGCCCCTCGCCCCACGCGATCATGTCGCGCAGCGCGCGGAGCCGATCGGGCCCCGGTGCGGGCCCGCCCGAGTGGCGGAGGAGGCCGTCGATCAGGAGCGGATAGTACAGCGTCGTGTCGGAGGTTCCGTAGAAGAAGATCGGGCCGGGCGAGACCTGCATCGCGAGCTCGCCGGGTTCTCCGCCGAGGATCGGGACCCGCGACCGCGACTGGAACCGGAGCACCGAGTCGATCGACCGGCTCGCCCACTCGAAGTCGCCCACCCACAGGACGGCCCACAGCATCCAGGCCAGGTCGCGGCCCCAGATCGCCGAGTACCACGGATAGCCGGCCACGAGACCCACCAGCCCATCGCCGGGCGAACTGTACAGACGACGCAGCGCGGCGCACGCGGACCGATAGGCGCCCTCGAGCGCGGGCGCGTCCGGGAACCGGAGGACCGGGGCGGCGGCCAGCCAGTGCTCGTCGGCTCCCGCGACCGCGCCGATCGCCGCGGAGGGCTCCCCGACCACGCCCCGGGCGAGCGCGGTGGCGGGTTCGATGTCGCGCTCGAGCCCCCCGTAGATGAGGGAGCGCCACGCCACCGTGCGCGCCACGGGTACGTCGAGGGGATACTCGATCGCGAGCTCGTCGACGCGACCCCGGTACTTCCCCCCGATCCACGACGCACGGTTGAGGAGAAGCTCGCTCGGCGCCACGTTCGATGTCACCGCGAGGCCGAATCCGCGCTGGCGGATCCGCAGGTCGTCCGCCTCGGTCTGGAGCTGGAACGAGCACGGGCGAAGTCCCTCGACGAGGACCGGGAGCAGGAACGGCGCGAACGAACTCACCACCGTAAGGTCCGCGCTCGTTCCTTCGGTTCGCGAGAGGTCCAGGCTGCGGACGACCCCGGGGACCTCCCCGACCGCCGCGATCGTCTGGACGAGGTCGTAGCCGCCCCACCGGTGGTGGCTGCGCCATCCTCCCGGTATCCTCTCCGCCGACACGAGAGTCTCGGGGAGCGTGGTCTCGCGCTCCCCGGACCGCAACGAGACCCGCCAGGGGCCGGTGAGGCGGACGCACTGCCCCATCACCCCGCCCCAGTCGACGGTGGTGCCCCGCATCTCCCGTGGCAGCGACAGGTCCCCGGCCCCGTCCAGCAGCGCCGCCGAGGAGAGGCTCGTCAGGAGCACCGGCGACTTCGGCGGAGAAGGAGAGCTCATCGGGCCGCCCCCTCCTGGACCGGCTTCTCGGTGAACTCGAACCACACGACCGGGGGGATCGCGGGAGTTCGGAGCTCGATGCGGACCGTGATTGGGTCCGTATCGTGACCGAACGAGCCCTGGACCTCGAACTCCGAGCGGTCGCCCGGGCGGAGCTCCCACGGAGCGTCGCGGCGGATCGAGCTGCCGAGCCGCCACTCCGTGCCTTCGCCCGAACGCAGGCGCACCCGGTCCCCGGGAACCTGGGTTCCGTTGACCCGGAGGCTCAGGTCCGAGAACGCTCCGACGCGGAGGATCGGGTTGTCGAGCTCGAAAGCGATCCCGTCCGGCGTCCGCCGGAGGGAACCGTCGGCGTAGATCCCCTCCTCGATCGACTGGGCGACCCAGAGGAGCGCTTCGAGCGATTGGGTCCCGAATTGGACCCCGATCGTGAGCCCTTGGCGAAGCAGCGACAGGAGACCGCCGGGGTGGTGGGACCCCACGTCCATCGGAGCGCGACGGCGCCCTTATCGCTTGGGAGGAGCCGACGGTGGAACGAGGTCACAGACGGAGCCAGCGAGGGCCCGGCGTTCGCCGGGGACCTCGAGGGCTCCGGGGAGAGGGAGGCGGAGGAGCGGGGGCCATCGGAGGGCCGCGGTCCCGCGCGGACGCGCCCCGCGTCGGCCACGGTCCGAAGACCGTCTCGGGCACCGGCGGTGCGGTCGCCCGAGAGGTCCGGTCTTCCACCCCGAGACCTTCCGAGCCGCTCCCTGCGTCCACGGACGGAACTACGGCAGGGCTGTACTTAGACTTAGTAACGTTACAATCGTTAATTCAGTGAATCGCTCGGTCCGTACCGAACAGGGCGAGGGCGACGCGTCCCTGGTCGGTGAGGCGAACGCGGGCGCGGGGCCCGGCGGCCTCGGAGGCGACGAACCCCCAACGTTCCTCGAGGGGCTCGAGCCGGCGACGGAGGCGGCCGTGCTGGGCTTGCGGGGACGCGGCCGGTGCGCCGTTGGGGCCCGGCCGGTCGAGTCCGAGTTCGCGGATGAGCTCCCGTTTCCGAAGGGCACCTCCCCGGCGCCGGAGGGCCACGAGGACCTCGACGAGCTCCGGCGACGGCGAACGGAGCTCGTACACATGCACCGGTTCGATCCGATCGACCACGTCGTTCACGGCGTGGACCTTCGGGGTCCGGCCGGAGTACCACGACCGGGAGACCTGGGCGTAGTACGGCTCACCGTTCCACAGCATGCACGCGAGCGTGCCGGCGATCGCGGTGATCTTGGTCCCCGTGGAGACGTTCACGCGCAGGGGGAGGACGCCGGGCGCGCCGCGCGCCACCCGTCGCTCGGTCTCAAAGATGACGCGATAGCTGGCGAGCGTCTCGAAGACGCTCCACGGGTCGGTGCCGACGACCCGTACGTCCACCGGCCACGCCGCGGCGGCAAGCCGGCGTCGAACCTCCGCGACGAACGGCGCGGCGGCGTCCCGATCTCCTCGGGTGACGAGATACACCCGATCGGCCCGTTCGGCCAGCGGAGCTTCGGTCGCTCGCTCGACCTCAAAGCCGACCGGCACGACGTGGACACGGGCGTGCGGGTCCCCCGGGACCGGTCCGGGACGAGCGGAGGCGCGTCGGGGGGCCACGTCGGCGGCAGGCGGGCCCATCGGATGACGTTGGGGGGCCGAGGAGGGTCCGGGGAACTGTTTTCCCGGCGGGCCGGGCCTTTGCGTGGCCCGCAACCGCGCCTCTCGAAGCAACGGTTATTCACGGTCGACCTGCCGGAGGGGAGAGGAATCGTGTCGCGGCCCCTCAGCGAAGCCCTGCGGAACGTCCCGTTGTTCTTTGAACCGGTACCGCCGTCGGCCCGGGCGACGCCGGCGCGGGCCGCGGCCGAGGTCGAGGCGATCGCCGATACCGTCCGCGCGATCCCCCGCATCGACGCGCTCGACATTCCCGAACTCGTCGACGAGAACCACGAGGGCCGACCGTTCTACCGGACCGCCGACCCGCGCGAGTTCGGCCGGAGGCTGGGCGAACGCACCGGTCGGGAGGTCCTGGTCAACAAGGTCGTCGCTCACCTGGAGAACCCCGAGGCGCTCGAGCGGTGGACCGCCGAAACGATCCGCATGGGACTCCGGCACGTCGTCCTCGTCGGCGGCACGAGCCGATACATCCCGTACTCCGGCCCCGCGGTCACCGAAGCGAACCGGATCTGTCGGCCGATCCTCGATCGCGCGGGGGGCCTCGTCGGCAACATCACGATCCCCCAGCGCGACGGAGAGCCGCACCGGATGCTATCGAAATCCCGGGCGGGCGCCGCGTTCTTCACGACGCAGATCGTGTTCGACGCGGATGCGACGTACCGGATGGTGCGGCAGTACGACCTGCTGTGTCGGCAGGCCTCGCTCGCGCCGGTACCGGTCCTCCTGAGCTTCGCCCCGCTCGTCGACGAGCAGGATGCGGAGTTCATCCGGTGGCTGGGCGTGGACATCCCCGAGGAGGTGGAGCGCGCGATCCTGGAAGGAGAGGACGCGGACGCCCTCGGCCGCGCGGTCGCCCGAGCGCTGGACGTCTGGGAGTCGGTCCGCTCCCGCGTCGCGACCGGCGGGGTGAACGTACCGCTCGGAGTGAACGTCGAACAGGTGTCGGTGCGCCACCTGGCGGACGCCCGCACGTTCCTGGCCGCGTTCGCGGAGCGGTTCGGACCCTAGCCGACCCCGCGGACGGGAGCGCCCCGACGACCCCGGGGGCGCCACGGACGTCCATCGACCCCGATCTCCGCACCGGCGAGCGTCGCCAGGAAGGAGAAGCCCGGCCGCGTGCCCGACCTCGCGTTCGGGGCGTCACCGAGCAGGATCCCGAGCGTTCCCCGGCCGAGCTCCAGCACCTCCGGGGCCCGACGCACCTCGGGGTTGAGGCCGATCGTCAGGGCGACCGGTCGCTCGCGTCCCCGGCCCGCGCGGGCATACGCGGCGACGAACCCCTCCCCGCCCCGGTCGAACTCGAACTCGGTGAGCCGCCCGTCGTGGAAGTGGAACCGTCCTCCCACGACCGTGTGGGGCAGCGCGAACCGGTCGTACGCCGGTCGGTTCGTCTCCCACACCCCGTCGGCGGTGCCGGGCCGGATCGGAAAGATCGCGATGCCGGACGGGACGCGGTCCCACGCGGCCCGGGCCCGCCGCCCCTGGCGGCCCGAGATCACGGCGGGGGGTCGTGCCGCCAGTCCGAGGGTGAGCTCGGTGCCGTTCCGGTGCCGGATCCTCAGCTGACGCGCCCCTGCCAATCGGCGCGCGAACGAGCGGCCGGTCGCCTCGAGCCGCGCCGGATCGACGAGGCTCGCGCGCAGAAGCTCCGACTGCCAGGCCGCCAGGTCCACTCCGTACCGGGCCGCGGCGGTCGGCGTGACGTCGCCGATCGCGAGGCGGATCCCCCGGAACCGGGGGCGACCGGGACGTCGGGTCCGGCCGGGTCGCTCGATCAGCCGCTCCACGTCGTCGGCGGGCAGGCCGAGGAGCCGGGGAAACGCCTCCGGGCCCCCGAAGTAGACGTGCGCGTCCGAGGAGCTCGCGAGCCGTTCGGAGGCTCTCGATACGGCGGCGCTGCCCAACAGTTCGATCGACCGGAAGAAGGCGCTTTCGTCCTCGACGATCAGGGTGGGGCGCGCCCCCCGACGGCGGGCCTCGACGACGAACGAGCGAGCCCACGGGAGCGCGTGGGTCCACGTCTCGATGGTGAGCGTCTCACCGCGCCGGAGACCGAGGTTCCGTTCCAGGACGGCGCGAGCGAGCGCGTCCTCGGCCCGGTGCGGGGTGCGCGTCGGCATGGGGTCCGGTGCCATGAGGGGAACGGTCGTGAGGGTGTCGGTGGCCGGTCCGGCCGCCCGCGACGGCGGGCGTGGTGACCAGGGACTCCCCTTCGAGCACCCCTTTCACCCCGCGGAGGTCCTGGGCGGCGGCGTCGACCTCGCGCCGTTTCCCGAGCAGCACGACGACCTCCGCGCACGCATCCCCCTCGAGGTGGACGTGCGTGGTCGAGCGGATGTGATCGCCCCAGCGATGCTCCGCCGCGGTCAGTCGTTGCATCACGTTCGGGGCCGCGTGGCGGTAGAGGAGGGCGACCACGCCGAGCGCGTCGGCGTCGGGGTCAGCGAGCGTACGTTCGGAGAGCTCCTTTCGAATGAGCGAGCGCAGCGCGTCCGAACGGCTCGGGCTGTTCCGCTCGGAGACCCAACGGTCGAGGAGGGCGAGGAGGTCCGGTTCGAGCGAAACGCCGAGGCGCACGACCTTGACCGTCACGTCTCGGTCCCCGGGCTCGGTCCGAATCCGATCTTCTCGTATCCCTTCACGCGGTAGATCAGCATCGCCACGAGCCAGCAGCCGATGAAGAGCCCCGCGATCCCGAACCCGAGCGTCTCGAAGTCGAGTCCGTTGAGCCAGGACCAGAACGGTCCCCCCCAGCGGAACTCCGTCGAGAGGACCTGGAGGAGCTCAACGCCGCCGATCGCGAACGCCACCAGGACGGAGATCACGGTCAGCGTGAGGTTGTAGTACACCTTTCGGATCGGTTGCAGGAACGCCCATCCGTAGGCGTAGCGCATGGAGAAGCCGTCGGTCGTGTCGGAGAGGACCATCCCGCAGGTGAACAAGAGCGGGAGGAGCAGGATCGCCCAGATCGGGAACGCACCGGTGAAGGCGAGCCCGGTTGCGAGGGCGATGAGGATCACCTCGGTCGCGGTGTCGAAGCCGAGCCCGAAGAGGACGCCGATCGGGTAGATCTGCCACGGCTCGGTAATGACCTTGAAGAGGCGGCCGAAGTACCGGTAGAGGAAGCCGCGCTTCTCCATCTGCTCCTCGAGCCCCTTCTGGTCGAGCTCGCCGTTGCGGAGCTTCCGGAAGATCCGGTACACTTCGAGGACGATGATCACGTTCACGATGCCGATGACGAACAAGAAGACCCCCGAGATCAACGTCCCGAGGATCGCCCCGACGTTCGCGAAGTTCGAGTACTGGGCCAGGACGAACTTGAACGCGACGATGAGCGCCACGATCATCGCGCAGACGATCGTCGAGTGGCCGAGCGAGAACCACGTGCCGACCGTGAGGGGGCGCTTTCCCTCGTTCAGGAGCTTCCGCGTGGTGTTGTCGATGGCGGCGATGTGGTCCGCGTCGAAGCCGTGGCGGAGCCCCAGGACGTAGGCGGTGATCGCGAGGCCCGTGAAGATCAGTCCGCCCGGCACGACCTCCCCCGAGACCTGGTGCGGCAGGAAGCGGAAGGCCGCGGCGAACGCCGCGAGCGTGACGGCCGCGATGGCCGTGTAGATCGCGACCATCAGGACCTTCTCCCGCGCCGTCAGGGCGAGGTCCGGAAGGCCTGGGGAGGTCGCGGGCGCGGACGTGGCCGCCGAACTCATCGCCGGGGGACGAGCGGGCCGGGATATAGTCTTATGTTGTCTTTTCAAAAAGTAACACTGGCCCGAAGCTCAACCGAGCGCGCCGGTGAGGACCGCCATGGCAGCGGTGAGGTCGTCCCCCTCGAGCAGGAAGATCGTGTCCGTGTAGCAGGAGAGCGCCTCGACGATGTTGATCGACTGCGCGGAGAGGACTCCCGTGAGGAGCGTCAGGAGTCCGGGGGTCTCCTCGATGCTCTCCGGGCTCGTGACGGCCAGCTCGACGAGGCCCTTGCGCACTCCCACCACCTGGGGACCCCGGAGCTGCTTCGTCACACGAAGGACCGAGTCCTCGTCCACGATCACCACGGTCCCACGCGAGACCTGGATCACCCGACACAGCGAGTTCTCGTCCAGCAGCTCCTCCACGACGTCGCCCAGCCGCTGAAGAACGTCCGCTCCCTGGCTGAGCGTGATCGCCGCCACCTTCGTCCGGGTCTCAATGCGGCTCTTGCGCAGCACGCGTCGGACGCCGGCCTCCCGGAACGACTCGTTGCGTCCCCGAGGGTATCGCCGGCACGCCGCGATGATCGCATCCGTGTGGCTCTCCCCAAGGTCGGCGGCGATGCGGCGGGCGATCGCGGAGTAGTTGCCGATGCCGAGCCGGATCGCGTCGGCGATGACCGGGTGGCCGTCCAGGTATTCGCGGACGTTCCGCGCGGTGGAGGCTTCCGGGCCGGACTTACGTGTCATATTTCGGACAAAACTGCCCTAGAGTGTTCAGCAGCGGTCGCATCCTATAAATCCGTCGGTCCGCGTCGCATCGCGTAGCGAGCGGCGGACGTGGCGAATCGATCGAAGGTCGTGCTAGCGTACTCGGGAGGCCTCGACACGTCTGTGTCGATCCCGTGGCTTCGCGAGAAGAAGGGAGCCGACGTGGTGACGCTGACGGTGAACGTTGGCCAGCCCGGCGACCTCGAGCGGATCCGGGCCAAGGCCGAAGCCGCCGGAGCCTCGAAGGCGTACGTCGTGGACGCCCGCCAGGAGTTCGCCGAGGAGTTCATCGCCCCTGCCCTGCGCGCGAACGCGCTCTACGAGGGGATCTACCCGCTCAGCACCGCGCTCGCCCGGCCGCTGATCGGCCGCCACATGGTCGAGGTCGCCCGCCGCGAGGGCGCGTCGTACGTGGCCCACGGTTGCACGGGGAAGGGGAACGACCAGGTCCGGTTCGACCTGTCCACGACGAGCCTCGCGCCCGAGCTCGAGGTGATCGCCCCCGCCCGGGAATGGAAGATGACCCGGGAGGAGGAGGTAGCCTACGCGGCCCAGCACAACATCCCCGTGTCGACAGGACCCAAGTCGCCGTACAGCACGGACGAGAACCTCTGGGGTCGCTCGGTCGAGTGCGGAATCCTCGAGGACCCTGCGATCGAACCGCCGGAGGAAGTGTACGGGTGGACGCGTTCCCCCCAGGACGCGCCCGACACCCCCACCTATGTTCAGCTCACGTTCGAGCACGGCCTCCCGGTCGCGATCGACGGCCGTTCCGCCCCTCTCCACGAACTCATTGTCGAGCTCAACCGCGTCGCCGGCGCCGCGGGAGTCGGTCGGATCGACCACCTCGAGTCGCGGGTCGTCGGGATCAAGTCGCGCGAAGTGTACGAGTGCCCGGCCGCCACCGTACTGATCGCGGCTCACCAGGCTCTCGAGGCGCTCGTGCTGCCCCGGGACGTCCTAGAGTTCAAGCGGACGGTGGAGCAGCGGTACGCCCAGCTTGTCTACGACGGCCTCTGGTTCTCTCCGCTGCGCGCTGCGCTCGATGCGTTCGTCGCATCGACCCAGGAGCGGATCTCGGGCGAGGTGGCGATGAAGCTCTACAAGGGGACCGCCAAGGTATCGGGTCGGCGCTCCCCGTACTCGATCTACCAGCACGGACTCGCGACGTACTCGAGCGGCGACCGGTTCCGCCAGGAAATGGCGGAGGGATTCATCTACGTCTGGGGGCTGCCCGCCCGCACCTGGACAGCGATCGGCGCCGCGCCGACCTCCACCGCCGCCCCCCGGGCGGCGAAGTACCGCGCGTAGCGATGGTCGCCGAAATGCCAGAGCACAGTACGCGGACGCCCGTCCCCGACTACGTCCGTACCCCGGCGGCCGCGTTCCTGAACTCGCTGTCCGTCGACCGGGGATTCGCCCGGTTCGACATTGCCGGCAGCATCGCGCACGTCGAGATGCTCGGAAAGGTCGGGATCCTGACCCCCACCGAGACCACGACCCTCGTACGGGGGCTCCGACAGGTCGCTCGCGAGGTCGCCGCTGGAACGTTCGCCTGGCGGGAGGAGCTCGAGGACGTCCACACGAACGTCGAGGTCCGGCTCACCGAGATTGTCGGCTCCGTCGGCGGCAAGCTCCACACCGCCCGTAGCCGGAACGACCAGGTCGCGCTCGACGAGCGCCTGTACCTGCGCGTTGCCCTCGCCCGGATCGCGACGCAGCTGGTCGGACTGCAGGCAGCCCTTCTGGCGCGCGCCGAGGAGACCCGTACCACCCCGATGCCGGGGTACACTCACCTGCAACGCGCCCAACCCGTGACGGTCGGGCACTGGCTGCTCGCCCACTTCTGGCGGTTCGACCGGGACGTCGATCGCCTGTTCGCGACCGCGCAGCGCGCGGACGTTTCGCCGCTGGGCGCCGGCGCTCTGGCCGGGTCGACCCTGCCGATCGACCCCGCTCTCGTCGCGGCCCGCCTCGGTTTCGAGCGGCCGTTCGAGAACTCGATCGACGCGGTCAGTGACCGCGACGCCCTCGCGGAGACCCTGTTCGACCTCGCGCTCCTCGCGGTGCACGCGAGCGGGCTCGGCGAGGAGGTCGTGCTCTTCGCGTCCAAGGAGTTCGGGTTCATCGAGCGGACGTCCGCGCTGGGGTCGGGCAGCAGCCTGATGCCGCAGAAGCGGAACCCCGACGTGGCGGAGCTCGCCCGCGGGAAGGCCGGCCGTACGATCGGCGACCTGGTCGCGCTCCTCACCACGCTAAAGGGACTCCCGCTCGCCTACGACCGCGACCTTCAGGAGGACAAGGCTCCCGTCCTGGACGCAGTCGCGACCGTCTCGTCGGTCCTCGACGCGCTCACCCCGCTCGTTCGAGAACTCAAGTTCGACCACGACCGTCTGTGGAAGGCGGCCGCGGACCCCGAGATCGCCGCGACGGACCGGGCGGAACGAATGGTCGCCCAGGGCGTTCCGTTCCGAGAGGCGCACGGCTCGATCAGCCGAACCTATTCCGGCCCGAGCGCGCCCCCCGCGACCGTGGAGGTCAACGCTCCGGTTCCCATCGACCCGTCGGCCGCGGTCGAGCTTCGCGCCTCGCCCGGCGGCCCCGCGCCGTCGATCTTTGAGGTGCAGGGCGCGCAGGCGCACGCCCGCCTCGCGGCCCATCGGGCCTCCCTCTCCTCGCTCGACTCGAAAGTCGAGCTCATCGAGGAGCTATTGACCGAGGAAAAGAAATGAGCAACTGCCCAGAGTGCGACGCTACAGTGGAACGCCACGACAAGGTGCTGGGGGAAGTCTTCCCCTGCCCCGACTGCGGAACCGAGCTCGAAGTCTTCGGGACGGCCCCGTTCGCCATCCAGCCCGCCCCGAAAGAGGCCGAGGACTGGGGTGAGTAGGGGCCTCAAGTTCGGGCTCTTCTACACGATCGTCCGCCCCGAAGAGAAGTGGATCCTCCAGGCCGCGGAGTCCCGCGACCTCGAGGTGGTCCGTCTCGATGACGGCGACGTGACGTTCGGGCTCGACCGCCCGGACGTCGACGTGGACGTCGTGCTGAACCGTTCCGTGAGCCACACGCGGTCCCTCTACGCGACCCGGTGCTTCGCGCACTACGGGATCCCCACCGTCAACGCGCCCGAGGTGGTCGAGCTCGCCGGCGACAAGGTGCTCGCATCGCTCCGCCTCGCGGAGCGAGGGATCCCGACGCCGAAGACCGTGGTCGCGCTGTCGCCGGAGGCCGCGCTGAAGGCGATCGAGCGGGTCGGCTACCCCGCGGTTCTGAAGCCGGCCGTCGGTTCGTGGGGTCGCTTGATGGCCAAGGTCAACTCTCCCGCGGAGGCGGAGCAGATCATCGAGCACAAGAGCGCGCTCGGATCGCCCGTGCACTCGGTCTTCTACGTGCAAGAGTTCGTGGAGAAGCCCGACCGCGACCTCCGGGTCTTTGTCGTCGGGACGGAAGCGGTCGCGGGAATGTACCGACGCTCGACCGACTGGCGAACGAACGCCGCACGCGGCGCCACGACCGAGACGCTGCCCCTCACGCCCGAGCTCCGCGAGCTCGCGCTCCGGGCGGCCGATGCCGTGGGCGGCGGCGTCCTCGCGGTCGACCTGATGGAGTCGCCCCGCGGCCTGGTCGTCCACGAAGTGAACCCGACCCCGGAGTTCAAGGCGCTCGCCGCGGTGACCGGCGCCGACATCGCGGGGGCGATCGTCGACTACACGGTCGGGGTGGCGCGTCAATGAAGGCGGTCATCGTCGGCGGTTCCGGGTACGTCGGCGGGGAACTGTTGCGGCTCCTCCTCCGCCACCCGAACGTCGAGGTCGCGCAGGTTACCTCCGACTCGATGGCGGGAAAGTCCGTGACGCGGGCCCACCCGAACCTCCGCAAGGCGACCGACCTCCAATTCGTCCCCCACTCGGCCCGGCGCGCGGCGGACGTCACCTTCCTGGCGACCCCTCACGGGGAGTCGATGTCCGCGATGCCCGACATCCTCGCGAACGGCGGGGTCGTCGTCGACCTCTCCGCCGACTTCCGGCTGCGGGACCCGACGCTCTATCCGACGTACTACCACAAGGAGCACCCGCACCCCGAACTCCTCGCGGAGGCGGCGTTCGGCCTGCCCGAGCTGCACCGGGAGCAGATCCGGACGGCGCGGCTGATCGCCGTCCCGGGATGCATTTCCACGGCCTCCATCCTGGCCCTGAAACCGCTCGCGGCGGCCGGCCTCCTCGACCCGCACCGCGTCGTCGTCGACGCCAAGACCGGTTCCTCGGCGGGCGGCCAGGACCCCGGGCGCGCCGGGGCCCACGCGGAGCGTTCCGGCGTGATCCGGGCGTACGCCGCGGCCGGCCACCGTCATACCGCCGAGATCGAACAGGAGACCGGCCTCTCGGTCGCGCTCTCCTGCCACGCCGTCGAGGCCGTCCGGGGGATCCTGTCGACCTGCCATGGGTTCGTCGACCGCGCGGTCGACGAAAAGGAGCTCTGGCGCACGTACCGGGCCGCCTACGGGTCCGAGCCGTTCGTGCGGATCGTCCACGAGTCCGACGGGATCCACCGCGAGCCGGAGCCCAAGGTCCTGAGCGGGACGAACTTTTGCGACCTGGGTTTTGCGGCGGACCCCCATGCGCAGCGGGTCGTCGCGCTCGCCGCGATCGACAATCTCATGAAAGGGGCCGCGGGGAACGCGGTCCAGTGCCTGAACGTCCGGGCCGGTTGGCCCGAAACGACCGGCCTCGACTTCCTCGGACTCCATCCGCTCTAGGGGGCAGCCGTGACGATCGTCGTGAAGGTCGGCGGTGCCGCCGGGAACTCGCTCGACACGGTGCTCGACGACCTGGCGGGCCGGAGCGACTACGTGCTCGTTCACGGGGGCTCGGAGCGCGTGGACCGGTTGGGCGAAGCGCTGGGGCGACCGTCGGAGTACTACACGTCGCCCAGCGGGGTCGTTTCGCGTCGAAGCGACCCGGCCCACCTCGAGGTGCTCGTGATGGCTCTCGCCGGGGCCGTACAGACGGAGATCGTCGCGTCGCTCGCCCGGCGGCAGGTCCGAGCGATCGGTCTTTCGGGCGTCGATGCCGGATTGCTGCTCGCGAAACGCCGGGAGGGGAGCCGCGCGGTCGTCGACGGGAAGGTGCTTCGCGTTACGAACGACTGGTCGGGTTCGGTCGAAACGGTCAACGCGGAACTGCTTCGGCAACTGCTGGGCCTCGGGCTCGTGCCGGTGGTCGGACCGCCGGCGATCACCGCCGCCGGCGAGGTCGTCAACGTGGACGCGGACCGGGCCGCGTCGGAGGTCGCCGCCGCGCTCGCCGCGGAGACCCTGGTCCTCCTCACGAACGTCCCGGGTCTCCTCCGCGACCGGGCGGACGCCTCCACCGTGATCCGCTCGGTCGGACGGAACGAGGTCGATGCGGTACTGCCGTTCGCGGCGGGGCGCATGCGCAAGAAGGTGCTGGCGGCCCAGTCGGCGCTGGCCGCCGGCGTTCCGCGCGTCGTGATCGGGTCCTCGCAAGGGGAGCGACCGGTCGCCCGCGCTCTCGCCGGCGAAGGGACGGTGTTCGCGTGAGCGACGCGGCCCTGCCTCCGTCGGCCGAGTTCGCCGGCGGGACCCACGCCCGACGGACCCTCGTACGAGCGGAAGGCGCCGCCTTCTGGGACGACCAGGGGCGACGCTTGGTCGACCTCGGCGCGACGCACGGGGCGGGTAGCCTCGGGGCCGCGAACCCGGAGGTCGCCGCCGCGGTTGCGGAGCAGGCGCGCACGCTCTTGTACCTCGGGTCCGGATACGAAAATCCGGTGCGGACCCGCTTCCTCGAGAAGCTCCTCGCTCTGCTCCCGCCGTCGTTCGGCCGAGTGTTCCTGTCCAATTCCGGCACCGAGGCGGTCGAGGCCGGGATCAAGATCGCCCGCGGGGCCACGGGTCGGCCGAAGGTGGTCGCGGCCATGCGGGGCTTCCACGGACGGACGCTCGGCGCGCTGAGCGCCACCTGGCGTCGCGAGCTGCGAGAACCGTTCGAACCTCTCGTGCCGGAGTTCTACCACGTGCCGTTCAACGATGTCGCTGCCCTCGAGGCCGCGGTCGATGCGAGCACCGCGCTCGTCCTGCTCGAACCGGTCCAGGGGGAGGGCGGTGTCCACGTGGCGACCGGGGAGTATCTTCGCGCCGCCCGTGCGGTGTCGGACCGGAGCGGGGCCCTCCTCGCGTTCGACGAAGTGCAGACCGGAGTCGCCCGCACGGGCCGGATGTTCGCATTCGAGCGGTGGGGCGTCGTCCCCGACGTCCTGCTCCTCGCGAAGTCGCTCGCGGGAGGGGTTCCGATCGGCGCCACGGTCACGACGCCCGAGGTCGAAGCGAGGTTCCGGGGGACCCATCACTCGACGTTCGGGGGCAACCCCCTCGCGTGCGCGGCGGGGATCGCCGCCCTCGATTTCACGGTGCGAGAGAAGCTCGCGGAGAGGGCGGAGCGACTGGGGAACCTCGCGCGGCAGAAGCTCGCGACCCTCCCACCGGAACGGCTCCGGGAGGTCCGCGGGCTCGGACTGCTGATCGGCATCGAGCTCCGGGAGAAGTCGGCGCCCTACCTCGCGGCGCTCGAGCGCCGCGGATTCCTCGCGATCTCGGCCGGTGCGACGGTGATCCGGCTGATCCCACCGCTCGTGATTTCGGACGAGGATTGGTCCGCCGGACTGGACGCGGTCGCGGAGGTGGTCGCCGACGGAGCCCGCTGAGGTGCTGAGGCGCCTCGTCGCGCGCTACAGCCCGTCGGGCCGCGAATCGAGGGCGGTGCGGGAGTTCCGGGCGATCGCCTCGCGGCTCGGTTACTCGACGTCGGTCGACTCCGTCGGCAACGGGTTCGCGCGCACCGGGCGCGGCCGCCCCCGGATCCTGTATCTCGGTCACATCGATACGGTGGAAGGACGTCGGCCGGTGCGGTACCGCGGGGGGCGCGTCCATGGCCGGGGTTCGGTCGATGCGAAGGGGGGGATCGCGGCGGCGCTCTGCGCCGGGGCGAAGTTCCCGGGTCCGGGTCAGCTCACGATCGTTGCGGCGGTCGGCGAGGAGACCGACAGCCGCGGGGCGTGGCATCTGGCCACCCGACGCGCTCCCGATTGCGTCATCGTCGGCGAGCCGAGCGGGTGGGACGGCGTCACGATCGGCTACAAGGGCGAACTGCAGCTCGCGGCGACCTTCCGCGGCCGACGCACCCACTACGCCTCCCCCACGCCGACGACGACGGACGTGGCGCTCGACTGGACGGCCGCGGTCCGCAATCTCGCAGCCGCGCGGCATACCGAGTCGCTGTTCCGGTCCCTCACCGCGAAAACGGTGCTGGTCGAGAGCCGGCGGAGGGGGGACGCCGAAACGACGCGGGTCCTCGTGGACCTCCGGGTCCCGCCGGGCCTGTCGACCCACGACCTCCTCGGGATGCTCCCGACGGAACCCGGGAGACCCCGGATCTCGGTTCGTATCCGCGCCGAGCCGATCGAACTGTCTCGGGCGAATCCCGTGGTGCTCGCGCTCTCGAGCGCGATCCGGGCCGAGGGGGCCCGGCCGACCCTGTGGCGGAAAAGCGGTACCTCCGACCTGAACGTTGTGGTGCCGATATGGAACGTCCCGGCCGCGGCGTACGGTCCGGGCGACGCACGGCTCGACCACACGAGCCGCGAGTCACTCTCCGACGCGGAGCTGGAGCGCTCGGTGTCGGTGCTCCGCCGAGCGTTCGGGTCGCTCGCGCGCGACGTGCCCCGCCGCAGCGCTCGGCGCCGGCCGGGGACGCGGCCGCCGTGAGGGCGGCGGTCCTCACGCCTCGAGAATCGGACGTTTTTCCTTGATGAATTCGCCCGAGCGGAGCTCGCGGGCGGCGGTGACGAGCTCGTCGTTCGTGTTCATGACGATCGGACCGTACCAGGCGACCGGTTCGTGGAGCGGCCGTCCGGAGACCATGAGGAACCGGAACCCGGCATCGGAGGCGCGCGCTCGAACGGCCCCGCCGCTCCCGAAGAGAACGGTCTCCCCCGCCGCGACGGGCTTGCCGTCGGTGCCGGAGAACGAGCCGCTCCCCTCGATCGAGTGGCCGAATACCGTGTACCCCGACGGGGCGGCGAACTCGAACTCGCCGTTCGAAGGGACGCGAACATCGAGGTAGGTCGGGTCCACGGGGATCCCGCGAACGGGTCCCTCCACGTGGCCGAACGTGCCGGCGACGACCTTGACGCGGCTCCCCGAGTCCGTGGAGGTCTCCGGGATGTCCCCCGCGGAGAGGCCGCGGTAGGCGGGCGTCGACATCTTCTCCTTCGCGGGGAGGTTCACCCACAACTGGAATCCGGACATTCCCCCCGGCGAGAGCTGGGGCATTTCCTGGTGGATGATCCCGCTGCCGGAGTTCATCCACTGCACATCGCCGGCGCCGATCACGCCGGAGTTGCCCAGCGTGTCGCCGTGCTCCACCTGGCCGTCGAGCACGTACGTGACGGTCTCGATGCCGCGGTGCGGGTGCCACGGGAATCCGGCGAGATAGTCCTCGGGGTTCGTCGAGCCGAATCGGTCGAGGAGCAGGAACGGGTCGAAGAGCGGGATCTCGTTGTTCGAGAACGACCGCTTTAGTCGCACTCCGGCGCCTTCGAGGGTCGGAACGCCGGGAAATCGGTGCGCAATGGAACGGACAGGGTCGGACATGATAACCTCACGATATTGAATTACTCAAGGTTACTTAAAGGAGCGGAGGCGCGAACGCCACGGGGTGGCGCCCGGACCACGGGGGTGCTTCGGGGCGTCCACCGTCGAGTTAATGGGGAGCACCCGTCGTGAGCGCTCTCGTGACGGCCGCCACGTGCCCGCACTGCGGGGGACCGGTGACGGTGGGGGGAGCGTTCTGTCCCTCCTGCGGGTCCCCGCTTCCGCCGGCGTCCGCGCCCGCCGGGGCGTCCAGCCCGTTCCCCACGTCCGTCGGGCCGCCCCTCGCCTCCCCAAATCCCTACCCCCCCGGATTCGGCGGCGTACCGGACCCGAAGAGCCGGGAGACCGACCGGCGGGCCCTTTCCAACGTCACCGTCGGCGCGGTGATCTCGCTCGTGAGCGCGGTAGTAAGCATCGCGACTTTGTTCCTTCGCTCGACGGCGCCCCTGGATATCGCGACGGGGGGGTCGACCGGCACCTCGATCACTTTCCCGCTCGCGGCGCTCTACCTGCTCGCGGTGACCGGCGCCGTCGGTTTCGTCTTCGGCCTGCTCGAGCTGTGGTTCTACCGAAGCGCGTTCCGCGACCTCTCCCAGGTCGACGCCCGGTTCTCCACGCCGTCGAAACTGACGCTTCTCGCCATCGTCTCGCTCGTTCTGATCGCCGCGGTCGGTGCGGGTCTGGTCGTGCTGGTGTACCAAGCGATCCAGTGTGCCGGCGCCGGCAATCCCATCACCACCTCGTGCGTCTCGTTGCGGGCGGCAGGCGGACTGATCCTCCTCCTCGGGCTGTTCGCCATCCTCGCGCTCGTCGGGTGGATCGGGTTCCTGCTTGGGGTGTGGCGCCTCGGCACCCGATACCACGAGTCGCTGTTCAAGGCCGGCGCGATCCTGCTCATCTTTCCGGTTCTCAACCTGATCGGAGTCATTCTGATACTCGTGGGGGCACGGAACGCTCGCGCCCAGCTTCAGACCCCGACCGGCATGCCGTCGTTCGGCTGAACCGGCCTCCGGGGCCGCTGCCGCGATCAGCGTAGTCCGACGTCGTTCGGGGGGGAGCCGCACGCCGAGGACCGTGTCTCGACGCCCCACCGCCCCTGGAGGCCGGTCGGCGACGTCACGACTCTCCGCTCGAGGAAGCGGAACGGGAAGGGTCAGTGGGTTCGGGTCGTGAACCGGCTCGCCGTCCTCCCGCCGGGGGTACGCTCCTCGAGGCGCTCGAGGGTCCGTTCTCGGACACCCAGACGTTCCGGGTGTACCCCCCGGAGGGGGCGCGGACGCTCGTGGAGGTGTACGGGGTGTTCATCTCGCCGTCCACCCCGGCGGCCGAGGTGAACGACGGGCGATCGCGGGGCTCGACGGGTCGAACCGCGACGGCGCCCGCGCCCTCCGCTCCACGGAGAACGGCGAAGGGGTCGACCCCACCGCGGGCGCGCACGAGAGACTTAACTCGGGGCACGTCCGTCCGGGCCCCGTGACCGGGGCGACGCGGCGTCTCGCCGCGATCATGTTCACCGACCTGGTCGGATTCACCCGGCTCGGACAGCGGGACGAGGAGGGGGCGCTCCGGCTGCGCCACGAGCACCAGGCGCTCGTGCGTGCTCCGATCGCGTCGCACGGCGGCCGGGAGGTGAAGACCCTCGGAGACGGGTTCCTCATCGAGTTTCCGAGCGCGGTCGAGTCGGTCCGGACCGCGGTCGAGATCCAGGAGGCAGTGAGCCGGCGGAACTCCGAACCCGGGGTCACGGAGCGGATCCAGCTTCGGATCGGGATCCACGTCGGGGACGTCATCGAGGAGGGAACCGACATCGTCGGGGATGCGGTCAACGTCGCGTCGCGGATCGAGCCGCTCGCGGACGCGGGCGGGATCTGCCTGTCGGAGACCGTGTTCGCCCAGGTGCGCAACAAGCTCCGCGTCCCGCTCGAAGGGATGGGGCTGCGCCACCTGAAGAACGTCGAGCAGCCGATGGAGCTGTACCGGGTCGTGCTTACCGGCGAGGCCCGACCCGGGCTCGCGCCGGGCCCCGACGACGGCGACCGCCTGCGGTTCGCCGTGCTCCCGTTCGCGAATCGGAGCCCCGACGCGAAGGACGACTACCTCGCGGACGGGCTGACGGACGAACTGATCTCCCACGTTTCCAAACTGCCGAGCGTCCGGGTGATCGCTCGGACGTCGGTCCTCCGGTACAAGGGCACCGAACGCTCGGTGCGAGAGATCGGGGCGGAGCTCGGCGTGCGCCTCGTCCTCGAGGGCAGCGTCCGGAAATCCGCGGACCGGATCCGGATCAGCGCCCAGCTGGTCGACGCGCGCTCGGAGGAGACGCTCTGGTCGACGCGGTTCGACCGACCGATCGCCGACGTTTTCGCGATCCAGGACGAGATCGCGGAAGAGATCGCCCGCGAGGTCGCCGGGGAGCTCTCCCGCTCCGGGGTCACGACGCTCGTGCCGTACGTGCGGGCCCCCCCGGATACCCCCGACCTCGAGGCGTACTCGGAGTTCCTGCACGGCCGCAAGCTCGCGGTCGAGCGGGGGTCCGAAGCGACGATGCGGGAGGCGCTCGACCACTTCGAGAACGCCGCCCGGCGCGACCCCCAGTTCGCCCGGGCCCACGTCGGCATCGCCGACTGCCTCGTGTGGCTCGGGAACGAGGGGGCGCTCCCGTTCGAGCCGTCGCTCGCGCGCGGGCGAGCCGAGGTCACGATGGCGCTGCGGCTGAACGACCGCCTCGCGGAGGCGCATTCGGTGCTGGCGGGGATCGACATCAGCGAGGACCGGTTCGTCGACGGGGAGCAGGAGGCGCGACGAGCGATCGAGTTGAACCCGAGCCTGGCCGAGCCGTACCGCTGGTTGGCCCAGCTGGCCGCGGGCGACCAGCGACCGGAGGAAATGGTCGCACTGCTGGAAGCCGGCCAGCGACTCGACCCGGTGAACATCAACATCCTCGCCTTCCTCGGCCGCGCCTACGTCTACGCGGGGAGGGAGTCCGTCGCGATCGCGCACTGGGATCGAACCGCGCCGCTCGTTACGTTCCGGACGAACGTGCATCGCGCCGAGCTGTACCTGGCGCGTCGGGACCTACCGAAGGCCCGGGCGGCGGTCCGGGAGCTCGAGCGGCTCCGGCCGACGAGCATTTGGACGCTCACCTACCGCGGGGTCCTCGCGGCGATCGAGGGGAGAGTGGACGACGCGCGTCGGGACCTCGCGGAGCTCGACCGGCGGACGGCCGCGGGGGACCCGACCGAGTTCCACGCGGCGTTCGTGCACTTCGCGCTCGGGGAAAGGGACGCTTTCTTCGAGGGCCTCGAGGCCGCGTTCGCGCGCCACAACTTCCCGCTCCTCGAGACGCTCTACTCCCCGCTGTTCGCCGACGCCCGGAACGATCCTCGGATGGTCGAGCTGTTCCGGCGGCAGGCGGAGCTCCGCCGACCCCCCGCGTGACGGCCGGTCCTAGTCACGCGCGAGGTTCGCGAGGCAGCGGTCGACGACCTTCCAGTTCTCGAATCCCATCGCGGAGTGCGGTGGGAGCCTGCCCACCGGGAACCACCGGAACGCCCGGGCTTCGCCCTGCGGTCTCGGCGTTCCTCGCAGCTCGACCGCGTAGACGAACGACACCGCGTGCTTGCGCGGGTCCCGGAGGAAGTCGCGGCGCGGTCGGGGAAAGTACTGCGAGACGGTGGTCGGTTCCCACGGGATGGTCCCCCGGACCGCGACCCCGCGCCCCAGGGTCTCGCGCAGCTGCCGTCCGACCGACGCTCGGATCGAGTCCCCATACTGGATCCGACCTCCCAGGAGGCTCCAACGCAACCCCCACCCCGCGCCGCGGGTGGGGCACAGACGTCGGATGAGGCCGACGTCCGAGACCCCGGCCGACCGGGCGCGACCGTACCGCACGGGCAGGACATCGACGTGGGCGATCGGGATCGTCCGCTGCAGCCATGCCCAGTCGTCGTCACCGAGCCAGGTGCGCTTCATGCGAGCCACCCGGGACGCACGACGGTGATGACGATGACGGCGACGGCCATCGCGCCGGTCAGCCCGAAGGCGCCCAGCCACATGCGGAAGCCGCGGATCCCGAGGTACCCGGGCCGGCGCCGCGCGGCGGCTCCCTCGTCCGCGAGGGCCGCGGGGTCCGGGGGGACGGTGGAGAACGCCTCGACGAGCCGGGCGCGAACGTCCGGGTGGGCGTGGATCGGGTAGAGGCGGTGGGCGTCCTCGAACTTTCGGAGCAGGTCCGCGTCGAGGAGCTCGTGGTACCGGTGCTTGATGAGGATCACGATCGATGCGACCGTGAACAGGAGCGACAGAAGCATCGCCACGATCCGCGCGAGCGGGGTCGACGATGCCGTGAGGGCGATCAGGAAGAGGAACGCCTGGGCGGTGAGCGCGATCACCGGGGCCTGCCAGAGAAGAGTGTCGAAGTGGTTGCGGCGGGCGGAGAGGGCGCCGTAGTTCGCGGCGAGCAGCACGTCCGAAGCCGGGGGCGGGACAGGATTCGGCGCGGACATCGACCGACCCCGGAGGGAGGTGGTGGGATAAACCGTCGCGTCGGACGCCCCGTTGTCGGCCGACGGAGCGGGGGGCCCCGCCGGCGGAGCAGGCGCCGGTCGACGCGGGCTACGCGCGATGCGGGCCGTTCGCCTCGGGAGGGGCCTTTGCGAACGCCCGGTTCGAGGTGCCCCCGGGCGGAGGGAGCAACGTCGCGTCGGTCAGCAGCCGGAGGACCGCCGAGCCGCGCGCGGTCAGGCGATACATCTCGCCCTCGTGCGTTAGGAGGCCGGCCTCGACGAGCTTGCGGACGTGGAACGACATCTTCGGGGAATCGTCGATCCCCGCGGCCGCCATCAGCTCCCCGAACGACGCCGACGCGTTCGCCACCCGCTGGAGTGCCTTGCGACGGATGGGGTTGGCGAGCGCCTCCATCGTGTCCTGGGTCTCGTCCGCCGTGACGGTCCCACCGACCGCGGTCACGACCGCCGGCGAGGTACGGGACGGGTCGAATCCCACCCGGAGCGGTCCGTGCCCTTCCATCAGCTCCCGCAGCTGGTCGAGCACCGACAGGATCTCCTCGAGGCGGTGGCGTTCGAGCATCGACTCGACGGCGCCGATCACCACGGCCGAGCGGGGACGCGTTGCAACGAACTCTCGCACGTGATCGACCAGGAGCGAGGGCTGGTCCGGGTCCAACTTCTCGAAGTGGAGGTGGGGGGTCGCCTTCGGCGCCGTCTCCCCGACGAGGAGCACCTCGAGGTCCCCGCGTCGCGCGAGTTCGCGCGCTTCCGCCACCGGGTCCCGGTTCGCGAGGGACGGGGAATCGAAGGCGCGTTGTTGGCCGGCGAGGTCGAGGGTCTGCCGCAGCTGCTCGATGCGGAACGGCTTGCGAACGTAGTCGAACGCGCCCGCCTTCATCGCCTCCAGGGCGGTATCGACCGACGCGAATCCCGTCACGACGACGACGAGCGTGTTCGGCCACCGGCTCCGGACCTCGCGCAGCAGCTCGAGGCCCCCGTGCCGCGGCATCTTCAGGTCAGTGAGGACGATGTCCGCCTCCTCGCGCTCCAGCCACTCGACGGCCTTCGGCACCGAGGCAGCGAGTTCGACCCGATGGTGTTCTTCCCGCAGGAGGTCGCCAAGCTCCTCCCGAAAGACGGCGTCGTCGTCCACGACCAGGATGCGCACGAGCGGTGGGGACAGGCCCCGCCAAAATCAACCTTGCGCGCCCCGCTCGGCGGCGGGCCGGGCGCCGACGGGGGCCTCGCGGAGCGGCAACGCGATGACGAACGACGCTCCCCCGTCCCCGACATTCTGCCCACGGATCGACCCGTGGTGCGACTGCACGATGCCGTGGCAGATCGCGAGGCCGAGGCCGGTCCCCGCCCCTTCGGGCTTCGTGGTAAAGAACGGCTCGAACAGGTGGG
This sequence comes from Thermoplasmata archaeon, assembly GCA_035504595.1. GTDB lineage: Archaea > Thermoplasmatota > Thermoplasmata > Lutacidiplasmatales > UBA184 > Lutacidiplasma. The sequence continues at coordinate 8,842 of DATJRQ010000008.1, read as the reverse complement.
GGAGCACCTCGGGCGAGATACCGGGCCCCGCGTCGACGACCTCCAGCTCCGCCCACCGGCCCCGACGATGGCCCCGGACGACGATGCGGCCGACGCCTTTCTGCGCGTCGTAGGCGTTGTTCAGGAGGTTCGTCACCACCTGGAGAAGCTGCCCCCGGTCGCCGCGCACCGGGAGGCCGTCCCCGGGGAGCTCCTCGACCACCTCCACGTCCATCGACTGCTTTCCCTGGAGGAACCGGACCGCTTCCCGCGCGACCTCGGCGAGATCCACGTCCGCGACGCTCGGGGTGTCGCGTCGCGCGAAGTCGAGGAGGCTCCGGACGATCCGTGCGGCGACGTCCACCTGGGCCTGCAATGTGCCGAGCCGTTCGAGGAACTGGGGGTCCTGGCTGCGCCGACGGAGGCTCTCGGAGATGAGCATCACGTTCGCGAGCGGGGTGTTGATCTCGTGCGCGATCCCGGCCGCGAGCTGCCCCATCGAGGAGAGCCGCTCCAGGTGGGCGGACGCCATCTCCCATTCGCGTTGCTCGGTCCGGTCGACCGACACGCCGATGAAGTGGGTGATCACGTGGTGGGCGTCCCGGATGGCCGTGATCGAGAGCAGCACCGGGTGCTCACGCCCTCGACGATCGCGGTTCAGCAGCTCGCCCGACCAGTACCCCCGATCCGGGTCCTTCAGGTCCTTCCACATCTGCTCGTACACCTCGACGGGAGTGTACCGGCTTCGGACCAGGTTGGGCCGCCGGCCAACGCATTCCGCCCGCGAGTACCCGTAGATCCGCTCGAACGCCGGGTTCACGTCGACCATGACCCCGTTCGCGTCGGTCAGCTGCATCGCGTTCGTGGAGCCGCGAAACGAGGCATAGAACAGCGCCGCGCGTTCCTGCTCACGGACCCGGTCGGTAACGTCCCGGATCATCAGCAGCACCTCTCCGGGGCGGTCTCCGTCCGCGGCGAGCCGACGGATGTCGACGTCGAGGTAGACGGGCGCGTCCTCGTTCCGATATCTCGCGCGGACGGAGGGAAAGGTGGACGAAGCTCCCGAGCGGAGCGCCGCATCGACCGCGCCCCGGATCGGCTCCGACCAGGTGCCGTCGGACTCGAGGATCTCGTGAATGTCGCGCCCGAGGAGCTCGCGGCCCCGACCGGTCGCCTCAAAATAGGCGGGGTTCGCCCAGCGAATGATCCCGGGCGCCGTGATGAGGGCGATTCCCGCGGGGACGCCCTCAAGGATCGCGAGCGAACGGTCCGTCAGCAACGGGTCCTCGGTCATCGGTCCCCAGGGCCACCACCGGTTGTCAAGTAAACTTCACGGACGGCCTATACCCCGCCGACCGCCTCGGATTGCCGTGGCCCCTCCCAAGATCCTCGTCGTCGGGGAAACCCCCAGCCTGGGGCGCGCGATTTTCGACGTGCTCGACGCCTACGGGATCGAATCCCGGTACACGATCGACCTCGCCGAGGTCGGGCGCGAGGGGTTGCGCGAGGTATCGGTCGTCGTAGCGGCCTCCAACAGCGGCTACTGCTCCACGCTGCGGGAGCAGGAACAGGGCCGGCTGAACATGCATCCGCTGGTCGTGGTCGGTTCCCGAGACCCCAAGGCGGTGGCCGGCCCCAAAGTGTTCCCCGTCGGACTGCCCATCGAGCCGGTATCGTTCGTCCAACTGATTCGCTCGCTGCTGTAAGCGGCGACGCGTGATCCCCGGGGGCGCCCCGATCTTTGCGCCGGGGGGTCCGAGAGGCGGTTCCGCCCGACTTCGGAGGGACGTGGCGTCAGAAGGACGTCGGCGGTCGGGCCTTGGGGAGCATGCACAGGGCGGTGTGACGCTCGGACGAGATGTCGAGGGCAATGCGCGCCGACTCGTCCTCGACCGAGACCTCGCACGGGTACCCGGCATCGAAGCAAACGCCCAACATGGCTGCGTTCACCCGGAGCGTGATCGCTTCGAGCGTACGAATCCCCTCGGAGCGTGCGGTCCGTGCCAGGTGCCATAGGAGGAGCGTTCCGGCGCCCTTTCCCTGGAACGCGTCCGCGATCACGAACGCCGCCTCGGCGACCGGGCGGCCGTTCGGGTCGCGCACATATTCGGCGTGGCCGACGATCCGGGGCGACGTTCCGCCCACGGTTTCCATGACCACGGCGACCCGACCCGGCTCCTTCCCTGTCCCGAGCATCTCACGGGTGGCGACCGAGGCCGACACCGGGGAGAAGTAACGCGACTCCACCGAATCGGGGGAGAGTCGGGCGACGAACGCCTCGAGCCCCGCGAGGTCATCGGGGCGGACCCGACGGATCCGCACCCGAGTACCGTCGCGGAGTGCGTCGATCTCCTCGAGGTCCCCGAAATGCTCGGGGGGCGAGGATCGGCCCACCTCGACAGCGCTCATCGGTGTTTCCAGCGCGCGGGAGCAGATGAAGCGCAGGTCAACCCCGCTTGACGCCCGACCGGCGGTCGGTGTCGCTCACTCCGGACCGGAACGGACGATCGCGTCCCGCGCCGGCCGTTCGAACCACTCCACATCCCAGTACCGACCGAACTTTCGGCCGATGCGGTGGAAGGTGCCGACGGGTTCGAACCCGAACCGCCGGTGCAGCCGCACGGACGCCGGGTTCGGAAGGGCCACGCCCGCCACGAATCGCTCGATGTCCTGGGACTCGAGCGCGCGGAACAACGCCGTGTAGAGCGCCGAACCGACGCCTCGTCCCTCGAAGCCGGGCCGACAGTAGACCGACGTTTCCGCGGTCGTCTCGTACGCAGCTCGGGGGCGGAAGCGGCTCGAGGTGGCCCATCCGACGATCCCCGCGTCCGGCAGCTCCGCGACCAGGAGCCGGTACCGTCCGTCCCCCGAGTGCTCCTCCCACCACCCGGTCCGGTCCTCGACCCGCACCGGTTCGACCTCGAACGTCGCCGGCGAGGAGCGTACGTAGTGGTTGTACACCTCGATCACGGCGGGAAGGTCCGCCCGTTCGGCGGGCCGGACGGAGGGGGCTTCCCGGTCGGTGGGCATAGCGCCCGAGCGCGCCTCGCCTCTTGAGCAGGACGGCCCGGCAAGTGGTCGAACGCGGCGGATCGGGCCACTTTTCGTGCCCGTTCGCCCAGCGGGTCCGCGGGGGGGGATCCACCGCATCGCTCAATTCCCGGGGCGATGTAGGGCACCGAGAACGATGTCGGTCGAGGTGCACTTCGACAGTTGGCTCCGCCAGTACGGCCCGCGGGGCCCGGAACGGGTGGATGCGGCGTCGCTCGGCGAGCTGCTCGACCGGTTGGAGGAGTCGTATCCGCGGCTCCGATTCAAGGTCCGGGACGAGACCGGCACCCTGCGCCGGTACGTGCGGGTCTTCGTCGACGGGGAGGACATCAGCGGCACCACCGGCATGAAGACCCCCCTGGGGGGGGCCCGAATGGTGGATATCCTCCACTCGATTGCGGGTGGTTAGCGGAGGTTCGTCGATGCCGAAGGACGCGAAGGTCCGGATACTCGTGGGAACGCGCAAGGGAACATACGTCGTAGAGGGAGACCGCCGACGTCGGAAGTGGACGGTCGGCAAGGCCGCCCACGTGGGCTGCGAGGTCTACCACGTGGTCGCGGACCCCCGGCACCCCGGGGACCTGTACGCGGCGGTGAACAACGCATTCTGGGGCCCGGAGCTGTATCGCTCGCGGAACGGCGGCAAGACCTGGAAGGAGATCGCGACCCCGATGAGCCCGAAGCGCAAGGGGCGGACTCCGGCGTTCGATGACAAGGGGAACCAGAACGAGGTGGAGCGCCCGATCGCCAACCTCTGGCACCTCGAGCCCGGTCACGCGAGCCAGCCCGACACCCTCTACATCGGCGCCGACCCCCACCTGCTGTTCCGAAGCACCGACCTCGGGGCGAGCTGGGAGCCGATGGAGGGCCTCAACCGGTACCCGGGCCGGGGGAAGTGGTCGCCCGGCGCCGGTGGCGCCTGCCTGCATACGATCCTCATCGACCCCCGCGACCCGGAGCGGATGTACGTCGGGCTGTCGGCCGTCGGCACGTTCCGGTCGGACGACGGCGGGGAAACGTTCCGGCCCCGGAACCGGGGCGTCGAAGCGCCGTTCCTCCCGAACAAGTTCCCCGAGATGGGCCAGTGCGTCCATCATGTGGCGGTCGATGCGGCCGACCCCGACACGTTCTACCGGCAGGACCACGGCGGCATGTACGTCTCGCACGACCGGATGGACCATTGGGTCCGGATCGGCAAATCGCTGGGCGACGATTTCGGCTTCTGCGTCGCGTCGCCGCGGGCCGCCCCCGGCAAGGCGTACTTCGTCCGCTTGGACGGCATGGCGCGGGTCACGGGCGAGGGGCACTTCCAGGTGCACGAGTGGAACGACAAGACCCGCAAGTGGCGCAAGCTGCTCTCCCCGACCGCCTTCCCGGGCCACTACGGGGTCCAGCGCGAGGGGATCGCGACGGACGATCTCGACCCGCCGGGGATCTACGTGGGGACCACGACCGGCGACCTGTTCGTCAGTCCCGACGCCGGCAAGTCGTGGCTCCGCGTGCCGTACGGTTTCCCGGGGATTCACTCGGTGAGCGTCTCGAATCCGGGCGGGGCGTGACGCCCCGCCCTTCGAGGCGCGGGGCCGCCCCCCGGACCCGAAGTTGATATACCGACGACCTCGGTCCTCTACGAGGAGAACGGAGCCGTGCGAAAGGTACTCTTCATCGTCGGCGTTGTACTGGCGATCCTGGGCGCGGTGCTGATCGTCGTTCCCCTCATACCGTCCGCCTCGAACTTCACAGCGTCCTCGGCCGACTGCACCGGGTCGAGCTGCACGACGGCCTACAACATCTACTCGGCGAGCCCCGTGATCCCGACGTACGCGAAGCTCTCGTGGAGTGCCCCGACGACCGTCTACTTCTTCGCGATTACCTGCACGAACGACGTGTCCACGAGCCAGCTCGACAACGCGAACAGCTCCGCGCAGCTGGGCGCCGACTGCGGCACGAACACGACGGTCGGCAATACGAGCGGCACGAGCGGTTCCTACTCGTTCACGATCCCCGCCGGCGGCAGTCTCGTCTTCTTTGCCGCGAGCAGTTCGAGCGTGGCACCGACCGTCACGGCGACGCTGACCGGCACCGAGCCCTTCCTGGGGCTCATCGTCCTAATCCTCGGCATCATCCTTCTGGTACTCGGTGTCGTCCTAAAATCGAAGAAGCAGAAGTCCCTCGCGATCCCGAGTTCGTAGTCGGGATCGGAACGGGTCTCTGCTTCCAAGGTACGCTCGTGACGCCGATCAGTCGACCGTAAACGAATACAGCTCGGTCCCGCCGGCGACGAACAGTCGGCCGGGCGCCGCGGTGGGTGAGATGAAGTGGTCGTCCCCCGCGAGCGGGAACGCGTACATCGGCGTGCCGTGGGCCACGCTGAACCCCATCAGCACCGAACTCGAGATGTTCACCGCCCAGACGATGTCGCCCGTCACCACCGGGGTCCCGGCGTCGAAATTCGGGCTGGACCAGGTCACCGAGACATTCGTCGGGCCGATCGCCACGTCGAACAGGCCGTTGGTGCACGGGACGAACACGGAGAGCCCGACCTGGGCGGTGCCGCCGTACGCCCCGGCGCAGATCGGTTCCTCTCCGAGCTGGCCGTTGATCCCACCGAGGTGGTCCCCGTCGAGCAGGTAGCCGACCCCCTCCTTCCCGATCTGGAACACGTCCCCGTTCGGGAGGAGCGTGGGGGCGACCGAGCCGAGGTCCTGGTCGTGCTCGTTCAGCTCGACCCAGTTCGCCGGAGCGAACGAGTCGATCTCGTGCAACGTCGGGGAGAGCTCGATGACGCTGTCCCCAAAGTCGTAGACCGAGTTCGACGCGCCGTTGCCGGTCGCGACGTACAGACTCCCGTTCGGCGACACCGCCTCTCCCGCCACCCCCCATATTGCCGCCTCGCGGGTGGTCGGGACCATGTAGGAGATGAGGTCGGCCGACCCGTTCAGCGGAGCGCCCACGACCCAGCCGTGGTACTGCCCGCAATCTCCGAACAGACCCCCGAACGGGACGTAGACGTAGCCGTTCGCGATCGCGAGGGCGCCGCGCTGCTGCTCGGTCGACGGGGAGTCGCCCGGAGGGTCGATCGGCACCTGGGAGCGGATCGAACCGTTCACCACGCTCAGTCCGTAGAGCATGTGGTGAACCGAGGAGAGGAACGCCACGACGTAGAGTGTCCCGGTCGCGGTGTCGATCGCGGGCGTTCCCGTGATCCCACTCGGGTTGATGTCCCCGCACGGGAGCGCCGAGCCCGGCACCGGTGTACCGAGATTCGTCTGCCACAGGATCGCGCCGGTGGTGGCGTTGATGGCGTAGACGGAGTCCTCTTCGGTCGCGACGAACACGGCGTTTCCGCACACCAGCGGCTCGGCGTACACCTGGCCGTTGAGCGGGATGGGGGCGGTCCACGTGGGCGCCGCCGTCGATATCGCGGGCGCCGCGAGGTACCCCGACCGGGTGGGGCCTCCATGGTACGTCGTCCAGTTCCCCACCGTGCCGTTGGGGCCCGACGTCGGACAGAGCGCGGGGCCGGAGTACGAACGGGAGGGGCCCGGGGAGGTCGACCCCGGCCAGACGAGGTAGGTCACCGTCGCCGCCACCACCGCGAGGAGCACGACCCCGATGGCGAGGATCGCCGTCCGCCGTCGGTCCATGGCAACGCCCCCCGAGATCCTCCGGCGAGATGAACTCACGGGGCCCCCGAACGCCCCGCCGCTCGGTGAAGCGGGGGGGCCCCGCCGACGTCGGGCGAGGAGGGGGGTTCTAGTATTCGCCGAGGAATCGCTGCCCGGCGGTCGAATTGATCAGCGGACCGTTCAGCAGGTTCGAATTGCTGACGAACGCGAGGGTCCCGTCCGGGAGCTTAATCACGGTTTTCACCAGGCCGATCGCGACGACCACGCCATTGAGACCACTGAACTGGACCGAGACTCCGACGCGAAGCACTCGGTTCTGGAGCAGGATCAGCCCGCAGACCAGATTCTGAAGCGTCGTTTGAAGGGCGAGAGTCACGGCGATGCCGCCGATCGCGGAGACGGTGAGGGTCGAGACGAAGTTGAGCGGGGCCAGCAGGACCGACAGCCCTGCGATCACGATCGCCACCCAGACGATCGTGATGAGGACCTCGAGGCCACGGACCCGCACGGGGGTGGCCCCCGCGCGCTTGGCCTGACCGCTCGCCCACCGGGCGATCAGAGGCCCGGCCACGGCGGGCACCACGACCCAGAGGACAACCTCCAGGGCGAACAGTTCGGTACTCGGGGACATGGGCCGACCGGGTCGGTGCTCGCACTCGGTGCCCCGCTATTTCAGGGCTTTCCAGCCCGGCGTGGAAGCTCCCGCGTCACCGGCCCCGCTCGTCGGACGAGTCACCTCGAGGAGGAATCGGCATGTGGGGCCGCGGGGGGGGCGTCGGTTCGCGAAACGCGGGGGCGGTGGTAGGAGGGTCCACGATCGAATGCGCTCTCGTTCGACGGCCGGGTCACGTCGCGAGCAGTGGGAGTACGGCCGGGTCGACCGCCCCGGCGGCCGTACGTCATCGTCGCGGGTTCCCACGGGCCCGAGGGGATTCGAACCTTCCTCGTCTGTGAATTGTACCTTTCGTGCTCGCATGGGTTCAGCTCACCCGGGCGCACGGGAACACGGCGTCGAGCACTCCGATGACCGACCGGACGTCCTCGAGGTTCAGGGCGAGGTACTTCCGAGTCGTTCGGGTGTCCTCGTGGCCCAGCAGGAAGCTGATCTTCTCCAGGGGCACGCCATGAAGCCACGCAACCCGCCCGCACGTCCTGCGCAACGCGTGGTTCAGGTTCCACACCTTTCGCACCCCTGCCCGCTCGAACGCCGGGCCCACGAAGCGCGAGTCGACCGCGTTCCGTCCCCAGACCCTCAGGCCGGCCGACTTCCAGCGCCCGGACTTCTCGGCGTGAACGAACAGGAAGCCGGCATCCGGCCCAGTGTGGCCTGAGGCAACTTGCTGTCGATGCGCCACAAGCTCCCGAAGTACGCGCCGAACCTCTTCGTGGTACGGGATCCGTCGAATCTTCCCACCTTCGATTCCCTTCCCGTGAACCGTCAGCAGGTCGGGGCCAACATCGACCAGTCTGAGTCGGAGCACCTCGCACCGACGGAGCCCCATCAGGAGTTCCAGCGCCACGATGGAGTGTGCCTCGATCCCCAGGGTCTCCGCGGTTGCGAGAACTCGACGAGCTTCCTCCTCGGTCAGTGCCTCGGTTGGGCGAACTGACCATGCGGGCAGTCGGATCCTCCGCTTGTCGATGGTCAGGTTGCCGTGCGCCTTCAGGAACCCATTCAGAAGGCACAGGTTGTACTTCCGGGTACGGGGTGACAACCCGGGCGTCTCCATCGAGGCACCCTTCCAGGGTCCTGCCATGAGGAAGTCGAGCTGTTCGTCTCCAAACCTCGAAGGGTCGCATGCAAGCCCGTTCCTTGTCAGCAGTTCGTTGACGTTCGTCAGGACGCGGTCGATCTCGCGGACGTGTCTCCTTGACAGATTCTCTTTCGCTCGCCTCTCAAGGTGCTCTCGCTGCTTCTGCTGCCACCGCCATTCCGCTCGCGGAATGGCCAGTGCCTCCGAGGGAGCGGCAGGCTCGAACATCTACTTGGAGACCTCGAACCGGAGCTCCACCTCGGCCGGCTGGTTTTCGGGCTCGGCAAAGGGTCGGTAGAGCTGCTCAGCCGTGACGGTATGGCCATTCACCTGGTAGCGGGCGATGACGTAGGCGCTGCCGTGGAGCTCGGCGAATCGGCCGAACTCGGCTTCGGCCTCCGAGAGATCGCTGGAACGCCGACCTCGAGC
>DATJRQ010000007.1:0-13788 GCA_035504595.1 Thermoplasmata archaeon | reverse complement strand
CGACCTCTACGTCGGGGTCACGCCGCCGCCGCCCACTCCGGCGCCGAGCACGGCGATCGTGGACACCTGGGTGCTCATCGGCTCGGGGGTCCTGCTCGGGTTCGGGATCCTGGTCGCCGCGGTGGCGTCGTACGTCGGCCGATTCCCGAAGACCCCCGGCGCGCCGGGAAAGCACCACTAGTACTCGAGATCCCGCCGCGCGAGCGCCGAGCTACGACGGAAGGCCGGTGGGGGTGCCCGACCCGGCTCGGCCGGAGGCGTCCTCCGGTAGGGACTACGTGATCGCCAGGAACGACCGCATCGTTCCGTGGAATTCGCCGCAAAACTCGGTGCACTGGATCAAGTACTGCGTACCCGCCGCGACGTTCGGGACGTTGAACGCGAACTCGTTCGTCCGGCCCGGGATCGCGTCGATGCGAACCCCAAGCTGGGGGATGTTGAAGGAGTGCACCACGTCCGCACCGGTCACATTGATCTGCACGACGGCCCCCGGGGGAGCCCATAACTCTCCCCCGCTCACCGTGTTGGTCTGTGGGTCGTACGACGAATTGAACGACGTCCCGTTCTGATAGATGAACTGCCAGTACCACTGGTGCCCGATCACCTCGACGTACTCCGTCGGGTCGGACGGCAACTGGTCGATCTGGTAGAGCAGGACCGTAGAGTATGCTGCGACCGCCGCGAGCATCACCACGACGGCGAGCGTCCACGCCACTTCGTACTTGTTAACCATGACGTCGTCTCCGGGTCGTCGGGTCGCGGAACCGCCACACCGAGTAGACGAGGAAGGCGTAGGTGATCAGCGCCCCCGCGACCGTCAGGGCGAGCATGACCCACAACAGCGGATCGGTCAGCTGGAGGTCGGTCTCCCCTCCGGTCGCAACGAGCCCAGCGAGCGCGACCGCGGGTACGACGGACCCCGTCGCGATGGGGTCTCGAGTCCACACGGCGGCGAAGGGGGGAATCGAGCTACATATGACCCGCGTACGAACCGGCACGCCAGCTCGCGCGTAACGGAGCGGTCGTCGGGTTGGAGAAATTCGTACGGAGGGGGTTTGAACCACACGCTCCGTCCCGCGACCGTTTGAGCGGCGTCGGTGCGCGCATGAGCGGGAGCAATGTCCGTCAGGCGACGGTCGCGTTCGTGGTGGTGGTCCTCCTCGTCGGGAGCGGGGCCGTCTTCCTGGTGACGACGGCACCGGCCCGGGCGGCGTCCGCGATCGATGACACCGGGGCGTCGACCTTCTCCGTGACCGCCGAGTCGGGCTTCTCGTTCACCCCGAACAGCATCGGCAACCTTCCCACGAACGGGACGGTCACCGTGACCTTCACCGACAACGACGCGCTCGCCCACACCTTCACGATCATCGGTAAACAGGGGTGGGTGATCCCCGTAGGAATCTCGGACAGCTCCTTCGACACGCTGGTCTGGGGCGCCAATCCGCGGGCGCTGGTCAACGCGAACACGACCCCGGCGGGAACGTCGGGCGACCAGAACATCACGTCCTTCACGGCGCCCGGGAAGGGCTGGTACGAATTCGTCTGCACCGAACCCGGTCACTTCCAGAATGGGATGTACGGGTTCGTAGCGTTCGGCGAGCCGGTGCCCTCCAACCTGAGCGTCTCTGCGGCATCCACCGACCCGGGCATCGCGGTATTCATCATCGTCGGAACGATCGTGGGTCTGGTCGTGGTCGCGCTCGTCCTCGGCTTCGTCGTCGGTCGGCGGCGCGGCAGTTCCGACGAGATGGTGCCCCAGCGTCTCGGGTATCCGGAGCCCGAATCCGAACCGGAGGCTTCATCCGACGTCCCGCCTTCGCCGCCCCGGTCGGGCGAGCCTCGAGGATAACTCGAAAGCGCAACGTTCAAATGGGACTCCCCGTATAACCTACGGACCTTGTAGTAGGTTCGGGGCAACTAAATGGCGTGGGGAGCACCTAGTCGGGAGCGGCGCGTACTGAAAGCCGGGCACTCGTCGATCGCGGTCACCCTCCCGAAACCGTGGGCGGAGGCGATGAACCTGCGGCCCGGGGACCTGATCGTCTTTGACCAGAACGATGACGGTACGCTGTATCTCAAGCCCGCGCCGCTGCCCGGCGCCGTCGCGAGCGGAGCGCCGTACCTCGTGACGGCCCGGTCGTTCGACACGCCCGGGGTGTTGGAGCGGCTCGTGGTCGGTGCGTACCGCGTGGGACACGACGCGATCGAGATCCGGACCGACGTTCCCCTGGCGCCCGAGCGCGTCGAAGAGCTGCTCACGACCGCGCGGGGCCTCCTCGGGGTCTCCGTCGTCGCGCAGGAGCCGACCCGCGTCGTCCTCCAGAATTTCATCGACCCGTCGAAGTACGGTCTGCCCCAGCTCGTGCAGCGCATGAAAATGATCCTGGTCGCCTTCCTCGAGGAAACCGAGGAGGTGCTGACGCGGCGGACGCGGAGCCGGCGCGTCCCGACGCTCGACGAGGAAGCGAGCAAGGTGCTCGCGCTTCTCGTGCGTCAGCTGTTCCTCGCGAGCCGCGATTGGTCGCTCGCGCGCCGGATCGGGAGCCCCGACCCCCGCCAGCTGCTCGAGTGGCGGGTCGTCGTGCACGCGCTCGAGGAACTGTCCGAACTGTTCTCTGCCACGCTCCGCACCATGAACGACGAGGCCGGCAAACTGCCGGCGGGCTCGGCGAACGCGCTCGCGGCGGTGCTTCCGGACATGAAGGTGCACCTCAAGACGGTCGTGGAGACGCTCATGCATCCGTCGCTCGACCATGCGTGCGAGGTGTACTACGAGACGACCCATCTCGCCGCCGCGGTCGAGGTGGCGGCGGACCGGCGGGGGAGCCCGACCGCGAAAGGCGGCCTCCGCGCGGCGTCCCTCCTGCTCGGGCGGGGCGCCGGCTGCCTGTCGCTCCTCGCCGAGGTGGCGATCGACCGGGCGGTATCGGCCGGCACCGAGACCGTGATGGTCGAGGCGGCCTAGGTCGGTTTATCTGCCTCGAGTAGGGATTGTCCCAACCCGTTCGGTCGTCCCGTACGAACGCCATATCGTCCAACCAGCCGCTCGTGCGGCCGAGGCGCGATCGTGTTCGATTCTCTCGACGACTGGTTGATCATTGCCGTGGTGGCCGGGATCCTGTTCTACGGGTCCAGTAAGATCCCGCAGCTGGCCCACAGCCTCGGGCGCTCCGTCGGCGAGTTCAAGAAGGGCCGCATCGAGGTCGAAAAGGAGATCAAGGCCGAGGCCGCCGCGGCGAACGCATCCTCGGCGTCCGGTCCGAGCCACTAGACCGATCGGCCCGAGCCGGCATGCGCGAGGCCCGAGACAACCGAGCAACCGAATCCCCCCCGAGGGAGACCGGGGCGAGGCCCTCCCCGGAGGTCGCGGGTGACTGATGGGCGATCTCGACCGCATCCTTTCGATCCTCCAAGAGGTCCGACGCCGGGTCGTCCGCATCGGGATCGTGTTCGCGTCGATCTTCGGGTTCCTGCTGTTCTTCGAGTTGAAGCCGGTACGGCTGCCGCTCCTCGGGGTGTCGGTGCCCTTCGCGTACCCCTGGCCGAACCCGTTCTACAACATCGCCGCGCAGTTGTTCATCGCCATGCGGAGCTGGATGCTCCCGCCGAACGTCGAGCTGCTCAACGTCGGGGTCGGGGACTCCATCCTGGTCCAGATGGAGATCGGCCTGCTCGTCGCGCTGATCCTCTCGATGCCCTGGATCGTCCACGAGGTCGGCGCGTTCCTCGTGCCGGCGCTGCGCAAGAACGAACGCCTCCTGCTTCGGCAAGTCGGGATCCCGGCCACGGCCCTCTTCGCCGTGGGCACCGCGGTCGGCCTCGTCTGGATCACGCCGTTCACGTTCAAGCTCCTGTTCTACTACGTATCGGCCGACGGACTCGCTCCGGTGCTCGGCGTCCAGGACTTCGTCACGTTCGCGCTGCTCTACTCGCTCGCCTTCGGCATCGTCTGCGAGCTCCCGGTCTTCATCTACGCCCTCACGCGCCTGGGTGTCGTCAAGGCCGCCGCTTGGAGGAAGCACTGGCGGGGCGCCGTGATCGGCGCGCTCGTCTTTGGGATGATCATCACGCCCGACAACTCGGGCATCACGATGCTGCTCATCGCGACGCCGATGATCGGCCTGTACTTCGGCGGGGCGTACTTCGCGGGGCGCTGGGAACGGCGCCGGAACGCGCCCCCGACGCCGCCTCGACTCGCGGCCGGGGCGGGCGGTAGCTGATGGCGCTGTTCTCCGACCTCGATTGGGTGATCCTCCTCGGCGCGGCGGCGTTCCTCTTCCTCGGGAGGGACAACGGCCAGCTGCTTCGCACCGTGGGCCGCTGGTACGCGCGCGCGGGCAAGCTGAAGCAGGAACTGCTCGCGGAGTTCACCAAGGCGGCCGAGATCCCGATGCCCGTCAACGGGGCCCTCTCGATCCGGGGCGCGCTCCTTGGCCTCGATCCGACCCCGACCCAATCGAGCGGGATCCCCGCGGCGGTGACCACCGCCCCCGGGCCCGCGCCGCGGGCCGTCGAGCCGGCGTGGATCCCGTGGACCGGAAGTTACCCGATGCCGACCTGGTCGATGACGCTCCCCGCGGTCGTCGACGAGCGGGAGGTTCGCCGGTGACGCTCACGGCCGACCAGATCGTCGACATGACGGAGGTGCTCGTCATTCTGATGGGGATCGGGATCACCTGGGCCGTCTACCACGGGAGCGAGAAGGCCGAGCTCCCCGGCGAAGCGACGGTGCCGGACCCGCACGAGGCGGACGACGCGCGGCCCAACACCGAGGGGAGGACCCTTTCGTGATCGGCGCCCCGAGCTGCGCGGACTCCTGTCCGTTCGTTGCGCCCCGGAGTGCCGAGTTCGACTTTCCGGTGGGTCAGCTCCGACGCGTCGCCGCGGCGGACCCGGACGCGGACGTCGATGAGACGAAGCGGAACGTACTGAAGCTCCTCGCGGTCGCCGGGCTGGTGGGGGCGGGGGCGGGCGGCCTCGTCGGCGGGACCCTCCAGTACATCCAGCCGCCTACGGTCGGCATCTCGAGCTACCCGCGGACGCAGCTGCTGGACGTCGACGGCTCGGCACTGACCGTCAAGAAGGTCGAGGGCGAGTACAACGTCGCCTCCTCGAGCCTGTTCCTGTTCAACTACCCGCTGCGAAACGAGCCGAACTTTCTCCTCAACTTGTATCCCGCGAACGGCCAGCCGCCGAGCGCCTCGAACCCCGGTGCCCAGAACGTCCCGGCCGGTGTGGGAACGTACGGCTCGATCGTCGCCTACAGTGCGATCTGTCAGCACCTGGGATGCCCGGCCCCCGCCATCGCGTACTACCCGCCCGGAACCTGCCCTCAGACGTTTCCGTCGGGGAACAACCCGACCGGTCAGTTCTACATTCACTGTTCCTGCCACGGCTCGACGTACGACGTAACGGACGGAGCGGCGAATCTCACGGGGCCCGCTGTCATCCCGCTCCCCCAGGTCGTGCTCGACGTCGACGCGAGCGGGAACCTCTACGCGATCGGGATGACCCCCGGGAGCGCGCCGATCAACGGCCACCTGAACACGTTGCAGGGGGACTACGGGGTCGGCACCACGTCCCAACTGGCGAAGCAGACGCCGGTCATCCTGTGCAGCTTCGGCCAGAAATCGTAGGAGGTTCGTGAGTGTCGTTCTCGAACTGGTACAACCGATCCCTGAACAAGATCTGGGGGTTCGTCGAGGACCGCACGTCGATGAAGAAGTGGGCGCTCCGCCCACAGCCCGAGTTCACGTTCAAGCCGTCCTACTGGACGGGCGCGTTCGTCGTCAACGCGTTCCTCTATCAGGTCGTCTCGGGGATGCTCCTCCTGCTGTACTACCAGCCGAGCACCAACTCCACCCTCACCGCGTGCGGCCAGCCCGTCGGGACGCAATCGATCGCGCCGGCGGCCTGGTGCTCGACGTACTACATCATCCACTCGGTGCCGATGGGGCAGCTTCTGCTGACGAGCCATCTGTACGGCGCGTACGCGATGATCTTCCTGATGTTCCTGCACTTTTTCCGGGGCTACTACCTCGGTGTGTACAAGGCCCCGCGAGAGTTCTCGTGGATGGTCGGCACCCTGCTCATGATCGTCACCATGGGCATGGGGTTCACCGGGTACCTCCTCCCGTACACCCAGATCTCGCTGAACGCGACGAACGTCGGGCTCGTTCTGGCGCTCCGCCTCCCCACGTTCGGGCCGCTGCTCGGCCCGTTCATCTTAGCGGACGGGACGTCCCAGGGACTCCTCTCGAGGATGTTCGACGCCCACGTGCTCCTGTTACCGATCGCGCTGGCGGCGCTCCTCTACGCGCACATCGCGCTGTTCGAGTCGCACGGGATCGCGCCGCAGGCGACCTCCGACCCCCTCCAGCGGCGCCGGTTCACCGAGAAGGAGGACAAGCAGAGCGTCCCGTTCATGCCCCACATCTTCTGGTACATCACGAAGTGGGGGCTCCTCTACGTCGGCCTGCTCCTCGGGATCGCAGCCCTCTGGCCGTGGACGCTCGGCTCGTACGCGGGCAACCTCGCCGCGGCCGGGGTCGTGACGGAACCGGACTGGTACTTCCTCTGGCTGTTCAAGTTCCTCGATTTCGCCGGCGTGACGCCCGTCCTCGCGATCGGCATCACCACGGTACTCATCGTGTACGTCCTGTTCCTGCCGTTCCTCGACCTGACGAAGCGTACCCATCCCCGCGATCGGCCCCTGTTCATCTGGATCGCGACGAGCCTCCTCGGGTTCTTCATCCTCATGTCGGTCTGGGGCGGCGAGACGCCGGGCGTGCAGATCCCGGTCAACCAGATCGTCACGACGATCGGACCGGTCTTCGGCGTGAACGCGGTGGTCACGTTGCTGTTCTACTGGAGGTACCGCCGCAGCTACCTCCGCCGGCTGGCGATGCGGGACGCGATGCTGCCCTCGACGGCCCCGGCCCGATCGACCTCGTCCGCGTCCTCGTCGAGGGCGGTCCCGGAGGCGACGAGCGTTGAGTGAACCGATCGAAACGCCGGTCTGGAAGACCGGCTGGCTCTGGGGGATTCTCTCGGTCCTGCTCCTGGTGGGCACGGTCGGCGCCGCGACGTTCGTCTACGGGATCACCGGGCTCGCGGTCGGCGACGGCTACGCCGTGATCACGACCGTTCTCGGCGGCTTCGTCGCCGTCCTCGCGTTCCTGTTCATGGCCGGCGTCCTGTACCGGGTCGACAAGTACCGCGGAACCCCGCAACGGAGGGTCGAGCTCTTTGAATAGCGACGACCCGGCGCGCGTCGAGTTCCTGCGCCTTCGACGGCGCCTCCTCGACCTGTACGACGCGATCACCTACCTGATGCTGTTCGGGATCGCGATCCTGCTTGTCTACTGCATCGAGCTCGGTTCGCTGACGAGTCCCGGCGCCCAGGAGTCGTTCGGCCTCGCGGTCGCGCTCATGTTCCTCATGTCGGCGCTCATCGTGCACCTCGTGGACCGAACGTACCGGGTGTGGCCGCTCGGCCGCCGGTTCGCCCCGACGCCGCCGGGGCCGGTCACGGCCCGGTCCCAGGCACGGTTCCTCGCGGTGCTCGTGTTCGTGATCGCCGCCGCCGCGATCGCCTACGTGATCGGGAGCTTGCTGGCATGACCGACTTCACGCAACCGATCGCGCTCATCGCCGTCATCGCCGGGTTCGCGGGGTTCGTGATCTGGGGGTTCTACTATCACGGCCCCTGGCTGGTCGGCGCGATCAAGAAGTGGCTCTTCACCACGGACCACCAGAAGATCGGCCTGATGTACATCGTCGTCGGCATCATGTTCTTCTTCATCGGCGGGATCTACGCGACGTTGATCCGGACGGACCTCGGGTTCGTCCAGGGTCTCGGCCTCGACCCGCAGACGACGCTCGGCATCACCCCGGACGTCTACTCGACCCTGTTCACGATGCACGGGGTGCTGATGATCTTCATGTTCATCATCCCGACCCTCGCCGGGTTCGGAAACTACCTCGTGCCGTCGATGATCGGCGCGAAGGAGATGGCGCTCCCCCGCATCAACGCGATCGCGTTCTGGATGATCCCGCCGGCCGGGGTGATCCTGATCCTGTCGAACGCGTACGCGGGCTGGACCGGGTATGTCCCGCTCACGCTCGAGTCGTTCGGACCGAACCCGTACGGGGTCGACCTGTGGGTCCTCGGCCTGCACATCCTGACGATCTCGTCGATGCTCGGCGCGATCAACTTCCTTGTCACGATCCTGAAGCACCGGGCCCCGGGCGTGCACTACTGGAACATGCCGCTCTTCGTCTGGTCGATCCTGATCAACTCGGTACTCCTGATCTTCGCGCTCCCGTCGCTCTCGATCGCGCTCACGTTCGTGCTCTCCGACCGGAACTTCGGGACGCACATCCTCGCGAACGTGAACGGAACGCCGCTCGGCGGGGCCCTGCTGTACCAGAACCTGTTCTGGTTCTTCGCGCACCCGGAAGTGTACATCATGGTGCTACCGGCGTTCGGGATCATCTCGACGATCATCCCGAAGTTAGCGCGCAAGGACATCTTTGGCTACAGCGCGATGGCGATCGCCCTCGGGGCGTTCGCTGTCCTCTCCTTCGCGGTGTGGGAGCACCACATGTTCGTGACGGGGATCTCGACGGACGTCCGGTTCGTCTTCATGCTCGCGACGTTCGCGGTCGCGGTCCCGTCGGCCGTGAAAGTGTTCAACTGGATCGCGACCCTCTGGGGGGGTCGCATCTGGATGGCCGTCCCGATGTGGTTCTGCTTAGCGTTCATCACCGGGTTCATCATCGGCGGCCTATCCGGCCTCTTTCTCGCGTCGATCCCGATCGACTACCTGTACCACGGGACGTACTTCGTGGTCGCCCACTTCCACTACATCCTGCTGGGTGGGACGTTGATGGCGATCTTCGCCGGGATCTACTTCTACTTCCCGATCTGGACCAAGCGCTGGTACGACCAGCGGCTCGGACAGCTCCACTTCCTGCTCACCTATGTGGGCGTGAACGTCCTGCTGTTCCCGATGTTCATTCTCGGCGCCGAGGGGATGCCCCGCCGCGTCTACACGTACCTCTACCTGGGCAACTTCCAGGAGTTGAACTTCATCTCGACGCTCGGTGCGTACATCCTGGGGATAGGTCAACTCGTGTTCGCCTACAACATGGTGTACAGTTACTTCGCCGGCGACCCGGTCACCACGGACGACCCGTGGGGCGAGGAACTTACCGTCCGGGCGCGCGGGCCGGTGGCGAAGCCCCTCCCGTCGAAGGTCCCCGCCCCGACCCCGGTGCCGGCGGCCGCGCCCGCCGCCGCGGTCGCCGAGAGCCCGTAGGTCTCGCATGCGCGGCCACGACCTGTTCCGCTTCGCCACCCTCGCCGCCGTGGTGATGTGCTACGTCACGATCATCCTCGGCGGCAACGTGATCACGACCGACAACGGCCTCGCCTGCCCCGACTGGCCGACCTGCTTCGGCAACGGGAATCTCCTGCCCGCGTTCACCGGAGGCGCGGCGGTCGAGTGGAGCCACCGGGTCGCGGCGTTCTTCCTCTCGGTCAGCGTGCTGGTGCTCACGCTGCTCGCGGTCGCCTACGAGCGGGGGCGCCGGGCCCTCTTGCGCCTCTCGGGGCTCGCGCTGTCGCTCGTCGTGATGGAGGCGCTCCTCGGAGGGGTCGTGATCGAGACCTCCCTGCTCGCGGTGATCGTGCTCATCCATCTCGCGATCGCCACGGCGCTCTTCGGGCTCCTCCTCATCGTCGCGCTGATCGCGAACCTGAAGGAAATGCCGCGCCGCTGGATCGAATGGGCGCGGCGGGCGGTCAACGAGCAACCGACGCCCCGCGCTCGGCCGATCGCCGCGCCGGAACCGTCCCCCGGTTCGTCCTCCGACCGCCCCGTCGCCGTCACGGCGTCCCGGGAAGGCTAAATCCGGGGGGAGCCTGGTGGGGAGCGCTCGATGGTGGCACCCCCGAACCGAACGGTGAGCGACGCCCCTCGCCGCGCCTCGGTCGGGGACTTCGTCCAGCTCGCCAAGCCCGGCATCACGGCGCTGATCTGCACCGTCGCGGTCGGGGGGTTCCTGCTGGCCGACCCGTCGTCGATCGCCTGGGGTCGCCTCGCGATCCTGGTCGCGTGCGGCGCCGCCGCCTCCGCCGGGGCCGCGATGATGAACCACTACCTCGACCGCGACCTCGACACGCGCATGAAGCGGACCCGGTCCCGGCCGCTCCCGGACGCCCGGATCGCGTCGAGCGGCCTGGTCGCGGCGCTCGGCCTCGGCTTCCTCGCCGTCGGCATCGGTATCGCGAGCTGGCTGCTGAACCCGCTCACGGGGTTCTCGATCCTCCTCGGGGGCCTGACGTACGTCGTCGTCTACACGGCGTGGTTGAAGCGCCGTTCGAGCTGGAACATCGTCATCGGCGGTTTCGCCGGGAGCGCACCCGCGCTCGCCGGGAGCGCCGCGGCGGTCGGCGGCTGGACGCCGGGCGTCATCGCGTTCGCCGTCCTCGTCTTCCTGTGGACCCCGCCCCACTTCTGGAGCCTCGCGATCCTCCTCAAGGACGATTACGCGAAGGCGGGTCTCCCGATGCTCCCGCGCATGGACGACCTCGCGTTCTCGGGGAAGGTCGTGGTCGTTTCCGCCGCGCTGCTCGTCCCCGCGGCCCTCCTCATGGGATGGACCGGCGTGCTCGCCTGGCCCGTCCTCGTGGTCCTGGTCGCGCTCGGGGTGCTGTTCGTGGCGTTCACGGCCCCCCTCTGGGGGTCGGTGACGCGGGCGACCGCCCGCCGTG
The DNA here is from genome assembly GCA_035504595.1 of Thermoplasmata archaeon. Classification (GTDB taxonomy): domain Archaea; phylum Thermoplasmatota; class Thermoplasmata; order Lutacidiplasmatales; family UBA184; genus Lutacidiplasma. Next base: position 3,008 of record DATJRQ010000007.1, on the reverse strand, counting down.
GTTTCATCTATTCGGGGCCGTACCTGCTCGCGGTCGTCGTGGCGATCCTGGTGAACGGTCCGCTGCTGCGACTGGGATTCCCGGCGACGCTGTAGCGCGGGCCGCGACTCGCACATCGAGCTTATTTCGACCCCCGGTCCTAGGTACGCGTCCATGCCAGACTCCGACCGGGTCGGAGGCACCTCTGACCACCTGCGCAACGCCGAGATCGTCCTGAAGAGATTCGGGTTCTCCCGGGTTCCGCCCGCGCGCCGCAGCCCGGGGGCGGACGCCTCCTTCTGGGTCCAGGAATCCGGGGTCCCCCGCCGGACGTTCCCGGTGTTCGTGGACGCCGCCGCCCCGTCGGGCGTGGACCGGTTCGTCGCCGGAATGGACGCCGCTCCTCCCCACCGCGCGATCTTCGTTGTGCCGAACGACCACGCGGCCGACGAGACGTGGGCCCGGATCACCAATCGGGACCCGTCGGCGATCGAGCACGAGGTTGCCGTGCTCGTCGTGCCGAACGAGGAGCGCACCGCCGCGGCTCCGGCGCACTTCCACCTGCGGCTCGCGACCCCCGGCGAGATCCTTCGCCTCGCCACCGGGATCGTGGTGGGACTCTTCCGCCGGGCCGCGGCGCACGAGGAGTCCGGTCAGATCGATTTTGAGGAGATGCTGACGCTGCTGCGGCAACGGTTCGGCGTCGACGTCAACCGCTCCCTCGGCGTGAAGTCGGACGAGGACGCGCTGTTCCTCCTCTACCAGCTCGCCCAGCGGGACTCGTACGCTCCGGGCGACCCCGGCACGAACCTGCATCTTCTGGTGCTCAAGCCGACCGGGCCCGCGGCCCGCCTCCCCTGGTTCGCCGCGTAGGGCGGCACGAACCGAGGCATTAAGAATCGCCCCGGGGTCCCAGCGCCCGGAACGCCCGTGACCGAGCCGTCCACCCCGTACAAGAACCCGTACCACGAGTCGCCGGGGAGCTCGACCGCCCCCGCGGGCACCACCCCCGAAGAGGGGGTCCACGAGATGTGGACGTTCTTCTGGGTCGCCGTGATCAGCGTCGTCATCATCGCGACGTTCGGCATCGCGGCGTGGCTGTTCGTCCACGGGCACTAGCGACGGACGCTTCCGCCGGGAAACCATTATCTAAGCGGTCCCGGTCCGCGCGCCACCGGTGCGGCGCGGGGCCGTGGGGTAGCTTGGTCCATCCTTCTTGCTTGGGGTGCAAGAGACTCCGATTCAAATTCGGACGGCCCCACTCGGCGCGCCGGGGCGGCCCCGCCCGACCGCTCATGTAGGGCGGCCGGCGTGGCCCCGACCGATGCCGCGCCGGTTCGTGAACGAACGTCGACGCGACCCGTACTACCGCGCGGCCCAGCGCGAAGGCCTCCGCTCGCGCGCCGCGTTCAAGCTCGCGCACGTGGACGACCACTTCCACCTTCTCCGCCGGGGCGCGCGGGTGCTCGACCTGGGCGCCGCGCCGGGCGGCTGGTCGGTCGTGGCGAGCGAGCGGGTCGGTCCCCGCGGCACGGTCGTCGCGGTCGACCCGCGACCGATCGAACCGATCCCGGGGACGCGCGTCGTTCGGGGCCGGGTGGGGGACCCGAGCCTCCCCGAGCGTCTCGGGGGAGCGGCGTTCGACGTCGTCCTCTCCGACATGTCGCCGCGGATCAGCGGCGCCTACGGCACCGACCACGCGCGAAGCGCGAGCCTCGTCCGCGACGCCTTCCATCTCGCGTGCGACGTGCTTCGGCCGAACGGAGCGTTCGTCGCGAAGGTGTTCGACGGCGACATGGTGCCGGAGCTCCAGCGCGAGCTCTCGGTCGCGTTCGCGTCGGTCCACCGGACGAAGCCTCCTGCGTCGCGGGAGCCGTCGTCCGAGCTCTACCTGGTCGGGCTCGGATTCCGAGGTGGGACGCACCGTTCCGGGGGCCCGGAGCGACGCGGGAGTCCCCCGCCGGGCCCCGCTATATAGGACCAATTCTTCCCGCGATTCCGCCATTTTTGAGGCCTGGTAACTCGTGATCCGGTTCGGACCCGCCGGGATCCCCCTCTCGTGCAAAGGGCGTACGCTGCGCGACGGCATTGCCGACGTGCACCATCTCGGGCTCACGGCGATGGAGGTCCAGTTCATCAAGGTCAATCCGCTCTCGCGCCTCGTCTTCGACGAAGAGATCGGGAAGCTCCCCCGGGAGCTCCTGCTGCAGCTCATGATGAACGTCGGACCGGCCGACCACCAGGGCGGCGTCCCGTCGCTCGCCGCCCTCACGTCGCCGATCAAGAAGCGGGACACTGTCACGACGCTCACCTGGAGCCTCGCAAAGGATTACCCGGACCTCCAGCAGACCAAGGCGCTCGCGCGGGCGCTCGACACCGACCTGACGCTCCATGCCCCGTACTACGTCGACTTCTTCGGCTCGGCCGACGCGCGCGAGCAGTCGACCCGCCAGATCCAGTGGGCGGGCGTGCTCGCCCAGGGGCTCGGCGCTCGTCTCGCGGTCACGCACCTCGGCTTCTACGGAGGCGGGGAGCGGGCGGACTCCATCCAGGAACTGACGCACATCGTCACCGACCTTTCCGACTGGTTGAAGCAGTACACCAAGGGTGCTGTGCGGCTGGCGATCGAGCCGAGCGGGCACCCCGACGTCTTCGGTTCGCGCGAGGAGGTGCTCGAGATGGTGCACCGGGTGAAGGGCACCGTCCCCGTGCTGAACCTGCCGCACCTCGCGGCCCGCGAGCGCAAGTCGTTCGAGGAACCCGAGCAGCTCGAGCCGATCATCAAGGAGTTCGTGGCCGCCACCGACGGGCCGCTCTACCTCAACTTCTCGGGCGTCGAGTTCTACGGTTCGGGCGAGTTCCGCCTGACCCCGATCAAGCGCGGGCTCGTGCGGTTCGACCCGCTCGCGGAGATCCTCGCCGAGCGCGACTACGACGCGACCGTGATCTCGAGCTCGCCGCTGCTGGAGCACGACGCGATGTACATGAAGCTCCTCTACGAGCGGGCGCTCACCCGGCGCTGGACGAAG
>DATJRQ010000006.1:0-105455 GCA_035504595.1 Thermoplasmata archaeon | reverse complement strand
AGCGGCGTGATCTTCTGCCCGTCTTGAGAGACGAACGCGAAGGTCGCGCAGCCGCAGCCGGGGTGGGTCGTGAGGGTCATCTTCTCCTCGCCGTGGATGATCGACACGAGCTCCGAGATCGGGGCGACCGACGGCACGGGGAAGAAGTCCGACTTCTCGAACGGTCCCTCCGTGCAGAGGATGCGCACCAGGTCCGACTGGGTGAACCGCATCTGGAAGCGGTCCTTGTCCGGGATACGGGCCGTCAGGGCGACCGGCTGGAAGTTGACGCCGCGAACGACGTCGATGTTGTCGATCGCGAACTTGACCGTCGGCCAGATCTCCTTCTCGTTGAACCCGCCGACCAGCGTCGGGACGAGGACGACCGAGAGAGGCTTGTCGGGCTTGCCCGCGGCGAGCTCACCGGCCGAGGAGTGGGTCTCCCGGGCGGCCTGGATCGCCTTCTGCTTGACCTTCAGCAGCGGGACACCGCGCACCTTTCGGTAGATCTCATCGTCCAGTCCATCGAACTGGAGGTAGAGCGTGTGGAGCCCCGAGTCGCGGCACGCCTGGGCGAAACCGGGCTCGTTGGCGACCCGGATCCCGTTCGTGGCGACCTGGACCTGCTTGAAACCGAGGTCCCGGGCCATCGACACGGCGTCCAAGAACAGCGGGGAGAGCGTCGGCTCGCCCCCCGAGAACTGGACCGCGACCGTTCCGACGGGCTTCTGCTCCCGGAGGGTCTTCAACATGAAGTGGATCTGCTCGCGGGTTGGCTCGAAGACGTACCCCGCGGCGTTCGCGTTCGCGAAGCAGACCGGGCACTTCAGATTGCACCGGTTCGTGAGGTCGATCAGGGCGAGTCCCGTGTGGGACTTGTGGTGACTGCACATTCCGCAGGTCGTCGGGCAGCCACGGAACTTGTCGTAGTAGGGGTTCTCGTACCCGACCCCGTCGTGCGCGTACACCTCCATCCGGAGGTAGAAGTCGACGTCGTTCGAGATGATGTCCCAGAAGTACCCGTGGGTACGGCAGGTCTTTTCCATGATGACCCGGCCGTCCTTCTCCCGCACGATCGCGGGAATGACCTTGATACACTCGGGGCAGACGGAGGCTGTCTTCCGGGGAAGGCCTCGCGGCGCCTGGAACTCCTTCATTACACGTGCCGGCATCCTCGTTTCTCCAGTTCGGGTCCGCGGCCCTTCGGCTGGGACCTGAGGGGGACCACCCACCTTGGGCTACTTAATCAGTCTGTCGTCGAGGACGCTACAAATGTCGGGGACCATGACGGAGATTCGCACGGTCTTCCGCGCTACAACCGATGAATAACCGTTCGATCCCCCTCCCCCGAGGTGGGCGAGCGCGGAGGGTCGAGGCACGGCCCCAACACCGCCCTCCCCCGCGCGTACAGCCGGCACCTTATGGGTCACGAAGTCTCGGGGAGGCATCGCATGCCGCGGAAGAAGGCCGCCCGACCGCGATCGATGCCGCCGCGGCCGCGCGCGCCGAAGCCGGTTAAGTTCGTCGGCCGGGACGCCTCCCCGGTCCTGGACAAGTATCCCCCCAAGGACCCGGCGCTCTCGGTCAAAGGCCCGCCGCCCCGGGTCACCACGACCCCTTCGCCCGCGGCGTCGCCCCCCCCGACGGCGGGAGCGGCGTCCCCCGCCGCGCCGATCCCGCTGATCTCCCTCGAGCGACCGTTCGACGTCGACGAGTTTTCGGCGCTGTTGGGCGAGACGTCCGTCCGAGTGACCGTTCCTCGGGAGTCCCTGGCCGAGGTGCTGCGTCGTGTCAGTGAATTCATGGGGTTCGGGATCTACGTGTACTCGGTCTCGATCCGCCCGACCCCCGGCGACCTCCTGAAGAGCTTCGTCGTCGAGCTCCAGCGCGTGGACTACGACCCGGAAAAGCACGCATGGACCCCCTTCGTCGAGAAGGGGACCTCCGACTCGCCGTTCGGCCCGTCGGGCACTCGCACCTAGCCGCGCCCCACACCCACTATGTACGTACTCACGCTGTGCACCTTCGGTGAATTCACATGACCCTTCCGACCGACAAGGAGCGCTGGGAAGTGGAGCTTCGGCAGCTTCGCGAAGAGATCCAAGTGATCCGTGCGGAGCAGCAGGAACTCGCCAAAGCCGTGGACCAGCTCGTTCGGACGTTCACCAGCCTGTCCACCCACCTCGGGATCACCGCCGAACCGTACCAGAAGAAGTCGGCCCGGGAACGGGACGTCCCCGGTTTCGCATAACGCGTCTCAGGGGGAACCGGCGCGCGTCGCCTTTCGCCCGTATCGCCACTCCCCCTCCATCGGGTAGAGCCGGCGAAGCGCGGTGTGAGCTCGGTCGCCGATCTTCAGCGACCCGGGCGTCGCGTCCGTCACCTGCAGGGTGACCCGAACTTCGGGAACGAGCTCGATCAAGGCAACCTCATAGGGCCCTCCGACGGCCACCTGGTCGTCGAACTCGGTCGGTTGGCCGCCCGGGCCAATGGTCGTCGTCGCCACGACCAGTCCCCCGTCGAGAGGAAGGAAGGTTCGGGTCAACCCTTCCGTCCGTCCGCAGACCCGGCACCGCCCCCGGACCGGGAAGGTGAGGGCGCCACACGCCGGGCACCGGTCGGCCGCCAACCTCCAGCGGCTCGGCAGGTTCTCCTCGTATCGGGGCATCGGTACGTACGCCCCCTGCGACACGGGGCCGCCGAGTGGGATCGCGGGGCGCGGCCGGGCGGCGCCGGCGGCGGCCGCCGACACCGACGGAGGGATCTCCCACGTCCCGAGCCACGCCTCGGGGTGGTCCCGACCGTGCGCGGCATGGTACTCGAAGAACGGGGCGGTCGCGCCGGGCGTTTCCGCGGTGTCGACCGAGGGCGGGACGTCGATTGCCGAGGTCGGGTCGAACCAGACGGCGACGGCACGGTCGGGACCGGCACGGCCCGCCGACGCGGTCGCGCCCGGGTCATCGGCAGCCAGGTCAACGGCGAGCACGAGGATCGGGCCCCCGTTGGCCGGCCCCGACTGCGCGGCCCGGATCGCCGCGTTCGTGCCGGAGCGACCCGCCCCGACCCGATCGATCGGGAGGGCGCTCGCGAAGTACCGAGCGAGATTCGCCTCGGCGGTCGGCGGGAACGAGCCCACCAGAAGGATCCGGCCGGGGACTCCCGAGGCCGACTCCCGGGGGCCCAGGCGTTCGACCGCCGCCACGGCGAGGGTGAACCCGTCCTCGTCCCAACCGGCCCGGGGCACTCCGTCCGAGCGACCCGGCGGGAGGTAGGCCGCGACCTGGGAGATCCCCGGCACGCTCATCCCACCGCGAAGATCGTGACGGTTGCCGTCGCTCCGGCGCCGCCGACGTTCTGGGCCAGCGCCCGGTCCGGGTGGGACAGCTGGCGGGCACCGGCCTGTCCGCGCATCTGGAGGAACACTTCGTACGCCTGGCTCACCCCGGTCGCTCCGATCGGATGGCCCTTCGCCTTGAGTCCCCCGTCGGGGTTCACCGGTAGACGGCCCCCCCGCCGCGTCGCCCCTTCCAGTGTCATCGCCCCGGCAGCCCCGCGCTCGGCGAATCCGAGGTCCTCGAGCGCAAGGAGCTCCGCGATCGTGAAACAGTCGTGCACCTCGAGGAAGGAGATGTCCCGGTGGGAGCAGCCGGCGGCGTGGAAGGCCTCGTCGGCCGCCCATTGCGTCGCGCCGAACCGGGTGAGCTCCGGGCGCTCCTGAACCGCAAGACGGTCGGAACCGGCCCCGACGCCGTCGATGAACACGGGAGTGTCGGTGAAACGCCCGGCGATCTCGGGATTCGCCACCAGGAGGGCCGCGGCGCCGTCGCTCACCGGGCAGCAATCGTACAGTCCGAGCGGGTCCGCGACGCGCGGGGCCTTCCGCACGTCGTCGCGGCTGACCCGCTTCTGGAACTGGGCGTTCGGGTTCAACGCTCCGTTCTCGTGGTTCTTGACCGCGACCTCCGCCAGAGCATCGGGGGAGACCCCGTGCTCGGCGAGGTAGCGCGAGGCGATCAGGCCGTACACGCCGGCGAACGTGAGGCCAGCCAGCCGCTCCCACTCCGTATCCCCGGAGACGCCGAGCCAGTAGCGCCGACGCGCGTTCGGCTCGTCGGTCATCTTCTCGAGCCCGGCGACGAGCACGAGGTCCCGGTCCCCGTGCTCGACCGCCCGAACGGCCGCCCGGATCGCCGACCCTCCCGACGCGCAGGCGTTCTCCACCCTTGTCGTCGGGACGCCGGGCATGCCGGCCTCTTCGGCGAGAACGGCGGAAGCGTTCCCGATCTGCCACCCGCCGAACCCGAGGGTCGCGAGGAACGCTTCCGAGACCGCGGCGCGGTCGGCGCCTTTGTCCACGGTCGCGAAGGCGCCGTCGACGGCCTGTCGGAGGAGCCCGCGGGGGCCGGCGTCGAGGACCCCGAATCGAGTATGCCCCGCGCCCACGATAGCCGCTCGATGCCCCACGATCGCCGCCCCGAGAATCGTCTTATCGACCGAGTCGTTGAAGATTCTTAAGGACGGGTAAGCGAGTGGCGGCACAGCTTCCGGTCGTCGTGGGCGTCTCGGGCGCCAGCGGCGCCCCGATCGCCGTTCGCGTTCTGGACGCCCTGAAGACCGCGAACGTCCCGGTGGCCCTCGTGGTCTCGGACGGCGCCGTCGCGGTCCTCCGCGAGGAGTGCGGTCTCGCCCCCGAGGCGCTGGCCCGCCTCGCGGACCAGACCTATTCGGATCACGACCTCGCCGCCCCCATCGCCAGCGGCTCGAGCCGGACGCGCGGGATGGTGATCGTGCCGTGCTCGTCCAACACGGTCGCCCGCGTTGCCCTCGGGCTCGGCGACACCCTGCTCACGCGGGCCGCCCACGTCCACCTGAAGGAACGCCGCCGTCTGGTCATCGTGCCGCGGGAATCCCCGCTGCCGACGACGATGCTCCGGTATCTGACGACGCTGAGCGAGCTCGGGGTGGTGGTGCTGGACGCGGCGCCGCCGTACTATCTCCACCCGAAGTCCGTGGACGAGCAGACCGCCTACCTTGCCGGCAAGGTGCTCGACCACCTCGAGGTTCCCCACCAGCTGTATCGGGGCTGGAAGGCGGGCGGTGGGTAGTGCGCGCCAGCAGCCTCTCGGGCCTGTTCCCCGGGCCGCTCGTCGGCATCGCCCTGCTGCTCGCGATCCTGATCGTTCTCACCCCGATCCTCACCGCGAACGGTCAGCCCGCCGCCGGAAGCATCTTCTCCCAGGCGGAGCTGATCGTCGACGCGGTGCCGGGGAACGCAACGATCCACTTCTACGTCCGGGCCCTCAGTTCGACCGCCCGGTTCGAGGAGATCCGATTCTCGCTCGCCACCGGATTCAACTGGACCGGGGGCTTCCCGCCCGGCGCGCTCCACTGGACGGATTGGCAGAATGCTTCGGCCGTGGTGGCGATTAGCGCGATGACGAACCAGAGCCCGGTCGCGGTGAACGTCACCGCGCTGTACTCCGCGGACGGCGGCACGGCCTATTACGTCGGACTCCTCGCCCTGCAGATCACGACGCCCTCCGGGTCTTCCTCGGAAATGTTGACGGTCGCGTCGGCGACCTCGGGGATCGCGGGTTTCACGACACCGGTGTCGAACCTTCCGCTGCCGATCACGCTCTCCGATGTCGGTGGGGGACCCTAGCCGTGCGCGCCTCCCGCTGGGGGATCATCCTCTGGACCGTGCTGATCGTGGTCCTGCTGTTCGTCGAGGTGGCGGAGATTACCCACCTGTTCACCCTCCCCATCCAGTCCGCCATCGGCGACCCGCTCGCGTTCGTCTTCGCGCTCGTCTTCACCACCATCCTCGCGCTCGTCGGGGCGGTGTACATCGGGATCTACGTCTCCGCGCGACTCCTCCGGACCCAGGGGTTCACCCCGTTCGAGGAGGAGATGCTCAAGATGCGCGGCGACATCCGCGACGTGAAGGCGATGGTCGACGAGCTGCGACGCGAGCGGGAAGACGCGCCCGGCGCGCCCGCCCGACCTCCGTCGGGAGGCGCCCCGTGAGGGTCCCGGTCCTCGACAACGGCGGCCAGTGGACGCACCGGGAGTGGCGGGTCCTCCGGGACCTCGGCGTCGACACGGAGATCCTGCCGAACACGACCCCCTACGCCGCGATGCGCGCCGACGGAATCGTGCTGTCGGGCGGAGCGCTCAGCCTGGAAGGTACGGACGACCCGCTCGGAACGGTCGGGGACTGGATCGACTCGGCGGAGGTCCCCGTCCTGGCGATCTGTCTGGGCCACGAATACCTCGGACGTCACTTCGGAGGCAAGCTGGAGCGCTCGGCGCCCGAGTTCGGGTCGGTCGACCTGACGGTCGACCAGCCGAACCACCCGCTGTTCGCGGGGCTCCCCGCCCAGTTCCGCGTCTGGGCCAGCCACAACGACGAGGTCGCCGAGGCGCCCCCCGGCTGGTCGGTACTCGCCCACTCGCCCGCGTGCAAGGTCGAAGCGATGGCGCACCCGACCCGCCCGATCTGGGGCGTCCAATTCCATCCCGAGGTCGAGCACACCGAGGGCGGGCGCGACATCTTCCGCCACTTCCTCGACCTGTGCCGGCGGTGACCGGCGACCGGGGCGAGCCTCGGAGATATGTACGCCCCGTCGCTCGCTCGATGTGAGGAGCGCCGATGCCAAGGGTTCGTAAGGCGACGGGGGTACGGGAGCACGACCTCGTCGCACGGGCGAAGGTGCTGCGCGAGTCGGTCGACCCGCTCCTCCCGCGCCTGACCGCCGACTGCCCGACCGACCGTTTTGAGCGGTTGCGGACCGACCTCGAGGAGGTACGGGACGCGCGGGACGACGAGAAACGGCTCGAGCGCCTGACCCGCTGGGGGGATCCGATGGTCCGGTCGTACGCGGGCCTCCTGAAGTTCTATCTCAATCCGGACACCCCGAACGTCGAGTCGTTCCCGCTCCCGGACGGCATGGTCTCGTTCGCGCCGCTCGCCCGCGCGCCGCGCGAGACGGAGGTCGCGGTCCAGCAGTCCGACGAGCCGACCCGCCTGCTCCTCGGGTACGTCGAGTGGGCCCGACGCGGGTTCCATTTCTTCGCGACCCGCCGGACCCTCTGGTGCACGGGAAAATCGCCGACCCCTCCCCCCGAGTTCCGGGCGGAACGGGTGGCGGACCTCCCCTATCGGCTGATCGAGGACCCGGCGAAGCACCTGTTCCTGTGCGTCCATCTCAAGGAGAACGAGCCCCGACCGTTCCTCGAGGTCGCCTGGCCCGGCGCGAACACCGCGTTCCGGGTATGCCGCAAGTGCGCGAAGTCGGAGCGCCACCTCCTCTCGAGCGTCTCCGACGGCGCCGCGGCCCCCGACCCGAGCTCGGAGTTCCTGGTCGACGCGCAGTGGAACGTCCGGTGCCGGGGCGGCGAGGAGTGCGTCCACGCCCGGCTCCCCGAGCTCCCCAAGGCGATCCGGAAGCGGTACGAGCTCGGGCGACTCTCCGACAGTCAACTCCTCGACGCCTATGCCGACGAGATCCGACCCCGGATCGAGGGGACGCGGCGCCCGACGTTCGTCGCGGGCGGCACCTGCTACGGGGCGGACCGCGAGGCGTTCCTCGACGCGCTCCTCGCGAGCCCGGTCGAGCGGAAAGCGGTCGCAGCCGCCCTGCGCGAGGTCGACGGCTTCTTCGAGGTCGACGAACCGTCGGCGAGCCGCGCCCTCGAGCGGCTCTGGCCGGACCACGCCGACGTGATCGTCTCCACGATCGTCCCCGACCCGGCGGAAGCGAAGCGATGGATCAACGAGGCGCGGGGGGCCCCGGGCCGCGTTGCCGAGATCCTGAAGCGGGCCCAGCGCAGCAGCGAGGAGCAGCAGGTGCTCGACGAGCTCCCGCGCTATGCCCGGCTGGCCCGAGAGGCCGCGTGGGTCGACCGCATCGCCCGGGAGTATCGGACCCACGGCGCGACGGCCGCGGAGCGCACGCTGCTCCAGGCCCTCCCCTCGGAAGGAAAGGAACGGGGGATCGCCTACGGCGTGCTCCTCGCGCTCGGCCGGGGGAACGCCCACGCCTGGCAGTTCTCCCACACCGAGCAGGAGTTCGGAGCGACGCTCGCCGACCGGGCCCGTTCGGTCCTGGTCGCCCCGGCGGAGCGGTACCACGCCGCCCTCGACGCGCTTCTCCAGTCGGCCGGGGTCGCCGACTGGGGCGAACGAGAGCCGGCGTCGCACCCCGCGTCGACCTAGCCGGAAGTCGGTTTCCGAACTTCAATAGTTGGGGTAGGCAAAAATACCCCAACGTGTGTCTATTCGGTGACCAGCAAGCGGGCCTTCGGGAGGCCAAATGCGGCCGGTCACGCAGAATGGTCGACTCAACCCCCCCGGCGTCGTCGGCGGTAGTGGCCGCGGGTGACGAGGAAACGCGCGTCCTGCTCCGGGGACTCCTGCGCCTGCACCACTTTCGCGTCGATGGGGAGGCGGAGGGGGCCACCCAGTGCCTCGAGCTCATCCGCGAGCACCACCCGACCCTGCTCGTCGCCGACGTAAATCTCGCCGAAGGGAGCTCGTCGACGCTGGTCGGGGAGGCCCGCCGCGCGGCGCCCCAGCTGCGCGTGATCCTGGTCGCTCCGGCGTCGCGGCCCCCGACGGTGACGCCCGACCGGGACAAGGCGCCCGACGTCGTCCTGCTGCGCCCCTTCCGGATCCGCCAGTTCGCGGAGGCGCTGATGCCGGGCGCCACGGGCGCGAACCGGCCCTAACCGACCCGGAACCGCGCGAGCGCCGCGGACTCCTCGAAGTGGAGCTCCACGGCCGGGACCACCACGGCGTGCATCGGAGCGCCAAAGTCGAGCTGCGCCAGGGCTTCGAGCGGGCCGAACCAGGCGGCGGGGTCGTCGCGGCCCACGCGCGCAACGACGGCCACCTCCGTCTCCCGCGGCAGGACCGAGCCCTCGGGGTCCATGCGGCGCAACCTCCGAAGGGCTTCCGCGCCGGTGAGGAAGCGCCCGTCGGAGGGGCGCAGGTCGAGGAGAACGAGGGTGTGCAGCCCCCGGGAGCGGTTGGCGGCGATCTGGTCCAGCGGGGAGCGGGGGTCGAACCCCGGCTCGGCGAACGGCAGGGAGACGGTCCGTCCGAACCGGTACTGCTGCAGGCCGAGAAAGCCGGCCGCGCCCGTGAGGATGCTGGCGTTCGGGACGTACTGCCAGGTGTGACCGGCCCGCTCGACCGCGACCCGGAGCGCGACGTGCGTGGTCGCGGCGAAGGGGTCGCCGACCACGAGGAGGGCGACGCGACCGGACCGGCCGAGGGCGTCCAGGATCGGACGCTCGGATTCGAGGGACGCGCGGTCGAGCGCTCGTACGGCTCGGCCGATCCGCTGCTCGATCCGGGAGAGCGTCCCGGCGGGGGCGACCGCGGTGTATTCCTCCGCGAACACCTCGTCGGCCGCGCGGAGCACCTCCCACGCCCGCTCGGACAGTCCGCGCTCGTCCGAGAGCCCGAGGCCCACGAAGGCAAGCTCGGCCACGGCCCGACCTAGCTCCGGAGCGCGAGGACCGGGCACGGCGCTTCGCGGAACAGTTCCTCGAGGAACGGACGGGTGAGGAGGGCCCCGCCGGACTGGTCGCCCTCCTCGCTGACGAGCAGGAGACCGAACCGCTCCCGCTGGGCCGCGGAGAGGATCATCTGGGGGATTCGGGCCCGGCGGACGAACGAGCCGGCGAACAACACCCGCTTGTGGGTGACCGGGACCCCCCGGGACGTCTGTTCCTCCCGGTCGGCCGCCCCTTCGTCGCCGCCGCCGGTGCGGGGCTCCAGGGTGAGCGTGGTGACCGACGCCCCGTCGTTGTGGACCGCGATCTCCTCGGCGACCTGCATCGCCCGGGGCGAGGGGGAGTCGTGGAACGACGGGAGGAGGATCCGCGGCGTCTTGCTCGCCCCGAGCGCGAGCCGGTTCAGGATCAGCACGTCCGCGTGCGCGTGGTGCAGGATCCCGCTCGCCGTATGGCCCACGAACGGGTTGCGGCTGCGCTTGTCGCCCCGGAGCGTCATCAGGATCGCGTCCACCCCGTGCGACTCGGCGCTCTCGAGGATCTCGCCGGGAACGTCCGTGGAGGCGCGCACTTCCGGGTCGACCTTCACGTCCAGCGCGGCGGCGGCCTCGTGCGCCGGTACGACGAGATTCACCGAGTTCCGCCACTCCCGCGTCACCTGGGGAAGCGTCGTGGTTGGAATGATGTGCAGGATCCGGATCTCCCCGTCGGGGTCGAGGAGCATCGCCGCGAAGCGGATCATCGGCTCGACCTCCGCGGGTTCGCTCACCGGAACGAGGATCTGTCGGTACACGCCCTACCTCCCGATGTGCGGCAGGAGATCGATGTCCAGCTGCAACACGTCCACGTACGGCACGCCGAGATACGGGATAGGCGGCTCGGTGATATGGTCGTTCACGAACCCGGTGAGCCACGACTCCGTCACGTTGCCGTAGAAGGCGACCCGGGGTACCTGGACGAGCACGGCCCCCGGCGTGAGGTCCGGGTCGACGGACGAGCTCGATTGCGACACCAGCCAGAACGGCAGGGAGGCGTTGACCGTGCCGTTGCCGTACTGGGCGATGTACTGGAGGGTCTCGTTCACCAGGGCCGGGTCGGTCGGGCCGTACGGCGTCACCGCACCGTCGGTGGTGTTCCAGTCGGTCGGCGACGGCCGCTCCCAGAACAGGTACGGAGCGCTCGTGTTCTGGGCGATGAGGGTCGACCCGATGATCGTCCCGTTCGGGTCGGTGAGCAGCGACCCGTTCGCGGCCGACGGGTCGATCACCTGCGCGATCCCGGTCACGACGAGCGGATAGCCGAACCCCGCGACGAGGATCAGCAGGACGAGGAAGACCACCGTCGCCCGCGCGTGGCCCTTCAGGTCGTGGGCGGACGGAGGGGCCACGAGCGCGCTCGCGCCCCGGGCCGCCGGGACCGACGCCGTGGCGGAGGTGGGAGGGGCGGGGGCGGTCGCGGGCGGTTCGGGGGACGGGGACGGAGCGCTCACAGGAACCCCAGCGGGAGGAAGTGCCCGACGGCGACGCCGATCCCCTGGACCCAGCCGAACCCGTCCAGCCAGGCGAGGAAAAGGTAGACGAGCTTGATGCCGACGAACGCGCTCACGAGCCCGCCGAACCCGTAGTAGATCAGGTTCCGGCGGAGCAGGTCGATCGCCGGTCGGGGCCGGAACGGCACCCCCGCGAGCGCGAGGGGGATCAGGAAGGGGATCACGAGCGCGTTGAACAGGAGCGCCGACAGCACCGCGAGCTGCGGGTTCGATAGACCGAGGAGGTTGAGGAACGCGACCCCCGGCAGGGCGACCGCTCCCGAGGCGACGAAGATCGCCGGGATGATGGCGAAGTACTTCGCGACGTCGTTCGTGATCGAGAAGGTCGTGAGCGCGCCCCGGGTGATCAGGAGCTGCTTGCCGATCGAGACGACCTCGATCAGCTTCGTCGGGTCGTTGTCGAGGTCGACCATGTTCCCCGCCTCCTTCGCGGCGCTCGTACCGTTGTTCATGGCGAGCCCCACGTCCGCGCGCGCGAGCGCCGGCGCGTCGTTCGTCCCGTCGCCGCTCATCGCGACCAGACGCCCCTCCGCCTTCTCCTTCTCGATCAGCGTGAGCTTCGTCTCGGGCTTGGCCTCGGCCACGAAGTCGTCGACGCCGCTCTCCTGCGCGATCGCGGCGGCGGTGAGGCGGTTGTCGCCCGTGCACATCACGGTCCGGATCCCCATCAGCTTCAGCTCATGGATCCGGTCGCGGATACCGGGCTTGACCACGTCCTTCAGGAAGACGAGGCCGACCGCCTTCTTGTTGACGGAAACGACGAGCGGCGTCATGCCCTGCCGCGACGCCTCCGCCGCCGATTTGAGGAGCGGGGCGGCGAGTCCCGCGCCGTACTGCTCCATCGCCTGGATCGACCCCTTGTAGAACTCGGTCCCGTCCGCGAGGACGATCCCGCTCATGCGCCGCTCGGCGGTGAACGGGAGCACTTTGAACGACCCCGGTTCCACCCGCCGTACCGGAACCGACGAGCGCGCCGCCAACCGGACGATCGACTTCCCTTCCGGAGTGTCGTCGAGGGTCGACGCGAGCATCGCGCCCTCGACCACGGTCGCCATCGGGACCTCGGGCCCCGCGACGAACTGCACCGCCAGGCGGTTCCCGATCGTGATCGTACCGGTCTTGTCGAGGATCAGCGTGTCGAGGTCACCGGCCGCTTCGACCGCTTTCCCCGACTTCGCGATGACGTTGGTGCGGGCGACCCGGTTGATCCCCGAGATCCCGATGGCGGGGAGCAGCGCCCCGATCGTCGTCGGCATCAGGCAGACGAACAGCGCCACGATCGTCGCGAGGTCGACCGCGACGATGTTGGTGAAATTCGCGATGTAGATGAACGTCACAACGACCGTGAAGAGCGTGATCGTGAACGCGGCGAGGAAGACACCGAGGGAGAGCTCGTTCGGCGTCGGTTCGCGCGCCTGGCCCTCGACGAGCCGAATGAGCCGGTCGAGGAACGACTCCCCCCGTACGGCACTCACGCGGACCTTGATCGTTCCCTGGACGACCCGGGAGCCGCCGAGCACGCTCGTCTTGTCGCCGCCGCTCTCCCGCATGACCGCGGCCGACTCTCCCGTCATCATCGACTCGTCGATCAGCGCCGCGCCCTGGATCACGTCGCCGTCGAGCGGAACGGGCTCCCCGGGGTGGATCTCGACCGTATCGCCCACGTGCAGGACGTCGGCGGCGACCCACTGGAGAGTGCCGTCGGGGCGCACCTGTCGCGCGCGGATCCCGCTGCGGATCTCACGAAGGCTGTCGGCCTGGGCGCGGCCCTGCGCCTCCGCGATCGCCTCGGAGATGTGCGCGAACCACAGCGTCAGGAACAGGATGACGGTGACGCCGAGGTAGTAGCTCGGGTTGTAGAATCGTGCGATATCCGGGAACACCTGCGGGAACAACGTCAGGAAGACCAGGTAGACGAACAACACCCACACCACGAACATCATCGGGTTGTGGATCTCGCGGCGCGGGTCGTACATCTTGAACGAGTCGACCAGGACCCGCCGCCACGAGGTGTGCGCGACCCGCCGGACCGAGACTTTCTCTCCGGCCGGTAGCGCCGCGTCCGTATCGACCACCGAACCCCCCTCAGATGATCTGGGCCAGCGGGCCCATCGCAATGACCGGCAGGAAGAGGAGCGTGGAGACGATCACGAGGATCAGCGTCAGGTAGATCGTGAACGTCACGCTCGCCGTTTGGAGCGTGCCCGAGCTGGGCGGACGGTCGCTCTGCGAGGCGAAGAGGCCCCCGATCTGGATCATCGCCCAGATCGGGACGAACCGGCCGACCAGCATCACGAACGCCCCGGTGACGTTCCAGAACGGCGTGTTATCGGTGAACGAGGCGGTGGAGAGCGCGCTCCCGTTGTTCGCCGCTTCGGAGGTCAGTTCGTACAGCACCGCGGTAAAGTTGTGAGCGGAGGCGTGGATGTTGGCGCCGGCGATCCCCGGAGCCCCGACGACCACGCCGACCGCGAATGGGATCAGGATCACCGCCGGGTGGATGAGAAGGGCGAGGGCGGCCCATTTGACGTGGCTGGTCTCGATCTTCTTTCCCAGGTACTCCGGGGTCCGTCCGACCATCAGACCGGCGATGAAGATCGCGAGCACGGCGAACAGGAGCAGCGTGCCGAACCCGGTCCCCTCGCCCCCGGGAGTGCTCTGGGTGAACATCCCGAACAGCAGCACCATCTGGGAGACCGGGGAGAGCGAGCCGATCGCCATGTTGTTCGCGCCGACGTTCGAGTAGACGCTGACGACCTGGAAGAGCGACGCTTCGGGCAGGCTGAACCGGGTCTCCTGACCGACCGGGTATCCGTTCGCCCCCTGCGAGAGGTTCGCGATGCTGGCGAGCGCGGGGTTGGTCGCCGCCTGGTACGCGATGAAGAGACCGAGCGCGACCACGAACACGATGAGGATCGTGCCCATGTACGGCCACGCCTCGCCGCGCTTGCGAATGATCGCCCCGAACGCGAACGGAGTGGAGAACGGGATCAGCATCATCACCCCGACCTGGAACAGGTTCGAGACCGCGGAGGGGTTCGCGAGCGGCGAGGCCGCGTTCGCGCTGTACCACCCACCGCCGTTCGTGCCGAGCAACGACATCGCCTGGAACGACGCGGCGGGGCCGAGGTAGATCGTCTGGGTACCACCGGTCAGCGGGTGGGCCGTCACATAGTTCGTGAACGTCTCGGGAACTCCCATCAGCACGAGGATCACGGCGAACACGATCGCGAGCGGCAGCAGGATCCGGGTGACGCTCCGGACCATGTCGACGTAGAAGTTGCCGAGAGTCCCGTCCTTTCGGATGAACCCCCGGACCATCGCCACGGCGACCGAGAGGCCCGTCGCCGCGGAGGCGAACAGGGCGAGCTGCCAGGCGATCAGCTCCGAGCCCATGCTCATCTGGGACTCGTTGGTGAAGTGCGTGAAGTCGGTGTTCGTGGTGAAGCTCGCCGCCGAGTGGAAGGCGAGGTCCCAGGTAAGACCGGGAACGCCGGTCGCGTCGAGCGGAAGGCTCGCCTGGAAAAAGAAGTAGAGGAAGAGGAACGCAAAGACGCCCGCGTTCACGAGGATGACGGCGAGCATGTACTCCGAGGGGCGCATCGAGCGCCGCGGAGACGTGCCGAGGAGCCGGTAGACCGCCCGCTCGACCGGAGCGAGGAGGGCGTCACCGAACGCCGGTCGGTTCATGTAGACCCGGCCGAGGTACTCCCCGAACCACGGGGCGATCGCAATGACCAGCGCTACAACGACGATGACGTCCCAGAACGACTGGAGGGCGACCACGGGCTCCCTAGAACTTCTCGGGGTGGATCATCGCGTAGAGAAGGTAGACCGTCAGCACGATGGCGATGACGGTCAGGGTAACGAGTCCGAAGTTCTGCGCAAGCGCGGAAACCGTCCCCATCGACACCTGGGCGGCGTTCGACCCGGATGTGGTTATTTAGCCTCGCCGACGGACGGGCATGCGCTAGCACGCGCTCGGAAGTCTTATCCCGCGGCCCTCATCCGCCCGCCCCCCCGGTGTCCGGCTCGGCCCCGTTCGACCTGCCGCGCGCCCGCGCTTCGGTGGAGAGGCGGCGAACGATCCGTCGCATCGACTTCTCGCGACGCTCTTCGGCGACCTGGTACTGGACATCCCGGGTCTCCCGGGTCAGGAGCAACATGACGCGGCCGAGCGAGCTGCGGCCCGTGCGCCCCCGTCGCTGGATCGCCCGGATCTCGCTCGGTACGGACTCGAAGAACACGACGAGGTCGACGTCCGGGACGTCCAAGCCCTCCTCGGCCACGCTGCTCGCCACCAGAACGGGAAAACGACCGCCGCGGAACCCCTCGAGGACGCGCGCCTGCTCTTTCTGGTTCATCCCCGGATCGTCGGCGTCCCGGGTCGCCTGTCCGACGAACCGTCCAACGGTCCACCCCTCCCGCTCGAGCACCGACTGGATCCCCTGGATCGTGTCCCGGTACTGGGCGAACACGAGAATCCGCGGGGGATGGGTCCGCGGCTCGGCGAGGGTTTCCCGAACGAGCGAGACGAGCGCGTCCAGCTTCGGGTGCGACGGCTCTTGGCCCGAGGCGAGGAATCGTCGGGCCTCCTCCTGGGCCCGCACGACCTCGGGCAGCTTCAGGAACGCGAGGTCGCCGCGGCTCGGCTTCGGCTTCGCGGCGACGCGGTCCAGGTACTGAAGGAACGGCTCGAGGCCCTGGGTCTCGAGTCGCTCCTCGGCGTGGTGGAGGTGCAGGAGCACGAGCTGGTGGAACAGCGGGCCGAACCGGCGCACCATCGGCCCGGGCCGGGCGAAGATCTCCGCTCGCAGCGCGACCAGGTCCTTCACCGACAGCGACCGGATCGGTTTCGTGCGGAGATAGCCCATCTTCTGCAGCTTGCGCGCGGTCGTGTGGGCGGCCGTCCCGAGGAGCTCGCGGATCCGGACCGATTCGGGGGGAAGGTCCACCCACCGCTCCTGGACCTGGGTCGGCTGAACGAACTCGATGACGCCCGGGTCGTCGCGGGACCGCGCCTCGATCCGGGCGACGCCGAGCGCCCCCACCACCTCCTCGATTCGCTCGTCGCGAGATCCGGGGGACGCGGTCAACCCGAGCACGCGCCCTCCCTCGGGGCGCTCGGCGCGATACTGCTCCGCGATCGGGACGTACACGTACTTCCCGACCGCGTGGTGCGCTTCGTCGAAGACGACGAGGGCGACGTCCGTCAGCGCGTACCGGCCGGCGACCAGGTCGTTCCGGACGATCTCGGGCGTGGCGAAGACGAGGTCCGCGGACTCCCAGCTGCCCTCGCGGACCGGACGCCGGACCGTGCCCGTGAACCGGGCCGACCGCATCGGAGTGAGCCACTTCGCGAACGAATCCGCGTGCTGCTGGACGAGCGGTCGGGTCGGCGCCAGGACGAGGACCTTCCCGGAGGATCGGCGCAGTACTTCGGCGGAGAGGAGAGCGGCGATGACGGTCTTCCCGAGCCCCGTCGGCAGCACCACCAACAGGTCCTCGTCGAGCCCGATGCGGGCGAAGTCCATCTGGAACGGAAGGGCGCGTACGACCCCGCTCCGGAGGAGCGGATGCTCCACGTACCCCTCGCGGACGCGCCACACCCCGGGCAATCCCGGCGGCTGAGCTCTCCGGACGGGCGCGATCGGCGGGTCGGCGGACGGAACCCCGGGGGCGGAGAAATCGTCGAGGAGACGCTGGCGTGGCACGACGACCCCCGCCCCGACCCGTCGGGCTAACCCGCTCGCGGCGCCGGCGCGAGGGCCCCGAGTCCGCCGAGGTATGGCCGCAGCACGTCGGGGACCGTCACGGTCCCGTCGGGGCGCTGGTACTGTTCCAGGATCACGGCGAGGGCGCGGGAGGTCGCGACAGCGGTGGAGTTGAGCGTGTGAGGCACCCGCTTCCCCGGCTTTCCCGCCTTCCCCAGCCGGATCCCGAGCCGACGCGCCTGGTAGTCGGTGCAATTCGAGCAGCTGACGACCTCGCGGTACGCCTGCTGCCGCGGGAACCACGCTTCGATGTCGTACTTCTTGGCGGCGACCGTTCCAACGTCGCCCGTGCACACGTTGACGACGCGGTACGGGATCGCGAGCTGACGGAACACCTCCTCGGCGTTCGCTCGGATCTCTTCGTGGACCGCGGCGGACTCCTCGGGGCGGCAGAACACGAACTGCTCGACCTTCTGGAACTGGTGGACGCGGAAGACCCCCTTCTGATCGACCCCGTGGCCCCCGATCTCCTTGCGGAAGCAGGGACTCACGCCCGCCAGCCGGATCGGCAGGGTGTCCTCTTCCAGGATCTCGCCGGCGTAGAGCGCCGCGAGGGGGTGCTCGCTCGTGGCGATGAGGTACAGATCCTCGCCGTCGATCTTGTACATCACGTTCTCGAAGTCGGCGAGGTCGGTGACCCCCTCGTAGGGGCCCCGCCGAAGGAGATACGGCGGTTCGACCGGGATGAACCCCTTCCCGGCGAGGAGGTCGAGGGCGAATCGCTGCAGCGCCAGGTCGAGCAAGACGATCGGTCCCTTGAGGTAGTAGAATCCGGCGCCGCTCGCCCGACGGGCGCGGTCGAAGTCGGCCATCCCGAGCTTCTCGAGCAGCTCGCCGTGCGCGAGCAGCCCCGGCTCGGGGGCGGGAGGATCCCCCCACGTACCGGCCACGACGTTTTCGCGGTCGTCCTTCCCGTAGGGGACCGAGTCGTCGAGGAGGTTCGGCAGACGGCGGACCGAAAGGTCCCGTGCGATCCGGACCTCGGTCTCGCGCGCCTCGACGACGCGGAGCGCCTCGGGAATCCGCTTCGCCTCCTCGTCGAGCGTCGAGGAGGTAATCCCCCGCTTTCGCTCGTCGGCGATCTGGTGGCTCAGCTCGTTCCGGCGCTGCCGAAGTCGGTCGGCCTCCACGACGATTGCGCGCCACTCCGCGTCCTTCGCGCGCGCCTCCTCGAAGAGGCGGACCAGGTCGGGGTTGCGCCGCCGTTCGAGGTTCGCGAGGACCCGCTCGGGTTCCTTGCGCATCAGCTCCGGGTCGATCACGGCCGTCCCCGGTAGCCGCCTCCCGCGAAAGTCTTTACCCCGACGGCCGGTGGAGCCGCTCCTACGGGCGACGCGGGCCGGCAACCCCTATGTACCCTTGCGGGCGATTCGCCCCCGATTCATGGCGCCCCCGGTAGAGGAGTTCGGTCTGTTCATCGACGGGAAGTGGGTGTCGCCGCCGACGGCGAAACGGTTCCAGACCATCAACCCGGCCACGAAGGAACCGATCGCCTCGTTCGTGTCGGGGACCCCCGAGGACGTGGACCGGGCGATCTCTGCCGCGACGAAGGCCTTCCCGGCGTGGAAGGAGACTCCCGCGCCGAAGCGGGGCGACATCCTGCTCGAGGCCGCCCGACTCCTGAAGTCGCGCAAGTCCGCGGTCGGCCGGATCGTCACCCGCGAAATGGGCAAGGTGATCGCGGAGGGGCTCGGGGACGTCCAGGAGTCGATCGATTTCATCGAGTACATGGCGGCCGAGGGGCGTCGGCTCGCCGGGGAGACGGTGCCGTCCGAGCTCCGCTCCAAGTTCTGCCTGACGATCCGGCAGCCGAAGGGCGTGGTCGCGTGCATCACCCCGTGGAACTTCCCGACCGCGATCCCGAACTGGAAGATCGCCGCCGCGCTGATCAGCGGCAACTCGATCGTGTTCAAGCCCGCGTCGAACACCGCCCGGTGCGCCGTGGAGGTCGTGAAGATCTACGAGGACGCGGGCCTCCCGCCCGGGGTCCTCAATTTCGTCACGGGTTCCGGCGGGGTCGTCGGCAACGCCCTGGTGGCGGACCCGCGCGTCCGGACGGTCTCGTTCACCGGGGGGGTGGAGACCGGTCGCGACGTCTACGTCCGGGGCGCCCAGGGTCTCAAGATGGTCCACCTCGAGCTCGGCGGGAAGAACCCGATGATCGTCATGGAGGACGCCGACCTCTCCCTCGCGCTCGAGGGGGTCCTGTTCGCCGCGTTCGGCACATCGGGGCAGCGGTGCACAGCGACCAGCCGGCTCATCCTTCACTCGGCCGTCTACGACGAGTTCCTCGGTCGCCTCACGAAGCGTCTCGAGTCGTTCTCGGTCGGTGACCCGCTCGACCCAAAGACCGGCATGGGTCCGGTCGCGTCGGCCGACCAGGAGAAAAAGATCCTCGAGTACATCGAGATCGGGAAGAAGGAGGCGACGCTCCGGACGGGAGGTCAGAAGCTTACCGGCGGGTCGTACGACCGGGGGTATTTCATCGCCCCGACGATCTTCGAGACGAAGCACGGCTCGCGGATCTCGAAGGAGGAGATCTTCGGACCGGTGCTCTCGGTGATCAAGGTCGGAAGCTACGACGAGGCGGTCCGCGTTGCGAACGATGTCGAGTACGGGCTCTCCTCTTCGATCTACACCCGGGACGTCAACCGGGCGTTCCGTGCGATGGACGACCTCGAGGCGGGGATCACGTACATCAACGCCCCGACGATCGGGGCCGAGGTCCAGCTGCCGTTCGGCGGCGTGAAGAACACCGGGAACGGCGGCCGCGAGGCGGGCAGCGTCGCGATCGACGAGTTCACCGAGATCAAGACGGTCTTCGTGGACTTCTCCTCGAAGCTCCAGAAGGCCCAGATCGAGGACGGCCCCGGGGAATGAGCGGCTTCCGAGGGTCGGACGAGGCCCTCGAGCGCGAGATCGCGACGCTGGAAACGATCGGCCGCACGCGCGTGCGACGGGCCGCCGCGGACCTGTGCGAGCTCGAACGGGAGCTGCGGGCCCTGCGACGGGAACGGGCCCGACGACAAGCCGCCGACGCGCTGTCCGAGACGTCGCCGACCGCGGAACGGGCGGACGACGCCACTTCGTCCTAGGGTCAGTACGTCGGGCCGGTCCGGCCCGGGTTGTCGAAGTTGGTCAGCAGCGTCTGCCCCCGGCTCTTCGGCCGACCGAGCGGGGCAAGGAGCGGGTCTTCCTCGAGCGCGGGCATCGTTTCCGAGAGCGGCACGTCCACCTGGATCTCTCGGGTCCGTCCGCCCCGTCCCCGCGAGACGATCGTCGCCCGGATGAGACCGAGCGATTCGAGCTCGCTCACGTAGTTGGAGATCGAACGGGCGTGCAGCGGCGGGAGGCCCAGTCGTTCCGCGAGCCGCTTGTAATTGTCGTACACTTCCCCGGTGAGGACGCCGTTCTTTCGGCGCTCGTACGACTGCAGGATGGCGTAGAGCAGCACCTTGCAGTGGGGCGGCAGCGACCGGCAGCACTCGACGATGATGTCCTTCTCCAGCCGGTTCTTCGCCTTGACGACGTGGTCGCGCGTGATCCGCTTCGCATGGTCGCGCTCGGCCATCTCGGCGGCGAGGCGGAGAAGCGCGAGCGCCCGTCGGGCGTCGCCGCTCTCGAGCTGGGCGTACGCGGCGCACAGCTCGATGACGCCCGGGTCCACGACCCCGTCGCGGAACGCCACCTTGGCGCGGTCCTGGAGGATGTCCTGCAGCTGCGGGGCCTTGTACGGGTCGAACAGGATCTTCTCCTCGTTGAGCCGGCTGCGTACCCGGGCATCGAGGTGGTTCGTGAACTTGAGGTCGTTCGAGATCCCCAAGAGCACGAGCCGCGCGCTCTCGAGCTCGGTGTTGAGCTGACTGAGGGTGTACAGGACGTTGTCCCCGCTGCGCTGGACGAGCCGGTCGATCTCGTCGAGCACCAGGACGATCGTCCCGCCCTTGGCGTCCATCAGGCGACGCATCGCCGCCTGGACGCGGTCGAGCGACCAGCCGGTCGGGATCCGGTCGGCTTCGGCCTTCGCGAACGTGTTGCCCACATTCTGGAGCAGACTGTAGGCCGTGTCGATGTTGCCGCAGTTGACGGTGACGAACGTAAGGTTCGCGGCGCCCTCGGCGCGGCGCTGAAGGTCCTGGCGGACCTGCGTGACGACGGCGGTCTTACCGGTCCCGATCTTCCCGTAGATCAGCAGGTTCGACGGAGTGTTGCCGCGCAGCGCGGGAGCGAGCACCTCGGCGACCTGACGGATCTCCCCGTCCCGGTGCGGGAGCCGCGCGGGAACGTACGAGTCGCGGAGCACCTCGCGGTTCTCCTGGAACAGCTCGCTCTTCGTCTGCAGGAAGGCGTCCAGGAACTCGGCGGTCGTAGTTCCGGCCGGAGAGGCCGCGGTGCCTCGGGGCTCCGCGTTGGCCCCTCCGGTCGGGGGGCGGTCGCTGACGGGGGTCGCCGCCCCGTTGGTGGCGGTATGGGTCTCCAACCGGGCCACCGTTTCCGGTAGCCGGTCGTCTGTGTCAGGTGGCACCGTCGACGCCTACCCGGGCCTCGGGCGGCGGTCCGAGGGGAGCATGCCATATCAACCTTCTGTCGGTTTTTCGAAATTTCCGGGCGACGGCCGGAAATCTCGGGCCGGGGTCGGCCCGGGAGGGGGCGGGGAGACCCCCTCGGCCCGATCGCGACCTTGACCGAACTCATTTGAAGGAGTCCGTCGTCCGGAATCTCGATGTCGGAGTATGCGGACGCCCCGGCGACGAAGGATCATCACGCGCGGAGCCCGATCTCGGTGCTCTGGGTCGTCGCCGCCGCCCTCCTGTGCGGGGCCGGCCTCACCTTGCTCTGGTGGTGGGTCACCACCTTCCAGTGGTTGTTCTTCAGCGGGGTCCTCTTCGTCCTCGCCGGCACAGTGATGTTCATGAACGAACGCGCCGGCTGGGACCACGCGTAGGATCCGGTCGAACGTATGCGCGCCACGGCGGGCCGCGGCGACCCGCTGTACATCGTCAAGCTCGGCGGGTCGGTCATCACCCGCAAACGGGAGGTCGAACGGGCCCGCCCCAAGGTGTTGGCCCGGCTCGCGGCGGAGCTCGCGGGCGCGTCGCCCGTTCGGCTGGTGGTGCTCCACGGCGCCGGATCGTTCGGTCACCCCGGCGCGAAGCGCTTCGGCCTCGCCCGGGCCCCTCTCGCCGCGCAGTCGGCCCGGGAGCGCGCCCGGGGCGCTGCGATCGTCGCCGCCGAGGTGCGTCGCCTCCATCTCCTCGTGCTGCGGGCGCTCCTCGCCGCGGGACTCTCACCAGCTTCGGTCCCGATCGCCACCCACTGCCGCAACCGGGCGGGCGCGCTCGTCGCGTTCGACGCCGCCCCGTTCCTCGAGGCGCTGGGACGAGGTCTCACCCCCGTCTCGTTCGGGGACGTGGTACCCGACGAGGAGTGGGGCGCCTCGATCTTGAGCGCCGACACGATCGCCGAGGCCCTCGTCGAGCCGCTGGACGCCGCGCGCGTCCTGTTCGTGAGCGACGTTCCCGGCGTCCTCCAGGGATCCCCGCGGGGCCGACGCGCGGTCGTCGCCGAGCTGGACGACGCGGTCCTCACCCAGCTCCGACCGTCGCCCGGCGCGGTGGACGTCACCGGCGGGATCCGCGGCAAGGCCGAGACGATGTTGCGCATCGCGCGCGCCGGCGCGGACGCAGGTCTTATTAGCGGACTCTCGGATGGCGGGCTCTCGCGCGCCCTTCGAGGAGAAACGGTGTATGGGAGCTGGGCGCACGCGCGGGCCGGATAAGCCCGCGGACACGTCCGGACTCGACCTGAGCCACCGGAAGGCCGAGCACGTCAAGGTCGTGCTCGGGCAGAACGTCGAGGGGCGCTACCGGTACTGGAACGACATCCAGCTGTTCCACAAGGCGCTCCCCGAGGTCGATTTCGCCGACATCGACACCTCCGTGACCCTGCTGGGAAAGCGTCTCGCCGCCCCGATCGTCATCACCGGGATGACCGGCGGTTTTCCCGACGCCGCGAAGATCAACGACAACCTCGCCCGAGCGGCGGCCGAGGTCGGCGTCGCGATGGGCGTCGGAAGCGAGCGAGCGGCCGTTCTGAAGGGCCAGTACCCGGACAGCTACTCGACCATCGCGCAGCACAACGTTCCGCTGAAGTTCGCGAACATCGGAGCTCCGCAGATCATCCCGCAGGGCCCCGGTGACACCGTCGTCGGGCCCCGCGAAGTTCGGGCCGCGATGGAGCTGATCCGGGCGGACGTGCTCGCGATCCATCTCAACTTCCTCCAGGAGATGGTCCAGCCCGAGGGCGACCGCCGGGCGCGGGGCTGCCTCGACAAGATCGGCGAGCTCGCCGACCAGTTCCCCGTCCTCGTGAAAGAGACGGGCGCCGGCATCTCCCGGGAGGTCGCCGAGCAGCTTCGCGAGCACCATGTGCGCGCGTTCGACGTGAGCGGCACCGGCGGCACTTCGTTCGCCGCCGTGGAACATTTCCGCGCCGCGGAGCAGGGAGCGGAGCGGGAGGCGAGGGTGGGCAAGACGTTCTGGGACTGGGGGATCCCCTCTCCCGTCTCGGTGCTCGAGCTCGTCCCCCTCGGACTCCCCGTGGTCGCGAGCGGGGGCGTCCGGTCCGGCCTGGATGTGGCGCGCGCGATCGCGCTCGGCGCGACCGCGGCGGGCACCGCCGGTGGCGTTCTGAAGGCGGCGTCGACGGGCTACGACGAGGCGCGACGGGAGCTCGAGCAGCTCGTGCACGAGCTGAAGGTCGCGATGTT
This sequence comes from Thermoplasmata archaeon, assembly GCA_035504595.1. Classification (GTDB taxonomy): domain Archaea; phylum Thermoplasmatota; class Thermoplasmata; order Lutacidiplasmatales; family UBA184; genus Lutacidiplasma. The sequence continues at coordinate 81,862 of DATJRQ010000006.1, read as the reverse complement.
CCTTACCGGTTCACGGACGCTGGACGAGCTGCGTCGTACCCCCTATCTCATCACGGGAGAGAGCCGGGCATGGCTCCGTCGATAAGCGCCCCGACCCCCGACGAGGTCCACCGGGAAAAGCTCGCGCGCGCCAAGGCCCAGCCGGGCGGCGCGCTGCCGAGCAACGTCGATTGGATCCGCTCGCTCCCCGCGGACGAGCGGAGCCGCTTCGACGGCGCGGTCCGACGCAAGCCGTCCCGCACGTTGTCCGGCGTCGCGGTCGTCGCGGTGATGACCGCGCCGGCGCGCTGCCCGCACGGTCGCTGCACGTACTGCCCGGGCGGTGTCGAGAACGCGAGCCCCCAGAGCTACACCGGCGAGGAGCCGTCGGCGCTGCGCGGCGCCCAGTTCCACTGGGACTCCGCGGCGATCACCCGCAACCGCCTCGCGACGTTGAGCGAGATCGGTCACCCGACGTCCAAGGTCGAGGTGATCGTGATGGGGGGCACGTTCCCGTCGCGTCCCCGGCCGTACCAGGAGACCGTGCTGCACGGGATCTACGACGGACTGAACGGCTCGACCTCGACCTCGCTCGGGGAGGCGATCGTACGGAACGAGACCGCGGAGCACCGGATGGTCGGGCTCACGGTGGAGACCCGTCCGGACTGGTGCGATGGGCGGGTCCTTCCGTTCCTGCTGGACGCGGGCGTCACCCGCGTGGAGGTCGGTGTCGAGTGCCTGCACGACGAGGTGCTCACGGCGGTCGGCCGGGCCCACAGCGCCGGCGATGTCGCGCGCGCCACCCGGGAGTTGCGGGACCGGGGACTGAAGGTCTGCTACCACCTCATGATCGGGCTGCCGGGGATGGACCCCGACCGGGACCTCGCCGACTTCGCCCGGCTGTGGGAGGAGCCCGACTTCCGGCCGGACCTGCTCAAGATCTATCCCACGCTCGTGATCCCGGGCACCCCCCTGTATGACGACTGGAAGGCGGGGCGGTACGACCCGTACGACACCGAGACGGCCGTCCGGGTGCTGGCGGAGATGAAGCGGCGGCTCCCCCCGTGGGTGCGCATTCAGCGGATCCAGCGCGACATCCCGTCCCGGCTGGTCGCGGCGGGGGTCCGATCGAGCAACATCCGCCAGAAGGCGCGGGCCCGGTTGCGCGCCGACGGAACCGACTGCCGGTGCTTGCGGTGCCGGGAGGCGGGTCGTCGCGCCACCCCCGACGTCGACGCGTTCTCCCTGCACCGGACGGAGTACGCCGCGAACGGGGGGCGGGAGGTGTTCTGGTCGTGGGAGGACGAGGCGACCGACACGGTCGCCGGCTTCCTGCGGCTGCGGGTGCCCTCGGGGACCACGGACGGGGGCCTGCCCGAGCCCGTCATTCGGGAGCTGAAGGTGGTCGGCAGCGAGGTGGCGGTCGGCACCGCCGCCGGTCGCTCGAGCGAGTACCAGCATCGCGGGTTCGGTCGCGCCCTCCTCGACGCGGCGGAGGAAGAACTGCGAGCGGCGGGGTACCGGGGCGTCTACGTGACCAGTGCCGTCGGCACCCGCGAATACTACCGCGCTCGCGGTTTCGAGCGGGACGGCGCGCACATGAGGAAACCGTTCTACGCCGCACGCAACGCCTGACGGCGGTCCGGCGCGCTCGAGGGTACCCGACTCGCGCAACCGTTAAACCCACCCCCGGCTCCGCCGACCGAAGTGACCCGCATGCCCCGAAATTTCCAGGTGGAGCCGCTCCGGACCGTTCACATCGAGGACCAGGTCGTCGAGATGGTCGAGCGGAAGGGGCTGGGGCACCCGGACTCGATCGCCGACGGCGTCTCGGAGTCGGTCTCCCGGGCGCTTTCCCGCCTGTACCTCGACGAGTTCGGCCGCATCCTGCACCACAACACCGACGAGACGCAGGTCGTCGGCGGCGCCTCCGAACCGAAGTTCGGCGGAGGGGTCGTCACGAAGCCGATCTACATGCTCCTCGTCGGGCGCGCGACGAGCGAGGTCAACGGCGAGAAGCTACCGATCCACGACACCGCGATCGAAGCCGCCCGCAAGTACGTCCAGTCCGTCTGCGCCCACATCGACATCGACAAGCATGTCGAGTTCGACTCGCGGATCGGCCAGGGATCGGTCGACCTGCGGGGCGTCTTCGAGCAGAAGAACGTCCTGTCGAACGACACGTCGTTCGGCGTCGGGTTCGCCCCGCTCTCCGACCTCGAGCGGCTGGTCCTGGAGAGCGAGCACTTTCTGACGCTGAAGCTCAAGAAGAAGCTCCCCGCGCTCGGCGAGGACGTGAAGGTGATGGGGTACCGCCAGGGCGACAAGATCCGCCTGACCGTCGCGGCCGCGCTCGTGGACAGTGAGATCGCGAACCCGAAGGAGTACCGCGCCGTCTGCGACCAGGTCGAGGAGCAGCTCGCCGACCTGGCCGCGAAGCTCACGAAGCGCGAGGTCGCGATCGACGTCAACACCGCCGACGACCCCGAACTGGGCCGTTTCTACCTCACCGTCACCGGCTGTTCGATGGAGGCCGGGGACGACGGCTCGGTGGGCCGCGGCAACCGCGCGAACGGCCTGATCACCCCGTGCCGCCCGATGAGCCTGGAAGCGTCGGCCGGGAAGAACCCGGTCAACCACGTCGGGAAGATCTACAACATCCTGGGCAACCTGATCGCGAACGACATCGTCAAGGAGACCGGCGGGAACGTCAAGGAGGTCCACGTCCGGATCCTCTCGCAGATCGGAAAGCCGGTCGACCAGCCGCAGGTCGCGAGCCTCCAGATCCTCCCCGTCGAGGGCGTCAAGCTCTCCGCGGTCAAGGGAAAGGCCGAAGCGGTCGCGAACAGCTGGATGGACCAGGTCGACACGATCCCCCGGCGCCTCCTCACGGGGAAGATCTCGGTGTTCTGAGCGGCCGAAACGGCCCGGGACCGCCCGCATCGGCAACCTGCGGTCTAAATACCCGAGCGGAGCACAGTACTCCGACAGGGAACGACCCGGCGGACGTCCGGGTCGCGGCCCGCGGGGCGAGGGCGCTTGGCGTCGGACCTGGTCTACGAGCTCGTGGTCGTCGTGGCGGTGCTCGTCGCCGTCGCGTTCGCGACGTTCTGGTTCACGGTCCGACGGCTCCGTCGCCGCAAGGCCGAGCTGCTGGGGGAGATACGGAACAGCCCCCGGCTGAACTCCGACCGCGCGTTCAACCGGATCGAGATGGCGCGGCGCGAAGCCGCGATCCTCGCCCGGCAGGGGATGGACGTCGGGAGCGCGCAATCGATGATCGCGCGGGCCCAGGCGGCGTTCGACCTCGGCAAGACCGCCGAAGCGTACGAGCTCGCCCAGTCGGCCCATGAGAATCTCGTGGCGGTCCGGCACGGCCGGAACCCGTTGCCGAGCGCGAGCGCGCCCCCGGCCGAGCCGATGGTGGCCCGGACGACCACCCACCCGCCGCCGTCGAACGGGGGCGGCCGACCGGCCCCCTCGACCCCGGCCGTGACCCCGGCGCCGACCGGCGGCCTTCCGAAGAACCAGATGGAATCCCAGTTCGTGATGCGGCTCCTCGATTCCGAGGTCGCCGAGGCGAAGCAGTCCCGGCCCACCGACGCGGCGACCCTGGCGGCGATCGACTTCCAGACGAAGGCGCAGGTAGCCTACTCCGGCGGGCGGTACTCCGAGGCGTTCTCGTACGCCCTCAAGGGACGACGGGGGCTCGGGGGCAACGTCGGGGCGGTCGGCCCCGCGCCGGGCTCGAAGCCCCTCGCGCCCGACGGGGACCCGCTCGACCCGGACCGGGCCGCGGAGCGGGCGGCGAGCGCGACCCGCTGCCCGGAATGCGGGTACCCGACCACCGCGGACGACGCGTTCTGCCGCGGCTGCGGCGTCCCCCGAACGCCCACCGCCTGCCCCCAATGCGGGGCTCCGCGGGTAGCGGCGGACACGTTCTGCGGTCGGTGTGGGGCCCACTTCAACTAGCGGTCGGCGCGTGCTCCGGGGGTCCGGAGTGCACCCACTCGTCGAGACGCCGCTGCGTCCGGGCGTCGTGGAGGACGGCGCTCGCCCGAAGCCACCGATCGAGCGGGATCGTGAACGTCTCCCGGATCTTGGCGGAGAGCTCGGCCAGGGTCGCGAGCCGCTCCGGTGGGTGTTGCAGCGCCGCCCGCACGTACTCCCGGACGTTCCAGACGCCGAGCGGCAGGATCTCCCCGGGATGCACTTCCCGGAGCACCACCACGCCCGCTTGCCGGCCGAGCTTCAGGAGGGCCTCGCTCGTCGCGAGGCGCGCGGCGTAGTAGCACCCTCCGATGGAGGCGTACGTGGTCCGCCCGTCGTGCCCCTCGTGGTCGCCCATGATGACGATGTTCTCGGTGTCGGGGTTCCACAGGGTGTTCGGGTACCACGCCTCGATCGACTCGTAGCGGTAGGCGCCCGGCAGGAACGCAAGGAACCATCGGTTGTCGAGCGCTGTCAACCGGTAGAGGAGGATCTCGGAGAGCTCGGGAAACATCCGGACCCGCTCGAGATTGCGCTTCGAAAGGAGGTCGTCCACCGCGGTGATGCTCCATCGGGTGGGCACGATGCGCCGACGACCGGTCCGACCGAGGGTGCCGATGCTGAACGCCCGTTGGATCCGGCTCACCCGGACCCCTCGCTGGTACAGTTCGCCGACCGCCACCCGCGCGTTCGCGTCGGTGTCGGACGTCAGCCGGTCGAGATGCGGGTCAACCCGACGGACGTCCAGCCGGAACTTCTCGATCGGGGCCGACGGCCCGAACGGCGGAGCGGAGTCGGACATCGCGAGATGACCCCGGGGCGCCCGACGGAAGTGGGTCTCGCTCTCCGCGGACTCCGCGGCGATCCCGAGGAGCTGAAGGTCCTCGAGGAGCGGGATCGGCTTCTCGGCGTCGGTCACCCGGATCGGGGAGGTGCCGCGAACGAGCCCCGTGCGGAATCCGACGACCTCGGTCACCGGCCGGCCCACCCAGTCTTCGGGGGTGTCGAGCAGCTCCGTCGACCCGTGCTCCGCGCTGAGCAGCGGCCCGATCGATACCTTCGGGTACCCGTACCGCCCCACGAACAGGCCGGGAGGGGAGCTGCCCGAGAGGTCGCGGCCGCTGACCATCGGGAGCGTCCGGGCGAACGCGTTGTACCGGACGAGGATCGGACAGACCGGCTTACCGCAGAGCAGCTGCGCCGAGCGGCACCGGATGCACATGGAGGGGTCCTCGCGCAGGCCCGGGATGCTCCAGGAGAGCGACTCGAGGGCGGACAGGCCCGGTATGGGCGGGACGGTGGAGGAGGACATGGAGCCCTCCGGTACAGGGACGAGCGCGCTTGAATACCACGACCGGGAGGTCGAGAAACACCCTGCGCACGGCCCCCCACGATGCCCCGAACCGTGGGCTCAAATAGCGGAGTGCGGTCCGCGACCCCTGTCTGGGACTGTGGGGTAGCTTGGTCCATCCTTCGGGGTTCGGGACTCCGAGACGCCAGTTCAAATCTGGCCAGTCCCATCGCCGCCCGGAGCGGCGGGGCGACCGACGTTCGCTCAGTCCGCCGACCAATCCGGGTGGGTGAACGCGCGCATCGCCCTTCCCCCGTTCTTCAGCACGGGACCCCCGTGGTAGCTGAGGAGGGAGTCGACCGAGAGCTGGTTCATCCGGCGGGCCGAAATGAGAGCTGTTGGGACGTGAAGAGTGTACTCCGCCGGGGTAAGGGTCACACTCTCTCCGTTCACGAAGAACAGGTCCCCGGAGAACAGCAGCTTGCGTTCCGGCTGGTAGTAGGACGTGTGGCCGGGCGTGTGACCGGGAGTGTGGTAGGCGATCAGCCCCCCCGCCGCGTCGAGGGTGTCCCCATCCTTGACCGTCTCATCGACCGTGAACGGCTCCAGCGGCGGGGACCCCGGCCCCGTGTAGGCCGGGTCCGCCGCGATGTACGCCGCCTCGATCCAGTGCGCGAACGTCTTCGCGCGCGTCCGGTTCGCGAGCGCCTTGAGCGAGCCGGTGTGGTCGCGGTGCAGGTGGGTGAGGAGGATCTTCTTGATCGAGGTCGGCTCGATCTGGTGCTTGGCAAGGTACGCCTCGATGGCGGCGTGGGCACCGGGCAGCCCGGTGTCGATCAGCGTCCACGTCGAGCCTTTGTCCTTGACGAGGTAGACGTGGGTCGAAAAGTCCGGGCTCGGGTCGACGCCTTCCACCATGTGAACTCCGGGAAGAATCTCTGCCATGACGCGCCTCGGGCGCCCCACCCGATTCCGGCATAAAGGCGGTTCGGAGACGGCTCCCGGGTCCCTCCTCGCTCCCCGCTTTCGCGTCCCGGTCGGCGTGCTACGGTGTCGCAGGCAGGCTTCGGAACGCACCTTTGTTTCTTATACTCGGACCTTCGCAGGATAGTCCGATGGCGGCTCGACTGGCGGCACTGTGTGTAACGGCGATTCTGATCGTGATGACCCTGATGGCGATTGCCCCCTCGGGCTCGCATGGGGCCCCGACCGGGGCCCTCGCCCCAGCGGTGCGGCCCGACCTCCCGGTGATCGGGGTCACTCCGACGGACATCTACGGCGATACGGAGTACACCTTCTACCCCGGCACCACGGAGAGCCAGGTCTACTTCGTCGTCGGCGACCCCGCGGACGACGCCAACGTCACCGTCCACATCTTTGATTCGAACGCAACCCGTGACGGCCTCACGAACCCGGTCGCCACCTGGGTCGTGAACGTCTCTTCGGGCTTCTACTCCTCGCCCCTGTACGGCATTGCCTACACCATCCCGTCGTCGGTCGTGTACGGCGGCACCTGGAACATCACCGCATCGGGCGCGGTCGGCGGGAACGTGAGCACGGCGTTCACGGTCCAGACCTACACCCTCTGGGCCCACGCCTCCCCCGTCCTGCTTCCGAACGCGATGGGCTGGGTCACGTACTTCGTGAACGCCAGCGCGGGAGGCGGGCCGTACAGCCACGTCTCGAGCGTCAACGTGAGCGCGGTCTACTTGGACGGAACGACCGGCCACTACGCCCCGCTCAACCTGAGCCAGAACTCGTGGGGTGCCGGGACGGCGTCCGCGACGGCGACGTTCACGATGCCCCTGAACGCCTCGGAGTACGGATGGGTCTTCTTCAACGTCTGGGCGAATGTTTCCAGCGACGGGAACTTCTCGCTCCACTTCAACACGTCCGGGGAGTTTTCGACGGCGATCGCCAACTACTACGCGACGGACATCTACCCGGAGTGCGCGTGCGTCGGCGACCTGGTCACCCCCAATCAGCAGGTGTACGTCGAGGCGGTACCCTGGATGTGGTCGGAAGGGTACGGATACCAGTACGCCCCGGGCGTCACGATGTACGTCTCCTTCTACGGTCTGAACGGGGTGATCCCGGCGAGCGCCGTCCCGGGCAACCCGCCGTCCACGTTGGTCTCCGGGGCGATCGGGTACACGGAGTTCAGCTTCATCGCCTCGCCCTCGGTGTTCTCGACGACCGCGCTCAACTACCTCAACATCAGTGTCGTGGCGCTCCCGTCCGTGAACGGGTCGGCGATCGTCTGGGACAACTACTCCGAGGCGTTCGCGCTGGCCCCGACCGGCACGTCGTTGGTCGGGATCTTCGGCGCCTACAGTGCGGCGGACTACTACGCGGGCCAGACGGCCACCTTCAACTGGTCCCTCTCGGCCCTTTCGGGTGGAACGCTGACCGGTTGGGCCGGTCAGGGATACTCCGTCACGGCCTGGGACTATGGCGACACTGTGCCGATCTCGATCGCCAGCGGCTACCTCACGGGTACGTCCGGCACGATCACGTTCACGGTGCCGGCGGCCTTTGACGGCGACATCTGGACCGCGATCTCGGCGCAGAACGGTTCGTTCCGCATCCAGCAGACGTTCGAAACGAGCGCCGACTACGCGTCGATCGACCTGCGGGCGAGCGTTTCGCAGTTCACGCCGGGACAGTCGTTCACGGTCACCGTGGAGAACGAGGGCCCCGGGTTCGCGGGCGCGACCGAGTTCTTCGCGGTGTATCCGGAAGACAGCGACTCCGCCCCGATCGCCAGCGGTACGATCTCCGGTACGTCGTTCACGGTACTCGTGCCGGGTCCGATCGCCCCATCCGAGGTCGAGATCGAGGCGTGGGCCCAGTCGAACACCAGCGGCATTTTCGCGTACGGCGACACCGACCTCGATGAGGCCTCGCTGCTGAACGTCCAGGTGGGGATCTCGACCACGTCCCTGTATTCGGATGGCAGCTTCCAGCCGGGCCAGACGATCACCGTCACCTGGAGCGCGGCCGCCTCGGGCGCCGGCGCGGGCACCAACTCGCGATGGTATGTCGCGCTGTGGAACACGAACGGCTGGGACTACGAGGCACCGCCGCTGCAGACCGTCGTCACGTCGAACATGTCGGGCTCGTTCTCGTACACCATCCCGTCCGGCACGCCGGCGGGACAGCAGACCCTCTTCGTCAGCGTGGGAGCGTACAACGACTGCGAGTACCGCTCCTGCTACGGGGCGAGTTCGGTCTCCTACAGCGTCAATCCGAGCCCCTCGGCGCTCAACTACGAGCTCGGGGCCGGCTCGGGCCTGACCGTCGGATGGCTGATCCTGCTGCTCCTGATCGTCATCGTCGCGATCGTGCTGGTGCTGATGATCCGGCGCGGGCGCTCGCCGAAGAGCCCGACCTCGACCTACACGGCGACGCAGCCGATGAGCCCGCCCGCCCCTGCGCCCACGACGGCGCCGGCGGCCGAGTGGAAGGAAGGCTCGGGGGCCCCCGCGAGCGATGCCCCCGCCCCGGCGAGCTCGGGGGACGGCCAACCCCCGCTCCCGACCCCGCCGTCCGGTGCCCAGTAAGCGGCACCCGGGCCCGGCGCGAACCCCTTCTTCTATCCTTTTTCCGGTCCGTGACGAGCGGCGAACGCCGCACCCAGGTCGCGCACGGAGCGCCCTACTTCCTCGGCCGGTAGCCCCCCGAAATCGAAGATCCCGAGCAGCTCGTCGACCCCGGCGTGTTCGTAGGCGCGGAGCCGCTCGGCGACGGCCGACGCCGACCCGAACAGGGCGAAGCCGCTTTCCTCGATCGAGGCGGCCGAGGCGTGATGCGGGTCGCGCTTCACCTTTTCCTGGAAGTGCACGCTCTGGGTAGCGAGCCGGGCGTCCAGGTACCGCTGGAGGGCGGCGCGGGCGAGGTCGGGCCGAGGCCCGGCGTAGAGGTGGACCGCCACCGAGACCCGCGCGCGCGAGCCCGCGGGCAGGTGGGCGCGGAACTCCCGGATCTCCGCGGCGAGCTCCTCCAGGTTCGCGACCGTGGCGTACGGCACGAGCGCGAGCGAGGCGCCCCGCCGCGCGACGAACGGGATCGCCTCGCGGCGCTGGACCGCGATCCACAGGGGCGGATGGGGGCGCTGCACCGGGAGAACGTTCAGTCGCACGGGGTGGGCCCCGGGCTCCTCGGCGCGCACCTCCCGGCCGTCGAAGGCGGCGAGCAGCACCTCGAGGTTGCGGTCGAACCGCTCCCGTTTGGTCGCGGGGTCGACCCCAAATCCCTCGAACTCGAGCGGAATGTAGCCGCTGCCCAGGCCGAGGTTCAGCCGTCCGCCGGTGAGGCGGTCGACCATCGCGTACTGCTCAGCGAGCTCGATCGGTCGGTGGAACGGCAGCACGCTCACGAGCACGCCGAGCCGGATCCGTCGGGTTCGGGCCGCGCACGCCGCGAGCAGCACGGGGGGCGACGGGCAGACCCCGCCGGGCTGGAAGTGATGCTCCGCCACCCAGAGCGTCGAGAGGCCCCCGGACTCGGCGCTCTCGGCGAGGTCGAGGACCTCGGCGTACCGGTCGCGCCCCCCGAGCGGGACGGTCGGGTCGACGTCCACGACGGAGAACGCGCTGAGCTCCATGCGGCGCGCCGACCCGGGAGGGGTAGAAGGCGTTTCCCGGCGCGCCGCCCCCGCGTCCGAAAGACTAAGACGGGGAATCCCACCTTGCGCGCGCGATGGGCCGGTAGATCAGTCCGGAAGATCGCTGGTTTTGCAAACCAGAGGTCTCGGGTTCAAATCCCGACCGGTCCATCCGGACCGAACGTCGAAGCACGCGAGGAAGGGGTTCGCCCGGGACGCTCCGGACCGACCTAGGAGCTGCCACCCGCGGGCGGAGAGGGAGGGCTCTCCTGCCACGGCGGCGGCGCCGGGGCGGAAGCTCCGCTCGGTGGTGCACCCGCTCCGCCCGAGGCGGCGGGCGGCGGAGCGGTGTACGGCTGCATGGACGGCGGGGTCCGGCCGCGGCGCGCGAAGATCAGCGTCGTGACCAGGAAGATCACGGCGAGCGCGCCGAGGAGGGCGATGAGCGCCCATCCGAGGCTGGAGATCCCCGACGTGCCCGAGCTCGACGAGGAACTCGTCACCGGCGTGAGGGCGATGTTCAGGGTCGTGGTCTGGCCCAGGCTGACCGTCGCGTTGTTGAAGTACGTCGCGTAGCCCCCGTCCTTCACCTCGACCGAGGTGACGCCGATCGGGACGACGACCGCGTAGGTGCCGCCGGCTCCGAGGGTTACCGCCTGACCGTCCACCCAGAGGGTCGCGGCGGCGGGGGAGACGGTCCCGCTGAGCGTGCCCGTCGCCGAGGCGGTCGGCGTGAAGACGATGGCGATCGTCGTGTTCGCGGAGATCGTCAGGCTGCCGGACGACGGGGACGCGGCGTAGCCCGCGGCGTCCGTCTGCCAGACGAACGCGCCGGCTCCGACCGTGTAGTTCTCCCAGCCGTTGCCCTCGTCGTACAACGAGATGTTGCCGCTGACGCCGCTCGCCTGGAAGTACCAGGTCGCGCCCGACGCGAGACCGCTCACGTGGACGGAAACGGTGTACGACGCCACGAACGTGACGTGGAACGTCCCGCTGCCGGTGACGACGAAGTTGATGTTGTTCGGCGCCGCGATGTACCGGCTGTAGGCGGCCCCTTCCGCCTCCATGTACTCGTAGTAGGTCCCCGGCAGCAGTCCGGTGAGGTCGAACGTCGTCGAGCTCGAGCTGTTGCCGCGCTCGATGTCGTTCGAATCGTTCTCGAAGTAACCGTACCAGTCGGTGCCGGCCGGAAGCCCGGTCTCCACGACCTGAACGGCGTACGCCGTCTGGAAGTGAACGGTCACGACGAGGCTCTGGTCGCTGATCGTCGCCACCCCGCCCACCGCGGCGAAGTGCGAGTCGTCGGTGAAGACCGAGTACTCCCACGCCCCGGTCGGGAAGGTAAAGTTCACGATCCCGGGCGAGAGGCTGCTGTTCTCTTCGTCCTCGTACTCGAACTCGTACTCCGACGGGACGAGGACGTAGACGCCCCACGTCTGGCCGGACGGGAGCCCGGTCTCCTCGAACGTGAGGTTGTACAGGGCCACGTTGACGAGGGGGTAGAAGTCACCGCTGCCCGCGTAGCAGTTGCCCGAGTTCGTCTCGCAGATGGTCGAGGGCTCGCCGATCTCCTCGTCGTACGGGAGCCAGTTGAACTCGATGTCCGGGAGAACGCCGTACGGGTTGACGCCGGTGCCGTAGTCCCACCAGTAGTTCCCGCCGAGGTAGTCGCCGCCGACGATGTTCGTCATGCCGGCCTCGTACGGGATGTTCCACGCCGAGCTGAAGGGGAGGATGGGGGAGAACCCGGTGTACGGGTCGGTCTCGGGGCTGTCCGCGGTGACGATCGTGTTGAACGCGTTGTTCGCGATCGAATCGCAGTACAGGCAGTTCACCGAGGCGTCGGCGCCGTACAGGTAGGCGTCCCCAAAGTCCGAGTCTACGAGGCCGACCGAGCCGTAGTACTCGGCGACCGTCGCGTACGGGTTCGCCGACGGGGGGTTCCCTTCCGTCGAGAACGTGTTCCCCCAGATCTCGTTGTCTTCGCCTCCGTACATCCACAGGGCCATTCCGCCGGTCTCGAAGGTGTTGTAGAGGATCTCGGACTCGCTGGTGTTCCAGAACTGAACGTTCGCGAGCGACTGGGAGAGGCCGAAGTACGACTCGGCCGGCCACCAACCCGAGACGGTCGACGATTCCAGGAGCACGTAATAGTCGTCCCAGAAGAACATCTGGAGGCTGTTGGTCGTCGGCAGCCCAAGGCCCTGCACGATGTTCGAGTCGTAGCTGGGGTACGGTGCCGGACTGACGGTGAACGCCGGCGCGTTGACGACCGCGACGAACTCCTGGTCGACCACCAGGATCCCCGGGAAGACGGGGAAGGCGAAGTCGTTGAACAGGCCGAACAACGGGATGTTCGCGTAGCCCACGATGGACGAGAACGGTATCACGCCGATCGGAGCGTACTCGTTGTTGTCCAGGATCGCGTCCCCGTATCCGTCGTAGCCCGACGTGATGTTCTGCAGTCCGGTCTCGTTGAAGGCCCAGAGCGGAGTGTACACCCCCGTGGTCGTGTCGACCGACAGCCCGATCGTGGCGGTCTCGTACGAGCTATCGGACGCGATGGTGAACGAGAACTCCGCCGGGTCGAAATCCGCGAGGATCGCGATGACCGTGTAGTTGCCGACCGGGAGATTGTCGTAGAAAAAGTACGGGGCAAAGTCCGGCGCCCACTGGTACGCCGAGAAGTTCGTGCCCTCCCAGGTCGTAAAGTCGTCCAGGGAGTCGGCGATGAACAGGAACGCGTTGGCAGGGAACAGCACCGGCGCCAGGTCCGACTGATCATCCCAGTCGGTCTCCGCGTACGGACTGTAGCCGTTCACGCCGGCTCCCAGCACGTTCCATAGACCGTACTGGAACGACGGTCCGTTCGACAGGGTCACGCAGTCCGCGCACGTGGTGGGGGACTCGACCGGTGCGCCCGGGTCGCTCGTGAACTGGGTCCACGCCGCGTTGACCCCGACCGACGTCTCGCCGGTGTCCCCTCCGACGTTGTAGGCCGAGGGCACCGTGAGGTAGGTGCCGTCCGTGGAGTTCCAGTACTGGAGCCCCATGTACGTCCACGCGGACTCCATCACATCGAAATTGCTGCCACCGCCCGGACCGCCGAGGGTGATCTCGAAGTCGTCGGGCAGTCCGTACGCATTGTAGGCGTTGCCGGTTGCGACGAACATCGGCGTGGGGGTGGAGGAAGGATTGGCTCCCGCCGGCAGGGAGTTGAAGATCGCGTAGCAGTACGACCCGGCCGTGAATCCCGAGGCCTGGTCGAGGGTGTAGTTGAAGTATACTGCGTCCCGGCCGCCCTCGACCGAGGAGTTCAGGTAGAGGTTGACCGCGAACGGGAAGGTGGTCGGGATCGGCGCCGACACGCCGTAGAAGTACTCGGGGCAGACGTTGGTGCCGTTGGTCGCGTAGAAGACGTTGCAGGTCAGAGAGGCGCCATAGGCGGAGAAATTCCAGATATTGCTCACGAAGGTGAGCGTTCCCAGGGACGGGGAATACTCGATGACGTTCTGGGTCCAGAACTGGTCACCGGTCTGGCCGAGCACCTTCACGCCGTTCAGGACCGCGTTCAACTGGACGCCCCACTCGTCCGGGCCGCTGATGTCCGCGGAATACCCGCTCAGGTAGTCCGTCGAGAAGTTCCCCTCGACGCTCGTCGTGGAGAGCGTGTACGGGGTGATGACGCCGGAGACGTTCTCGAGCCCGAACTCGCCGATCCCGTACGGCGCGGGGCTGCTCTGGTAGGTCAGGTTCACGTGGCCGTTGGTCAGCGCGGGGTGGGGGCCGTTCAGCAGGTACGGAAGGAACACGTCGTGGTCGGAGATGCCCTTCTGATTGATCGCGCTCAGGATCTGGGCGCTTCGAGAAGAATCGGAGGCGGACGGGGTCGGGACGGTCGGGGTGGGGAGGGTTCGGGCACCGGTCGCGAGATTCGTGACGCCGTTCCCGTTCGCCCCAGAGAGCGTGGTGGGAGCGGTGGCCGAGCTGGCCACGGTCTTCGGCGACCCGGGCGTCGCGGACCCGGCGGCCTGGGCCGGAACGAGCGCACCGATGATTCCCATTGAGGACACGACGAGGATCACGGTTACGAGAACGGCGACTCCCACGGTGCGTCGAGGCGCGTACATGCGTATCGAGGTGGCACGGCTGGGGGGATAAAGGTTCGGCAGGATGTTTACGAGGAGGAATCGGCGAGCGGACCCGACGCGGGCCCGGCCCTCCGCTCGCTCGCAAACCCTTTAGTCCGCGAAGACGGAACCCCGCTCGGTGCCCGACGACGAGCTCGACGCGATCCTGATCCAGGTGACGGTGCCGTTGCCGATCCCGATGATCTACGCCGCGTTCACCGAACCGGACAAGCTCACCGGCTGGCTCTGCGACTCGGCCGACGTCGACCCCAAGGTCGGCGGCCGGTTCCGGCTCGGATGGACGAGCGACCCGGCGTTCGAGAGCACCGGGACCATCCTCCAGATGCAGCGCGACGTCGACATCGGGTTCAGCTGGTCGGGCCCGCCCGCCTTCGAGACCCTGATGAACGGCGACCCGCCCAAGACCCGGGTGTACGTGCGGCTCGCCGAGTCCCCCGAAGGGATCGACATCACCCTCGAGCACTCGGGATGGGGGTCGGGGGACGAGTGGCAGGAGGCTCGGTCGTGGCACTTCCACTTCTGGGACGAGCGGCTCCACGGCCTGAAGGACTACCTGATCAAGGCCGCGTACGGCTAGCTCCGGTCAGGGACCGGCCGGGGCGAACTTTCGGCAGACGCCCTCGCCGCACAGCGCGCACGGTCCGAACGGCTCCAGACGGAAGTTCCCGCTCGACCCGATCGGCTGCACCACCATGTGGTGCGTGGGCAGGTGCCCGCACCGGCATCGCGCGTGAGCGGAGAGAGCCGCGGCCGGGTCGACGCGCGCCGCCATGGGGTCGCCGACGAGCGGACCGGGCGGAAAAGGTCGTCGGGGCGCACGATTAATGCGCTCCGCGGGCTCGGTTTCGTTCGTGGAGATCGGTGGCTGCGACGTTCCCGAGGATCGGCTGTACGACCTCGAAAATGAGGTGTGGTACCTCCCCGAGGGTTCGGACGGCCTCGCGCGCGTCGGCCTGCTCGGGCCCCTGGTGTGGTTCGCCGGTCGGTTCCAGTCGGTCTCGTTCCGGCCGGTGCAAGGGCGCGTCGCGGAGGGCCGCAGCGTCGCGACGGTCGAGAGCCAGCGGTACACCGGGGCGGTCCGCTTGCCGCTCGACGCGGAGGTCGTCGAACGGAACCCGGCGATCGTGACGAGACCCCGCCTGCTGAACGACGCGCCGTACGGCGACGGCTGGGTGGTCCGGGTCCGTCCGGCCGGGGGGGTGCCCCCCCGCCTGGAGACCGCCGCGGCGATCAAGGACCGGCTGACCGAGCGGATCCGACAGCGTCACATTCGCTGCTGGCCCCTCTCCCCGGACGTCGAGATCTTCGAGATCGGGATCGAATGCTCCGCCGTGCTCGCCATGCTGAACGACGAGCTGAACCGATCCCCGGCCGGGACCGCGGTGCTCCTCGTCACCGACGACCCGACGAGCCCGATCGAGATGGAGCGGTGGGCCGACCAGACCGGCCACGCGCTCCTCGCGCGGCGGCGCGAAGGGAACCTCAATCAGTTCCTGGTCCGAAAGGAGGCGCACCCGGTCCCCCGACGGCGACCGGGCGCCGGAACGGGTTCGAGCCCCGGGGCTACGGCTTCTCGATCGGGGTCCGGATGAGGTTCCCCCACTCCGTCCACGATCCGTCGTAGTTGCGGACGTCGGGGTATCCGAGCAGGTACTTCAGCACGAACCAGGTGTGGCTCGACCGCTCGCCGATACGGCAGTACGTGATCACCGGGTGACCGGGGACGATCCCCTTCGGTCCGTACAGCTGTTCGAGCTCTTCCCGGGCCTTGAACGTGCCGTCGTCCTTGACCGCTTGGGCCCACGGGATGTTCTTCGCGCCCGGGATGTGGCCGCCGCGCTGAGCGTGCTCGGTCGGGTACTCGGGCGGCGCCGTGAGCTCTCCGGAGAACTCCTTCGGTCCGCGCACGTCGACGAGCCCGAACTTACCCGCCTTCACGTCGGGGAGCGCCTGACGGACGTCATCGAGGTAGGCCCGGAGCTTCGCGTCCGGCGCGCTCGCCCGGAACGTCCCGGCCGCCGGGGTGGGGGTCTCCTTCGACATCGCCCGGTCCTCGGCGATCCACTTCTTGCGGCCCCCGTTCAGGATCTTGAGGTTCTTCGCGCCGTAGTACGTGAACACCCAGAACGCGAAAGCCGCGAACCAGTTGTTGAAGTCACCGTACAGGACGACGGTCGTGTCCGCGTTGATGCCGGCGCGCTGGAACAGGTGGGTCGTCGCCTCCTGGGAGAGGATGTCCCGGGCGAGCGGGTCGTTGATGTCCTTGCGCCAATCGAACAGAACGGCGCCCGGTATGTGCCCGAGCTCGTAGTTCGCGGCGGGGTCATAGTCGACCTCAGCGATCCGGACCTTCGGGTCGTTCAGATGCTGGGCCAGCCAGTCGTTCTCTACCAGGACCTCGGGGTGCGCGTACGCCGCCATGGGTACTCCGGTCGGTCGGAGCCGCGCGCGGTTATACCCTCAACGTCCCGCACAATCGGCGCCGAGGTGACCGATGTGGACGCGGAAACTGTGGCTGCAAGCCCCCCATACACGCAATTACAGCGGTTCGAGACGCTAGCCGCGGCGACCGCGCTTCGGAAGGGGCGCATCCGACACCTCGACCGTCTCCGGGTCGAACCCGAGTTTGGCGAGCTCGTCCCGGATGCGGGACCGGTGGTCGCCCTGCAGGTACACCTCGCCGTCGACCACCGAGCCGCCGGTGGCGAGTCGGTTCTTCAGGGATCGCGTCGTCTCCGCGAGGTCGACCCCGGGAGGGAAACCGCTGATCACGGTCGCGGGTTTGTTGTACCGGCGCGGCTCGGCCCGCACTCGGATGCGCGCGGTCTCGCGGTCGAGCGCGGAGAGGATCTCGTCGAACTCGTCGTTGCTCATGGAGATTCAGCGTCCCCCCGTCCTCGGGAACGGGTCGTGGCGGGAGGGGGACACGTCAGAATCGACTCCCCCGGAACGTCGGGGGTGGGGCACAATCCGTAGAGTCCGTTCGTCGGGGGGCGCACCAAGGAGAGCATGACGCCACTGCGCTTGAACGTTTGCTAACTTTCGGGTCACGCGTCGCCCCACTTGTACAGCCGAAGCGTGATCGTGAGTCCGGCCAGCGCGCACAGCGCGAGGAGACCCGCGTAGAACCCCATCTGCAGCGGGGTCGCCGGGGTGATCCCGAGCGCGCCCTGGACCAGCAGCGCCGCGTACGTCGTGGGGAGGAACCGCGCGACGTCCTGCCACAACGGCGGGAGAGCCGTGAGCGGGTAGTACAACGGCGAGAGCATGCCGAGGATCGTGAACGTCAGGTTGCCCACCGGCCAGATCTCGCGCTGGGTCTGGATCCGGCTCGAGATCGCGATCCCGATGGACGAGAAGAGGATCCAGAGGGTGAACAGACCGGCGAACAGGGAGAGCCCCGCGAGCGGGGTGAACGGGTACCCGTGCTGGGGACCGACGTAGGAAAGCAGCACGAGGAGCACCGCGAGGGCCGGTAGCATCGCGATCAGGTTCGAGAACGCGATCCCGAACAGGTACCGGATCCGGGAGAGCGGACTTGCCACGAACATGTCCTGGAGCGAGCACTCGATCCGCCAGAACGCACTGTCGCCGAGGGTCCAGCTCCCGATGTTCTGCATCGTGAACAGCATCGCGCCGACGATCTCGAGGGGAAGGAGGGACGGCGGGCTGATCAGCGAGAGAAAGTACAGGAAGATGAACGGCAGGAGCACGGGGGTGATCGCGACCGCCGGGTTGCGCGAGATCCACCGCCAGCCCACGACCCCGAACGCCGGCAGCGCACGGCCCCGCGTCGGGACGTTCGGGAACTCGTCTACCGCCGTCGCCAACTACGCCGCCCGCACGGTCCGCCGTGCCCAGTAGATCGCGAACAGGAAGACCGCCACGGTCTCGACCCCGAGGCCCGTGACCGCGAGAACGATCTGGTCCGAGGAGAGGGTCGTCGCGCCGATCGCCGACTGCACGAGCGCCGCCGCCGCGCTCGGCGGAAGGAGCAGCGCGATCGGCCGCACGGCGGCCGGGAACAGGCCGAGGGGGTAGAACACCGGCATCAGGACCCCGAAGATGTTGAAGAACAGGCTCGAGTACGCCCAGATCGCGCGGTTGTCGAGGAAGAACGTCGAGAAGATGTAGCCGGTGCTCGCCGCGAACAGCCAGACCGTCGCCGCGAGCGCGAGCAGCAGGAGCCCCACCTCGAGGTCGAGCGGCACGACGATCGCCGCCAGGATGCCGAGGAACACGGTCGGCGTGAGGTAGATGACGAGGATCCCGACCGACATGCCGAGGAAGTACGACTCCGGCATCATCGGCCCGGCGAGATAGAGGTCGGTCGCCTTGTGGTCGATCCGCAGGTACGCTGCTTCGTTCAGGACGCGCTGCCCCATCGTGAACGTCGAGAAGATGATCGCGCCGACCAGAGCGATCGAGAACAGCGCCGGGTTCAGGATCAGGACGAAGATCAGGATGATCCCCGGGACGACCATCGACGTGAGCATCGCCATCCGCTCGTTCCCCTGGACGAGCACCTCGGTCCACAGGAACGCCAGCGTGCCCGCGAACGGCCGGGACGGGCCGTACGCCGCGTCATTCGGCATCGATCGACCGCCCTACCGCGCGAAGGAACGCTTCTTCGAGCGTCACCGGGCCGACGGTCGCCATCAACTGGGACTTCACGGCCACGTCCATCAGCTCCCCGAGCACATCCGGGCCGAGGATCACGGTGAGCGCTTTGCCGTCGATGACGCAGTGCCCGAACGATCGGAACCGCTCGACCTGAGCCGCGCCCTCGGGCATCTGCACCTTGAGCGTGCCACCGACCGAACGCTTCAGGTCGTCCGCGGTGCCGCTCGAAAGGACCCGCCCCTGCTCGACGATGTAGAGCCGGTGGCTGAGCACTTCGGCCTCGTCGAGGTAGTGGGTGGTGAGCAGGATCGTGGACCCCTTCTGCGTGAGCGAGCGCAGGGAGGCCCATACGTCCCGCCGGGCGAATGGGTCCATGCCGATCGTCGGCTCGTCCAGGAACAGGAGCGGCGCCTCGGTCGCGATGACCGTCGCCACCATCGTGCGCTGCCGCTGGCCACCGGAAAGCGTGACCGAGAGCCGGTCGGCGCAGCTGGACAGGCCCATCCGCTCCACCGCATCCTCGGTCCGCGCCTTCGCGGTCTCGCGGGAGAATCCGCGGGCCCGGAGGTACGTGTAGATCTGCTCCCGGGGCGAGAGGTGAAAGAACGGCTTCCCTTCCTGGGGAACGACCGCGATGTACGGCCGCGCCTTCTCGGGCGAGCGCGCGATGTCGACCCCGAACACCTCGACCGACCCCGAGGTGGGCCGCAGGAGCGTGGAGGCGATCTTGAGGAACGTCGTCTTTCCGGCGCCGTTCCGGCCGAGCAGCGCGACGCGCTCACCCCGCCGCACCTCCATCGAGACGCCGCTGAGCGCCTCGACGGGGGCGGTGCCCCGCGACTCGTAGATCTTGCGGAGGTCGACGCTCCGGAGGGCCTCCCCGCTCATGGGCGGGCGAGGACCGAAGCGCGATACTTAACCGAGCGGAGTTCCGAAACCGATGCGTACGTCGCGCGCCGTGGAATCCCGGCGCACGACAGCGACCTCGCCGATGGCGATGGGGTCGTCGTCGAAGACCGTCCGTCTAGTGGCCACCGCAGCCGCAACCGCCGCCGTTCTCGGAGTTGCTTCCGCAGGACCCGCATCCACCCGAGAGGCCGGCCGCGTCGGGCTCGGGGAGCGTGGGGTTCGTGATCTTGAATCCGGATTGCTTCAGGTCCTCGACATAGTCGATGACCGCCCCGTCGACGAACTTCGTGCTGGTCGGGTCGACCAGCAGCGCGAATCCCTCGACCTTGAGGACCTCGTCGTCCGAGCGCGGCTTCGCGAAGGCGAGTCCGAACTGGACCGCGCTCCCGCCGCCGCAGCAGCCTCCGCCCCCGGGCTGAGCGTACACCCGGACCCCGATCTCGGGCTTCTGCCCGCGGATGAGGGTCTTCACTTGCTCGACGGCGGCCGGGCGCATCTCAACGTGGACGGACATGGGCGGTGCCTCACGAGAAGGACCGGGCCCGAGCCCATAAGCTCTCTGACGCGCTCGCAGCGACAGTTTCGGCCGAGCGGTCGGTTATTCCCTCGGGGTGACAAAGTAGCGCACGGCGTGACAATCCGCCCGGCGGTCCCGGGGGGCTACGGTTCCGGGCGGTCCGGTGGAAGGTCGAGCTCGGACAGTTCTTCGTCGGTGGGGGTCCCAATATCGGGGAGCTCCCGGGTGCCGGTGAACGTTTCGGGGAGCTCGGTGCTCGTGAGCGGTCGCAGGCCGGGCGCCCGCGAAAGGTCCACGGGCGGGAGGCCCGGGGAGCTCTGTCGCCAGCACAGTTTCGCCAGCGTCTCGACCAGGCGGGGCGGGAATCCGATCGACCCTCCGATCCGCCGGACGTCCTCCTTCGACAGTTCCCCGACGGCCGCCAGCACGACAAAGTAGACCGCAAAACAGAGGAGGACCACGCCGAGCAGTTCGTAGGAGGTGTTCACGGGGAGATACTTGTTCAATCGGGAGATCGCCCCGAACGCGACGATCGCGCTCGCCGTGATGCCGAGGATCGAGCGGACCTGGATCCGGACCCGAACCAGCTTCTCGAGGAAGTACGTGTTGAGCGCGAACGCGGCGATCGAGGACAAGAGGACGGCGACCGACGCGGCGACCAGCCCCTCGCTGGCGGGGAAGATCCCCCACGGTGGCAGGAACAGCAGGACCGCCGCGACGAGCACGGCCACCTGGAGGCCGGTCAAGTACAGCTCCAGGCGCTGTCGTCCGATCGACCCCAGGGTGGTCTGGATGATCTGGCTGAGCGCGAGCGGGATCGCGGCGACCACCAGAATCGCGAGGGGGGTTGCGCCCGGCCCGGCGTAGCGGGCGGTGGAGAAGACGAGCAGGAAATTCGTCCGATACACGACGAGAGCGAGCACGCCCGGTACGAGGAGGATCGACGTGTACCGTAACGCTTGCCAGATCCCCTCTCGAACGGCCTGGAACTTCTCCTGCTTGTGTAAACCGGCGATGTACGGGAACAACGGCGTGCCGACCGCGGCGGGCAACGAGAGAACCAGGACCCGCCACCCGTTCGCGGCCAGGAAGATCGACAGGTTGGACCGTCCGAGCCCCACCTCGACCAGGAGGGGGATCATGTTCGTGACGAGATAGTTCAGGACCAGCGCGCCCATCAGCGGCCAGGCGAACAGAAAGAGCGTCCGGACCTCGGGCCACGAGAACTTCTGCATCTGGCGGACGACCGCCGGAGCGGAGAAGATCGCGGACGCCGTGGCTCCCGCCACGTACGCCGCGGTCATTCCCAGGATCGTGGGGTTGTAGTACACCGCGTAGACGATGAACGGAAGTCGCGCGCACGCCTCGATGAGCGACGGGTACTGCGCGCGAACGGAGTTGCCGAGCCCGATGTACAGCTGGTTGTACACGGTCGAGAAGGACCAGAGCACCGGCAGCGCGACGAAGATACCGAGCGAGGTCAGTTCGACCTGGCTCGTCGTGAGGCCGACCGACGGGGCGAGCGCGAAGAGCGTTGCCCCGGCGAGGGCGACCATCAACATGCGGAACAGGAGGTAGACGGTGGTGTTGTCCGCCGGCTTTTTTCCGCGGGCGAGGAAGAAGGTGTACGCGGTGCCGAGCCGGAGATCCCCGATCCCGTTGATCGAGGACCCGATCAGGAGAAAGAACTGGACCGTGCCGAGCAGCTCGATGCCGGGTCCGGAAAGCCCGAATCGCTTGTAGAAGAACAGCGTGCCGATGAATCCGATCAGCTGCGTCAGCAGTTGGGCGGTGAACACTGCGCCGGAACTGAGGGTCAGCGAGACCGCCTGCTTCGGGACCGCGGGGACCGCTGCCGGAGTCCCCGTCGCAGGGCTCGATGGATCCAAGGACGACCGAGAGACGGAGGCGGGGTACCCTTCTTATGGACTGGGGTGGAAGACGCGCTTTCCCCGCTAGCCGCCGCCGCGGGAGGTCGGCGGGACCTCTTCGGCGCGCGTCTCGTACAGCTCGACCCACACGCCGTCGGGGTCGGACAGGAAGGCGAGGCGTTCGTCGCCTTCCGAGAACGCCGGGATCCGAACGCGACCGCCCAGCGGTTCCAGCCGGCGAATCGCGTCGTCGACGCTGTCCACGCGGAACCCCAGGTGGTCGAGCTCGTCCCCCTCGCGGTACGGGGGGTCGCCCGGATAGAAGTTCAACTCGAGAACGGCACCGGAGTCCGGGTCCTTGAGCTCCTGCCACAGCCCGCCGGCGGCCATCCGACCCGACGGCCCGAGACGGAGCCCGAGACCTTCGGCATAGAACCGGATCGAGCGGGCCATGTCGCGCACCCGGATCCCGGTGTATTCGAGCACGGCGGGGGTTTCGTCTTCCCGGTATTTGAGACGTCAGGTACTCCGGGGGACGGTTTGTGAATCCTCGAGGTTCTTAGGTCGTGCCGCGTGCTGCGGCGAGCGGGGAGGGGGCGTTCACGGACGGTCCGAAGGAGGGGGCGTATCGCGTCGTCCTCCGGAACCGACAGTACCTCGTCTTCCTCGCCTCCTCGAACGCTTCCACGGTGGGCTACTCCGTCTACACGATCTCGATCGTCTGGTTGACCGTCACTCTCTTCCATAACTTCCTCGACGTCGGGGCGGTTCTCTTCGTCGAGTACGCCTGCTACACGGCGACGTTCCTGGTCGGTCCGTTCGTCGACCGTGTGAAGAACCAGCGGACGATCTTCCTGCTGTCGTACCCGGTACAGGCCCTCGCCGTGGCGGTGATCGGGGTCGGCTACCACGACCGGTTCCTCACGATCGAGCTGCTGCTCGCCCTCGTCGCCGGGGTCTCCCTCCTCTGGGACATGAGCTGGGCGGCGCAGAATGCCGCGCCCGGCGTGCTACTCTCCGCAGACGAGCAGTTCGCCGCATCGGGGCTCTCCGGGGCGATCGGTGGGGCGGTCACGATCGTCGGCTACGGCGTGGGCGGGGTACTGCTGCTCGTCGTCGGTGCCGAGGGGGGAATGTACCTGTATGCCGGACTCCTGCTGGCGGCAGCGGCGCTCGCACTGCCGCTCCATATCGCGCCGCCCGCGACGACGCCCTCGACCTTCTTCGAGAGCTTCCGCGACGGTTGGAAGCTCGTCTTCGGGGGGATCGGCCGACCGCTCCTGCAGCTCGCGGCCGTCGACGCGATCGAGGGGTTCTTCGTCAGCGCGACCGCGATCCTGATCGCCCTCGTCGCCACCGTGGAGTACGCCGACTCGACCCTCGGCTACGCGCTCCTGTTCACGGCCTCGGTGGTGGGAGGGGTCGTCGCCGGGCTCGCGCTCGGGTCGTGGAACCCGCGGGATCGCGTGGGTCTGGTGCTCGGTGCCTCCCTGGTCGTTGCCGGCGGAGCGTACCTGGTTGCGGTCACGCTGCCTCCGGTCCTGGTCCTCGCGGCGGTCGCGTGGTTCGTCGTCGGGGTGACGACCACCGCGTACTCGAGCGCGAAGTTCGTCTTCTTCCGGGGCTCGGTCGCGCCCGAGCAGATCGGCCGGCTGTTCTCGAACATGTATCTTTTCCCGGGGATCAGCGGTTCGATCGGGGCGCTCGTCATCAGCGATGTCGCGCTCGGCGGAAACCCGACGACCCTCGGGACCGTGGTGGGCATCGGGTTCCTGCTGGCCGGGGCTCTCGCGTTCGCTCTACCGGGCGTCCGGCGCATGCGCTACTAGACCGGCGGGAGGTGGGAGCAGGGGGATTTGAACCCCCATATGCGGGTCTCTCCGCGCGCTCCAGTCAATCGTCACGGGAACGCGAGACGCGTTCCTCCGCAGACCCGTTAATCACAGGGCACCGAGGACGGCGCCCTGACTGGAGCCCGCTGGTCTGCCAAGTTAGCCTATGCTCCCTCCCAGCGAGGGTCAGTCTTCGCGAAGATATCCTTTGTCGTTTCGCGTTGCGGGCCCGTCGGCAACGCTTATGTGAAAGTCTGTTTGTCTGGAATCCAATGACGTTGAACGCAGGACCCCCGCCGTCCGCCGCTCCGCCGGTGAAGCCCACCCGCACCGTCCCGGTGGCCCTCTTCGTGGTCGCTTTGATCGTTGTTGCCGGAGCCGCGGTGGCCATTACGGCCCTCCTGTACACGCCGAAGGCCGCCGGCGCCCCCGGGGACCTGACCGTCACCGATGACCTCGGTCGGACCGTCGAGGTTCCGCGCGACCCGGCGCGCGTCGTGGTGCTCGGACCGAGCATCGTGGACTCGATGTATCGCTTGGGCCTTCGTTCGCACATCGTCGGGGTCGACTGCTACGCGGCCGCGTTCGGCGGGCTGACCGCCGACTACTCCCCCGACCAGGTCGCACTTTGGAACCTGTCGCAGTCGATGTGCGTTCAGATCGACCCGACCTTCGACTTCGAGGCGCTGGTCAACGACACACCGACGCTCGTGATCGCGACGACGATCGTCTCCGTCTTGGCCGTCGAGACGATCTCGACCACGTACAACATCCCCGTGGTAATGCTGCAGCCCGCGACACTGAGCGGTATCGAGGTCGATGTGTCGCTCCTCGGGACGATCTTTGGGCTCGCGTCGAACGCGAGCGCGATCAACCAGCAACTGCAGGTCGAGCTGGGGGCCGCGACCACGTTGGCCACCAACCTCACGGACTCGGGGGCCCTGTTCCCCACCGTGCTCGTCACGTACAGCACGGACAGCAACGGCTACTGGACGTACGGCCCGGGGACGTTCGGGGAGTCACTGATCGAGCTCGCCGACGCGACGAACATCGCGGCGAACGCGACCCTCCCGTACCCCGAGCTGCCGGGCGAGGTGGTGCTGGTCGACAACCCCCAGTTCGTGGTCTACGGGGTCGGGTACGGGCTCAACCTCGCATCGTACCAGTCCGCGCCGTTCTGGTCGGAGCTCAACGCTACCCAGAATGGCCATCTCTACGGGATGGACTCGAACTACCTTACCGAACCCGACCCGACCATGATCCTGGAGGGCCTGCCCGAGCTCATCGCACTGTTCCACCCGGGCGTTTCGGTCTGAACCCTTGACCGAGGGCGCTCCCGGTATCGGGGCGGGGACGCCGCCCCTCCCCGAGACCCGGACGCGCCGTCGGGCGCTCTGGGCCCTAGGCGCCGCGCTCGCCCTCGCGGTCGCGATCCTGTTCTCGCCGGTGATCGGGTCCGTCGCCTTCAGCCCGTGGCTTGTGCTGCGGATCGTGATCTCGGGGGGAGGGGCGATCTTCGCGCCGTGCGCGGCTGGAACGGTTTCCTGCCACGTCGCGACGATCATCGTCTGGCAGGAGCGCGTGCCGGAGGTGCTTCTCGCGGTGGTCGCCGGGGCGGCGCTCGGAATCTCGGGGGGTACGCTGCAGGGGATCTTTCGCAATCCCCTCGCGGACCCGTACCTCCTGGGGATTTCGACCGGCGGCACCCTCGGTGCGTCCCTGGTCTTCGTCTACGGCATCGGGGAAGCCGATGCGAACCTGGTGCTCCCCCTCTTCGCGTTCCTCGGGTGCGTCGCCACGGGCGGCGTGATCCTTCTCGCCGCGCGCGGCCGATATGGCTCGGTCGAAACGTTGCTGCTGACCGGAGTCGCTCTCAACGCCCTGCTGTCGTCCATCCTCACGATCGTGCTGCTGTACAACCCGATCGCCAGCCTGCAGGTCGACTTCTGGTTGCTCGGCGGGCTGGGCAACGCGACGTGGTCCGTCGACGGGGTCGCGCTCGGGGTGGTCCTCGCGGTCGGGGCCATCCTCGCGATCCACGGTCGAGAGCTGAACCTGATGCAGCTGGGGAACGACGTGGCCCAGAGCGCGGGCGTCGACGTGCGCCGAGTACGGGAGCGGCTGCTGCTGTTCACGGCGCTCGCGACCGGGACGGCGGTGGCGTTCACCGGGATCATCGGCTTTGTCGGGCTGGCCGCGCCCCACGTCGTCCGCCGGGTGAGCAGCTCGAACTACCGGATCGTGCTGCCCGGCGCCGCCATCGCCGGGGCCGCGATCCTCCTCGGGGCTCGAGACTTCTCGCTCTGGGTGCTGCCGCTCACGCCGTTGCCGATCGGGATCTTCACGTCAGCCGGCGGGGCGCCGTTCTTCCTGTACCTGCTCTACCGGCGACGCCGGGTGACGACGATGGGGGGACTGTGAACGAGGGACCGGACCTTGCGCCCGCCGTGCGAGTCGAGCACCTCACGGTCCGGTTTGGCGCGCGCGTCGCGCTCCACGACGTGGACCTCACGGTCCGAGCGGGAGAGTTCGTCGCCCTCGCCGGACCGAACGGCTCGGGGAAGACCACGCTGCTCCGGGTGCTCCTCGGTTTCCTTGACCCCGATGCCGGCTCGGCGTCCCTGTTCGGGACGCCCGTGGCTCACCTGTCGGTACGCGAGCGGGCGCGGCGCGTGGCGTGGGTACCGCAGGAAGAGCTCGTGCGCGACGACATTCCGATCTTCGACTACGTGCTGTACGGCCGGTACTCGCGGCTGGAGCCGTTCGGAGGGGAGTCCGACGCGGATCGCGTGCTCGCCATGCAGATCCTGACCGACGTCGGCCTGGCGGACCGAGCCGAGGATGGCATCCTTTCCCTCAGCGGAGGCGAACGGCAGCGCGCCACGCTCGCGAGGGCCCTCGCCCAGGACTCGCCGATCCTCTTGCTCGACGAACCGACGTCCCACCTCGACATCGGCCACCAGCTCGACCTCTTGGACCGAGTGCGGCGGCTGAGCCACACTCGGAACGTCACGGTGATCGCCGCGATGCACGACCTGAATCTCGCCGCACGATACGCCGACCGGATCTTCGTCCTGTCGCGCGGACGGCCGTACATCGACGGTCCTCCTTCCCTGGTCCTCTCCGAAGACCTGCTCGGTCGGGTGTGGAGCGTCGCGGCCGACCTGCGCAAGGACCCCCGCACCGGAACGTCCTACCTGGTCCCCCACCACCTGATCGGAGATGTCGCGTCGTCGGCGATCCCGCCGGACCGCGGGCCGGTCCACGTGGTCGGGGGCGGAGGGGCGGCAAGCCCGTACCTTCGGGAGCTCACCGACCGGGGGTTCCGCCTCACGACGGGGGCGTTGCACCTGCTCGACTCCGACACCGAGACGGCGGAGGCGCTCGGGATCCCCGCGGCGGTCGAGGTTCCCTTCGCACCGCTCGGGGACGAGGTGCGCGCGGCCCACCGCCGCTTCCTCGCCTCCGCGCGCGCGATCGTCGTCGCACCGTTCCTGGTCGGGCCGTCCAACCTCGCGAATCTCGACGACCTCGGAGCGTTCGTGCGGTCGACCCCCATCTTCCTGCTCGCACGGTCCCCGGAGCCGGCGTGGGACTTCACGGGCGGACGTGCGACGGGCATCGAAGAGCAACTTCGCCAGGACGGGGCCCGAACGATGCCGGACCTCCCCTCGTTGCTCGCCGCGCTGGAGAGCGCCCTCGGCCCTTCGTCGAAGCCGAGCTCGGCGTCAGTGGGAACGGCCGCGGGGTAGCGGAGAAACCTCGAACGGGGGCGGGTCGGTCCCCTCGAATTCGGTGAGCAGGCGCGGAAGCTCGTTCTCGAGGACGAAAATCGTGCTCGGAACGCCGACCCGGGACGCTTCGCGCGACTCGGCGGCGACCGCGAACCGCGCGGGTTCGCGTCCGAGGGCCGAACGGGCCGCCAGGAACGCTTCGAGCCCGTAGGCGGCGACCAGTCCCCGGAAGCCACGGCCGAGCGACCGGCGCACCCGTTCCCCCAGGCGGGGGTCCGAGAGGTCCTCTTCCGACAGGGTGCGCACGCGAACGAGCGCCGGCGCGAGGGCGACGATCCCCTCGAGGTCGGCCACCTCGACCAGCGTCCCTTTCGTCCCGCCGCGGGCGACGCGCCCCCGGGAGGGGCCGCGGGGGTCGGGACGGGCGGAGAGGAGACCGTCCACGAGCTCGAGCGACACGACATCTCCCACGGAGACCGGGCCGAGCGCGACCGCGCGGGCGCTTCGGATCACGTGGAGGCGCTGGATCCGACCCTGAACGTCCTCCGAGAGGCGTCCGAGCGCGTCGTGGAGCCACGCGACGCCCCGAACGGTCGGCCGGTAGCGACCCCCGCGCTGCTCCACGAGCCCGCGACGGCCCAACGCTCGGTACGTGTGCGAGGCCGCCTGCACCGTGAGTCCGAGGGTGTCGGCGATCGGTCGGAGCTGGGTCGGCTCGAGCGTCGTGCACTCGTACAGGAAGAGGAGCTCGGTGATGGAGCCGCTCCGCCGCAGCCCCGCCAGCCCCTCCGCCGGACCGTGGCTCGCCGACCGGGCCATCGGGGAACCGAGGCGCCCGAGGATTAAACGTCTTTTTCGTGAGCGCGCAAACCGGCTTTATGCGGCGCGCGCCCGCGAGGGGCCGCGGCCGGGGGTCTTCTCGTCCGCGCTGCGACGGACGTCGCGGATGCGGTCGCGGATCCGCGCGGCCTCTTCGAAGTCGAGCCGCTCCGCCGCGAGCCGCATCTCCTCCTCGAGATTTGCGAGCAGGAGCGGGAGCCGGTCCTTCCACTTCTTCCCGAGTCCCGAGGTCGAGAGGTCGCCGGACATCGCTTCGTCCTCGGGGCCCAGGAGCGCCCGGACCTCCTTTTGGATCGACTCGGGGACGATGTGATGCTCGGCGTTGAACGCGATCTGGGCGGAGCGGCGGCGCGCCATCTCCTCGATCGCGCGGGCCATCGAACCGGTGACCCGGTCGGCGTACAGCACGACCTTTCCGTCGACGTTGCGGCTCGCTCGCCCCGCGGTCTGCACGATCGACGTCTCGCTCCGCAGGAACCCTTCCTTGTCGGCGTCGAGGATCGCGACGAAGCTCACCTCGGGGAGGTCGAGCCCTTCGCGGAGGAGGTTGATCCCGACGAGGACGTCGAACCGGCCCACCCGGAGGTCGCGGAGCACCTCGACGCGCTTCAGCGTCTCCACCTCGGAGTGGAGGTACCGGACCTTGAATCCCTGGTTCGAAAGATAGTTCGCCAGCTCCTCCGAGGTCGCCTTCGTCAGGGTCGTGACGAGGGCGCGGTCGCCGCGCGCGATGGTTTGGCGCAGCTCCGTAGCGAGGTCGGCAATGTGTCCCTTGAGCGGTCGCACTTCGATCGGCGGGTCGACGAGGCCGGTCGGGCGGATGATCTGCTCGACAACCCCCTTCGACGCCTTCCGCTCGAACGGCCCGGGCGTCGCCGAGACGAAAACGAGCTCCGGGACGTGTTCCAGGAACTCGGGAAACCGGAGCGGTCGGTTGTCCCGACACGACGGCAGCCGCCATCCGAACTCGATGAGGTTGTCCTTGCGGCTCCGGTCCCCCTTGTACATCCCCTGGAGCTGGGGGACCGTCGCGTGGGACTCGTCGAGGAAGACGAGGACATCGTCGGGGAAGAAGTCCATCAGCGTGTACGGCGGCTCGCCGGGCTTTCGGCCGGAGAAGTACCTCGCGTAATTCTCGATCCCGGAGCAGTAACCCGTCTCCCGGATCATCTCGAGGTCGTAGTCGACCCGCGCGTTGAGCCGCTGCGCTTCGACGATCTTCTCGTGCTGGCGAAGTTCCCGGACCCGGCTCTCCTTCTCCTTCTCGATCTCGCTCAGTACCGCGCGCACTCGCTCGTCGACGGTGAGGAAGTGGGTGGCGGGGAAGATCGAGAGGCTCCCGAGGTCCCGCACCTCCTCCTGGGTGACCGGGTCGAGCTCGGCGATCGCGTGCACCGTGCTTCCCTCGAGCACGATGCGGTGGATCGTCTCCCCGGCCCCCATCACATCGATCGTTCCGCCGCGGACGCGGAACCGCCCGCGCTTGAGCTCCATGTCGTTGCGATGGTACTTCATCCGGACGAGGTGCTCGAGCAGCGACTGGCGTCCGATCTCCTGTCCGACCGCGAGCTCCACGACGGACGCGCGGTAATCCTCGGGCGACCCCAGCCCGTAGATGCAGCTCACCGACGCGACGATCAGCACGTCGCGTCGGGTGAGCAGCGCTTGCGTCGCGCGGTGGCGGAGCCGGTCGATCTCGTCGTTGATCGAGGCGTCCTTCTCGATGTAGAGGTCGATCTGGGGAACGTACGCCTCGGGCTGGTAGTAGTCGTAGTAGCTGACGAAGTACTCCACGGCGTTGTGGGGGAAGAGGGCCCGGAACTCGCTCACCAGCTGCGCGGCGAGCGTCTTGTTCGGGCTCACGACGAGGGTCGGGCGCTGTAGACGCGCGACGGTGTGAGCCATCGTGAACGTCTTGCCGCTGCCGGTAACGCCGAGCAACGTGACGTACTTCTCCCCGCCCTCGATGCGCCGGACGATCTCGTCGATCGCCTTCGGTTGGTCGCCCTGGGGGAGGAGATCGGTCTCCAACTGGAATCGGCCCGGCAGGGCCGGTTTGGAGGACCCGGATTCCACGCCGACTCTCACGCCGGCCTCCCGTCGCGGGACGCTCCGTACCCGTCCGGGTCGATCGTGACGGGGGAGAACCCGAGGCCGCGGAGCATCTCCCGCATCTCCGACGCCATCGGTTCGCCTCGCAGCCGCGGGACCTCGGCCGGTTCCACCTCGACCCGCGCCCCGGTCCCGCGCGTTCGCACGCGGACCTGCCGGAAGCCCCGGTCGTGCAGCCACTGTTCACCGGTCTCGATGCGCCCGAGGAGTTCGGCCGTGATCGGGTCGCCGTGTGCGACGCGGGAGGCGAGGCAGGCATCGGACGGCTGATCCCAGTTCGGAAGACGACGCGCGCGGGCGGCTTCCCGCACGTCTGCTTTCGTCCACTGTGCCCGCGCGAGCGGGTGGTCGAAGCCCGCCGCGTCCATCGCCTTCAATCCCGGTCGGTCGTCCGAGAGGTCATCCAGGTGGATCCCGTCTAGGTACTGACGGACCCCCCGTTCCCGTCCGATCGTGAGCAACGCCGCGGACTCCACGGAACGGCAGAAGAAACACCGATCGGGCGGATTCGCCCGGTATTCGGGGCGGGTGAGGGGGTCGACGGGTGCGACGACGTGTTCGATCCCGATTTCCTCGGCGACGCGCCGGGCGCGCTCCACTTCGGCGTGGGAGACGGCCGCCCCCTCCAACGTGACGGCCAGGCAGTCGGACCCGAGCGCGCCCCGGGCCAGAGCCGCGACCAGCGAGGAGTCGACCCCTCCCGAGAGCGCGACGAGCGCCGTGCCCCGAGTCGCGAGCCGTTCCACGAGCTCGCGCTCGGACCACGGGGCGCGCAGCTGCAGCAGCGGGACTTCCATCGGAGCCCGATGGCATGGACCTCGAGGGTAAACGGTTTGGCCCTGAGGTCGTGAAACGGCCGGGCCGGCAGCGGCAAACCCCAAGAACCGCACGGCGCTGCGCCGGGCGATGCAAGCGATCCACGACGGCTCCCGCTGGATGCTCCGGCTCGATGACGGGCAGGACCTCTTCGAAACGCTGAGCACCTTCGCCGCGCGCGAGAACGTCACCGCCGCGGCGGTCGTCTTCGGGATCGGAATGTTCCGCACCGCGACGTTCGGATACTGGGACGGCCGGCAGTACCAAGCCCACGAGCTCACGGTCCCGCACGAGGTCGTAGCGCTCCACGGCTCGATCGCCCGGGCCGACGGGGCCCCGTCGATCCACCTCCACGGCGCCGTCGCAGGGCCGGACCATCACCTCGTGGGGGGGCACCTGATGCGGGCGACCGTCGGAGTCCTTCAGGAGATGGTCCTCGAGACGTTCCCCGGCCGGACGTTCGGACGTCCCCTCGTGGAGAGCTGGGGGCTCCGTATGCTCGACCTCGAGGGCGGACGGACCGCCTGAACGGCCCGACACGCCTTTCCGCCCCATCGCCCATCGTTCTCGCCCGGCCATGGCGACCGACGCTCCGTCCGCGCTCGAGGGGATCGACCCCCGGTTGGCCGACTCAGTGGGGCGTCGCGGGATCCGGACCTACACCGAGATCCAACGATTGGCCCTGCCCGTTCTCGGCGGTGCCTCGGACGCGCTGCTGATCTCGCCGACGGGGACCGGCAAGACCGAGGCCGCCCTGCTTCCGCTCCTCTCGCGACGACTCGCGGAACCGTCGCCGCCGATCTCCCTCTTGTACGTGACGCCCTTGCGCGCCCTCAACCGCGACCTCGAGCACCGGCTCGTCTCGCTCGTCAAAGATGTCGGTCTCTCGGCCGCGGTTCGCCACGGGGACACGACCGCCTCGGCCCGGGTCGCCCAGTCCCGTTCCCCGCCCGACCTGTTGCTCACGACCCCCGAAACCCTCCAGATACTGCTGGTCGGCCAGCGCCTTCGGGAAGGCCTGAAGAACGTCCGGACCGTCGTCGTCGACGAGATCCACGAGCTGGTCGGGTCCGACCGCGGCGCTCAGCTAAGCCTCACCCTCGAGCGACTCGATGCTTGGACCGCTCGCAAAGTCCGCCGGATCGGACTCTCCGCGACGATCGGGAACCCGGAGGCCGTCGCGCGATTCCTGTCGCCCGCCCCCCGAGCGATCGAAGTGCGGGTCGCGCAAGAGCCACGCGATCTCGTACTGAATGCGCGCTGGGCGCCCGAGGAGGAGACCCCGCTCGCGGCAGACCTGATTCGTGAGCTCAAGGCCGACGCCACGCTTCGGCGCGGATTGCGGGCGGTCGAGGCGGAGATCCGGGCTCACCGAACGACGCTCGTGTTCGTCAACACCCGTCCGACCGCCGAGGGACTGGCCGCTCGCCTGAACCGGCTCGCGCCCGACCTCGCGATCGCGGTCCATCACGGGTCCCTCTCGCGCGAGGTGCGCGAGGAGGCCGAGCGGGCCTTCCGAGATGGGCAGCTGCGGGCGCTCGTCGCCACGTCCTCCCTCGAGCTCGGGATCGACATCGGTGTCGTCGACCACGTCGTGCAGTTCGGCTCTCCGCACCAGGTCGGTCGTCTCCTTCAGCGGGTCGGACGGTCGGGGCACCGACGCGACCGCACGATCCACGGCGTGGTGCTCTCCCTCGACGACGACGACCTCGAGGAGGCGGCGGTCCTCGCCCGCCGGGCCGACGAGGGCCAGGTCGAGGCGGCGTCCTGGCGGACTCGAAATCGTCTCGCCGCCGCCCAACAGATCGTCGCCACGCTCCGGGCGCAGGGGGCCGTCGACCGCGACCTTCTCGTGGCCACGCTCGGTCACGCTGCCGCCGTCGCCGACCTCCTCCCGGCCGAGTGGGACGAACTGATCGCCTACCTCGTGAGCCTCGGCTTATCGAAGTGGTCGGACGGTCGGCTCACCTCCGGGCGGGGAACGCTGCACCGGTTCTACTCCTCCCTTTCGCTGATCCCCGACGAGCGGACCTATCGGCTCCGAGACATCGCGACGCGCCGGACGATCGGCACGCTCGACGAGCGATTCGTGCTCACCCAGATCCTCGCGCAACCGGACGAGATCTTTCTGCTGCACGGCCGCACCTGGAAGGTCGTCGAGTATCGGGACGGCGAACTCCTGGTCGAGACGGTCAACGAGATCGGACAGGAGCCCCGCTGGGCGGGTGAAGACCTGCCGGTTCCGTTCGACGTGGCCCAGGAGATCGGGAAGCTTCGGCGGGAGGGGAACTTCGCCGATTACCCGCTGTCGGAAGACGATCGAGCCCGGCTCGGGCGTCGGCGGTCCGCGGCCGGGGCCGTCGACGCGCCGCCGGACGATCGACGCGTGACCGTGACCGCGCGCGGCCGGGTGGTCGTGTACGGGGCCTGCTTCGGCACTCGCACGAACGAAACCCTCGCGCTCGCCACCGCGGGGCTCCTGACGGCCCGGCTCGGAGCGCGAACCGACGTCGCGGCGGTCGAACCGACCTGGTTCGTCCTCGAGCTCCCGGTCGCGGTCGACGCCGCCACGCTCATCGATGCGTTCGCGGTCGACCCGGCGACCGTGCGGCCGCTCGTGGAGCGGCTCGTTCCGTCCGGCCTCGAGTATCGCTGGGTCTTCCTTGCGGTCGCTCGAAAGCTCGGGGTCCTGCCGGAGTCGGCCGACCCGCGCGACCTCCGGACGCTCGACCCGCTGCTCGAAGTGGCGCGCGTCACGCCGCTCGGCGAAGAGGTCCTGGAAAAGACCCTCCACGACCGGTTCGACGTCCCCCACGCCGAGGAGGTGCTGGCGCGCGTGCGCTCCGGGGCGATCCAGGTCGTCGCGACGGCCCCCTCCTCTCTCACCGACGGACCGATCGAGCGGTTGCAGTGGCGGACGCTTCCGGACACCCCACCCCCGACGTTGCTGAAAGCCGTGCGGGAGCGGCTCGAGCACGAGCCGCTCGTGCTGATCTGCCTCCGGTGTGGATTCGTGCGGACGACCACCCCGGCCCGGTACCGCTCGGAAGGTGGGAGTCGCTGCCTGCTGTGTCACGGCTCGCTCTCTGCGGTGCTCTCGCCGCGGCGCGAGGACGAGATCGCGCGGCTCTCGCGCTACGCCCGGGAGAAGTGGACCCCACCGAAGCGGACCGCGCCGCGCGGGAAGCGGAGGGCGCGGCCACCGTCCGCCGAGCTCGAGGCGCTCGTGCGCACCGGGTACACGTCGGCGGAGCTCCTCGCGCATTACGGAGAGCGGGCGCTCCTCGCGCTCGCCGCCCGGGGGATCGGGCCCGAGACCGCGCGCCGGCTCCTGATGCGGCTGTACCGCGACGACGACTCGTTCTTCACGGAGATCCTGCGTTCGGAACGGAGCTACGCGAAGACCCGGGCCTTCTGGGACTGACCCGATGGCAGCCGCACCCCCTCCGGAACGGCTCGCGATCGAGAACGCGACGATCTACCCGGCTCCCGGCGCACCGGCCCTCTCGCGCGGCATCGTCGTGGTCCACAACGGCCGTATCGAGTCGGTCGGGACCGGCCTCCCGATCCCGTCGGGCACCACCGTCGTGCCGGGGGACGGGCGGTTCCTCGTCGCGGGATTCTGGAACGCCCACGTTCACTTCACCCAGCCCTGCTGGCGATCGGCGGCGACCGCACCCGCGGCCCGGCTGGAGGAGCCGCTCCGGGCGATGCTCACGAGCCGGGGGTTCACCTCCGTAGTCGACACCGGCTCAGACCCCCGCTCCACCCTCGCGATCCGTCGTCGGATCGATTCCCACGAGTTGCCCGGGCCGAGGATCTGGACCGCGGGCTCCGGGCTGTACCCTCCTCACGGCCTCCCCTACTACGTTCGGGACGAGATCCCGTTCTGGGTCCGCTGGCTGATCCCGCAACCCCGCTCCCC
Organism: Thermoplasmata archaeon; assembly: GCA_035504595.1. Classification (GTDB taxonomy): domain Archaea; phylum Thermoplasmatota; class Thermoplasmata; order Lutacidiplasmatales; family UBA184; genus Lutacidiplasma. Next base: position 46,666 of record DATJRQ010000006.1, on the reverse strand, counting down.
CGCGGCGGCCGTGCGCGCGGTCGAACGAAACTTCGCCTACGGGGCCGACCTGGTCAAACTGTTCACAGGGTCGTACGTCGCGCGCGGGACCGTCAAGCACATGCCCGAGCCGATCGCCCGGGCCGCGGCCGCCGCCGCGCACCGGCGCGGCCGGCTCGTCTTCAGCCACCCGTCGGACCTCGAGGGGACCCGCGTCGCGCTCGCCGCCGGTGTCGATGTGCTCGCCCACCCGCCCGACTCGACGGACGGGGTCGACCCATCGCTCCTGCGAGCGCTCGTCGAGCGCCGGACCTCGATCGTGCCCACCCTCAAGATGTTCGCCACCACGGTGACGCGCAGCCCGTCGTACCTGGAGCCCATCTACCGGATCGTCCGGGAGTTCCGCGCACTGGGCGGCGAGCTGCTCTTCGGCACCGACGTCGGGTACATGTCCGACTACTCCACCGAGGAGGAGTTTCGGGCGCTCGCGAGCGCCGGGGTGGGCCCGTCCGAGGTGCTCGAGATGTTGACCACCGCGCCGGCCCGCCGGTTCGGGGTGGCGGCGGAGACCGGGACGATCGCCCGTGGGCAGGCGGCGGACCTGGTGCTGCTCGACGACGACCCGATGCAGGACGTCGCGGCCTTCGCCCGGGTACGTGCGACGATCCGCGGAGGTCGAGTGCTCTACCTCAGGTCCTAGCGCGAGCGACGGATTCGACGACGTCGCGGGGGGCGTCCGTCCGGAACCCTTCGGGCCGCGCGTGGGTCCGCGCGGCACGGAAGCCGCGCGCGCGCAGCGCCTCGAGGAGCGACCGCATCGGCGCTGGCTCGGTCAGTTCGAGCCGCCGCGCCAGCCGGTTCGACTCGAAGTAGAACGGGACATCGGCTTCCAGCTCTTCGACCAGCCGGACGAGAAACTTCGAGGTCTCCTCCGGTCGGGCGCTCGCGCTCGGGGGTCGAAGGGAACGCACGAGCGCCGGGTCGAACAACGGTCCGACCCACAGCGGCCCGACCGGGCCCCGCGCCCCCAGCTCCGGACCGGTCCACCGAGCGGGGTCGATGACGGCGACGGGATCCTCCGCGGGCGAGTGCTCTGCGTCGCCCACCTCCACGTAGATGCGGAGATGGTGGTCGCGCGCGTAGGCGAGCAGCGGTCGAACGGCCCGACCCCGCGCTCTCCCCTCCCGGGCGAGGTACGCGAGGAGGATGCGAAGTCCTCCTTCGGGCCCGAGTCGACCCCGCACCGGCACCGCCCCGTACCGCCGCTCGCAGACCCCCGGCTGGACCCCGGCGAGGACCATCATGTCGGTCGCCGTGACGGCGAGGACGCCCCCCGGGCGAACCGCCCGGAAGGCCGCCGGCACGAAATCGATCGGAGAGCCGTACGGGTCGACATCGACGAGGTCGAATCCCGCTTCCGCGGGCGCCTCCCGGCCATCCCCGCGGGCGGCCCGGGCGCCGGGATACCTCGCGGCATTGCGCGACAGCACCTCGCTCGCGTCGGGGTTCGCCTCGGTCAGCAGGAAATCACGGAACGCGCCGCTCTCGTGGAAGAGACGCAGTCCGCGTACACCCGTGGCCGCCGTGACCTCCCAGCCGGACCGGTCCCCTCCGCCGCGCGCCCACCGCGCGGTGGCGAACGCGACACCGAGGTCGCGGTCGCCCGCCATGGCGGGGTTGTAGAACACCGGAGACCGCGCGCGGGGGCCGCGCCCCGCCGTGGCGGGGGGGAGGAGGAGGTCGGTGCCGCCCTCGCGACCGAGGCTCAGTGGGATCGACCGGTGATCAGGTGGACGATCTTGAACGCGAGGAGGTTCTTGTTGATCGGCGTTACTTCGAGTAGGCGTAGCTCGTCCCTCCGTCGGATGTCCTGGAGCAGCGGGTTCCGGGACTTCTTGTGGAGGGTCATGACGATCGATTTCTTGGCATCGAGGGTCTCGGTCACGGCCTTGGTGAACGGCTCGCTCTCCACTTCCATCTTGCCGACCTCGTCAATGACGATCACGTCGGCCTCGTCGCGCGCCTCGGCGAGGGCGCGCGTGCCGACCCCTTCGAGCGCCGCAAGGTTCACGCCGTAGCGACCGGAACGGATCCGGGACTTCATGCCCTCGTGGGCGAACACCTCGTTCTCCTTGGTGAGCCAGTTGGTGATCTTGAACCCGGTACGTCGCTGCTTCTCGACGATCGGCTCGGTGACCATTCCACCGACCTTCACGCCCTCCTCCTCGAGGAGCTCGATGATCCGTAGGAGGGTCTGGGTCTTTCCGGAGCCGGGAAGGCCCGTGATTCCAATTTTGACGGTCGGAGAGAGACGTCGCGGCAAAACCAATGACACCGTTAACAACGCCGTAAAGGTCGATGGGCGATATGAGGGTGACGTGGGCGTGAGGCACTTTCACTCGCCCGACGACGCGAGCGGCACTTCGCCTGCCCCGGCGCACGCAGTGTACCCCCCGCGAGAAGACACCGAGCTCCTCCTTCCGTTCGCGCGCGTAGCGCTCGGCTCCTCCCTCCTCGAGATCGGGGCCGGCAGCGGGCGCGCGGCGTTGGAAGCGGCTCGAGCCGGCGCCCGGGTCGTCGCGACCGACCTCAACCCGTGGGCGCTCGCCTCGCTTCGGCTCCGCGCGCGGGCCGAACGGCTCGCCCTCGAGACGGTCCGGACCGACCTTGCCGCGGGGCTCGGCCGATTCGACCGGGTCCTCGCGAACCCACCGTACCTTCCCACCTCGCCCGGACAGCGCGACCCGGACCCCTGGCACAACCTCGCGCTCGATGGCGGCCCCGACGGATGCCGGGTCCTCGCGCGGATCGTGGGGGCCCTGCCCGACCATCTCGCCGCTGGCGCCAGCGCGTTCGTCGTCGTCTCGTCGTTGCAGGACGCGGGCTCGCTGCGCTCGATCGTCCGGGTGTGGGAGGCGCTCGGGGGACGAAAGGAAAGGGTCGCCTACCGCGACCTCGAAGGGGAAACCCTCGAGGTGTGGGAGCTCGCGCGGGCGAAGCGGTCCGCGCGCGTCAGCGCGCGCGCTCGGCCTGCGTGAGCACGGCGTCCAGGAACCGGTGGCCGTCCCCAAATCCCTCGGTCCCACCCGTTCGCGTCCAGTCGGGGGCCTGCGCCCGGAAGAACGAACGCTCCGGATGCGGCATCAGTCCGAACACGTTCCCCTCCGGATTCGTGAGCCCCGCGATGTCGCCCTCGGACCCGTTGGGATTCCACGGATACACGGCGGGTCCCCCGTCGGGCGCGACCCAACGGAAGAGGACCTGCCCCGCGGCGTCGAGGTCACGCATGCGACGCGCGGAGTGGCCGCCGAGGATCAGCTTCCCCTCGGCGTGCGCGGAGGGGAACAGGTATCGGGCGCCCTTCGGGGTCCCGCGCAGGGCGGGGAACGCTCCACCCTGCCATGCCACGAACGTCGGCCGGCACTCGAACCGGCCGGAGTCGTTCGTCTGGAGCACGGCGTCCGGCGGGCCGAGCCGACCGCCGGAGCGGCCGGGGAGGAGGCCGAGTTCCACGACGACCTGGAAGCCGTTGCAGATCCCGCCGACCAGGTGACCGGAACGGACGAAATCCTCGAGCTCGGGCCCGATCGAGGCGCGGACACGGGCCGCGAAAATCGCGCCGGCCCGGACGTAGTCGCCGGCCGAGAACCCGCCCGGGAAGAACACCGCGTCGAAATCGGCGAGGCGGCGCCGTTCGGACGGGTCGACGTCCCGACCTTCGAACTGCTTGAGCTCGACGATCTCGGGGCGCGCCCCGAGCTTCGCGCACGCGACCAGAAGCTCTTGGTCGCAGTTGGTCCCCTCGATCGACACGATCGCGATGCGCAGGTCCCGACGGCCCACGACCGGACAGCGGGGGCCGCGGCTTAACCGTTCCCCGGTCGCTCCGGGGCTGCTGGTCCGGGACCGAGGGGCGGGTCGAGCCGGTAGACTCGGATCCGGCGGCCCGCTCGGACGGAACGCCGACCGGGAGGGAGCATGGCGTACCCCGTCACCCCCGACAAGCTGGTGATCGCGGCCGAGCCCCGATAGCGGGTGAAGGCGCGCCCACCGCGGAACTCGAGGGGAACGACCGTCGACAGGCCGGGCGTCGGGGCCACCGCGTCGCTTCCGAGTACCGCGGTGGATTCCGTCCAGCCCGGACCCGGTCGATGCCCGAGCCGGTGGAGTACCGGGAGCATCAGCCAGTACATGTTCACCAGGCACGAGGTCGGGTGACCGGGCATGCCTACCACGAGTTTGCCCCGTACGTCGGCGGCGAGCGTCGGCTTCCCGGCCCGAACGGCAATCCCGTGGAAGAGGAGTTTCCCCAGCCGGGGCAGTATCCGCGGGAGATGGTCGCGTTCTCCGACCGAGCTGCCGCCCGTCGCGAGGACCAGGTCGGACTCTCGCAGGGCGTGCCGAAGGGCCGCCTCGATCTGCCGGGGATCATCGGGCAAGGGGGCGTGGGGGCGCGGCTCCCCGCCCGCGGCCAGAATGACCGAGGAGAGGGAGGCGTTGTTGCTCTCGTAGATCTGCCCCCGCCGGCCCTTCCGCCCGGGGGCGACGAGCTCGTTGCCGTTGGGGAGGATCGACACGACCGGTCGCGCGTACGCTCGAACCCGCGGGATCCCGCACGCGGCGAGGGTCGCGAGCGCGGTCGCGGTCAGCGGCTCGCCCCGGGTCACGAGCGTCTGCCCTCGCGGGAAGTCGTGTCCGGGCGGCGAGAAGCGGTCCCCGGCTCGAACCGGGGCGCGCAGCCGGACCTGCCCGTCGCGCCGCTCGACGACCTCGAAGATCACGATCGCGTCCGCGCCGGTGGGCAGGGCCCCGCCGGTGGCGATCGCCACCGCTTGGCCCCGCGACAGTCGACCTCGGAACGCCTGCTCGGCGAACACCTCGCCGACCACCCGGAGGTCGACCGGCGTGCGGGAGGAAGCGCCGGACGTGTCGATCGAGCGTACGGCGTACCCGTCCCACGTCGCGCGCGGAAAGGAGGGGACGGGCCGGGGAGCGCGATACGGCGCGGCGGCGATCCGGTCGAAGGCGAGCTCGACGGGGACTTCCTCCGTTCGCCCGACGGGCCGCGTCGCCGCCAGCAACCGTCGGCGCGCCACCTCGACCGGTATCAACCGGCCGAACGCGTGCATCTCCATTTCGACCGTGCGGGCCTACCGGCGCCCCTCCAGCCATCGCGCCGCGGCGCGAGTGCCCGCGTGCAGGCAGTCTTCCAGCGTCTCTCCCTCGAACCAGGCCGCGTAGAACCCACCGCGGAACGAGTCGCCCGCCCCCACGACGGTCCGGACCCGGGAGGGCCGGCGCGCCGGCACGTGGATCGTTCCCGCGCGAGTGTACGCCGTGGCGCCCCGCGTTCCCTCGGTGCGCACGACCGCAGGGACGCTCGCCAGCAGCTCGTCGGTCGTTCGGGCTCCGACCGCTCGTTCGACCCGATCGACCTCGGTCGCGTTCCCGAACAGGATCTCGGACCCGGCGAGAAGTCGGCGCAGTTGGGGGTCGGTCCAGCGATAGTGAACCTCCTGGCCCGGATCCGCCGTGGCACGCAGACCGGCCCGTCGGCCCTCCGAGAGCAACTGCAGCTGGGATACCGGGTCACCGGTGGCGAGGTGAAGCCAGGAGTACTGACGCAGCCACGGCCGTTTCGGAAACTGCCGCGGCGTCTCTCCCATGGGACCCTGGTCCATCAAGGTGCGTTGCCGGCCCCGGCGGTCCTCGAGGATGTACGCGGTGGGCGTGGGGCGGCCGGCGACCCGCTCCACGCCCCGAAGATCGAGGTGGGCCGAACGGAGGTCGTCCCAGAAGCGCTCGGGAAAGTCGTCGCCGACCCGCGAAACGAGCCCGGTGACGACCCCGTACCGAGACGCGGTCCGCGCGATGTTGCCGGCGGTTCCCCCGAGCTCGACGCGGTGCGCCTCGACCGGCACCGTTCGGTCGTGCGCGGGGAACTCGGGGAGGCGAAGGAATCGGTCGACGTTCACGTGGCCCGAGACCAGCAGGTCCCGGGGGCGCCGTTCCCCCCCACTCGCGGCGGCCACGAGCCGGGCTAGCGGGCGACCTTCCTTAGCCCTTCGGGCGCCGCGCGGGTCGCCCTTAAAGGGTCCGGCCTCTCCGAGAGCACCAGCGATGATCGTCGAGGGGGCCATCCTGGACGTCGACGGGGCGCGCCCCGCGTACGTTCGCTTCCGGGACGGCCGCGTGGTCGAGGTCGGCCAACCCGGAACCGACTCGACGCGGGGCCGGGAGCGACGGATCCGGGGCATCGTGATCCCGTCGCCCGTGAACGGTCACACCCATCTCGGGGACGCCGTCTCGGTCCGGGAGCCACCGCCGGGGCCGATCGCGCGGCTCGTCCGACCACCGCACGGGTACAAGTTCCGTCTTCTCGCGAACGCGTCGCCCGCGACGAAGCGGCGGGCGCTCCGGGGCGCCTTCGCCCGCATGGCCCGGGACGGCGTCGCCGCCGTGATCGACTTCCGTGAGGAGGGCGTGCCGGGCGTCGAGCTGTTTCGGTCCGCCGCGCGTGGAACCCCCGTCCGCCCGGTGATCTTGGGACGACCTCTGCTGCGACCGGTGGCGCCGAACGAACTGGCCCGTCTCTTGGGCGCGGCCGATGGGGTCGGCTTGTCGAGTGCGCTCGAGGAGTCGGCCGAGACCCGCGCCACCGTGGCGCGGGCCTGCCGGTCCCGGAAGAAGTTGTACGGCCTCCATGCGAGCGAAGCGACCCGCGAGGACCCCGACTCGTACCTCCACCCGAGACCGGACCTCGTCATCCACCTCGCGAAGGCGACCCCCGAGGACCTCCTCGCCGTGCGCGACGCGCAGGTGACGGTCGCCGTGTGCGTCCGTTCGAACGCGCTGTTTGGACGGCAGCCGGACCTTCGTTCGATGGAACGGCTGGGGATGTCGGTGCTGCTCGGGACGGACAACGCGATGTTCCATGCGCCGTCCATTTGGCGCGAGCTTGAGTTCGCCTACGTGGCGACCCGCCTTCGACGGCGGCCGGCGTCGGCGGCGTTCCTCGCGCGGTGCGCGCTCGTCGAGCCGTGGCGATTCCTCGGGGAGCCTCGGGCCGCCCGAGTCGCGCCGGGGATGCCCGTCCCTCCGCTCGTCCTCCGGCTGCCACCGGACGACCCCGCGTACCAGGTCGTGACGCGGACGACCGAACATCTTATCGTTCCGGTCGGGCCCCGGGCCGCCGTCCGATGAAGACCGACGAGCTGTACGCCCTCCTTCGTCGACGCGGTGTGCTCTGGCCGACCGCCGAGATCTACGGCGGGGCCCAGGGGCTGTACGATTACGGCCCGCTCGGGGCCGCGCTCAAGCGTCGCGTCGAGGAGGCGTGGGCCGCGTGGTTCGTCGGTCTGTCGCACGACTACTATCTCATCGACCCGGCGGAGATCCTTCCGGAGGCGGTCGTCCGCGCCTCCGGCCACCTCGAGAACTTCACCGATCCGGAGGTCGTCTGCGAACAGTGCCACACCGCGTTCCGCGCGGAGACGGTCCTCGAGAAAGTCCGCCCGGAAGGCGTGGATGGCCTCTCGACCGCCCAGATCGCGGAGATCGTGCGCGACCGGCAGGTCCGATGCCCGAACTGCGGGTCGCTCGCGCTCACGGTGCCCGAGCCGTTCCACCTGATGTTCGGCATGGAGTTCGGTGTCACCGGCAAGGAGCGCGTCTACCTCCGACCCGAGACGGCCCAGAGCAGCTATCTCGCGTTCTCCCGGATGTGGGACGTCGGTCGGCGGGCGCTTCCGCTCGGGATTGCGGTGATCGGCAAGGCGTACCGGAACGAGATCGCGCCGCGCCAGGTGCTGTTCCGGATGCGGGCCTTCACGCAGGCCGAACTGCAGATCTTCTTCGACCCGGCGAACTTTCCCCTCCCGTTCGACCGCGTCCGAGAGGAGAAGCTCCCCGTGTTGCGCGTCCCGCGCCGCGAGGCCGGCGAGGAGACGCCGACCTGGGAGACCGCCGGCGACCTGGTCGCCACGGGCCAGCTGCCCGAGTTCTACGTGTACCATCTCGTCCACACCTTCCGCTTCTTCCGGGACGTCCTCCGCTACCCGCCGGACCGGATCCGCCTGTTCGAGAAGTCGGACGCGGAGCGAGCGTTCTACAACCGCATCCAGTTCGACGTCGAAGTACGGCTCGACAGCCTCGGGTCGTACAAGGAACTCGGCGCGGTCCACTATCGCGGGGACTACGACCTCTCCCGGCACGGCGAGGGGTCCGGGAAAAGCCTCGCCGTCACGTTGCAATCCGGCACCAAGCTCACCCCTCACGTGCTCGAGCTCACGTTCGGGGTCGACCGGAACGTATGGGGGGTCGCGGATACCCTCCTCACGGTGGACGGGGAGCGGACCGTTTGGAAGCTCCCGCCGTACCTCGCCCCCGTGCCGGTCGGCGTCTTTCCGTTGATGCCGAAGGAGCATTCCGGATTCGCCCGGGCCCTGGCGGACGAACTGGCCTCCTCCGGCGTCCGCGTCGCGTATGACGACGCCGGCACGATCGGGAAGCGGTACGCCCGGATGGACGAGGCCGGGGCCCCGTACTGCATCACGGTCGATGGGAAGACCCTGGAAGAGGGGCCCGAGAAGGACACGGTCACCCTCCGGGACCGGGACTCGAAGGCGCAGGAGCGGGTTCGCGCCTCCGAGCTCGTGGCTCGGATCCGGCCGACTCTCGAGCCGCCGCGCCCGTCCCGCGCGTGACCCGGAGCGGATTTTCTCGCGGAGAACAACGGATATAGCCCGCGACCCGTACACACGCTCCGATGTCCTCCGGCGGGAACCCACCCCCCAGCTCGGGTGGGGTGACGACTCCGCTCCAGCACCGCCAGTCCCGATGGCTCGGCCAGGGGTACGCCGACATTACGAAGCTCCGCGAGCTCGCGGCGAAGCACGACCGTGCCGCGGGCCGATTCAACCAGCGCGCGTCGCGACTGAACACGAAGATCGAGAAGCTGCGGCACCAGTCGACGGTGCTGCGCGAGAAGGCGCAGCGGGCGCTCGCGCAGATCCCCGAGATCGAGCAGCAGATGAAGCAGCACGAACGAGACATCGAAGCCGGCACGAATCAGGCCGGCGGCGCCCCGGTGGGCTCCGACGTCACCGCCCTCCACTACCGAGTCCGGAAGCTCCAGCAGAAGATCGTGGACCGGCAGCAGAAGGCGCGGACGCTCGAGCACCGCGCCGCGATGAAGACCCAGAAGACCGCCGAGCTGAAGGTGAAAGTCGACCGGTATCTGGAATCGGCCCGCCTCCAGGAGCAGGAGGCGAACGCCTACCGCCAGCGGGCGGACCGGCTCCAGCTCATCACCGAGACCGATGTCGCCTCGAACCTGAAGGCGAACGCCGCGCCCCGCGCGGCCGATGAGGGTCCCCGGACCCTATGAAACTCATCGTCACGGTCGGGATGCCCGGCTCGGGCAAAGACGAGCTCATTGGCGTAGCGCAGGCGATGGGGCTCGCGACCCTCAAGATGGGCGACCTCGTCCGCGACGAGACGCGTCGCCGGGGCCTCGCACTGAACAATGCGAACGTGGGCCGGATCGCGTCGGAGGAGCGCGACAAGCACGGCCCGGGGGTGTGGGCCCAGCGCGCCGTCCCGAAGCTCACGGAGACGCGGATGCTGGTCGACGGCTGCCGCTCCGACAGCGAGGTGTCGGTGTTCCGCCACAATTTCGGCGACCTGTTCGTCCTCGGGATCTTCTCCTCCCCCGAGACCCGGCACGACCGGCTCTCCGCGCGCCGACGCAGCGACGACGTCGACCTGCAGGATTTCTACGACCGAGACCGGCGCGAGCTCAAGTGGGGGATCGGCAACGCATTCGCGCTCGCCGACGGGATGCTCGTGAACGAAGGGACGCTCGACGAATTCCGCGGCCAGGCACGGGCGATGCTCGAGTGGATCCTGAAACGCGACGACGACGACTAGTCGTCGGACCCGTCCGTCACGGTCCGGTCCGCCAGAAATTCCCGCACCTGGTCGAACCGTTCCCGGTCGACCACGAGCGCCACGCGCCCCCGGCCGGCGCTGAGCTGCCGGGCCGCGCGCACCAGGAACTTGTCCCGGGCCGCGGCGAATCGGCGCGAGCCCCGGCCGCCGGCGACCTCGCGGTCCCACTCGAGCGCGAAATCGTCCGCGGTGGGGGGGGTCGGCGGGCGGCGGGAGACGGCCCGTTCCTTGACGGTGCGGCGCACGAGCTCGACATATCCGATGTGGTCGGTGAAGAGGGTCGCCGTGCGCTCCTCGCTCGGGTCGAGCGCGACGATCGGCAGCTCCGAGCCGTGGGCCCATCGCAGGATCTCGACGTACGTCGGGTTCGGCACCCGGACCTCGCCGAACCGCGCGAGGCCCCGCACCTCGCTCGACTCGTTGCCGGTGAGCGGGACGATCGGGTCGGCCTCGCCGACAACGAAGTACTCGGTGAGCGCCTTCAGCTCGTCCGCGGAGAGCCCGAGCCCAACGGCGTCCGGACGGAACTGGTCGATCGCGGCGAGGACCCCCGGGACCTCATCGGCGAGCCCTCGGACGGGCGCGAGGAGGAGGAATTCCGCTCCCGCCGCGACCCGCGCGGAGATCACGGGCCTTCCCGCTCCGAGATCTCCTCGAGGAGGTCGTCGCCGTGCCGGTGGCGCTTCAGCTCGTTGACGTTCAGGATCGGCAGGCCCGAGATCGAGGTGCGGTGGATGTTCTCCCGCACGATGAACATCGCGTGCCCTTCGGAGACGCGCGCGATCCCGTGCAGGATCTCCGCGCGGTGGAGCGCCGAGCGGAGGCTTCCGATGGAGGCGAGAAGGATCTCGGGCGTGCGCGCGAAGGCATCGAACGGCGCGCGGACCGTCACGGTCACTTCGAGGCCCATGCCGTCGAGCTGCTCGAGCACCCCGTCCCGGAGGGGGTCGCCGGTCCGGGGCCGGACCGGTTTCGACTCCGACTTCGACGCCGCCTCGTCTTTCGGGGTCGGCGGAGCCACGGCCCTCGGCCGTTCGAACAGCTCGATCGGTCGGACGATCGGCTCCCCCAGGAATCCCTCGATCCGCTCGATCACGCCGAGTTCCGCGCCGGCTCCCTCTTCGTACAGTTGGATCGCACGGCGCGACACCCCGGCGATCCCGGCGAGGGTTCCGAGCGAGAGCCCCCGGGTCTGTCGGAGGATCCGGAGACGCGCCCCGTCCACGCGGGCGAACGTTCCGCCCGGGCTCGCGTACAGGAACGGGGGGAGCGCCTTGTCGAGGTACTCCTGGAGGGTCTCCTCGCTGACGATCGGAACGCCGTAACGGGTGTACACGACGCCCGGGTCGAGCTGCGAGGCCCCCGAGGTCTGTCCGATGACGAGCGCGAGAGCGGGGAACAGCTTGCCCAGCTCGAGAAGACGCGCGGCCTCCTCGGCATCCAGGGCATCGATGTTCTTCAGCACCTTGAGCAGCAGGAGCGTAGAGTCCCGGCGAGCCGCCAGGTCGAAGCTCGTCGGGCGCACGCCCTGCGTGTCCGCCACGTAGAACCCGGCGCGCTCGAGCAGCTCCTTGACGTGCTCGATCCACCGTGGACGTGAACGCGGCATTCGCGACCCCTCCTCTATCGAGTTATCGCTTCTATATGAAGGAGGTAGGTGTTTTCTGTCGAGCCGGGACGGTCCGGGGGCCCGTCGCGAAGCGTCTTGGGGTTCGGGGGCTCGACGCGCTGTGGAACCCCCGCGCGTCCGCCCGGTGCTCGACGCCCCCGCGCTGGTCGTGGACCCGACCGCTCGCACGGGACGTCGGGTTGTGGTGGTGGCGGACCTCCACCTCGGATTGGGGGCCACCCCCGAGCGTCCGGGCGGCCCACCGGGGGGCTCGGCATCGTACCTGGCGGAGCAGCTGCTCGGCCTGTTGCGCGAGCAGCGTGCGGGGACCCTGCTGATCGCGGGCGACGTGAAGCACCCGATCGTAGGAACGCCCCCCGCGCTGCGCCCGATCGTCTTCGACTTCTTCGCTACGATCCTCTCCGGAGGCTTTGCCGCGGAGGTCGTGCTCGGCAACCACGACGTCGGACTCGTCCGATACTTGCCGCGCGAGGTCGCCGTCCACCCCGCGACCGGCCTCGCGCGCGACGGAGTCGGAGTGTTCCACGGACACCGGTGGCCCTCGAACGCGGTCCTTCGATCTCCGGTGGTCGTATCGGGACATCTGCATCCGGGGTTCCGGCTCGCTCCCTCCCCGGAAGACCCGGCCGGCAAGCGGCCGTGCTGGGTCCGGGTCGAGGTCACCCCGACGTCGCCCCCGAAGCGACGGCGTCGGCGCACGCACGCGGACCTCACTGCTCGGGAAGTGATCGTGATCCCGCCGTTCAATCCGCTCGCCGGAATCGAGTCGCTGAACCGCAAACGACCCGCGCGCGGGCGATCGTTCCTGTTCGGGCGATTCCTCAGTCGCGGCGTCGCGCGGGCCTATCTGCTCGACGGGACGGACCTGGGGATCCTGCCTATCCCGCCCCCGCCCGACCGCCGGAGCTCAGCAGGCGGCCGACCGCGGCCGGGTCGGTGACCGGCGGCGCGCAGGACGTCCCAAAACAGACGAGCGCCCGCACCTCGGAATCGCGGGCCGGGGCCGCCCGTTCCTCGGGCAGCGAGAACGGAGCGGGTGGGGTTCCCCGGAAGACCCACACGTTCGGGTGCCAGGCCCGGCGCGTCGCGGTCCATAGTTCGTCCGCCCGAGTTCCGCTCCCCTCTACGACCACCGTGGCTGGCTCGGTGAGGGTAAGACCCGCCGCGAGCGCCGACCCCGACGCGAAGAGACCCGCCGTGCTGAGGCGGGCCGCGATGGGACGTAGGAGAGTGACCGCCTTCTCGCGCCACCGTTCCTCCTTCAGCAGGGCGGCGGCCCGTAGGAATGCGAGGACGGCCCCCGCGTTCGCCGACAGATGCGGGCTGTCCTCGAGCGGGTAGCTCGGTTCCTGGATCGCCCCCATCGACGGGCCGTCGTACAGGCGCGGAGCGATGTCGCGCAATACCCCGTCCTCGCCGCGGAACTCCGCGTCGACCAGCTCGAGGAGCCGTACCGCGGGGGCGACGTAGGCCGGGTCGGCGGACGCCCCGGCAAGCTCGAGGAGCCCCGCCGCGAACGCCACCTGGTCCTCGAGGAGCCCGAATCCCTTGGCGCCCGCAGGGTCCAGTCGATGAGCCACGCCGACGTCGGGCCGGTACGCCTCGCGCAGGAATCGGTCGGCGGCCTTCCTCGCGTCGGCGATGACGGTCGAGTCGCCCAGGAAGCCGCCCGCCCGCGCGAACGCAGCGATGAACCGTCCGTTGATGTCCGCGTAGAGCGCCCGGTCGACCGTCGGAACCGGACGTCGCGCGCGAGCGGCGCGCAGCGCCCCGGTGACCCGGGCGAGGGTCGCCGCCGGTCCCCCCTCGATCGAAAGTCCCTCCGCCGCCTCTTCGGGCGACAACATCCGGAACAGGACGTTTCGCTCCGGGTCGTGATGCATCCGCCCGTCGGTGCCAAGGCCGAAGAATCTCGTTGCGAACTTGAGGTCGTCCCCGGTGAGAACTTCCCGGAACTCGCCGCGGGTCCAGGTGAAGAAATTGCCGTCGTCGCCCGGTGCGTTGTCGGCGTCCTGGCTGGCGCCGAACCCGCCGGCTCCGTCCTCGAGCACCTCCCGGGCCCAGCCGACGATGCCTCGGACCGTCTCCTCCAGACGCACGTCGCCGAATCGTTGGGCCCCCTCGACGTACGTTCCGAGGAGGGCCGCGTTGTCGACGCCCATCTTTTCGAAGTGGGGAACATGCCACCCTTCGTCGACCGAGTACCGGTGGAAACCTCCGCCGAGCTGGTCATACATCCCGCTGTCGGCCATCCGTAGGAGCGTTTCCCGCGCCTCCTCGGCGCTTCGGCCCGCCCGATTCGCGAAGGCGTCCCACAGCAGGAACGATACCGTTGTCGGGTGCGGGAACTTCGGCGCGGTGCCGAATCCACCGTTCACGGGGTCGTACGACGAGAGGATATCCGCCCGCACTCCGCCGATGAACTCCTCGGTCGACGCCGCCTGCGGGGCCCGCCGCGCCCGCAGGCGAGCGAGGGAGTCTTGCACCGCTGTCGCGTTCTGGCGGATCCGCTCGGGCTCTTCCGTCCAGATCCGGGCGACCTCCTTCAGGACGCGGCGGAATCCGGGGCGCCCGTGGGCGTCCGTGGGCGGAAAGTAAGTGCCGCCCAGGAACACCTCGCCGGTCGGGGTGAGGAAGCCGGTCAGCGGCCAGCCGCCCTCCCCGGTGAGAGCGCCCACTTGACGCTGGTAGCGGCGGTCGACCTCGGGGTTCTCGTCGCGGTCGACCTTCACCGCGACGAAATTCTGGAGCAGGAGGCGCGCAACCTCAGGATCGGAGTACGTTCCCTCGTCCATCACGTGGCACCAGTGGCACCAGGAGGCACCGATGTCGAGGAGGATCGGACGGCCCGTTCGCTTCGCGATCTCGAACGGCTCGGGTCCCCACGGGTGCCACTCGATCGGCTGCTCCGCGGCGCTCCGGAGGTACGAGGAAGGCGACGACGCGAGTCGCCAGCCGCCCGAACGCGGCGCGCTTCCGGATCCTTCGGCCACGCTCCGTCGACTCCCGGCGACACTTACGCTTGACGTGCGCGGGCGGTTTTGCGCACGCACCGGGCGTAATCCGCTGACGGCCGCGTTACCTCCCGGGCGCTCGTTATAAAGGGGACCCGGGTGCCCGCGCCGGGAACGCGCCATGGAGATGCAACCGGGCCAGATGGCCTACGACCGCGCGATCACGGTGTTCTCCCCGGACGGCCGGCTCTTCCAGGTGGAGTACGCCCGCGAGGCGGTCCGACGGGGCGCGACGACCGCCGGCGTCGTCTATGCGAACGGGGTCGTCCTCATCGCCGACCGCCGCATCCCGAACCCAAAGCTCGCCGAGGCGGCGAGTCTCGAGAAGATCCACCAGATCGATGAGAACATCGCGTGCGTCTCGGCGGGGCTCGTCGCGGACGCGCGGGTGCTTGTCGATTACGCGCGGCTCTCCGCCCAGATCAACCGCGTCACCTACGCCGAACCGATGACGGTCGAGCTGCTGGTGCGCCGCATCTGCGACTACAAGCAACAGTACACCCAATTCGGGGGCGTTCGGCCGTTCGGCACCGCACTCTTGGTCGGTGGCTACGACGACGCGGGGATCCATCTGTTCGAGACCGAGCCGTCGGGCTCGCTCACGAGCTTCCGGGCCGCGAGCACCGGGGGCAACAAGGGCCCGGTCATGGAGCTCTTCGAGCAGAAGTACAAGGCGGGCATGGACCGCGACGCCGCGATCCTGCTCGCGCTCGAAGGACTGCGCGCGGGCCTTGACGAGGGCGGCAGCCTCGCGCAGGTCGAGGTGTGCACGGTGCAGGTCGACCAGGGGATGACCCGCCTCGGGCCGGACGACATCCAGAAGTACGTCGCGCGGCTCCCCAACCCGGGCACCCCGGCTAAAGCCTCGAAGGCGTAGGTCGCCCGCGCGCGAGGACGCTCGCTCCGATGGTAACGGTCGAGAACGCGGTGATCGCCCGCTGGGAGACGGGCGGTTCCCGCTTCGAGGTGCTCGTGGACCCGGCGGCGGTCCAGGAGCTGAAAGACGGCAAGGACATCGACCTGACCGACAAGCTCGCGCTCGACCAGGTGTTCAAGGACGCCAAGCGCGGCGACAAGATCTCGGAGGAGCATCTGGAGAAGACGTTCCACACCCGGAATCTCGCCCAGATCGCCAAGCAGATCGTGCTCAAGGGGGAGGTCCAGGTCACGACGGAGCAGCGCCACCAGCTCCAGGCGGCCAAGCTGCGCCAGATCGTCACGACGATCGCCCGGAACGCGATGAACCCGCAGACCGGCGCCCCCCACCCACCCGCGCGGATCGAGGCGGCGATGGTGGAAGCGAAAGTGCACGTCGACCCGTTCCGCCCCGTCGACGCTCAGGTGCAGGAGGTCTTGCAAAAACTCCGGCCGCTCCTGCCGATCCGGCTCGACGTAGTCAAGGTCCGTGTGAAACTGCCCGCCCAGCATTACCCCCGCGTGATCGGGGAGTTGAAGGGGTTCGGCCGCGTCACGGACGAGCAGTGGCTGGGCGACGGATCCTGGAGCGGGGTCGTGGAGATCCCCGCCGGTGTCCAGACCGAGCTCTACGAGAAGCTCAACGCGCGCACGAAAGGCGCCGCCGAGACCACCCTCGTTAAATAGAGACCCTCCGTCGCGCGCCCCGGTGCAGCACGAAAAATGGGTGGTAGTCATCGTCCCGGCCCCCGACGGCGGGGCCGCGAGGACTCGTCCTCGCATCCCTCTCGGGAGCGGGTACTAGTCCTTCCCGGAGAAGAGATCCCCAGCCAGGGCTTGAAGCCCGGGCCGGGCACGTACCGCGTCGGCGGCAAGGTATACGCGAGCGTACTCGGGTTGCTCTCGCCGCGTCCGCCGTTCGTGCAGGTCATCCCGCTCTCCGGTCGCTACATTCCGAAGCCGAACGACGTCGTGATCGGCACCGTCACCGACGTCCAGGGCACCTTCTGGCTCCTCGATATCGGCGCCCCGCGCTGGGCTCCGCTCCACATGACGGGGACGCCGTGGCAGGTCGAGATCGGGGAGACCGAGAAGTTCCTCCACGTCGGCGACTCGGTCGTGGTCCGGGTCGAGAATCTCGACCCGACCGGCCGCATCGGCGTCACGATGCTCGGAGAGGGCCTCGGGAAGCTCGAAGGCGGTTCGATCGAACGGATCTCTCCGGCCCGGGTGCCCCGGGTGGTGGGACGCGGTGGCTCGATGATCCAGACCCTGACGCGACGCACCGGAGCCCAGCTCGCGGTCGGCCAGAACGGCCGCATCTGGGTCGACGGAGCGCCGGAGGCGATCGCGCGGGTGCGCGAAGCGCTCCGGATGATCGAGGAAGGGGGCCAACGGCCCGGTCTGACCGAGCAGGTCGACAGCTACCTCAAGTCCACCGAGAGCTCGGACGAGTCCGGCCCGGTCGACGCGCCCCGGGAGAGCGCCCATCGGGACGCCCCCGAGAGCCGGTACTCCGGGCCCTCCGAACTCGAGTCGGCGCGTTCCGATGACGACCCGCTCGACCGCGAGCAGAACTGAAACTCCAGGAGAGAAGAACTATGGGAAGTGTAGGAGCCAAGGACGTCCCCGTCCTCATGAGCCCGGAAGGGATCCGAATCGACGGACGACGCGCGAACGAGCTCCGGCCGATCAAGATCACGGCCGGCGCATTGAAACAGGCCGACGGCTCGGCGTTCGTCGAGTGGGGCGCGAACAAAGTGATGGCGGCGGTCTACGGACCGCGCGAGGTCCATCCGCGCCACCTCCAGCAGAACACCAAGGCGATCGTCCAGTGTAAGTACAACATGGCGGCGTTCTCCGTCGACGAACGGAAGCGCCCGGGCCTCGACCGACGCTCGCAGGAGATCTCCAAGGTCATCGCCGAGGCGTTCGAATCGGTCGTGTTCGCGGAGGAGTTCCCCCGAACGAGCATCGACGTCTACATCGAGGTGCTGCAAGCGAATGCCGGGACCCGGTGCGCCGGGCTCGTTGCCGCTTCGGTGGCGCTCGCGGACGCGGGGATTCCGATGGCGGACCTGCTGCCCGCGGTCGCGGTCGGCAAGGCCGGTGGCCACCTGATCCTGGACCTGAAGAAGGAAGAGGACAACTTCGGCGAGGCGGACCTCCCGATGGCGTTGGTTCCCCAGTCGGGCCGGCTCGTCCTTCTCCAGATGGAAGGGCACATGACGCGCGACGAGCTCGCGACCTGCCTCGACATGGGCGTCGCCGGCTGCCGCCAGATCTACGAGGTCATGAAGCAGGCGCTGCGGACCCGGTACGAGGCGACCGGCCCAGCGAACGGTGGCGCATGAGCGACGACGTCACCGCCGAGATCCAGACGACCCACATCCTCGACCTCGCCTCGCACGGCAAGCGGCTCGACGGTCGCGGCGCCGACGAGTACCGGAAGGTCACGGTCGAGCCCGGCTTCGTCTCGACCGCCGACGGCTCCGCCCTCGTTCGTATCGGCGACACCGCCGTGCTCGCCGGGATCAAGCTCGAGCCGGGGAAGCCGTTCCCGGACACGCCGAACGCCGGCGTCCTCACGACGAACGCCGAGCTGATCCCGCTGTCGAACCCGATCTTCGAGCCCGGTCCCCCGCAGCCGGGGGCGATCGAGGTCTCCCGGGTCGTCGACCGCGCGATCCGCGCCGCCGAGACGATCGACCTCACGCGGCTCTGCGTCACCCCCGGCGAAAAGACGTGGGTCTGCTACGTCGACATCCACATCCTCGACCACTCTGGGAACCTGATCGACGCCGCCCAGCTTGCGGCTCTCGGCGCCCTGACGCACTCCACCGTTCCGGCCAAGCGGTTCGGGATCGCGGAGGCGGACTACCCGCTCGAGGTCAATCACTTTCCCGTAGAGTGCACCTTCGTCCGGCTCGGGGAGACGATCCTCGTCGACCCGACGTTCGACGAGGAGCGAGCCGCCCAGGGCCGCCTTACGGTGGCGACCGACGAGACGGGACGCATCGTGGCGATGCAGAAGGGGCTCGTGGGGGCGTTCTCGCCCGATGACGTCAAGTCCATGGTCGATCGTGCGTTCGCGCACGGGGACCGGCTGCGCAAGATCGCGAAGGGTGAGGAGGCATGAGCAAGCGGACCAAGAAGGTCGGTTCGACCGCGTGGATGGGACCCCGGTACGGGATCCGGATCCGGCGCCGGGTGCTCGACATCGACCGCGCCCGTTCCAAGACCGCCGCCTGCCCGCGCTGCTCGACCGCGACCCTCCAGCGCGTTGCGAGCGGGATCTTCGAGTGCCGTCGGTGCGGCACCCGCTTCGCGTCGAACGCCTACGTCTTCCAGGCGCCGCCCGCGATCTCGCGCGCTCAGGAAGAGGTCGCCGCCGCGGGTAAGGCTTAAACCCCCGCTCCCGGTCGATAGGCGCCCATGTTCCGCTGTATCCGGTGCGGGGAGGCTCTCCCCTCGGACGCGAACCTTTTCGGCGTTCGGTGCGACAACTGCGGTGGGAAGATCTTCACCAAGGAGCACCCCAACGTCAAGAAGGTCCTGAAAGCGCGTTGAGCGCCTCGGGACCCGCCGCCCCGGGCGCTCGAAACCCCTAAGCCCGGCATCCGCTGGCCCGGCCGTGGCGCGGCCGACCCTCACGTTCCTGGGCGGCGTCCGCGAGATCGGCGGCAACAAGATCGTTGTCGAGGACGGTCCGGACCGCATCCTGTTCGACTTCGGTCCCTCGTTCTCCCCGCGGCGCGAGGAGTTCTACGTCAACTACCTGCAACCGCGGTCCGCGAGCCCGGTCCAGGACCTGCTCGAGTTCGACCTCCTACCGCGCGTTGAGGGGCTGTACTCCCGGGACGCGCTCACCGACGCGGACCTCCCGTACCGCGCCCCCGAGTTCCACGGCGTGTTCGTCAGCCACGCTCACGCGGACCACGCCGGCCACATGAAGCTCATCGACCCGGAGATCCCCGTCTACGTCGGGCACGGGACTCACCGCCTCCTCGAGGCGATCGAGACCTCCTCCCCGACGATGAAGTACGGCGATCACGATTGGCGCGAGTTCGACGACCGCCAGAGCATCCGGATCGGCCACCTGGAGGTCGTTCCGTTCCCGGTCGATCACTCGATCCCGTTCGCCTACGGGTTCCTGGTCCGGACCTCGGAAGGGACGATCGCGTACACGGGCGACTTCCGCCAGCACGGGCCGCGTGCGGAGGATACCCGGGCGTTCCTCGCGGCCGCGGCCGAAGAGTCGCCGACCGCGCTGATCATCGAGGGAACCCGCGCCGGCCCCGACCCCCGCAAGGACTTCAGCGAAGCCGGGGTGAAGGAGGGCGTCGACCGGGTCCTCGAGTCGACACCGACCCTCGCACTGGCCTGCACCTACCCGCGGGACCTCGACCGCCTCCGGACCCTCTACGATGCCGCGGTGGGGGCAGATCGCGACCTCGTTGTCTCTGTGCGGACGGCGCACCTCCTTCACGAGATCGCACCGCTGTTCCCGGCCGGAACCGTACCGGTGCCCGGGAAGAGCCCGGCTCTCGCGGTGTACCAACGAAAGAAGCTCCGGTCGTTCAAGTGGGAGGAGCCGTACCTCGAGGCCGCGCTCGACGCCGCGTCGCTGCGCTCGAAGGGAGAGCGGTACCTGCTCGCGCTCGACCTCATGCACTTCGCGGAGTTGATCGATCTTCGCCCGCCGCGCGGGAGCCCGTTCGTCCACTCCATGAGCGAACCGTTCAGCGAGGACGATGTCGACGACCACGTGCTCCACAACTGGCTCGACCATTTCGGCCTCGAGTTCCACCAGATGCATGCGAGCGGCCACGCCTCGGGGCGCGAACTCGACCAGATCGTCCGGTCGATGGCCCCTGAGGCGGTGTTCCCCGTGCATACCGAGCATCCGGAGGCGTTCGAGAAGATGGGATGCCGCGTCCGGTCCCCCGAGCTGGCGACCCGGTACACCGTCCGTGGCTGACGCGGCGCGAGAGAGATTAAGCGCCCCCGCCCCTCTCGCGGCGTCCGTGGCGGGCGAACGGCTCCCGACGGGCATCGCGTCGGTCGACCGACTGCTCGGGGGCGGTCTGGAGACCGACTCGATCACCGAGATCTACGGCGAGGGCGGGAGCGGCAAGACGCTGTTCTGCCTCGAGGTGGCGACGCGCGTCGCCCGCGACGGTCGCTGGGTCTTCTACATCGACACCGAGGGGGTCAGCGTCGACCGCCTCCGGGCGATCGCCGGGAACGACCTCGAGAAGCTGCTCAAGCGGTTCCTCCTCTCGACCCCGAAGGACCTGGCCGAGCAGAGCCGCGCCGTCGCGACGGCCGCGTCCCTCACCCGGGAGGGAAAACGCCCGGTCGGCCTCATCGTGGTCGACTCGGCCACGTTCTACTACCGGCTCTCCCTCTCGGGTTCCGACGAGGACGAGGCCCGGCAGGCGCTCGGCCTCGAGGTCGCCGACCTGGTCGCGACCGCCCTGCAGGCGGAGGTGCCGGTCGTGCTCACCAACCAGGTGTGGCGGAGCCTCCAGCAGGGCACGCTGGAACCGCTCGGAGGGTCGTTCCTCAACCACGCCGCGAAAACGATCCTCCGGTTCGACCGCCTGGCGGGTCCCCGGCGGCGCGCGGTCCTGATGAAGCACCGTTCCCAACCGGAGGGCGCCGCCGAGTTCCGCATCACCAGCACGGGTCTCGAGGGCTAGCGTTCCGCGACCTCCCGGGGCCGGGCCTGCAACGAAGATAAGGTCGAACGACCTCCCCGGGAACGTGTCCGACCCCCTCGAGTTTGCGGACGTCGCGACGCCCATCGGAACGTTCCGGATCGCGTACCAGGGCCCCGTCGTCCGGGTCGTGGATCTCCTGGAGCACGGTCGCAAACAGACGGGTACTCCGATCGGCGCGGTCCGACGCAAGCCGCCCTTCCCTGCGGCGAGCCCGCCGAGACAACTCCAGGAGTACTTCCGCGGGGCCCGGTCGAAGTTCGAGGTCGATGTCGACCCCGACACCGCGTCGGAGTTCGACCGGGCGGTCTGGCGGACCCTGCGTGACGTCCCCGCCGGCAAGACGATCACCTACGCGGAGCTCGCGCGCCGTTCGGGGCATTCCGGCTCCGCTCGGGCGGTCGGCGGCGCGATGGCCCGCAATCCGATTCCCATCGTGATCCCCTGCCACCGTGTCATCGGCACCGAGGGCGCGATCACCGGCTTCGGCCTGGGCCTCTGGCGGAAACGCTGGCTCCTTGACCTGGAAGGGTCCTGGCCGATCCGGTCCCATTCGGCGGAAGGACCGCACCACCGAGGTCAGAGGACGCTGGACTCCGTCTCGGCGGTCGACCTTACTCCCCGTACGCCACAGTAGCTACTACGACCTGTAGTAACTAATCGATCGCCGAGTACTTACTACAGGCTGTAGTAGGTCACCCAGTTAGTTACTACGAGCTGTCGTAGGTAACGCGGGGCCCACGAGGCGCGAGGCTCCCGTTCGGGAAGCGGGCCTACCCGGCGTAGTACGCCGCGTCGTACGGCTCCGGCTTCAACCCGCGCCGCTGACGGATCTCGGCCACGACCTTCGGCTGCAGCTCGCTCGGCACCGGTTCGAATCCCATCGACTCGGTCGACCAGAGGACCTTCCCCGCCGTCGCGCTGCGAATGTCGGACGCGAACCCGAACATCTCGGCGACGGGCACTTTCGCGACGATCGTCTGCAGGTCTCCGACGCTCGTCATGTCGAGGATCTCGCCGCGGCGACGCTGGAGCTCGCGCGTCGCGCCCGCGAGTACCTCCTGCGGGACGTTGACCGTGACCTTCTGGAACGGCTCGAGGAGCATCCGGTCGCCGAGGACCATCGCGCCGTAGATGCCGGACCGAGCGGCCGGGATCGTCTGGGCGGGTCCACGGTGGATCGAGTCCTCGTGAAGCTTCGCGTCGACGAGGCGGACCTTGAGACCGTACACCTTCTCGTTGGCGAGTGGCCCGCGGTTAATCGCCTCCTTGAACGCGTCCACGACCAGGTCCATCGTCTCGTTGAGGTACTGGATCCCCTTCGTCACGTCGAACAGGATGTTCGTCCCCTCGACGGCGATGATCCCGCGGCCCTCGTCCCGGGAGACGCCGAGGGTGTCGAGCTTGGCGACGAGCGCCTTCGTGTCCTTGAACGACTTCCCCTGCGGGATCTCTCCGTCCTTGATCGCCTGGACGACACCCGCCGGCAGGGCCTCGACCTCGAAGTAGAACTTGTTGTGCTTGTTGGGGGACTTCCCCTCAAACGGTCCGCCCGGATGCTTCACGAGCTCTCGGTAGACGACGATCGGCTTCGACGCCTCGATCTCGACCTTGTAATCGTTGATGATCCGGAACTGGGTGATCTCGAGGTGGAGCTCCCCCATCCCCGAGAGAAGGTGTTCGCCGGTCTCCTGGTTGATCTCGACCCGGAGGCTCGCGTCCTCCTTCCCGACCTTGCGCATCGTCTCGATGAGCTTGGGGAGGTCGGCCATCCGCTTTGGCTCGATGGCGACCGTGACGACGGGCTCGGAGACGTGACGGATCTCCTCGAACGGGACCATCGCGGGGTCGGTCGAGGTCGTCGTCCCGGCGAAGGCGTCGGACAGGCCAATGACGGCGCCGATGTTCCCGGCGGTTACCTCCTCGACCATGAGCCGTTCCGGGCCCATGAACAGGGAGACGTGCTGGATCCGGTTCTTGATCTTCGTCCCGACGATCTGGAGCTCCATCCCCTTCGTGAGCTTCCCGGAGAAGACGCGACCCGTCGCGATCTCGCCGGCGTTCGGGTCCATCGTGATGTCGGTGACCATGAACGCCGTCGGCCCTTCGGTGTCGGTGTTCATCATCGCCTGGCCGACGTTGGAACCAATGTCGCCCTTCCAGATGTTCGGGATGCGGTACTTCTGCGCGATGTGCGGGCTCGGCAGGTGCTTGACGACCATGTCGAAGATGACGTCGTTGATCTTCGCCTTCTGCGCGATCTCCTTCGTCCGTCCCGTGCTGACGTACTCGATGATGTCGGGGAATTTCACGCCCGTCCGCTGCATGTAGGGGACGCTGATCGCCCAGTTGTCGTACCCCGAACCGAACGCCACGGAACCGTCGCGGGGGTCGACCGACCACTCGTCGACGAACTCCTCGGGGGCCATCTTCCGGATCAGTTCGTTGACCTCGGTGATGATCGCGGTGAAACGCTTCTGGAGCATGTCGGCGGTGAGCTGAAGCTCCTTGATCGCGCGGTCGACCTTGTTGATGAACAGGACCGGCTTGACCTTCTCCCGAAGCGCCTGGCGAAGCACCGTCTCCGTCTGGGCCATCACGCCCTCGACGGCGCACACCACGACGACCGCCCCGTCGACGGCGCGCATGGCCCGGGTGACGTCCCCGCCGAAGTCGACGTGGCCCGGGGTGTCGATGAGGTTGATCAGGTAGTTCTGTTTCTCGTACTCGTGGACGATCGTGACGTCCGCGTTGTTGATGGTGAGGAGCCGCGCCTGCTCCTGTTCGTCGAAGTTGAGAAGGAGCTGCTTGCCGGCGAGCTCGTTCGAGATCATTCCGGCGGCCGCGAGCAGGTTGTCCGAGAGGGTCGTTTTCCCGTGGTGGATGTGGGCGACGATCCCGATGTTGCGGATCGTGTCGACATTCCGCATCATCTCGGGAATGGCCTTCGCCAGTTCCGCTCGGATGTGGGTCATGACCTCGCCAACCTCCCGAGACCTAACGCGCGGATTGCGCGACGCGCTCGACCTCTTCCTTCCGCCCGACCGCGAAGCTCGTGAGGTCGCCCTTCGCCGCCCGGCTGATCTCGTCGGCGAGGCAGCTGGAGATCGGTTTCGTGGATTTGCGGGACGCGGTGATCGCACCCTGGGCGATGTTCCGGATCGCGACGTTCAACCGGCGGACGGGTGACGCGTCGACGGCCCGGGGAACGCTAATGCCTCCGAACTGAAGTCGAGTGACCTCCTCGCGGGGCGAGGCATTCTCGACGGCATCGACGAGGAGCTGGAGCGGGTTCGCCTTCTCCTTCTTCGCGAGCTCCTCGAACGCTGCGCGCACGGTGGCGAGCGCCTTCGACTTCTTGCCCGTGAACTTCCCGCCCTTCATCAGGTGGTTCGCAAGCCGCTCCACGAGATGCATGCGGGTCTTCAGGAACGGTTTGCCCGAGAGGCGACCTTCGCTGTGCGGCGAATAGACCGGGTGCAGATAGAGGTACGGCAGGAGGCCGACATCGTGGACCTCGAGCCCTTCGTAGGTGTACTTCCCGAACAGCGGCGGTACCGGGAACGGCGACGGCGCAGCGGGCTGCGGGCGCTGAACGATCGGGCCCGTGTCCTCCTCGGACTCCTCGGGGGGGCGCAGGGGGTCGGGGGTCGCGCTCATCGGGCCGGCTTCTCCTTGCGTCCTCGGACGAGCTCGTCCAGCGAGACGCCGTTCACTTGGATCACCTTGTAGCGGACTCCGGGGATGTCCCCGTAGGACCGACCCATCCGTCCGCCGATCCCTTCCACGAGCACCTCGTCGTGCTCGTCGATGAAGTTGATGGCGCCGTCCCCGACCGCAAACGCGGTCACCTGGCGCCCGTTCTTGATCAGTTGGACCTTGATGCACTTGCGGATCGCCGAGTTGGGTTGCTTCGCCTCGACCCCGACCTTCTGCAGGACGATTCCGCGCGCCTGGGGGGCGCCTTCGAGCGGGTCCGAGCGCTGTTTGAGATGGAGGGTCCGTCGCTTGTAGTACCGGTCGGACCAGCGTCGCCGCTGGCGGAGGGCCGCGAGTCGGCCTGCGGTGTTGATGCCAGACGGCGGTGTCATGGGGTTGGGAAGGGGCCGAGCCACTGGGTGGTCATATTTAACGGCCGCGTCGCGTGCGGCGTCCGGTGACGCCGAAAACCCGCCGGTTCAGTCGGTCCGATCCGATGGCGGACGAAGCCGCCTGGGAGCGGCTCTCCACCGAGATCCGGGAGTGCACCCGGTGTCGCCTTCACGCGACGCGCACGCAGGCCGTCGTCTACCGCGGAAGCCTGCGGCCCCGCGTCCTGTTCGTCGGGGAGGCGCCCGGGGCGGCGGAAGACCGTGAGGGGCGCCCGTTCGTCGGGCGGTCCGGGAAGAAGCTCGACGCGGCCATCGCCTCGCTCGGGCTCGGGGCCGAAGAGTTCGGCGTCCTGAACGTGGTGAAGTGCCGACCGCCGGGCAACCGGTTCGACCCGGTCGCCGAACGAACCTGTCGACCGTATCTCGATCGTCAGGTCGCTCTCTTGCAACCCGAGGTGCTGGTAACGCTCGGCGCGCACGCGCTCCGAGCTCTCGCACCGGGGGCGGCGCCGGTGCTCACGTCGGCCGGATCCGCGCTCCCGGGCTCGGATCCTCCGCTGTTCCCCCTGATCCACCCCGCGGCCGCCCTGCGATCGCGGCGGCTGACCGAGCGGTGGGACCGCGATGTCCACGGTCTCGGCGCCTGGCTGCGCGAGAGCCGTGAGCAACGGGTTTAACTCGGTCCGGGCTCTCTTCGCCGTGAGAACCGTCGAGCTGTTCCTCCTCGGCGGTACCTACACCGTCGAGGATGAGGGAGTCGTCCTCGAACTGTTCGGGCGCACGAAGGAGGGCGAGGCCGCCGTAGCTCGGTACTACGGCTTTCGGCCGTACTTCCTCCTCACTCAGCCGACGCCCGAGATCCGAGATCGGTTGCGTCGCGACCCGGAGATCCTCGACGTCGCGGACACCGAGGTCTGGTTGACGGGCGGGAACCAGCCCGCCATCCGCGTGACCCTGCGAAGCCCCTGGAAGGTCCCCGAGTACCGCAAGGAACTCCACCGGCCCGAGGAGGGGCGCATCGCGCTCTCGTCGGACATTCCGTTCGTGCACCGCTTCCTGTACGACAAGCACCTCGGATTGACGGTCGCCTTCGAAGCGGCGGACGAGCCCGAGGAGGTCCGGAAGGGGTACACGGTTTCGACGGTGCTCCGCATCGTCACGAGCCCGACCGACATCCGCCCGGCGGATCCGTTCCGCCCCTCCCTCCGGATCCTTTCGTTCGACATCGAGAACGCGATCCGCGAGCGGACCATCTTCACGATCTGCGGGGTAGCGGAGGGCGCCGGGCGCGAGCGCCGGACGTTCCAGATATCGAACACGGACGAGCGCGCGATGCTCGAGGAGTTCGCCCGCATCATTCTCGTCGACGACCCGGACGTGATCACGGGGTACAACATCGGGGGGTACGACTTCCCGCTGCTCGAGGAGCGAGCGAAGGCGCTGGGTCTCACGGGTCTCCCGATCAGCCGGAAGCGCTCGACCCCCGAGGCGACCGGGGGCGGTGACCGCCTCTGGAAGATGACGGGCCGCATCGTGGCCGATGCCTGGTGGTCCGCCCGTCGCGAGCTGCGGCCGAAGCAGGAGAGCCTCCAGTACGTGGCGCGCACGCTCCTCAACGATACCAAACTCGATGTCGACCGGCGGAACATCTCGGCGGAGTGGGCCAAGGACCCCGTCCGGGTGATGGAGTACTGCGAGCACGACGCCGACCTCGCGCTGCGGATCCTCCTGCGGCTGCGGTCGATGGAGAAGGCGGCCGACCTTGCGACCGTCGCGCATCTTCCCCTCGAAGAGGGCCTGAACGGCCGGACGTCCCTGTTCATTGACTCCATCCTGATCCCCCGGGCGGACGCCGAGCACGTCGGCGTCCCGATGACCAATCGGGCCGGCCGGGACGCGCCGATCGAGGGCGGCTACGTGCACGCGATCCGGCCCGGTATCTACCAGTGGGTGGTCGTTCTCGATTTCAAGTCGATGTACCCGTCGATCATCATCTCGAAGAACCTGTGCTTCACCACGCTCTCCCCGGAGGGCACGATCGTCGCCCCGTCGGGCGCCCGGTTCCTCGCTCCCGAAGTACGCAAGGGGATCATCCCCGGCATCCTGAGCGACCTGCTCGCCGAGCGAGACCGGTTCCGCCAGCTCGCCCGCACCGCGACGAGCCCGGAACTCCAGAGCTACTACGACGGGCTCCAGAACGCGGTGAAAGTGCTGATGAACTCGTTCTACGGGGTGCTCGCGTCGAGTTTCTACCGGTTCACGAACAAGGACATCGGTTCGGCGATCACGGCGTTCTCGCGCGAGGAGATCACCTCGATCATCAAGGACCTCGAGAAGGACCATCACGAGGTCGTCTACTCCGACACCGACAGCGTGTTCGTGAAGTCGCCCGTCCCCACCCTCGAGGGGTCGAAGGAGTTCGGCGCCTCGACCGCGAAGCGGTTCACGCACGAGGGCGTCACGTTCGAGTTCCAGTCGGTGTACAGCGCGTTCTTTTCCCACGGCGCCAAGAAGCGGTACGTCGGACAGACGGCGTGGCCCAAGGAGGAGCTCGTCATCCGCGGCTACGAGACCCGCCGATCGGACGCGTTCGACTACCAGTCGCAGGCCCTGATGGAGGTCTTCGACCTCGTCATGAAGGGGGACACCGAGGGGGCCGTACGACGGTCGCGCGAACTCGTGCAGGGCGTGCGCGAGAAGAAGGTCCCCGTCGAACGACTGGTCATCGCCCGGAGCGTGCGAGCCGAGAGCGAGTACAACGAATCGACGAAAGAGTCGCTGCCGTTCCTCCGGGTGTTCCGCCAGCTCCAGGCGGAAGGGTACGACGTGATCCCGGGGATGCGGGTCGCTTGGATCGTCACGAACTCCCGCAAGAGCCCCCAGGAGGTCGAGCCGTGGATCGAGGGCCGTCCCTTCACCAAGGAGCCGGACTGGGAGTACTATGCCGACCGGGTCGCCCAGACCCTCGCGCGCGTGACCGAAGTGTTCGACTGGGATGCCGCCGCGCTGCTGCGCGGCAGCCACCAGCAGAAGCTCGGGGCGCCGGAGACCGCGTCCGAGCCAGACCGCTCGCCCCCCGCAGAGCTCGACACGCCGCTCGCCGAGGTGGCGAAGTCGAATCGACGCCGCACGACCAACACCAACCTGGGCGACTGGAACTAGGTCCCACCGGACGCCACCCGCACGCGTGGGTCGGGCTCAGTCTCGCCCCGGAGCGCCAGCAAGGCGCCGACGACGGCCACCGGAATCCCCACGATGCCGATGATCGGGATCGCAATGCCGAGGACGAGCCAGCCCAGTATGCCGGCGAACACCGGTATGCCGGTCATGAGCATCGGGGGGACCACGTACCCCGCGCGCCGGATCGCATCGAAGTAGAGCGCCGGGGCGAGGAAGAAGCTCGTCAGCCCGGTCACCAGCAGGATGGTGAGCGCCACCGGGTCCTCGACCGCGAGCGCCGGAACACCGCCCGGCAGCCACGGCGAAATCGCGAGGCCGATCACGGCGGCCGCGAGCATCGACTGGCCGACGACCGCACTGGGGGGGCTGCGCTCGTTCTCCCGAGCGCACGTGAGGAAGTAGAGCGCTACCGATACGGGGATCGCCACGAGAACGACGTACCCCCACCCCGAGAGCGCGGTCAGCCCGTGCCCGCCCACGATCGCGAGCCCCCCTCCGACCAGACAGAGCGTCATTCCGGCCAAGAGCACCGGGGACCGGAACCGCGACCGATACCCGAGCAGCCAGCCCGCCACCAGGATGGGAGTCAGAACGACGTCACCGATCAGCGAGAGGAGCGCGGTATCGACCGGACCGGCGAGGTACGTCGACGCGAGGACGGAGAGCTGCATGGTGAGCAGCAAGCCGACCCGGACGTACGACATCGGCTCCTTCCACAGGCGGGCGAGCGCCGCGCCGTGGCCACCCCGAAGGCACCATGCGGTGTACGCGACGCCCCCGAACAGGAACGGGTAGACGAAGACGGCCGACGGGCGAGTGCCCGGTGACACTCCGAGCACAAAGATGTAGTAGGCCGCCCACAAGAGAGCCGCGAGCAGCGAGAGCGCGACCGCGGCGGAAACGGAATCCCGGGGAACGGCCACGCCGGATCGACGGACCCGATTTGGATAATCGTTTGGTCACAGCCGCGAGGACGTCCTCACGAGTAGCCGGCGTACTCGAGACCGAGGCCCGGTAGCCGGACCCCGCTGCCGCGCTCCACGCGTCCGATCGGGACCGCATCGGGGGCGCCGGCGCGCGCCAGTCGCCGCCGGGTCTCGGAGAGATGGGAGCGGCCGACCACGATCGCGAATCCGATCCCCATGTTGAACGTCTGGAACATCTCCACGGGGGCCACCGACCCGAGGTCCGAGAGCCACGGAAAGAGCGGGGGCGGATCCGGCCACGCCTCGAGCACGAACGCCACACCCCGGTGGAGCCGCACGAGGTTGCGCACTCCTCCGCCGCTCAAGTGGGCGAAGCCGTGGGTCTCCGGCCGGCCGGCGAGCGCCTCCGAGACCTCCGTGTAGATGCGCGTCGGGGCCAGAAGCTCCTCACCGAGCGGAGTCCGAGCGCCCGGACGGGGCTGCTCGAGGTCGACGTTCGACTCTCGGAGGACCCGGCGGACGAGCGTGAAGCCGTTGGCGTGCAATCCGCTGGATGGCACGCCGAGGATCACGTCGCCGGGCCGGATCCGCTGCCCCGTGACGGGGGCCCGCCCGCGCGGAAAGAACCCGAACGCGGTCGCCCCGAGGTCGGTGCCCTGGACGATGGATGGGACGACCGCGGTCTCCCCGCCGAGCAGAGAGCATCGGGCCCGGCGGAGCCCCCGGTCGAGTCCTTTGCCCACCGCCCGGAGGACCGCCGGGTCCGGCTGTCCGCACAGGATCGTGTCGACGAGGCCAGCGGTGCGGGCCCCGACCGACGCGAGGTCGTTGACGTTGACGCCGACGATGTCTTCCCCCACCTCCTCCCAGCGGCCGAGCTCCTCGGCCAGCAGTACCTTCGTTCCGACCGTGTCCGTGGTGACCGCGATCGTCTCCCGCCCGATGCGGATCATCCCCGCGTAATGGCCGGGCGCACCGACCGGGCGGCCGTGGCTCGGCGGTGCGCGATACCGCACGGCTCCGAGAAGTTCGGACAGTGCTCGGGTGATCGCCGAACGATCCACGCCGCTCGCGGCGTACGTCGTCGGGGTCGCACGGGTGCCCACGAGGGCCGGGAGGGATGCGGGCGGAAATAGGCTCCCCCGGCCGGGAGGGTCGAATTCTTTATCGGCCACATTGTCCGCCGGTAGGATGGTGCCGCCTCCGGTCCGACGGTCGCGCTCCGAGCCAGAGGCGCTTCGTTCCGAGGGCCCGTCGTCGATCCTGGCGGGACGCGCGGTCGTGCACGGTCGCCTCCAACCGGTCGAGATCGCGATCGGCGAAGACGGGCGGATCCTATCGATCGGGCGATCGCGCTCGGGCGCGCCGCGCCACGACGTGGGCGACGCGGTGATCGTCCCGGCCGCGACCGATTTGCACGTGCACTTCCGTGACCCCGGGGGGTCCGCCGACGTAGAGACGATCGCCACGGGCACTGTCGGAGCTGCGGTCGGAGGGGTCGCGCTCGTGGGAGAGATGCCGAACACCACCCCGCCGGTGACCGACGCCGATCTCCTCGAGTCGAAGGCGGCGCGCGTTCGAGGGAGGGCCGCGGTGGATGTGCTGCTCTACGGGTCTCCCTCCATCCCGCGCGACCGCGCGGCGCTCGCCCGGGTCGCGGGGGCATTCAAGCTGTACCTCAGCCCCACCACCGGGATCGAACGGCCCCCCCCGTTCCGCGAACTGCCGGCGCTCCTCGAACAGCTTGCCACGTTGGGCCTGCCGTTGTCCGTCCACGCGGAGGACCCGACCCGGTTCGTCCCGCCCGAACACCCGGCCGACCCGACCGAATGGAACCGCCATCGCCCTCCGGCATCGGAGACCTCGGCAGTCGAACAGCTGCAAGCAGCCCCCGTGGCCCTGCGACTCCACGTGGCCCACGTCACGACCGGATCCCTGGCCGCGGTTCTCCGGAGTCGATCCACGTCGTTCGAGGCGACGCCGCACCATCTCCTGCTCTCGGAACGTTCGGGGAAGGACCCGAAGTTCAAGGTGAACCCTCCCCTGCGGTCGGAGTCCGACCGCGCTGCGCTGTGGGAAGCCTTCTGCCGCGGTGAAGTGCCCAGCCTCGCCAGCGACCACGCGCCCCATGCGAGCTCCGACAAGTCGCTCCCGTTCGACCGAGCGCCGAGCGGTGTTCCCGGGGTCGAGACGATGCTCCCGCTCCTCCTCGCCCGGGTCCGCTCGAACGAACTTCGACTCGACACGCTACTGTCGGCCGCGTGCGACCGGCCCGCGCGCTGGTTCGGCCAGCCTCACGGTCGTATCGCGGTCGGCGACCGCGCGAACCTCCTGGTGATCGACTTCCGGGCCCGATCGACGATCAGCGGGCGTCACCTCCATAGTCCGTGCGGGTGGACACCGTTCGAAGGTGCGGAGGCGATCTTTCCCCGGGAGCACTATCGGGACGGGGTGCGCATCGTCGAGAACGGGGAGTACGTCGGGGCCGCGACGGGCCGCGTCGTGCGACCGGACTTCACCTCTCCCTCGGCGGTTCGGCCGGCGCCGGAGGGGCGTCGGTGATCCGCGGCGGGGTCGAGAGCGAGCTTCGGTCGCGGGGGCCGCGCCGCGGCGGCCAGCCGCGCGTCACGTACCCTCCGGCGAGGAGCGCGAGATAGATCGCGGCGGCCACGATGAGGACGACGAGGGCCACATCGATCGGCGCGAAGTACCGGTCGATGGTCAGCCAGTTCGACCGGAGGACGATTCCCGCGTAGATCAGCCCCAGGGTCCACGGGGTCGCGCCGAGCATCGTGTACGCACCGAACCGGAACGGAGGCATGCGGGCGGTTCCCGCCGGATAGCTGATGTAGCTCCGGACCCCCGGGATGATCCGGCACAGCGCCACCGTGACCTCGCCGCGACTGCGGAACCACCGGTCCATGCGGTCAAGGTCCTCGGACCGGATGCGGAGCTGTCCCCAGCCGAGACCGGCCAGACGGTGACGCCACCATCGCCCGACGGCGTACGCCGCGAACGAACCGACCAGACCGCCGGCGAGCGCCGCGAACAGCGTGCCCCCCAGAGAGAACGTGCCGCCCGCCACGAGGAATCCGGCGAACGGAAGGATCACCTCGCTCGGTATCGGCGGGATCCCAAAGCTCTCGACCGTCATCAGGGCGAAGAGTCCGGGCAGCCCGATGGCGGCGAGGATCAGCGTGACGAGGTCGACGAACGTCCCGATGAGAGAGAAGCTCACGGCGGTGCGACCTTGATCCCGACGTCTCCGCGCGCCTTCACGAGTCCGTCGGCCCGTCGAAGAGCAGGCGGAACGGCTCCCGCAGGCGCGCGTTCGTTCGAGCCGGGATCCCCTCGAAGTCGAGCGGGTTCTTGCACCCGCCGCACGAGACCGAGGGCCGCCGACGGCCGAGGGCGATCGAGAGCGCGATGCCAACCTCGATCTCGCGAGGGCGTCCGCTCGATTTCGCGACCGCGTCGCGAAGCTGGGCGAGCAGCTCCTCCTCCTCGGCGTGGGCGGGGTCGACAGCCATCGCGGCAATCGACGGACCCGGGGCTCTTAAGGAGCGGGGTCCGAGCGGTGGGGCGCCGGGTCGAGGCTACGATTTCCCCCGCGGTAGACCGAGCCGTCCGATGCGTCGGAGCAGCGGCAGGGGCCGGCCGAACAGGTTCTCCAGGGCACCGAGCAGGAGTTGGTCCCCTTCGTCCACGCTCCGCGTGAGCAGGATCACGAGAACGAACAACAACGCGATCCCGAGTCCGACCACCGGGAGGGCCCACAAGGGCCATGTCCACGGCGCCAGCACGAGGACCGCGGCGACTGGTATCGCCGTGACGATGAGCGGCACGACGTAGTGCGGGCGGAACGGATGGACGCCCTGAAAGTAGGTGAGCTGACCGAGCGATAGTCCGACATAGGTGATGTTCGACGCCGCCCACGCCACCGCGGCCCCGGTAAGACCGTAGTGCGGGACGAGCAGGATCGCCGTCCCGATGTCCAGGACGCCGGCGATCACCGCGTTGATGGCGAGCCAGCGGGTCTGACCGAACGCCACCTGAGCGTTCGTGGCCGGCCCGAGCGCCGTAGTGAGAAACGCCCCCGACGCGACGATCTGGAGCGGGAGGACGACCGACGCGTACGAGGAACCGTACACCAGGTCGAGCGAGCGACTGGGAACGAAGACGAACAGGAGGAAGAGGGGGAGCGAGAAGAGGCTCATCCATTTCGTGACCGTCACGTAGGTCACGCCGATGGCCGGGAGGTCGTTCTGCCGCAGGAGCCGCGCGGCGACCGGCAGGAAGATGTACGCCGCCGCCCCCACCCCCACGGTCACGAGCCGCGCGAGCGTGACCGAGTTGGCGTACGTTCCCACACCGCCCGTGTCGAACGCCCCCAGGACGATCGTGTCCCCGACCGAGGTGAGCGCCGACATCGTCGCGACGAGGAGGAGCGGCGCGGCGAACACGAGCAGCGTGCGCGCGGCCCCCGGCGCCCCCGGTCCCGCGGGGAGTCGGCGCCGCAGCCCCCAGACAAAGTACCCGATCGCGAGCAGGAGCGCCACGACGTTCGCGGCCGTGTAGGCGATCAGCGCGGACCCGTAGTCGACCCCCGTCGGCGGCAGGAGGTATGCCCCGAGAAGGAACGCGATGAACAGGCCCGGCGGCAGCACCTGGATGAACAGGGCGTTCGGTCGTACGTCCTCGTACCCCTGAAAGATCGCGGCGAGGAGGGTCACGGCGATGGTGGCGCTCGCGGCGATCGGGAACGCGACGAGCACGGGGCCGAGGCCGGGGAAATGGAGCGACGCGACGATCCACGGGCCGAGCAGCTCGAGGAGGAGGCCCGACACGAACGCGGCGGCCCCCCCGATGATGAGGGCGGCCCGGACCATCGAGCGACGCTGCGCGTCCGAGGAGGCGTACGGGAGGCTCCGCGCGATCGCGGTCGGCAGCCCGAGCGTCCCGACCGCGATGACGAAGCTGATCAGGGCGAGGCCGAACGAGTAGGCGTTCCAGTCGGCGACCGAGATCGTCCGAACGAGGATGACGCGAGCGACAAAGTTGAGACCGATGAAGCACAGGGTCGCGACGAACAGGTAGAGCGTGCCGCGGGTGACGCTCGAGAGGCCGTCGCGCGCCCCGGCCGATTCACTCACGCGGTGTCGCCCGACCTTCGCGGGGGGCCCGGACGGTAAAAGAGTAGCGTTCCGGCGGAAGCGCTCGCCCTACACGAATTCGTCGAGGATACTCTCGTGTCCCCGGAGTCCGGCCGACTGCTGGACGAGGGGGCCGGCGGCGAGCACTTCCTCGAGGTCCTCGTACGTGGGCCGGTCGGTCTTGTAGAACAGTCCGATCGGGATCTTGTCGCCCCACTCGAGCGACCGCTCCCAGGCGGTGACGATGTTCGTCGGGTCGTGTCCCGCGCTCTCGAGCTTGTAGACGCGCTGGCGGAAGAAGTCGAACGTGTTGATCTTGTTGTACGTCACGCACGGGCTGAACACGTCCACGAACGAAAAGCCGTTGTGCTGGATGCCGCCCGCGACCAGGTCCGTCAGCTGCTTCACGTCGCCGGAGAACCCGCGCGCCACGTACGTCGCGCCGCTCGCGAGCGCGAGGGAGATCGGGTCGATCGGGCGCTCGATCACGCCGGTGGGAGTCGACTTCGTCTTCTGGCCCATCGTGGAGGTCGGGCTCGCCTGGCCCGTCGTGAGCCCGTAGATCTGGTTGTCCATGGTGACGTACGTCAGATTGACGTTGCGACGCATCGCGTGGACAAAGTGGCCGGCGCCGATCCCGAACCCATCGCCGTCGCCACCCGTTCCGATGACGGTCAGCCCGTGGTTCGCCCAGCGGATCCCTTCCGCCACCGGCAGGGCGCGACCGTGGATCCCGTGGTATCCGTAGGAAGAGAGGAAGTGCGGAAGGTTGGACGAGCAGCCGATCCCGGAAACGATCACCACGTTGTGCACGGGGATCTGGAGGCGCTTCAGCGCGGACTCCACCGCCGCGACCACCCCGAAGTCGCCGCATCCCGGGCACCAGGTGGGCTTGGTGTCCGATTTCCCAATCACCGGGAGGGCCGGTCCGGTCGTTACCGTCCCGGGTCGGACCGCACTATCGGCCATGGGGGATCACCTCAAGCGCGCGTGCCACGACCTCGTGCGGGTAAAACGGTTCGCCGTCGTACTTGAGCAGACGGTCGGAAAGATGGATCCCGGTCTCGGCCCGGAGGAGATGACCGAACTGACCGGAGTAGTTCGCCTCGACGAGCAGCGTGCGCTTCGTTTTCGCGAACTCCGCACGAACGCGATCGGCGTCCAGCGGGTACACGGTGGGGAAATGCAGCAGGTTCGTTGTCCTGCCCTGGGCGTTCAGGACGACCATCGCGTCCCGGATCGCCCCGATCGTCGACCCCCACGCGACAAAGGTGAGGTCGGCGTCGGCGGGACCCTCCCAGCCGGGGGGGTCGGCGGCGGCGGCCATGCCGGCGAGCTTCTTCATGCGCTTTTGCATCATCCGTACGCGTTCGGTGACCCAGATCGGGATACCGGACTTCACGTCAGAGACCAGGTGCCCCTTTTCGTCGTGCTCATCCGAGCCGGCGACGAACTGAAGGCCGGGCTGGCCGGGAAGCGCGCGGGGCGACACCCCGCTCTCGGTGTACTGGTAGCGCTTGTATTCGTGACCGTTCGGCTCGACGGTGTAGAGGGACGGCACCTCGACGTTGAGCGGGATCTCTTCCCGGTCGACGCTCATCGTATTCTCGGAGAGGTGGAGGTCGCTCGCGAGCAGGATCGGGGTCTGCCAATCTTCGGCGAGCTGGAACGCCTTGATCGCCGCGCGGTACGCTTCGGCGGGGTGCGACGGGGCGAGGATCGCGCGCGGGAACTCCCCCTGACCGGCGCCGAGCATGAGGTTCAGGTCGCCCTGTTCGGTCTTGGTCGGAAGTCCCGTGGACGGACCCGAGCGCTGCGACTCCACCACGACGAGGGGGGTCTCGGTCATGCCGGCCATCCCGAGCGCCTCGACCATGAGCGAGAAACCGCCACCGCTCGTCGCGGTCATCGAACGAACGCCACCGTAGGAGGCGCCGATCGCCATGTGGATCGCGGCGAGCTCGTCCTCCGCCTGCTTGACGACCACGCCGAGCGACTGGGAGTGCGCGGCCATCCAATGCATGATGCTCGACGCGGGGGTCATCGGATACTGGGCGAGGAACTTGCAACCGGCCGCGGCCGCGCCGAGCGCGATCGCCGAATTGCCGGTCATCAGGAGCTTCGGCGCGCCGCGCTTGGAGATCGCGTGGTCGCTCGCCCCGGCGTGCTGCCGCGCGTACTCGTAGCCGGCGGCGCTCGCCCCGATGTTCCAGTCGACGACCTCGCCGGCTTTGCGGCCGAACGAGTCCCGCAGTACTTCGTGCAGGAGGTCGAGCGGGATGCCGGCGAGGTACGCCGACGCGCCCATCCCCGCGGCATTCTGGAGGATCGACTGGCTCGTGTACTTCCGGGCGAACTCTAGCGTCGGGACCCCGAGCGCCTTCACGCCGGCCGGGAGTTCGCTGTCCGCCACCGCGAACTTCTCCGGGTCGAAGACGATCGTCCCCCCGCGCCGGAGCGACGGGGCGTGAACCGAGACGGTCTGCTTGTCGAGCGCGTACAGGACGTCGGCCTGGTCGCCTTGGGAATACGGCCGGCTGTCCGACGTGCGCGCCTGGTACCAAACATGGCCGCCCCGGATCACCGACTGGTAGGCATTGAGACCGAAGACGTGCCAGCCCATCCGGGAGAAGCAGCGAGAGATCGTCTCGCCGATGGACGCGATACCATCGCCGGCCTGGCCACCGGCGCGCACGGCGAGGTCGGTCATCGGTCGTTTGACCCCCTCGTTCGTATTAATCGGTTGCCCGCGAGTTGCTCCGCCGGCAATCCTTTGAGCAGGACCCGTGTCCCCGCGCCGATGGTCCGGCCCGTCCGTGTCCTGCTCTTCGCAACCGCCCGGACCGCGGTGGGGCGCGGCGAGCTCGAGTGGCCGGTCCCCCCTTCGGGCGCGACTGCTCGCGACCTGGTGGCCGCCCTGAGCCGCAAGTACCCGGCGCTCGCTCCGGTTGCGCGCACGAGCCGGTTCGTTCGAAATGGCCGCTACCTGGAGCGGATGGGGGAGCGCGTGAGACCCGGTGACGAATTTGCCGTGCACCCCCCGTACGGCGGTGGGTGACCGTGTCGATTCGACTGGTGCGAAGTCGCCTGACCCTGGCGGCCGCCGCGCGCGAACTCGAGCGGCCGGGACTCGGGGGAGTCGTACTGTTCGCTGGCCGCGTCCGACCGGACCGGGCGGGACGCGCTCGAGTGGTCGCCCTCGATTACGAGGTGCACCGGGCCCCCGCGCTCCGTCAACTGGCGGCGCTCGACCGGGAAATTCGGAGGGAGTTTGGAGTAACGGCGACCGTCCTCTGGCATCGCATCGGGCGCGTTCCCGCGGGCGAGATCTCGGTCATCGTCGGCGCGGCCGCGGGGCACCGCGCCCCGACGTTCGCGGCGGCGCGGGCGCTGATCGACCGGCTGAAGGAGACGGTCCCGATCTGGAAGACGGAGCGAGCACGATCCGGGCGTCCACGGCGACGACCCCCTGCCCGGCGGGCCGGACGAGCAGCGGGTTGAGGTCGAGCTCGGCGACCTCGGGGAGGTCGACCGCGAGCTGCGATACCCGCTCGATCGCCTCCGCCAACGCCGCAAGGTCGCTGGGAGGCTCGCCCCGAGCCCCCTGGAGCACCGGGAACGCGCGCACCGACTCG
Organism: Thermoplasmata archaeon; assembly: GCA_035504595.1. Classification (GTDB taxonomy): domain Archaea; phylum Thermoplasmatota; class Thermoplasmata; order Lutacidiplasmatales; family UBA184; genus Lutacidiplasma. The sequence continues at coordinate 8,469 of DATJRQ010000006.1, read as the reverse complement.
ATCATGTGACGGGCCCCGAGGGGTCGCACGGGCGCCAGCCGGAACGTAACGTCTCGGAGGATCTCGACGTAGATCCCGCCCATCCCGAACACGACGATCGGCCCGAAGCTCGGGTCCCGCTGCACTCCGATGAGAACCTCTTTTCCCCCGACGACCTGGGCCTCAAGCTCGAATCCCTCGAGACGGGCCCCGGGTGCTCGGACACGGACGGTGGCAGCCATTCGATCGACCGCGGTGCGCACCGCCGCGTCTCCGTCGAGCCCTACGGCGACACCGCCGACGTCGGTCTTGTGCGAGATGTCGGGGGAGACGATCTTGAGCACGACCGGGAATCCGATCTCCCGGGCGGCGGCCACCGCTTCGTCCGCGGTCCGAACCCGACGCGCCTCGGGAAAGGCGAGACCGTACGCATCGCAGATCGCGCGAGCGTGGTACTCCGGGAGGACGGTCTGCCCCGCGGCGCGGGCGCGGCGAAGGAGCGCTCGTACTCTCCGACGGTCGACCGGAAAGTGACGGACCTCGGTCCGGGGCCGCTTGCCCCATGCTCGGTAGCGCGCGAGGCTCCCGAGCCCCTGGACCGCCTCCTCGGGGAAGGTGAAAGTGGGGATCCCCCGGTGCTCGAGGTCCGCGACCTCGTCGGACAGGTCGTTCAGTCCGAACAAACACGCGGTCACCGCCTTCGTGCTGCGACCCCGACCGCGGATGATCGCCCGTGCGACCTCGGCCGCGGTCATGGTGCCCGTCGGGGTCGTGATCACGAGGGCCGCGTTCACGCTCGGCTCGCCCAGGAGCCGACGCAGCGTCTCCTCGAACTGCTGCGGACCGGCGTCCGCGGTCATGTCGATCGGGTTACCGAGGGACGCCGACGGAGACAGACGGCGGGAGAGAAACTCCCGCGTGCGGGTCGGGAGGGCCGACAGCTCGAGATGCTCTCGAGCGGCGGCGTCAGCGGCCACGATCCCCGGACCGCCGGAATTGGTGAGGATCACCAACCGGGGTCCGTCGAGCCGCAGCCCGGAGGAGAACATCTTCGCCGTCCGGAACAGGTCCCCGATCGAGTCGGCGCGCAGGACACCCGACTGCGCGAAGAGGGCGTCGTAGAGCTGGTCGCGACCGGACTGCGCGAGCGAACCGGTGTGGCTCATCGCCGCCCGCTCGCCCGCGGGCGTTCGCCCGCTCTTGATCACGAGCACCGGCTTCACCTCGGTGACCTCGCGCGCAACGTCGAGGAATCGGCGTCCGTTGGCGAGGCTCTCGACATACAGCAGGATCACTTTCGTCGCAGGATCGCGGCCGAGCGAGGCGAGCAGGTCGTTCTCGTCGATCCCCGCGCGGTTCCCCACGGAAACGAATCGCGAGAACCCGATGCGTTCCGCCGCACCATACCGCAGGACTCCCGCGCACAGGGCGCCGCTCTGCGAGACGAACGCGATGTTCCCCCGCGGGGGAAGGGTTCCGCTGAACGTTGCGTTCAGACTCACCGCGGGATCGGTGTTGATTACGCCGAAGCAGTTCGGGCCCACGAGCGACATGCCGTACTTCCGGGCCCGCCGGATCAACTCTTCCTCGAGGGGGGCTCCTTTGGCGCCGATCTCGCGGAATCCGGAGGAGACGACGACCACGCCGCGCGTCCCGCGGCCCCCGAGCTCGTCGATCACTCCGGAGACGTCGGCCGCGGGGACGACCACGACCGCAAGTTCCGGGACCTCGGGAAGGGCGCGGACGCTCGGATAGCAGCGTACGCCGGAGACGCTCGGCCATCGCGGGTTCACCGGGTAGGCGACCCCGCGGAAGCCGCCGGTGAGCAGGTTACGAAAGAGCGTGCCCCCGACGCTACCCTCCCGGTTCGACGCACCGACCACGGCGACGGACGCCGGCCGGAACAGTTCGTCGAGGTTGCGGGAGTGCGATCTCGCCATCGAACGTGACCCGAGCGCCGGCGGACGTGTCCCCTGTTATATAGCCCGCTCGGAGTTCATCGCCGATGCCGGCCGCTCCCGACCCTCACGGCGGTCATCCGACGTCCTCCCCGGCCGCCGCCGGCGCACCCCGCGGACGCCCGGGGGGCATTCTGCAGCGGATGGACAAGGGCCAGATCCGCCACGTGGTCGCTGTCGGGAGCGGTAAGGGCGGGGTCGGAAAGTCGTCGGTCACCGCCTTGATCGCTGCCGAGATGCGACGGCGCGGCCTGACGGTCGGTATCCTCGACGCGGACATCACCGGCCCGTCGATCCCCAAGCTCCTGGGGATCAAGGGGCCGCTCACCGACGCGGGAGAGGGGATCGAGCCCGCGGTCTCACGGACGGGCATTCCGGTCGTCTCTTCTCAGTTCATGGTCGAGGACGAGGGGGCGCCGGTCATCTGGCGCGGCCCCCTCGTCACCCGTCTCATCACCCAGTTCTTCGGTGGAGTGCACTGGGGCGCGCTCGACTACCTGCTGATCGACATGCCCCCCGGGACCAGTGACGTCCCGCTGACCGTTTTTCAGACGATCCCGATCGACGGCATGGTGTTCGTGCTCACTCCGCAGGACCTGGCGGCGCTGATCGTGAAAAAGGCGATGAACATGGCGCGCGACCTGCACGTGGGGCTCCTCGGCATCGTCGAGAACATGTCCTGGATCGTCTGTCCGCACTGCTCGGAGAAGATCCCCCTGTTCGGCCCCGGAACGGTCGACCGGGTCTCGGCGGAGTACGGGATCCCCGTGCTCAGCCGGGTGCCGCTGGCCCCGCTGATCTCTCAGCTCGCGGACGGCGGGCGGCTTGAGGAGTTCCAGTCGCCGGAGCTCGGCGAGCTCACCGAGGCCCTCGTCCGGAAGGTCGACGAGGTCACGAAGGAGTCGGCGACGGTCCTGTAGGCCCGCGGAGCTCCCGGAACCGGATCGCCTCGACCGGGACCCCCCGCCGCCGAAGCGCCTCGCCCAGTCCTTCTACGTGCGCGTCACCGACCACGACGGCCATTCGCCCGTAGCCCTGCCCCCGGAGGGCCGCCAACCGCTCGGCCATGTGCTCGTTCCGTTCGTCGAGGAGCACGTGGGCGAGCGTGGGACTCGCCTTTCGAAGCTCCTCTTGGAACGCCTCGGGCTTCTCGGAATACTTGTCGAGTTCCTTCTCGACGAAACGCTTCGGGATGAACAGGGCGACGCCCGCGCTCACCAGGAGCGACACCCGCTCCTTGAAGGGCATGGTGCGGACCAGTTCGGCGAGCGTCGCGCGGATCGGGTCGTCGATCAGGAACAGAGGGAGCTGTCGTTCGCGCGCGAGCTGCGCGGCGACCTTCATCTCCGCGCCGGGCCCGTCGCCTCCCATCTCGGACCCGAGCCGCTCCTGCACCCGAGACCACAATCGAGCGAACAGGGGGGCACCACTCGAACGCCGTACCCCTTCGTCGTGGCTGAACAGAGCCTGCGCCCGCTCCGCGTCCAGTTCGATCGCCACTCCATCCAGGACCCGCTCGCCCAGGACCCGACGGAGCGGTACCTCGAGGTCGATGACGTGCGCCGCGCCGACGAGCAGCACCGGCGACTGGGAGGTGGAGGAATACACGCCGGGAGTACCGGCGCGCTCCCTATCTCGCTTGGCCCCCTCCGGCGGCAAACTTCCATATACGGAGGGAGGGTCGGCGCCGCCGATGGCGTGGACGTTGTTCTCGGTCCCTACGTCGAAGCGGGGGGAACTGGATGCGGTTCTGAAAGACGACCTCCTCTCCCGGCAGAGCCAGAAGATCCGCGACGCGAAGGCGATGGGGGGACCCTCGGACGCTACGTACGTCCTCCTCGAGGGTTCGACCGACGCGATGAAGCGCGGGGACGAGCTTCTCGCTCCCGTCGGGACGAAGCTTCCGGCCAACGAGGCGGAGCCCCTCTACCGGAAGTTCAAGGAAGAGGAGGAGTCCGCTTCCGCGGGCATGGGGCTCTTCTTCACCGAAGGGTGACCCGTCACTCCGACGCCGGCGCGTGGGACGGCTCGAGGTCCTCGCCGCCGGAGAACACCCGCTGCGCCGACTGGTAGAACGTTTCGAGCCCGGTACCCTCCTTCGCGGAGGTCGGGACGAGGCCGGAGAGCGGACCGAGGGCTTCGATCGCGCGGAACACCTCGGTCGACAGTTGAACGTCCGGCGTCGGCGAATCCCGGGTGATCGCATCGTAAAGCGACGACGGGTCCTCCGACCACATCCGCACCTCGGCCAGCTGTTCCGGCTTCAGCACGTCCGCCTTCGTGAGGACGTTGAGCATCGGCAGGCGGAACCGGAACTCGACCGTCGCGCTCATCATGAGGAGGGAGACGAATCCCGACGCGGTCCGTGCGAGCGCCGGGTCGAAGAGGAACGCGATCAGGGAGCGGTCGCCGCTCAGGGCGTCGACGATCGCTTTGGAAGCCTCCCGGAACGCGAACAGCTCGATCTGGCCGGGGGTATCGATGAGCACGTAGTCGGTCTTCAGTTCCTCGATCGCTTGTTTCACGTCGAAGACCTTGAGCGCGATCATGTCGGCGGCCGCGATCTGCGCCCCGTTCGGGCCCAGCCCGTACTCGTCCTGGAGGTCGGCGAGCTGAACCCACTCCCGAATATCGACCGCGGGGTCGAGGGTCGACGACTCGCTCCCCGGGTCGAGGTTGACGACCGTCGTTTCGTAGCCGGCGCTCTTCATCCAGTCCGCGAACGCGCGAACGAACGTCGTCTTGCCCGCGCCGGCGGTGCCGGTGAAATAGATCGTGCCGGGTTCCTCCATTGTCACTTCTTGGCTCCGGCGGGCCGATGCTTTCGGACGTCCGCGGCGACCGCTTTCAGAAACGCGACCTTCGTCGTCCCTGGCTTCTTCGTCACCTTCAGCCGTCCCTCGTACACGAAGAACCTCCGCGGGTACTGCTTGTCGGTCTCGACCTCGGCCTTGAAGCCAAGCCGCTTCGCCGCCTGGAGAATCTCGTCGGCCGTGACGTCGGGCACGGCCTGGTCCGCCGGCAGACGACGGCCCGCGCGCCGGGAAAGCTGGCGCCCCAGGTAGGCGGGATACACGTAGAAGTGGTCGGGCATCGGCGGCGCCCGCGTGCGACCTACGCCGCGCCCGAAGCCGCGGCCACGCGCACTCCGTTCAGGACCCCATCCTGGCCCGGGCGCGAACGGACGCGGACCAGACCGACGTCCGTCTCAAGGATGGCGCCCTTCGTGATGATATTCCGCTGGACGTAGTTGGGATTCGCCGGATTCTCTCGCACGGTGACGACCTTCGCCGGTGCGAACTTCTTCGTGGCGGGGTCGTAGACATTGATCGTTTGCGTGGTCAGGACGCGAAGCTTCTCGTTCGCCCCGCGGACCCGATACGACTTCACCGAACCGGCCCCGACCACGGCGTGCTGGATCTCGCGGCCGATCTCGAACCGGCGCTTCTTCCGGATGGGACGAAGGCGTCCGCCCGTGCGCTTGCGACGGGAGCGGCCCTGCCAGATTCCCATGGTCCTGCTCGGAGGTGCCGTGCGAGCGGGGTGCCCTATAATACGTTTCTTCGGCCGACCGGCACCGACCGAAGGGGAGGTCGGGCGCTCGGCGGCGTGTATATATCCCGGCACGCGATAGGCAACCAGAAGGTTGCGCATGACCGAGGACCGCATCGAGAAGAGCGTCGTCATTCGAGCCCCCCGAGACCGCGTGTGGAAGGCGCTCACCGACTCCCGGGAGTTCGGCCGCTGGTTCGGCGTCCGGTTCGACGGCCCGTTCGCGGCGCGACAGACGGCGCGCGGGGTAATCGTGCCGAGCGAGCAGGCGACCCCCGAGGAGACCGCCGGCCACCCGTACCTCGGGAAGGAGATGGTGTTCCACGTCGAGCGGGTCGAGCCCCCTCGACGGTTCAGCTATCGATGGGAACCCCTGGAAGGCAGGACCGGGGCCGAAACCGCCGAAGGGCCCTCGACCCTCGTCGAATTCACCCTCGACGAGACCCCGGACGGCACTCGACTGACCGTCATCGAGACCGGGTTCTCCCGGCTTCCGGCGGCTCACCGCAAGGCCGCCTACGACAGCCACGACGGCGGGTGGACGATCCAGGTCCAGCGCGCCCGAGTGCACATCGAGCAGGGCTAGAACGGGAGACCGATGGTCGGTCCTCACAGCTCGGCGCCGCTGTTCGCCGCCCTCGGGGACCCCCATCGGCTTCGGATCGTGGGCCGTCTGTCCCACCGGGGTCCCCAGTCGCTGGCTCGACTCACCGAGGGGTCTGGGATCTCCCGCCAGGCGATCAGCAAGCACGTCCGGGTCCTCGAGCGGGCGGGGATCGTCCGCGGTACCCGCCGGGGGAGAGAGCGACTCCTCGAGCTCGAACCCCCGCGGCTGCGGGACGCTCGCCGCTTTCTCGCCGAGGTCTCCGTCGAGTGGGACCGGCGGCTGGACCGGTTGCGCCGCCTCGTGGAAGAGTGAGGCCGGTTCCCCCGCCCGCGAGTTAAAGCGCTCCCCGCGTTCCGGGCTTCGAGGCCCCCCACGTCCGCCGAGCGCGTCCTCGGGATCGATGAGGCGGGCCGGGGTTCGGTCCTCGGCCCCCTCGTCGTCGGGGCATTCCTCTGCGTGGACGGGCGACTCGATACGTTGCGACCGAACGGCGTTCGAGACTCCAAGCTCCTCTCCGCGGCTCAGCGCACGGAGGTGTACGCGCGGCTCGGCACACTGGGGGAGCGAGCCTCGGTCGCCCTCCCGCCCCGCACGATCGACCGGTATGTGTCCCGAGGCGGGTTGAACGAGCTGGAGCTGGAGTCGTTCGCCGAACTGATCCGGCGGTTGCGCCCCGACGTCGCCTACGTGGACGCCTGCGACCCGAACGCGGAACGATTCGGACAGCGGCTCGAGGCGCGGACGGGCGGCACGCGCATCGTCAGCCGTCACAAGGCGGACCGTGACTTTGCGATCGTCGGGGCGGCCTCGATCGTGGCGAAGGTCCGTCGCGACGCCGCGCTCGAACGGCTGCGCCGATCCTCCGGGGAGGCGATCGGATGCGGTTACCCTCACGATCCGGAGACGCAGGCGTGCGTCCTTCGGCACGCGCGCGACGGGGGTCCCGTGCCGCGGTGGATGCGCCGGACGTGGGAGACGGTGCAAAGGGTTAAGCGCGCCCACCCGGCTCGAACGCTGGACGCGTACCCGGAATGACGGTCGAGGAGACGCTGGCATCGCTCGTCGACCGGTTCAACCGCAAGGCCGACGCGAACCCGGCGATGGCGGAAGAGCTCCACGGAGTCGACCGCACGATCCGCGTCGAGCTCACGGACGAGGGGAACTACGCGGTCGACCTTCGGCAGGGGCGGCTGACGAACCTGCGCACCGGGGCGCCGCCGAAGGCGGACGTGACGATCACGACGGACGTGGCGACGTTCCGGGGCCTCGTTCAGAAGGAGATCGGGCCGATGAAGGCCCTCGTCACGCGGAAACTGGCGATCCAGGGATCGCTGGAAGACAAGCTGCTGTTCCGAAAGCTGCTCTAGGGCAGGAAGACGCACGCGGCGATGCAGACGCCGTAGTGGTCCATCGGGATCGAGAGCTCTTCGGTCCGGTACTGGATCTTGCGGAGCTCGACGCCGCGGAAGTGGGCGATCTCCTGCATGCGCCAGCGGAGGAACTCCTTGAGCGACTTCTGGTTCCCGTGCAGGTGCGCCTCGGCGACGTACCCCCCTTGGCCGTCCGTCCGGAAGCCGTACGCGATCCCGGCGCTGATCACTTCGCCCTCGCCACCGGAGTAGCGCGCGAGGACGGCGTGGGTGATCGCTCCGCGCGCGATCGGCACCCGGTCGACCTGCCGGATCCCGACGGGCAGCACCGAGGAGACGCTGACGAGGTTCTGGTCGCCGATCCCGGCCTGAAGGAGGGCGTTGTCGAACGCGTTCAGTTCGCTGGTCTTGTTGATCCCCTTCCCGCTCGTTACGAAGAATCGGGTCGGGATCGGAACGAGGGTCGCGGCTCCGGCGCCGGAACGGGCGGGCACGAGCGCCGGGGAGGTCCCGGCGACTTTAACCTTTGGCGCGAGCGCTACACCATGATCGCGTGGCGGCGGCGCATCGACTCTTCGGTCTCGCCGCGCGCCCGCATCAGCTCGGCGATGAGGGCGTCGGTCAGCCGGAGGCTCGCCGACTCGAACAGCGTGCCGAGCGGGGCGAGCTTCGCACGGTCGGGGTCCTCGGCGAAGTCGAGCGGGAGGAGCGCGGTCGCGATGTGCGCGAGCTTCGACGTCGCGCGCCCGGTGAGGACGATCAGCTCGGCCCCCTCCCGCCGCACGATGTTCGCCGTCTGGATCGACGACTGACTCTCGCCCCGGCCCGAGAGGATGAAGACGACGTCGCCCCGCTTCACGATCGGGGTCACGCTCTCGCCGATCACGTAGGCGGTCAGCCCGATCTGCACGAGCCGCATCGCGAACGCGCGACCGATGATCCCGCTGCGGCCGGCGCCGTAGACGAACGTCGCGGGGGCCTTGGCGAGAAGCGCCACGACCTG
>DATJRQ010000005.1:0-32277 GCA_035504595.1 Thermoplasmata archaeon | reverse complement strand
ACCGCCCGTCAAGTCATCCGAGTTGGGTCGGAGTGAGGGTGACTCATTTGGGTCGCTCGAACTTCGGTTCAGCAAGGGGGACTAAGTCGTAACAAGGTATCTGTAGGGGAACCTGCAGATGGATCACCTCCTAAGAACGCCGACCGTCCTTCGGGACGTTCGCTCGTTCGGGTCGGATCCGAAGTGCTGACGATATCGCGCGACGCTCTCTCCTTCTCCTGTCGGCCATCAACCCATTTTTGAGTATCTACCCATCTTTTATTAGGTCGGGTCCCGTGGTAGCGGCGATGCTCGCCACGCCGACCCTCCGTCCGATACCCGAGCCGCTGCGGCGCTCGGTGCGCGCCCTCGCGGACGGGGAGCCGGTCCTGATCTTCGACGCCGTCGACCGCGAGGGGGAGACGGACATGGTCATCCTGAGCGAACGCGCGACCCCCGAGCTCGTCCGTCTCCTCCGCCACGACGCGGGCGGGTGGATCTGCGTCGCGATCTCCGAGGAGCTGCGCGCCCGGATCGGCCTGCCGTTCTACTCGGAGCTCCTGGCCGACACCGCCTCCGAGTACCCCATCCTGCGGGAACTCGGCCACGAAGAGCTCCGCTACGACAAGCGGAGCCCGTTCGGCGTCCACCTCCACCACCGTACGACGTACACCGGGATCCCGGACAACGACCGGGCGACCGGCATCCGAGCGATCGGCGAGATCGCGCGGGACGCGCCGAAGCTCACCGACTCCGAACTGCGGCATCGGTTCAGCTCGGAGTTCAGTGCGCCGGGGCACCTTCCGTTGATCTACGCGGCCCCGAACCTCCTCGCGGAACGGAAGGGTCATACGGAGCTCTCCGTTGCGCTCGCCCGGATGGGCCGGCTCTCCGAGTCCGTGACGGTCTGCGAGATGCTCGGGGACTCCGGCGGCGCGCGCTCTCCCGAGGCGGCCCGCGCGTACGCCGAGGCGCACGGCTGGGAGTTCCTCGAGGGCCGAACGCTGGTCGATGCGTGGCGGACATGGTCGTCCGCGTAATGGCCACGGGGGTCTTCGACCTCCTCCACCCGGGGCACGTCTACTTCCTCACCGAGGCGAAGAAGCTCGGCGACGAGCTCGTCGTGGTCGTGGCCCGCGACAAGACGGCGCGCCGCCTGAAGCACGAGCCGTACGTCCCGGAGCACATCCGTCGGGAGATGGTGGAGGCGCTGAAGCCGGTCGACCGGGCGATCCTCGGGTCGACCACCGACATTTACGAGACGGTCGTGAACGAGCGGCCGTCGATCATCGCCCTCGGCTACAACCAGGTGTGGAACGAGCAGGAGGTCGAGCGCGAGTGCGCGCGCCGCGGCGTCCCGGTAAAGGTGGTCCGGGTCGGGCCGATCCCCCACGACGAGCTCGCGACCCGCCGGATCGTCGAGCGGATCCTAGAGATCTCGGGCCGGCCGAAGGAGGCGAGCCCGTGAAGAAGATCGGCGTCGCCGACACGACGTTCGCCCGGGTGGACATGGCCGCCTTCGCGGTCCGTGCGCTCCAGGCCCGAGGCACGGGCTTCCGGGTCGTCCGCCGCACCGTGCCCGGGATCAAGGACCTCCCCGTTGCGTGCCGCTCCCTCTTCCTCGGGGAGCATGTCGACCTGTGCCTCGCGCTCGGGATGCCGGGTCGCGCGGAGTACGACAAGACCTGCGCGCACGAGGCGTCCCTCGGGCTCATGTTCACCGGCGTGCTCGAAGCGAAGCCGATCGTCGAGTGCTTTGTCTTCGAGGGCGAAGCGGCGAACGACAAGGAGCTCGCCGTCCTCGCGCGGCGCCGGGCCGAGGAGCACGCGCTCAACGCCTATGCGATGCTGTTCCGACCTCAGGACCTCGCCCGTCGCGCGGGGGAGGGGCTCCGCCAGGGATTCCGGGACGCCGGCCCGGTCCGGGCAGCCCCCTGACGATCCATCGAACGGAACGAGGGAACGATGCCGAAGCGAAACAAGGACGGGAACGGAGTGACGGTGGCGATCGTGGCGAGCGAGTACAACTACGACATCACGACGATGATGCTCGAGCGGGCGAAGGAGGAGGTATCGTTCCTCGGCGCGACGCTCGGACCGGTCGTGAAGACCCCGGGCGTGTACGACATGCCGATCGCGGTGAAGGTGCTGTTCGGGCGGGACGACGTCGACGCAGTCGTCGCGCTCGGCGCCGTCATCGAGGGCGAGACGAACCACGACGAGGTCGTCATGAACCAGGCGGCGCGGAAGTTGACCGACCTTTCCGTCGAGTTCGGCAAGCCCCTCGGACTCGGGATCTCGGGTCCGGGCGAGACGCGCCTGCAGGCGCAGGACCGGATCGAGAACGCGGGGAACGCGGTGCGGGCCGTCGTCAAGATGGTGCGACGGCTCCGCGAGATCCGCTAGAGCCCGACCCGGCTCCGCAGGTAGTCGAACGCGGTCCGTCCCTTCGCGGTGTGCGGCGTCACCGTCACCGCGTCGGGGGACATCGGCTTGCGCGACTGGAGCGCCCGGGCGAGGGGCGCGTATGGGACCCGGAGGGTCACATCGGGGTGGTCCGCCGCCCCGTCGCGCACGGACGCGGCGCCGGTCTTCTCGACGACGAGGGTCGCGGTTCCCTCGTCCGTCTCGAACACCCACGCCTGGGGAAGGTAGCTCCGAACGATCCCCCCGAACAACCCCGCGAGCTGCTTCTGGACCTCGGGCTCGATCTGCCGGGCGACCTTCTCGAGCAGCGTGGCGGCGTGGTTCATCGGCCCCGCCGACAGGGGTCGGGGATTATACACGCACCGCTCAACGGCGCGCTCGGCCCGTCCGCCGTAGCCTCTTATGAGCCCGGGACCCTGCGCGGCCGAGGAAGGCGCGCCGGTGGGTCCTCGCGAGTTCTACGACGAGATCCCCTCCACCCAGGACCGCGCGCGCGAGCTCGCGCTGTCGGGGGCGCCCGAGGGGACCCGGGTCGTCGCCCGGGTCCAGACGAAGGGCCGGGGCCGTCTCGACCACGCCTGGGCGTCGCCCCCCGGCGGGCTGTACCTCTCCATCGTGCTGCGCGCCCCACCGGAGCACGTGGGCTGGCTCCCGCTCGCGCTCGGGGCCCGGATCGCGGACGGGCTCGCGGGCGTCTCCGCGTCCGATTTCCGAGTGAAGTGGCCGAACGACGTGCTCGCCGGCTCCGAGGGAGCGGGCTTCCGGAAGGTCGCCGGGATCCTCGTCGACCGGCTCGACACCCGATGGGGCACCGCGGAGGTCGCGGGGATCGGGGTGAACGTCTCGACCCCCGTCACCGCCTTCCCGTCCGACTTTCGGGACGCTGCGACGTCCCTCGCGGTCGTCGACCCGCCCGGACCGTCGAGCGCCCGGGTCGAGGAGATCGTCGTGCGCAGCGCGCTCGACGCGGCGGCGGGGCTCGTCGGACGGGAGAACTTCGCCACGACGCGGGCGCTCTGCCGACGGTGGTTGTGGGGCGTCGGGCGCCGTGTCACCGTGGACGGCGTTCCGGCCGGCACGATGGTCGGGGTCGACGAGGAAGGCGCCCTCCTCGTCCGCGGGGCGACGGAGACAACGGCGATAAGAGCCGGTGAGGTTCGCGTGGAGGAACCCGGATGAGCGAAGCGTTCGACCGTTGGAGCGTCCTGAAGCGCAAGGCGCGCGAGGGCGGGGGCGTCGACCGCGTCGAAAAGCACCGCGCGGCGGGCAAGCTCACGGCCCGCGAGCGGCTCGAGACGTTCTTCGACCCGGGCACGTTCACCGAGGTCGACCAGTTCGTCACCCACCGGGTGGAGAAGTTCGGCCTCGACGAGCGCCGGCCCCCCGGCGATGGCGTCGTCACGGGATGGGGCGAGGTCGACGGACGGCCCGTCTGCGCGTTCGCCCAGGATTCGACGGTGTTCGGCGGCGCGCTCGGGGAGGCGCACGCGATGAAGATCGTGAAAGTGATGGAGACCGCGCGGCGGGCCGGCGTGCCGATCGTCGGGCTCGACGACTCGGGTGGTGCCCGGATCCAGGAGGGCGTCATGAGCCTCGGCGGGTACGGCGAGGTGTTCCTGCGGAACGTGATCCTTTCCGGGGTCGTCCCGCAGCTCTCGCTGATCCTCGGCCCGTGCGCGGGCGGTGCCGTCTACTCGCCCGCGATCACGGATTTCGTGGTCATGGCGAAGGGGACCGGCCAGATGTTCATCACGGGGCCCGACGTGGTCCGTGCCGTCACCGGCGAAGAGGTGACGATGGAGGCGCTCGGCGGCGCCGAGGCCCACGCGGCCCTGAGCGGCGTCTCGCATTTCACGGCCGCCACGGACACCGACGCGATCGCGCTCGCGCGACGCCTGCTCTCGTACCTTCCCCTCAATAACCTCGAGGAGTCGCTGGTCGCGGCGGCCGTCGCCCCGCCTCCCTCCGCCGCCGCCGAGCTGCTCCGGGTCGTTCCGGAAGATGCGAACTCCCCGTACGACGTGCACGAGGTGCTCGCCCGGGTGCTGGACACGGACTCGTTCCTCGAAGTGCAGGTCGAGTGGGCGCCGAACCTGGTGGTCGGGTTCGCGCGGCTCGCCGGTACGGCGGTCGGCGTGGTCGCGAACAATCCGGGCGTCCTCGCCGGCACCCTCGACATCAACGCCTCGATCAAGGGCGCCCGGTTCGTCCGGTTCTGCGATGCGTTCAACCTGCCGCTCCTCACGTTCGTGGACGTGCCGGGATTCCTCCCGGGCACCGCGCAGGAGCACGGAGGGATCATCCGCCACGGGGCGAAGCTTCTGTACGCTTACGCGGAGGCGTCGGTGCCGATGCTGACCGTGATCTTGCGGAAGGCGTACGGGGGCGCGTACGACGTCATGTGCTCCAAGCACCTCGGCGCCGACCTGAACCTCGCGTGGCCCACCGCGGAGATCGCGGTGATGGGCGCGGACGGGGCCGTGAACATCCTGTTCCGTCGCGAGCTCGAGAAGGCGAGCGACGCGGAGCGCGAGGCGGTGCGGGCCAAGTTGAGCCACGACTACCGCACGGAGTTCCTCAACCCGTACCTCGCCGCCGAGCGGGGATACATCGACGACGTGATCGACCCGACCGAGACGCGCGCCCGCCTCATCGCCGGTATGAAGATGATGGCGTCGAAGCGCGAGGACCGACCGCCCCGGAAGCACGGGAACATCCCGCTCTAGGAGCCTCCGGGTCGGCGATGGTCGGGATCACGGAGACCGTCCTGCGCGACGGTCACCAGTCGCTCATCGCGACCCGGATGCGGACGCGCGACATGCTCCCGGCGGCGGAGCGCCTCGACGCGATCGGCTACCGCTCGCTCGAGGTGTGGGGCGGCGCCACGTTCGACGTGAGCCTCCGGTTCCTGCGGGAGGACCCGTGGGAGCGGCTCCGCCTCCTCAAGAAGGCGATGCCCCGGACCCCGCTCCAGATGCTGCTTCGCGGGCAGAACCTCGTCGGGTACCGGCACTACGCCGACGATGTCGTCGAGAAGTTCGTCGCCGAGTCGGCCCGCCAGGGGATCGACATCTTTCGGGTCTTCGACGCGCTCAACGACCCCCGCAACATGGAGGTCGCGCTCCGGGCCGTCCAGAAGACCGACGCCACCGCGCAGGCCACGATCTGCTACACCCAATCCCCCGTGCACACGCTCGGGGCGTTCGTCGACCTCGGAAAGCGGCTCGCCGCGATGGGAGCGGACGAGCTGTGCGTCAAGGACATGGCGGGTTTTCTGCCGCCCAGCGAAGGGTCCGCGCTCGTCCGCGCGCTCGTGAAGGAGGTGGGACTCCCGGTCGTCGTTCACACCCACTCCTCGAGCGGGATGTCGACCATGACCTGCCTCGCGGTCGCCGAGGCCGGAGCGACGGCGGTCGACAGCGCCCTTTCCCCGTTCTCGGGCGGCGCCTCGCAGCCGCCGACCGAGACGCTCGTCGGGGCGATGAAAGGGACGGCGCTCGACCCGAGGCTCGACCTGAACGCCCTCGCCGACCTGGCGGGGTACTTCGCGACGGTCCTGGACCACTACCGCCCGCTGCTCAACGTGCGGTCGCTGCAGACCGACCCGGGGATCCTGACGCACCAGGTGCCGGGCGGGATGCTGTCGAACCTTCTCTCGCAGCTCCAGGAGCAGGATGCCCTGAATCGCCTGACGGAAGTGCTGGCCGAGGTGCCGCGCGTGCGCGCCGACCTCGGATACCCGCCGCTCGTCACGCCGACCAGCCAGATCGTCGGCATCCAGGCCGTCCTGAACGTCCTCACCGGCGGAAGGTACCGCCAGATCACCCAGGAGGTGCGCGACTACGTTCGCGGCCTCTACGGAACGCCTCCCGCGCCGATCGACGCCGAGCTGAAGGCGAAGGTGCTCGCGTCCGGTCCCCCCGCGATCACGGGGCGTCCTGCCGACAGTCTCCCCCCCGAGTTCCAGAAGATGCTCGCCGAGGTGCGGGCCCTGGTCCCCGCGGCGGACGAGGCCGAGGCCCTCTCGTACGCGCTGTTCCCGGTCGTCTACAAGTCCTATCGCGGCGCGCTCGACCAGGGGCTCACGTCGGACGTACTTACGTCGGCGGCGCTCGGCGTCGTCGGCGCACTGCGGACGCCGGCGCCCCGCGCACCGAGTCCGACGGGGTCCAGCCCGTCCGGCGGCGGGATCACCCCGTGGGCGTTCGAGGGGCGGACTCGGATGCAGCACCAGCGGAGGTGGGTCGATGCGAATCGTCGTCGAACGGGAGGGTAGGTCCGTCCCGGTCGACGTGGCGCCGGGCGCCGACTCGGTCACGATCGACGGGCACTCGTATCCCGTCGTGGTCGTCCGGACCACCGCATTGCAGGTCGAACTGGAGATCGCCGGAGAGAAGGTCGTCGTGGACAATTGGCCCGAGCACTTCGACGTCCCGCCCGGCCCCGTCGATGTGAACGGCGAGCGTTGGACGATCCGGCTCGAGCGCGGGGTCGCGCCCCTCGCGGCTCCGGGGAGCACCGGCACGGAGAAGTCCCCGAGGGGGACCGCCCCGCTCCCCCCCAAGGTCGCGGCGTCCACCGGCACCCCGATCCTCCCCCCGATGCCCGGCAAGGTCATCGAGCTGCGCGTGAAGGAGGGGGACCCCGTCGCCCCCGGGGACGTCCTGCTCGTCCTCGAGGCGATGAAGATGCGGAACGAAATGACCAGCCCCGTCGGCGGGGTCGTCCGAGGGATCGCCGTCAAGCCCGGAACGAACGCGCGGGCGAAGGAACCGATGATGTTCATCGCGCCCGCCTAGGGGCGCGCTCCTCACGAGAAGTGCGGGAGGGCCCGGTGGCACGCCGGGCACCGGGCGGTCCCCGGCTCGATCGGGGCCGCGCAGTACATGCAGAAACCGATCGTGCTCGAATGCACGTGCCCCGTCGCGGCACTGAGCGGGGTCGTGTCGGCCGAGGCCGGTCCCGGCGGGGCGCCCCCGCCGATCGGACGGCTCGCCCACGGAGAATAGACCAGGGCGAGGCTGCCGACCATCCAGCCGAGCAGCACGTAGAAGGCGATCGCCGAGTACTGCGGGAAGAAGATCAGCACGGCGATCGCCACCCCGATCGTCGCGAAGTTGACCAGCGTCAGTACGCTGCGTCGGAGCATGCCCCTCCCCCCACCGGGAGAGGCCGCCGCCCGCTCATGTCGTTTTGTCCCGCCGGCGCTCCGAGCCATCTATATTAGACGCCGCGGATGGGCGCCGCCATGCCGACCGTCCCCACCCTCCTGCAACGGGACGAGTTCACCTACGAGATCCCCGCGGACGCCGTGCCCGGCATGCGGGTGCCCGCGATCCTGTTTTCGAACGCCGCGCTCCTGTCGGGAGTCAGCGGCGACCCGTCGTTGAACCAGCTCGCGAACGTGGCGACCCTTCCCGGGATCCAGCAGCACGCGCTCGCGATGCCGGACATCCACTTCGGCTACGGGTTTCCGGTCGGCGGGGTCGCGGCGTTCGACCTCGGCGAGGGCGTGGTCTCTCCCGGCGGGATCGGCTACGACATCAACTGCGGAGTTCGACTGATCCGGACGACGCTTCGCGTCGAGGAGGTGCGGCCGCGCCTCGGCGCTCTCGTGGAGCGCCTGTATCGGGAGATCCCGTCGGGCGTCGGCTCCAAGGGAGGGCATCCGCTCTCCTCGGGAGAGATCGACGCGGTGCTCGCCGGAGGGGCCCGGTGGGCGGTCGAGCAGGGGCTCGGCCGCCGCGAGGACCTGCCGGTGCAGGAGGAGGAAGGGTGTCTCGCGGGCGCCCTTCCCGGAGCCGTCTCCGACGGAGCCCGGAAGCGGGGGCTGAAACAGCTCGGCACCCTCGGTTCGGGGAACCACTTTCTGGAAGTGCAGGGGGTCGACCGGGTGTTCGACCCGGAGTTCGCCGAGGTCCTCGGTCTCGAGCCGGGCCGGGTCGCGGTCATGCTCCACACGGGTTCGCGCGGGCTCGGCCACCAGGTCGCGACCGACTTCATCCAGGAGATGGACCGCGGGTTGGCCGGGCAGGGGATCACCCTGGTCGACCGGCAGCTGTCGTGCGCGCCGGTGGAGTCCGAACCGGCGCGCCGGTACCTCGGCGCCATGGCGGCCGCCGCGAATTTCGCCTGGGCGAACCGACAGACCATCACGGACGGCGTGCGGCGGGCGTTCACCGCCGTGTTCGAGCGCGGGGAGGAGGAGCTCGACCTCTCGATCGTGTACGACATCTCCCACAACATGGCCAAGGTCGAGGAGCACCGCGTCGACGGGGGGCGGCGTCGGCTTCTCGTGCACCGGAAGGGCGCGACTCGGGCGTTCCCCGCGGGCCGGGACGAGGTGCCGGCTCCGTACCGAGCGTACGGTCAACCCGTGCTGATCCCCGGCGACATGGGCACCGCGAGCTACGTGCTGGCCGGCCTCCCGACCTCGATGGAACGCTCGTTCGGCTCCTCGTGCCACGGGGCGGGCCGCAAGCTCTCGCGCACCGCGGCGGTCCGGACCTTCCGGTACGAGGACGTCACCCGCGCGCTCGCCGGTCGCGGGATCGTCGTCCGGTCGGCCTCCCGGGAGGGCGTCACCGAGGAAGCGCCGGGCGCCTACAAGGACGTCGAGGAGGTCGTACGCGTCGCCGAAGGCGCGGGCCTCACCCGTCGCGTCGCCCGGCTCGTTCCGCTCGGCGTCGTCAAGGGATGATCGCGGCGCTGCGGCGCCCGCGACCGGCGGCGATCGCGAGAACGACCCCGACGGCGAGCCCGGCCACGACGACGAGGGCGCCGAGCGAGACCGAACGCGGAAGGAAACCGAGCACCGGGCCGGTGGCGCCCGGGGCCGTGACGGTGATCGTGTAGACGCGCGTGAACGACCCGCCCCGGATATCGCGGACGGTGATGTTCGCCGTGAACGAACCTTCGTGGGAGTAGACGTGCGTCACGTTCGCTGCGGAGGCATCTCCCCCGTCGCCGAACTCCCAGGTGTAGCCGTACGGTCCACCGGCTCCTCCCGAGGCGACGGCGGTGAACTCGACCGTGAGGGGAGCGGGGCCCGACTCGTCCGACGGACTCGCCACCACGGTGAGCGGCACCCCGTTCGAGGTGACGTCCACGCCGGTGGCGTAGTCGGCCACGTCACCCCAGGAGTCCTCCGTCACCCCCACGATGGTGTACCGCCCGGCGGTCCAGTAGGTGTGCGCGGGGGTGGGGGTCGTCGCGTTGGTGCCGTCCCCGAACACCCAGGAGCTCGTGATCGAACCCGGCCCGGCCGCGTTCGCGGCACCGGACCAGAACAGGGGCCCGGGCCCGCCGGCCGGTCCGCCGGTCGCGGCGAGGACGAGCGCGTCGGTCGACGGGACAAACTCCCCGCCTTCGACCGCGAAGAACGACGGGAACGAGAACCCGACGGTCTCGCTCGCCCCGGTCGTCGCGAACACCGCCGAGAGGTCCCCCCCGAGCGCGAACCCGCCGGGGTTCGCAGCCGGTGCGTACACCGTCCTCGCTATCGACGGGGCGTAGCCGACCACCTGCGGTCCGTCGGTCCAGGTGAAGTTGGCCGCGGTCGCCGTGAAGTTCCACGCGTCGGCGGATGCAGTGTACACCACGGCCGTTCCCGAGGGGACGTCGACAACCGGGGCGACGCTCGCCGCCAGGTAAGGCGCGGCGGACGGCGCGGAGGGCGCGATGTCGATCAGGAAGGCGCGACTGGCGTTCCCGTGCCCCCGGTCGGAAAGGTGGCCGACCGCCCAGTACAGGCCCGCGGTCACGTACGTCACCTCGACCGAGGCTCCCGTGGCGTTCCCGCCGTTCCCGAACGACCAGGAGGTGGCGCTTGCGTTCGCCCCGAAGCCGCCGCTCGCCGATACGTTGAACCAGACAACGAACGGCGCCCGGCCGAAGGTACGACTGGTCGTGAACGTCGCCGAAAGTGGCGGAGCGACGGTCACATTCGCCTCCGATACCACCGGCGGCCCGATGCTCTCGTTCGCGTACAGTCGGACCGTGTAGTTTCCCTCCGATCGCAGGATGTCGCACGCGCAGGCCGCGACGTACGGGTCGGAGGAACGGAACTGGAGGCTCACCGTCCCCGAGCCGCCGGAGACGTTGAAGAGGGCGGGGAAATCCGCCGGTGCGTCGCGGACGCCCTCGGTGGAGTTGACCGCAACGTGGAGGGGGGCCGGCGCCGCCGCGCACTCGGGGGCGGGCTCCCCCCCGGCCCCGATCGGCACCGGCTGGCTGATGCCGCCATCGACCAGCACCGCGGAGTCACGGATGAGCACGATCGCGCAGAACGAGCCGGCGGCCCCGTAGGCGTGGGAGACGACGGGGTCCGTCGTCCAATTCTCGTACGTCCCGTCTCCAAAGTAGTACAGGTAGTCGAACGGTCCGACCCCGCCCTCGGGGGTCGACGTGAACGCCACCGGCGCGTCCACCCGGGGGCTCGTCGAGTTGGCCGATAGATTCACCCCGATCGCGCTGCCACCGCCGACGACGAGCGCGACCGGAAGGGAGACGGTGAAATTTCCGGAACTGTCCACGACGTACGCCTGGGCCGAGTAGACGCCGGCGGTCGAGTAGGTGTGGTCGACCAAGCCGTGGGGGGCGAACGACGCGGTCCCGTCCCCGAAGTAGACCCCGACGCCGGTGTAGTTCCCGGTGCCGCCGGTCGCGCTCACCGAGAAATCGACCGAGAGCGGAGCGACCCCCGAGCTGGTCGAGACGTTCAGAGTGGCGCGGACCGTGGAGTTCTCCGGCGGTCCCGCGGCGAGTTCGGGCAGAAGCGCGGAGACGATTGGCGTTCCGATGCCGGTATCCGGGTCCCAGCCCGCGCCGGCCGGATAGCCGTTGTTCCCGGCCAGGATATCGTGGAAATCGGAGGCGTACTCGCCCGGATTCTCCAGGATGGCGTACAGCGAAGGGTTCAGGAGCCCGAGGGGAGCCCCCGCCCGCTGGTCGGCGCGCGCGGCGATCCCCGCCCAGATCGGGGTCGAGAGGCTCGTCCCGCCGATCCCCGAGGATAGCTGCTCGCCGTTGTAGTAGATGTACACCCCCGGGCTCGACACCGCGGCGACGTCCGGTACTCCGCGCGCGTGACTTCCCGTCGGCAGGCCGTCGCCCTGTTGCCACCAGGGCGCGGAGAACGGCGCGTAGCCGCCGCCCGAGCCGCCCTGGTTCTCGCACCCGGGGGCGACGGCACCGGAGGCGTTGCCGTACCAACCGGTCTCGCTCCCCCAGCCGCCCTCGCTCGAGAGGGTCAACTCCGTGCCCCCCACGCCCGTCACGTACGGGTCGGACGCCGGGAAGTTCGTGGAGACCCCGCTCGTCCCGTCCGCCGCCCCGCAGTCGCCGCTGGCCGCGAACACGCTGATCCCTTCGGCGGCCGCGAATTCGAGAACGGGTCCGAGGAGGTCGTAGGAACCGTCGGTGGAGGCATTGCACGAGGCGGAGCAGGGGGTGGAATAGGCGTTGGTGATCCCGACGTCCGGCTCGCCCCAGCTCATCGAGATCACATTGACCGACTGGTGGGCGACCAGGTAGTCGACCGCCTGGTACAGCCCGACGTTGGGGTTCGGTGAGAACGTCATGTCGATCGTCGCCCCGGGCGCACTCGCGTGCACCCACTCCAGGTCGAGGGCCTCCTCTACGCTCCAGCCGGTGGTGGTCGTATTCAGACCCCCGGTCGGGCCGACCGGGTAGAGGTAGTTCACCGTCGCGTTGGGCAGGCCGTAGTTGGCGTCGAAGCCGGTCAGGTCCGATTGCAACTTCACCTCGGTCTGCTGGGCATCGTAGGTGTCGACGATCCCGATCGTTTCCCCGGTTCCGTCGGACGAGGGGGTCGGTCCCGTCATGTTGTACGCGTTCCACACCTGGCACGGGATGAACGGTCCCGAATCCGAACCGCCCGAGCAGCTCACCTCGGGGGAGGCGAGCGGCCCTACCTCGAGGGGAAGCGTCGCCGGACGGAGCGGCGTGGTGTTCCCGAGCCCCAGGACGCCCGACCACGGGGCGACGTTGGGGAGCGAGGCGGGCGTCAGATGGGTCACGACCTGGGAGCCCCCGGGCAGCCGGAGCTCCTCGAACGAGGTGCCGAACGCGGGACCCACCTCGTCCGCGGGCCCGCTGACGTCGAGCAACAGGTGGTCGGGGCTCTCGACCACGTGCAGTCCGTAGGAATCGAAGTAGGAGGCCGCCGCGGCGAGGGCGGCGACCGAGGGCCCGAACTGCCGGGCGAGCTCGGAGGTGGATAGGTAGTGATGGTACATCGAGCTGCCGGGAAGGTACATCGCCATGAGGTCGGCCGCGAGCGAGGAGCTGTTTTGCAGGGCCAGACCCACGGCGACGTCCATCGGCGTCGAGGGCGGGACCGGTCCGAGGGCGAGGTCGCCCGCGGCCAGGGAGAACCCGGGCGCCACTTCGACGACGCGGGACGACCCGAGAGGCGCTACTACGGGCGGGGCCGACGCCGAAGCGGCCGGGAGGGCGGAAGGGCCGGAGCTCGCGGGGCCGGTGCTGATCACAACGATCGTGGCGGATAGCACGAAGGCGGCGAGGAGCACTGAGAACGCGGCCCGACTCCCCATCGCCCGGAACCAAGGGGGGCCGTCCCTCCTTATGCTTGACCCCGCCCCCACAGCCGTCCGCCGAAAGACCTCATAACCCGCGGTCGGCGTAGGTCCGTTGAGGAGCGTTGTCCGACCCGTATCTCGGCTACGAGATCGCGCTTCTCGTCGTCCTCGTCTACGCCGTCATCGTTTACGCCCTGTACCGCCGAGGGCTGATCGGGCCGGACCACCCGCTGACCCTGATGGGGCCGGCGCTGATGATCAAGACCCAACGCGGGCGCACGGCGATCGAACGCTGGGCTCGGTTCAAGCGGTTCTGGACCGTCGTGTCGGACGTCGGCGTGGCGCTCGCCGCGATCGCGATGGCGGCGATCATCGTGCTGCTCATCATCGACGCGATCATCTCTCTGCGACTCAGCCCCTCTTCCGCTCCGTCCCCGAGCGAGGCGCTCGGAATTCCCGGGATCAACCCCATCATCCCGATCGGGTACGGGATCGTCGCGTTGGTCGTCGGGATCGTGCTCCACGAGCTCGCCCACGGCGTGGTCGCACGGTCCCAGGGGATCGGCGTGAAGTCGCTCGGCATCCTGTGGTGCGTGATCCCGGTCGGTGCGTTCGTAGAACAGGACGACAACGACATGCAGGCGGCCTCCCGCCGGCGGCGGGACCGCGTGGCGGCCGCCGGGGTGCTCGCGAACTTCGGCCTGACCCTCATTTTCTTCGTCGCGCTCTCCCTCCTCGTCGCCGGTTCGGTGCAGCCGAACGCGAACGGCGTGGGCGTCGCGGTGGTCGAATCCGGGAGCCCGGCCGCGAACGCGACCCTCGCCCCGGGCGACATCATCCTGTCGATCAACGGAACGTCAACGACGACGGCGACGTCCTTCGAGGACGCGCTCGAGGACACCCATCCCGGCCAAGTGGTGACCGTCGTGTACTGGTCCGGGTCGAATTCGACCGTCGTGACGACGCGCGTGACACTCGCGCAGAGCCCGACGGTCGCCACGCGCGGGTTCCTCGGGGTGGCCGTGACGTTCTTGACGCCGAGCGAATTGAAAACGGTCTTCGTGTCGCCGCTCTCGAGCGACCAGGGCCCGCTGGTCGGCGGGATCGACTGGCTCGTCCTGCCGCTCGCGGGGCTGCAACCGGTGCAGGGCACGACGGTCGGGTTCTATCACCTGACCGGACCGCTCTCCGGGGTGAACCCCCAGACGTTCTGGGTGATCGCGAACGTCCTCTACTGGCTCGCGTGGATGAACCTCCTCCTGGGCCTGTCGAACGCCCTCCCGCTCGTGCCGCTCGATGGGGGCCTCCTCTTCCGGGACTTCGCGGCGTCGATCGCGGCCCGCTTCCGTAAAGGGTGGGACGCGGCGCACCTCGAGCGATTCGGTGCCCAGGCCGTGACCGCCTCCTCCCTCATCGTCCTCCTGCTCCTCGTATGGCAGTTCGTCGTTCCACATCTGCTCTAGACGAACGGTCGCTCTTCGCGGAGTACCCGTTCCTTCCGGGTGCCGAGGCGCTCCTCGGCGGGGAGGCCGTGTCGGTCCGCGCACTGCTGACCGACCCCGCCTACGATCGGGCCCGGTCGATCGGACGGGCGCGGGTACTCGCCGCCGCGGACGACCCGCGGGCGCGCCAGGATGTCGGCGAGCTCGCCGGCGCGGAGCCGGACGTCCGGTACCTGTCGTTCCTGTTCGCCCAGATCCTGCTCGCGGCGGCGCCCTCTCCCGCGGCCCTGCGTCGATGGGCCGTCGCGGAGTCGAAGCGCACCCACGGTCGCCTGTCGACGGTGCCGGTCGAGGAGCTTACCGAGGTCGCCCGCCGCCTCGGCGTCACCATGGAGGACCTCGGTCGCGACCGGGTGGCGATCGCGCTGCTCGACTACATCCGGCTTGCCGTGCCGGTCCGCGAAGCCGACTTCCGCCTCGCCCGGCAGGACGTGGACCACGGGCGCGTGATCGTCGATCGCGTTCGGGCGGCCCGGCTCCTCCAGGAAGCGGTCCGACGGCGCCTCGGTCTCGCGGTCCCGCTCGCCGACGAGGCGCGGGCCGCGGTCCGGGCGCGCGAGCCGGAGCTGTTCGCCACCGTCGCCGAGAAGATGCCGCTCCCGGTGGCGCGCACGACCGGCGGGGCGGGCTCCATCCAGCCGGGCCGATTCCCCCCGTGCATCCGCAAGATGCAGCGGACCCTGCAGGCGGGCGAGAATCTCTCCCACGCCGGTCGCTTCGCGCTCGCGGCCTTCCTCCATCGCGCGGGCGCGGATTTCGAGACGATCGTCGACGCCTACCGCGGCGCCCCCGACTTTGACGAATCGATCACCCGCTACCAGGTCGAGCACATCACCCAGCGGGACGGTGGGGTCGGCTACGAGCCCCCCGAGTGCGAGACGCTGCGAACCCACGGCCTCTGCGCGCGGGAGGGGGACCCCACCGCGCCGCTCGCGACGGACCGCCGCGCCGACCCGCTCTGCCACGAACCGTGGCTGCGCCACCCGCTGCAGTACTATCGGACCCGCGGCGGCACGGTCGTCGAGCGCAGCGAGGCGGGAACTACGCCGCCGGTGGCGGGAGGGCCCGATACGTCCGGACCGCCCGGGCGAGCGCGGTCCACTGCCCGGCGATGACGAAGTAGAGGAACGCGACGTCGATCACGGTGAACGCGACCCCGGCGAGGTGGAACCTCGCCCATGGTTGGCTCGGGGCCCACGGCCACGGCAGGGACCAGTCGAATTCGAGGAAGACGGCGAGCGCGAGGACGACGAGCCGGTCGGCGCGGGTCAGCAGCCCGGCGGCCAGTCGGCCCTGCCCGACCGCCTGCGCCTGCGTGCCCATGTAGCTCGTCAGCAGCAGGCTAACGAGGGCGAGCAGTGCGAGGATCGGGTTCGCGTACCCCGACACCGCGATCCCGAGGACGATCAGGATGTCGGCGTACCGGTCGATGACGTGGTCGAGCAGGTCGCCGCGCGCCGACGTCCGATGCGTCGCGCGGGCCACGGCGCCGTCGAGCACGTCGAACACCCCCGCGAAGAAGATCAGCACCGCGACCGGCAGGAACAGCAGCGGAGTCGTCCACCGGACGAGGGCGGCGAGCGCCGCCGCGCCGCCCGCGCACCCGAGGGCGAGGGCGCTGATCGAGTTCGGGTTCCACCCCAGGAAAGGGCGGGCGAGCCGGTCGACGTAGGGAGCGACCCGCGCCCGATACCCCTCGAGCACCATCGAGGGTCCTAGTGCGGCCGGTCCAAAAGATGCGCGGTGACGCGCGCATCGGCGAGCCAATCGACCCGCCCGTACGAGGGGGGGCCACGGGACCGGAGCCGGCGCGCGACCTCTCGGGCGACCGAGGCGACCGAGCGGTCGGACGTGTCGACCTCCCAGATCCGGCGGTGGGCCGCGACCGCCTCGAGCAGGATCACGTCGGTCGCCTCGGCCACGAAGTTCTCGAACCGGTCGGCCGAGGACCCGCGGCGGGCGAGCCGTCGGTCGAGCTCCGTCGGGCGGCACCGGAGCACAATGACGTCGCGGACGGGCAACAGGTGCGCCAGATGGCCGACCACGAGTTGAGCGGCCTCCCACGCGGCGGGCCGGGCGAGGGCGCGCCGGAGCTTCGGCAGGTCGACCGAGACCCCCGACCGAAGGCGGCGGCCCGCGCCGCAGCGGAGCGCCAGTTCGGATACCTCGACGCAGCGGACCTTCGGCGCGAGCGCCCGCGCGACGCGGGTCTTGCCGGTCCCGGGGGTGCCCGTGAGCGCGACCGGTCCGGGCACAGGATCGACCCTACGCGAATCGGAGCGACCCGAACGTCCGTCGCCAGGCGAGCACTTCGGCCCCGACCCGCTCCTTTCGGACCCCGCCCCGCACGATGAGCTCGGCGAGTCGCGGCATGTCGGAGGGGACGAGACCGAGGCGCGCCACCTCGGCGGTGCCGACCCGCCCTACCAGGTCGATCAGGAGGCGCTGCCGCTCGAGCCGGCGGGCGAGGGCCCCCGGGGAGATCCCGGTGGCGGCCCGCAGCCGGTCCCGGTCGAGGTGCACCTGGTGCGACTTCGTGAATCCCTCGGCCGCCGCGACGATCGGGACGCCGAGGCCCGCGAGCTCCCGGCCGATCGCCTGGGCGTCCTCGACCACGGTGCGCGCGTAGTCGGCCCCGCACCGCTCGAGCTCGAGCAGGGTCTGGGCGAGCCCGGCGATGCGGTTCCAGTGCGCGTTGTCGAACATCCGCCAGACGAGCGCCGGGTCGAGCTGCCGGAAGAGGTCCTCGCGGTCGGTGACGAGCAGCCCTCCCTGCGGGCCCGGGAACGATTTGTGCGTGCTGCCGAACACGACGTCCGCCCCCTCGCGCAGCGGGTCCTGGAACTGGCCGCCGGCGATCAACCCGAGAACGTGCGAGGCATCGTAGAGGACCAGCGCGTCGACCTCGTGCGCCGCCTCGACGATCTCCGGCAGCGGGTAGGGGAACAGGAAGAAGCTCTGTCCGAGGACGACGGCCTGGGGCCGCTCCGAGCGGATCGTCGCGACCGCGTCCGCCGCCACGACCGAGTAACCGGGCCCGTCCGCCGGAAGCGGTCGGACGGCGTACCCGAAGACCGCGGGGATGAACCCGGGGGCGTAGCCGTCGTAACCGCCCTGCTCGGGGGCGATCGCGAGCAGCTTCGACTTGGGAGGCAGGAGCGGGACCAGCGCCGACAGCGCGGCGATGTGGCCCGACAGCGGTCGGGTCGTAGCGAACCTCGCGTGGAACAGTCGGGCCGCCGCGTCGTTCGCGAGGGTCTCGATCTGGTCGGTGTACCTCGTCCCGGTGTAGCTGTTGTCGATCGTCTCACCGTGGAAATCCACCGTCAACGGGAGGGTGTACCGTCCCGCGAGGTCGCTCGCGAGGTACCGGCGCGCGGTCGGCGAGACGGCGTTCTCGCTCGCGAGAAGGTTGAACACTTCCCGACCGCGCCAGCGGTCGTGCGCGCGAACGAGGGCCGCGAGGCGGCGCTCCTCGTCAGCGGCCGTCGGAGCCATCGGGTCCCGGGCGCGCCGCAAGGTCGCCCTGCGCGAGCTTCCGGCGCTCGTGGTGGCCGCATCGCGGGCAGACCAGCTCGCGGGGTCCGGGGGTCAACAGCGCGTGGCATACTTGGCAATGCGCGGAGACGACGCCAAGGTTCGCCGGCGCGGTAGTGAGCTTGATCGACGGGTGGGCCTGCAGGACGCGCGCGAGAAGGATGTCGCCGACGGCGAACTCGGTGGAGAGCGATTCGGTGAACCCGTCCTTCGCCTTCGAGATGTGGACGGTCCCTTCGGGCGCGCCCGGGACGTTGCGGCGGCTGGTGCCGGTCGATAGGATGGTGCAGATCGCCATCGCCGTCTTCAGCTCGTCCACGTGGGCGTAGACGAGGTCCCCCTCGTTCACTTCGGGGATCGCGTTCCGCGCGTCGACGTGCACGGTGCGGTCCTGGGCGTCCACCCGCGGGGTGCCAAGCACCGAAGCGTAGATGCGGCCGCGGTCCTCGTAGGTGCCCCGGCCGGGGAGGAACTCTTCGGCGGCGCCGATGTAATCGCCGGGCAGGACCAGTGCGGGGAGCTCAGGAGGGGTCATGGAGTTCGTTCCGTTCGGAGGGCCCAGAGGTCGACGGGCAAAGCAACTCGACGCCGGGTGTGGTGCGGAAATGTCCGCGGCAACTCCCAGGCGACGGGCCGCGTCTCGAGGACGTGGACGCCCGCGGCGACCGCCCGTCCCGCTATAAAGGTTCGGGAGTCGGCGAGCGCGAACGCGTAGACGCTCCGTTCGGCGAGACGGAACGCGGCGTCCCAGAACGGCCGGTCGGCGTGCGCCCGCTGAGCGCCGAACGGCGGGTTCATCACGACCAGTTCGGCGCGTCGGTGCCAGGGCTCGACGTCCGATGCGACGAACTCTACCGAGGCGCCGGCGCTCGTGGCAGCACGACGCGCGACCTCGAGGAGCGCCGGGTCGAGGTCGACGCCGACGACCGAACGGGCCCCGAGGAGGGCCGCGCCGATCGCGAGGCGCCCCGTCCCGGTGCCGAGGTCGAGCACCGACCGGTCCTCGAGCTCCCCGGCCGCGAGGGCGGCGAACAGGAGGTCGGCGGCCGCCTCGGCCGGCGCGACGACCTGCTCGCGGTCCGCGCGGGGGTGCTCCGGCGGGGGGACCCGCTCGATCTGGCGCACGAGGTCGGACCGCCGCACGCTCGGGCGAGCGCTCCCGCCCGCTTGACCGTGTCGTTCCGTCCCGCTCGAGGGAGAAGCGGGGAGCCGGATTTGAACCGACGAACGCCTGCGCGACCGGATCTCTTCGCCGGGGTTCCCCCGACGTTTAAGTCCGGCGCCGTTTCCAAGCTTGGCTATCCCCGCAGCCCTACCGGGCCGGGGCAGCGGCGGGTTCGGCTTCCTTCGCGGGGCGGCCGGCGGCCTTCTTGACCGAGACGCGCTTCGGGAAGTACTTCAGCAGAACCACGTCGTTCACCGCGGCGACCCAGCGGTACGGAACGCTGGTGGGACGGGAGTCCTCGACTAACATCGGGCTCGTCTCGTCGATGTAGAGCCCATCGACTTTCGAGGCGTCGACGTCGACGATCACGTTGTCGACCTCGCCGAGGAGTCGTCCGTCGGGGGTGTAGATCTGCCGTCCCATGAGTTCGGTCATCTCGACCAGCATACAGGGTTCCCGTCTCTCAGCGACGGGACCCTCCCTTCTTATGCCTTTGCTCGGACGGGCGGCGCCGGTCCCTCGCCGGAGCGCCTAGCCGGCTTCGGCGTCCGCCGCGTCGCCGGACGTGGATTCCTGGCGCACCTGCTTTCGGTACATCTCGAGGAGCTCGTGCGACGTGGTCGCCTCGGTGGGGCCCTTGTCGTCCCGGAACCGTCCGGTGAACCGGGGGAACCGCAGGGCGAGACCCGCGCCGGCCCGGACCGCCCCTTGCTCCGCCCGATGGATCGGGCTCAGCGTGAGCTCCGCCCCCCGCACTTCGAGCACGAGGCCGGGCCGGAACCACCGGTCCGGCGCGAGGCCGGTGATCACCTCGGGGGGCGGCGTGTCCGACGCAAACTTCGCGAGCCGCTTCGGCATCTCGACGAGCTGCGCGTCGTCGAACCCGCTGCCGACCTTGCAGAACGACTCGAACCGGTCCTTCTTCGGGTCGTAGACGGCGAGCAGGAAGGCGCCGAACTTGCCCGCCCGTCGGCCCCGACCGTGAAAGCCGCCGACGACGACGCCGTCGATCGAGTCGGAGAGCCCGACGGTGTAGTCACGCTTGTACTTGATCCACCAGTAGCCCCGAGCCCCGGCGCGGTAGGAGCTTCCCGGCTTCACCGATTTCGCCATCACGCCCTCCCCGCCGGCGGCGATCGACTCGTCGAGAAAGGCGGTCGCCGCCTCGACGTCGGAGACGACCTTCTGCTGAGCGAGCCCTACGTGGTCGTTCGGGCGGACCATCGTGGCGAGCGCCGCCCGGCGGTCGGGGAAGTCCAGGGAGTAGGTCGGTTCGCCGCCGGCCATCAGGACGTCGAACAGGTAGAGACAGACCGGAAGCTCGGTCTGCGCCTTGTCGAGGTCGTACTTTCGACCCCGCCGCTTTGAGACGAGCTGGAACGGCTGGATCTCGCCGGTGTCGAGGTCGACCGGCACGCACTCCCCCTCCACGATGGCAGGGAGCCGCCCGACCGCCTTCGGCAGGTCGTGGAGCAGCTCGGGGAACTGCGCGCCGATCTCCTCGAGCCGTCGCGAGAACAGACGGGGCGGCCCGGAGGTCGGGATATGGGCCTGGACCCGGAGCCCGTCGTACTTGAACTCGAGCGCGGCGGTGCCGCCCATCCGCTTCAGCACCTCCTCGAGGCTCGGCTCCCGTTCGGCGAGCATCGGCCGGATGGGTCGGCCCACCTCGAGTCCGATCGACGCGAGCCCGTCAAGGCCGTGCTCGACGAGCATGCCCGCGACGAGCCCGAGGTCGCTCGAGAGGTTGAACGCCGCCTCGATGCGCGTGCGCGCCTCCTTCGAGCCGTCGGCGAACGCCTCGGTGAGGGCGTCCAGGATGGTGAGCTCCCGGACGCCCACGCGGAGCGTCCCGAGGACAAATCGGACGATGAACTTCGCCTCGAGGGGCGTCGCGCGCGAGAGAAGGTCGACCAGCGTCCGGACCTTGACGTCCTGCGAGCCCGCGCCCTTCGCGGTCGCGATCGTCGTGAGCTCCCGGTAGACGTCGGCGACGGAGAGCGCCGCGCCGGCCCGCTCGCGCGGATTCGACTCGAGGAGCTCCGCGGCGGTCGTCCCGAGGTCGCCGGACGCCTTCGTGCGCCGTTCGACCTCCGCTTCCTCGAGTCCCGTCGCGCTCGCCACCGCCCGCCGCGCGAGCGAATCGGCGACCCCGAGCTCGACGCCCTCGTACTCGGGGCGGAGCATCCCCTGGGAGAGGTACAGCACCTTCGCGAGGTCCGGCGGGTGGACCGGGCGGATCAGCTCGACGAGGATCTGGCGCATCTTGAGCCGCTTCTTCGTCGCCTCGAGGCGGGCGTAGGCGCTCGCGAGGTCACGGAACTCCACGGCGCGCCCCCTCGGTCACGGCGGCCCGGAGGCGCGCCAGGTTCTCGGGTACCGACCCCGCGTGGAACACCGAGTTCCCGCACACGAAGAACGTCGCCCCGGCCGCGGCGGCGTCGACCGCGGTGTCGGGCGAGATCCCGCCGTCGATCGACACATAGGCCCCCCGCCCGTCCCGGTCGGTGCGCGCCCGAGCGGCCCGGACCTTCGGCAGCACGTCCGCGAGGAACGACTGGCCCGAGAATCCCGGGTGGACGCTCATGACGAGCACCTGGTCAAGGTCGTCGAACACCCCGTCGAGGGCGGAGAGGGGGGTATCGGGGCGCACCGCGCCCCCGACCTGGGCGCCGAGCCGGTGCGCCTCCCGCACCACCGCGGCGGGGTCCGACTTCGATTCGATGTGGAACACCAGGGTGTCGCCGCCGGCGCGGTGGAACGCGTCGAGGTAGCGGAGCGGCTCCTCGATCATGAGATGGATGTCGAGCGGCAGCTTCGTCCGCGACCGAACGGCGGCGACGAGCGCGGGCCCGAACGAAATGTTGGGGACGAAGTGGCCGTCCATCACGTCGAGGTGGAAGGCGTCCGCGCCGCCCGCTTCCGCGGCCCGGATCGCGTCGCCGAGCGCGGCGAAATCGGCGGACAGGAGCGACGGGGCGAGGCGGAGGGGGGCGACGCGGGCCGGCACAAGGGCCCCGAGCTTCGCCCGGTATTTAGGGGGCGGCCGACGGCCCACCGCCGGTCACAGGAAGTCGTCGGCGCTCGGCCCGTCCGTCGGCACCGCCACCGGGTGCGCGCGGTAGTACTCCGCCTCGGCGGTCCACCGCCCGTACGGCACCGGGCGGAACCAGGAGCGACGGAACCGGCGGTTCCTCCGCACGTCGGTCGGGATGTACCACAGCACCCGGTAGAGCAGGAACTCCGCGTACAGCGCGGCGGCCAGCGTCGGGAGGATGAGGAGGAGGCTCCCGAGGTCGAGGCACTCGACGATGAGCCACGCGTCGAGGATGAAGAACGCGAGACCGACCCACCACTTCGCGGCGCTCTGGTAGAACCATTCTCCCCAGGACGGGCCCGGGTCCTCGAGCGCCTTCCGCTTCTCCTCGGCGACGCGGTCCAGCTGGTCCCGCAGGATCTGGCGCTGGAACGGGTCGTCCCCGGTATCGGGCCGCTCCTTCGACGGGTCGATCCCCTGCGCCATCGGGGCCCCCGTCGCGCCCTAGGAAGCGGTCGCCGGGACGGTCGTGGCAACCGGCGCCGAGGCGGTCACCGCAAGGTCCGCCGCGGATTCCTTTGCGATCGGATTCGGGTACAGGTGGCAGGCGACGCGGTGGTTCGGCCGCACCTCGATGAGCGGCGGGTCCACGCGCGGGCAGATCGGGAGCACCGCGGGACACCGCGTGTGGAAGCGGCACCCGGACGGTGGCGCCGCCGGGCTCGGGACGTCGCCCTGCAGGACGATCCGCTCGCGCT
Organism: Thermoplasmata archaeon; assembly: GCA_035504595.1. Lineage (GTDB taxonomy): Archaea > Thermoplasmatota > Thermoplasmata > Lutacidiplasmatales > UBA184 > Lutacidiplasma. Next base: position 9,310 of record DATJRQ010000005.1, on the reverse strand, counting down.
TCAGCTCCGGGTCGGGGATCGGGATGGCGGAGAGGAGCGCCTGGGTGTACGGGTGGAGCGGGCGGGAGAACACCTCCTCGGTGGGCGCCTGCTCGACGACCTTGCCCAGGTACATCACGACGACGCGCTGGCACATCGACCGAATGACGGAGAGGTGGTGGGAGATGAACAGGAACGACAGCTTCTGCTCCGTCTGGAGCTTCCGCAGGATGTTGAGCACCTGGGCCTGCACGGAGACGTCGAGCGCGCTCGTCGGCTCGTCCAGCACGATGAACTCGGGGCGGAGCGAGAGGGCGCGCGCGATCCCGAGCCGCTGGCGCTGGCCCCCGGAGAACTCGTGCGGGAACCGCCACTCGTGCTCGGGGTTCAGTCCGACCTCGCGCAGGAGGTCGGCGACCCGTTGGTACCGCTCGGCGCGCGTTCCGGCGTGGTGGATCGCCATCGGCTCGGCGATGATGTCGCGCACCAGCATCCGGGGGGAGAGCGAGCTGAACGGGTCCTGAAAGACGATCTGGAGCTTGCCGCGCAGCTTGCGCATCTCGCCCGAGCTCTTCCGATACAGGGAGTACTGCTCGGCGATCTCGTCGAGCTCCTTCAACGACGCGCTCTGGCCGGCGGCGACCCTGCCGCCGTTGTCGCGGGGCATCCGTTCGACGCTCGCGTACAGCCGGTCGAGCCGGGCGACCGTCTCGGGCGTCGGGCGGTAGAACGTGTGCCCGCTCGTCGGCTCGATCAGCCGCAGCAGCAGTCGACCGACGGTGGTCTTCCCGCAGCCCGATTCCCCGACGAGTCCGACCGTCTCGCCGTCGTAGACGTCGAAGCTGACGCCGTCGACCGCTCGGACGTCGCCGATGTGGCTCGAGAGCAGGCCGCCCCGGATCGGGAAGTATTTTCGGAGGTTATGAGTCGAAATGACGACCTGAGCGGTGTTCGGGTCGTCGGACAGACTCATTCGACCGAACCCTAGTCCGCGCGGACAGGTCCCTTGTATAAATAGCACGCGACGGCGTGATCGTCCCCCTCGATAGTGACCGGCGGACGGTCGCCCTTGCAGACGGGCATTGCGTACGGGCAGCGCGGATGGAAGCGACACCCGCTCGGCGGGTAGATCAGGTTCGGCACCGACCCTGGGATCGAGGTGAACTCCTGGTCCGGTCGGTCCAGCCGCGGGATCGACGCGAGGAGTCCCTGCGTGTACGGGTGGAGCGGGCGGCGGAAGATCTCGTGGACCTCCCCCTCTTCGACGATCGTGCCGGCGTACATCACGCACACGCGGTCCGCGACCTCGGCGATGACCGCGAGGTCGTGCGTGATGAGCAGGATCGCCGTCCCGACGCGCGTCTTGAGCTCGCGCATCAGCTCGAGGATCTGGGCCTGGATCGTGACGTCGAGCGCGGTCGTCGGCTCGTCCGCGAGGAGGATCTTCGGCTCGGCGGAGAGCGCCATTGCGATCATGACGCGCTGGAGCATGCCGCCGGAGAGCTCGAACGGGAAGCCGCGCGCGACCTGCACGGGGTTCGCGATCGACATCCCCTCCAGAAGTTGCACCGACCGCCAGAACGTCTCGCGCTCGAGCGCCCGCTTCGCGCGGCCCCGGATCCCCCACAGACCGAAGTGCAAGTGCGTGAGCTTCTCGATCCGGATCTTCGCGCGCAGGCGGTTCCGCGCGCCGCCGAGCCCCGCTTCGCCGCGCATTTCTCGGAGGTACACATCGTCGAGCTGGTCGGTGAGCTCCATCAGGCGCTTGCGGTGATGGAGGTAGGAGCGTTCGAGTCCGCTCGGCTTCAGGCCCCGGAGCACGTTCTGGACGTCCGCCCGAGCTCCCTCGACATCCCGCCCCGCCGCGCGGAACAGCGCGTACGCCTGAGTGCCGACGGACGGGAGCTGGGCCGCCTCTCCGAGCTTCTCGGCGGCGACGCGCAGTTCCCCGGATTTCCCGCGTTGCGAGGCCTGGACCATTCCTTCCAGCGCCACGGCGACCGCGGGGTTGTCCGGTTTCATCCCCATGATCCCGTCGACGATCTCGATCCCCCGGTGGAGCAGCAGCGTCTCCGAGATCTGGTTCGAGATCGTGAAGATCGGGTTCATCGCCTGCGTCGGCTCCTGGAAGATCATCCCGATCCCCCGGCCCCGCACGGCGCTCATCCGCTCGGTCGCCCGCCGGATCCGGCGGAACGAGCGGCTGATCTTCACCCGGTTCGTCCCCTTGATCGGGGTGAACGTCGCCTCCTTGTCGAGGCCCCAGAGGATGTCGCCGCCGTCGAACAGCACCTTCCCGCCGAGGATCCGCCCGGGGGGGTCGGGGATGAGCCGCATCACGGAGAACGCCGTAACGCTCTTTCCGCAACCGGTCTCGCCGACCAGCCCGGTCGTCTGACCTCGGCGGATCTTGAGGTCGACCCCGTCCAGCGCCTTGACGACGCCGTCGTAGGTGAAGAAGTAGGTCCGGAGGTCCTTGATCCGAAGCACGACGTCCGCGTCGTCGGCGGGGGGGCTCGGCGTGTCCGTCGGGCTGAGCGGCTCGGGGACGGGGGTCGACTCCGGCAGCGGCACATCGCTCGATGGGGTCTCCACGCGCGCGGCCATCGGTCCTCCTCCGACTACCTCCGAAGCCTCGGGTCGAGCGCGTCGCGCAGTCCGTCCGAGAGGAAGTTCACGCTGATCGCGAACAGGAACAACGCGAGACCGGGGAATACCATCTGCCACCACGGGATGACGCAGATGCCCGCCTCACAACCGATGAGGAACTGACCGATCACGTCCGAGGTCCCGAACGCGGCGATCGTCCCCCACTCCGGGAAGTACGGGGTGGGCCAGATCGTGAATCCCAGGAAAACGAGCGTGCCGATCAGGATCGGGATCGCGCCGACGTCCAGGGACATCTGGATGAACACCGGGTACATCGAGTTCGGAACGATGTGCTTCATCACGATCCGCCCCTTCCCGGCGCCACTCGCGCGGGCCGCCTCGACGTACTTCTGTTCGCGCACGACCAGGACCTGGCCCCGGACGATGCGTGCATAGTACGGCCACCAGACGATCATGAACGCGGAGATCAGCAACAGAACCCGCGTGTCGAGGTCGGAGAGTCCGAATAGCCCCCCCGGATAGGTCGTGGACACGACCGCTATCACGATGATGACGAACAACAGCTGAGGGATCGACAGGAAGATGTCGACGAGACGCATGATCGTTTCATCGACGGCTCCACCGAAGAATCCGGAGACGGCGCCGAGGAACAGGCCCACGAACGCGCCAACGATCACGATCGCGAACGAGATCAGCAGCGAGTAGTCGGTGCCGCGCAGCATCCCGTTGTACACATTGTAGAAGTACGGGATGTCCGGCTGCAGCGCGAGCGAACCCATCGGAAGCGCGCCGAGCGTGAGCGGGTGCAGGGAGACGGTCGGAGCGATGACGCCCGGGACGTTCTTCGGAGTCTGGTAGCAGTTCGGACCCGGGACCGGGGTCCCGACCGGGTACGTGCAGACGCTGCACGACGGCAGCGACGCACTCGAGCCGGGGGACGCGGCGCCGCTGGAACTCCCCGACACGGCCCCACCGGCGATGAACGTGATCTTTTCGGTGATCGGGGCGCCAGCGACGTTGACGGTACCCGAGGCCGGGGAGGCATGATACCCGGTGACGTTGCCCACGGTGAACTTGTAGGCCGGTCCGCTGGCGAGCGAGAACGTCACGTTGTTCCCGGACGTTGAGCTCGTTACCCCGTTGACGGTGATCGACCAGCTCGTACCGCCCGGCAACCCGGTCTCGGTGAACTTCACGACCTGGTTGTTCGATGCCGTGCACTCGGGAAGGCCGTTCCACGGGATCGGTTGGGTGATGGCATACAACGCGATCAGTACCAGCATCACGATGATGCCGAGCCCGATCAGGGCGAGGGTGTTGCGACGCAGGAAGAACCATGTCCGCTTGTACTGCTCGAGCCGCGGGTTCGGTCGCCGCCCGGAGGGAGCCGGGGGGACGGGCTCGGTCGGCGACCCGGTCAACGGCGCGGCCGCGGTGGAAGGATCGGTTGCCACGGTGGATCACCCGAGCCGGACCCGGGGGTCCAAGAGCGCATAGGTCACGTCGACGACGCAGTTTGCGATGACGACGACGTAGGTGAACAACAGCGTCGAGCCGAAGATCAGCCCGAAGTCGAGCGGGGCCTGGGTCTGCTGGATCGAGAGCGCCAGGATGTAGCCGATGCCGTTCAGATGGAAGACATCCTCGATGATCGGGAACCCTCCGATGAAGAAGGCGAACGTTAACCCGAGGACGGTGACGGTCACGTTCAACGAGTTACGCCCGGCGTGACGCTTCACCACGACCGATTCGGGAACTCCCTTCGCGCGGGCGGTCCGCACAAAGTCGAGGTTCATCACTTCCAGCATGCTGTTGCGGACGAACCGCAGCAGGATCGCGATCGAACCGAACGCGATGACGAGCGCCGGCAGGATCATCCGGGCGAGGGTGTCGAGCGACAGCCAGTACTGGCCGTGGATCGCCGCGTCGACCGTCGGGAAGCCGGTCGGGGAGGTGACCACGCCTTGGTTCAACCAGCTCGGGTAGTTGCCGCCCGCGAAACAGGCTTGCACCGGCCACGACCCGGTGAACTCGTTGTAGGTGGGCTCGCCCGACGTGCACCAGGGGGGATGCGCGTAGTAGCTATGGCCGGAACCGAGCAACAGAACGAATCCGAGGATCAGCAGCGAACCCAACAGGAACGATGGTAACGCGTACCCGGAGAACGACATGACGCGCGACGCCTGGTCGACCGGGCGGTTCCGATAGACGGCCGAGAGGTTGCCGAGCGGGATCGCGATCAGCAGGATGATGATGAGGGCGAATATCGCGAGCTCGAGCGTGTAGGGCAGGTACCACGCTAGTACGGTCGTCACCTCCTGACCTTGGATGAGCGGGACGGTTTTTCCCGCGGTACTATCGTTCGAAACCGTACCCCATTGGAACGTGAGGCTCCGATACATGTACTGGGACCACGCGGTGACGGGATTCTCCCCTATGCCTAACGGAGCCGCGAGGTTGTGGTAGTACGGGTTGACGCACTGCTTGTCCGCCGGCATCGACGAGTTCAGCAAGTTGCACGCGACGGTCGGGTCGTAGAGCCAGGGCCGCTGGCGGGGCGGGTCACCGTATACCGCGACGAGGTGGTCGTAGGACGGGAGCGCGTTGACGAGCACGAACGTGATCGTCATCACCCCGATGATGATCGGAACGAGCAGGATCATCCGCCGCACGATGTAAATCCACATCCGCATTGCTAGCTCATCCCGTGCTTCGGCGTGCTACGCCGTGACATTCAGTCGCATGCGGATGGGGGTATTTATTCATTAGAAGAATTCGAATTTCTTCGGGCGCCTCCGGCGCGACAGCCGGAATCCTACAGAACGTACGGTCCGCCCGAGGCCACGGTGTTGGTACCGAAGTGGAATCCGCAGCAAACGTACGGGTTCCAGCCGGAGCTGAATTCGAGTCCGGAGTTCTCCAGGGAGAAAACCGGCACCGGGGAGACCAGAATGATCTGGTCGTTCGTCTGGAGCGCGACCCCGGGGACCGTCCAGGTGGTCGCCCCGGAGATGCTCGGGAACGTGTCCACGATCGTTCCCGACGGGTTCAGCAGTACCGCGAACCAGGTCTGGGCGACTCCGACGCACGCCTCGACCGAGGTCGTCCCGACCGCGCAGGTCGGTTGACCCGACGTGTACTGGAAAGAGTAGGGCCCCAGCCCCGAGCTCAACATCACCGACATCGAGAACATGTTCGTCGTGAGCGGGCCCGCGGAGCTGACCGGCCGGGTCGAGGTGTCCGTCAGCACGGAGATCGGCCAGGAGGCGTAGAAGGTCCCCCCAATGTTCCACAGGCTCTTCGCGCCGGGGAGGATACCATCCAGCGACTGGTAGCAATAGTTCCCGACCGTGATCTGCTGCTGATATCCGGGATGATGGGGAATGTCCTGGGGGGCGCCGGCATAGATGACGTGGCCGGCCACGCCCGGAGCGCCGCACGAGCCGTAGTAGGTGCTCCACTCCTGGTTGTACCCCGGAGCTAGGAAGGATACCGGGAGGGCCGGGTTCCCAAGAATGTAGAACGCGGTGGAAGGTCCCTCCCCCGCCGGCTGACCGAGCGTGATCGCAGAGTACGACTGCGCCGCGAAGCTCGACGGGTCCGACACGTTCGCCGGATTCAGGTAGGAGGTCGTCGCACGGAACGGGCCGCCGAAGTTGGCGCACGGGCTATTGGAGGGAAGCATCCCGTTGTCAATCGCCCGTCCGTCGAGGACGCTCACGACCAGGGCGGCGTGCGAACTGTTGAGGAAGACGAACGTCCACAATCCGGCTCCCCCGCTCTCGAAAACCGCCGGCCCGGACGCCGTCGGGTATTCGCTCGTGTTCCAGAACGTGAAGAGACTCGCGCCCGCGAGAAGCGACTGGCAGGCCGCGATCGTCGGAGCCCAACTGGCGTTGAGGCCCCACATCGAGAGGGTCGGGGACCACGGGCCCGCGGCCGCCACGCCTTCCGCCAGGCTAATGGACCAGGGGCCATCGGGCGTGTCGGTGACCACCGGTTCGACCATGCGGTTGGCCGAGTCGAAGGTCTCCCATCCGGCGGGCGGAGGCGGGGTGACCCCCCCGAGGGTCGTGGGCACGGTCAGGGCGGCGAGGACAAGTGCGGTAGCGACCCCCAGGATCGCCGCCGTTTGACTCGGCGGACGATTCGCGAATCGCACGAAAAGTCCGCCGACCCGGGTCAGGCCGGGCCGAACTCGGCGCGCGATCTTACCGGGGGCGCGGCGCGGCCTGCGAGTATAAGTGAGATACTGATCGGGCGGCGTGATACCACCTGTGACGCGGTATGCGGCGTGGTCCGTAAGTAGTTAATCGACGGAAAATGTCCGAGATCTCGCCGGGAGCCGACCCCCTTCGCCGTCCGTCAACTCGAGGTTCATTCCGCGGGTCGCGGCCGAGGGAATGCGCCTCCACACGCCATTGTACGTATAACCGGCCGCCTCATCGCTGACGAGGGACCCTCGAACCCCGTAATCTCCGAGGCGTTTTGTTAAGGTATATATGCGGGGTCCCGCTGGCCCCCTTCGGTCGGTACGCCGACCTATGGACGGGTCCAACAATGAAAGCGTCGGGTCGTTGGGTGAGTAAGGGACTTCTGATCGGGGCTGCAATCGCCGTAGTGGGCGTGCTCTTGGTGAGCATGGTCCTCTCGACAGCGGTGGCCAGTTCACCGGCGGTACCGCTCGGAAGCAACACATCGCCGACTGCCCCCGCGGCGACGGCTCAGACGGCGGCGGCTCCCGCCGCGCCGAGTAATCCGTCGGCACCGCAGGGCCACGCCGAAATGTACTATCAGAATCCACAGACCAGTGGTGGACCTCACCCTGGCACTCTCGAAGGCTACGAAATCGCCCCGTCGGGCATGACGAGCGAGGACCCCGCCGTCGCGTACGACACGGTCAGTTTCGAGCCGATCCTGAACATCTATCAGACCCTGATTTCCTACAACGGCTCGAGCACATCGAACTTCGTGCCTGAGCTGTCGACCTGCGTCCCGGGCGGCCCGTCGAACGGACTGTCGACGACCTCTGTCTCGTGCCAGACCATCTACGGACAGAGCCTCATCGTGGACAACTCCCAGGGCAACCCCCAGTACTGGACGTTCCCCATCTCCAACGCGAGCTTCTACGACCCCGCGACGGGAGCGCACTGGCAAGTGTACCCGTCGGACGTGATGTTCTCGCTCGCGCGGACGATGAGCTTCGCCGACCTTCCCGGACCCGGTGTCCTGAACGGCTGGATTCAGACCCAGGCCCTGATGCCCCTCGGGGACCCGACGTGGGACGGCGGCATCCACGCTCCGTTCAACAACACCCCGGGCAACATCATGACCTCGATGCTGATCAACGACAGCACGTACTGCCCCGCCGCGGCACTGGCGGCGAACGGGTGCATTACGTTCAACGCGTTCGGTGAGGGGACGGACTGGCCGTTCTTCCTCGAGCTCGTCGCGGACCCTCTCGGCGCGGGCGTCGTCCCGTGCGGCTGGTTCACGGCGCAGGACGCGGGGATCCCCGGCTGGAGCGGCTCGGCCGCGGCGCACGGAGACGGGCCCTGCCTGCTCCCCGGTGGCGCGACCAACACCCAGGCCCCGTCGTTCACGAACTACCTGAGCACCCTGACCCCGACGGCGTGGGACTCCTTCCAGATGCTCGCGCTGAACCACCCGGCCGTGCAGAGCGGCGTGCGGTTCAACATGGTCGGCTCCGGGCCCTATTTTGAGTCGGCTGTCGGGCAAACCACGGGCTACACCCTCGAATCCAACCCGTATTACGTCGAGCCGGCGAACTGTGCGGGAGTAGGCGGCGGCTGTGAGCCCGCACCGGGGAGCTACATTGGCAAGGTGGTCGTGACCTACGAGAGTTCAACTACCGAAGGTCTTGCCCAGTATGAAGCCGGCCAGGCCGACTACTCGTGGTTCATCGCGTCGGACACCTCGTCCGTCCTTCAGCTGCAGTCCGAAGGGGACATCGGTATCTACTACAGCCCGACCATTTCGACCTACTTCCTGCCGTTCGACTTGAACTTCTCGCTGACGGCGGAAGCGGCGATCGACCCGAACGCGGGCGAGCTCAACGTGCCGGGGAACTTCTTCGCGTCCAACACGGTACGCGATCTGCTGGTCCACGCCTACCCGTACACGTCGATTGAGAACACGGTCTGGACTGTGGACGGGATCCAGTACTATCACAACTACGGCGGCGCGATCCCGATCGGCATGGGCAACTACTACCCGACGAACGTGTCGTTCCCGTACCAGGGCGGCGACCCGTGCACGGGCAGCACCCAGAGCTCGTGCAACGACTCGGTGAACTCGGCGCTCTGGTGGTGGCAGCAGGGAACGAACCCCTCGAGCCCGTACTATGACGCGGAGCTCGCGGCATGCACGTCCGACAACCCCTGCTCGTTCCCGATCATCGGCGAGCTCGGGACACCGGGCCTCGACGCGGCGATCGTCGACTACATTCAGGAGGTTGGGATCATCACGGACGGCGCGATCGTACCGTACTCGTTCGACCTGAGTTTCCCCGACCTAGTGCAGTACAGTTCGATCGGGGGCGGGCAGAACCCGATGCCGCTCTACAACCTCGGCTGGGCGCCCGACTACCCCGACCCGACCGACTACATGGCGGCGATGTACTACGCCAACGGCACGTACACCTACGGGGACGGAACCTATCAGGTGCTTGAGCAGCAGGCGCAGTACAACCAGGCGAGCT
>DATJRQ010000004.1:0-125450 GCA_035504595.1 Thermoplasmata archaeon | reverse complement strand
GCCCAGGTCCCCATGCCGGTCCCGGCGAACGATTCTTTCTTTAGGGACAAATGACCGTGGAGCGCCGCAGCCCCGTGGTGTAGTGGCCAAGCATGCTGGCCTTTGGAGCCGGCGACAGCGGTTCGAATCCGCTCGGGGCTAGACTTTCCCACCGAGGTATCATTTCGGGGTCACCACCGGCGCTTCGGCGAGGGCCCAGGGAAACCCTGGCCGGACCGTCGGGTAGGTGAGGCTGAGCCCCAGACGGTCCTTGGCGCGCTGGTTTCGAGCTCGACGCGAGCTCGTGAACGTTTCGGCGTTGACGCGCCCCGCCGTGAGCGACGCCAGCCAGAACGGGACCCTTCGACGCACGGCGGGTCGCCCGAGATTCGCCGCGAGGATCGCTTGCCAGCCCGCTTGGGCCATCGGTTCATCGTCGGAGATCAGGAACTCCTCGCCGCGTGGGGCGGTCTCGACCGCGGCCCGGATGGCTTCTCCCACGTCGACCGACGAGACGAAGGACGAATAGTTCGTGCCGGAACCGACCAGCACGCCTCGGCCGCGGCGAATCCGGTCGGCGAATTCCGGGAACCAACCGCTGGGCCCGTAGATGAGCCCCATTCGGAGCATGACGAGGGGAAGTCCCCATTCTCGCCGGGCCTCGGCCAAGAGGGCCCGCGACCGGACGCTCAGATGGGAATATCCGAGGACCTCCGAGGCAGGGGGTGTCGACTCGTCGAACCAGGCATCCCCGGTGGGGGCGTAGTCCTCGAGTCCGCTCAGGGCCACGTACGATCGGACCGAGGTCGGTTGGGCGCGAACCTTCGAGAGAAGAAACGCGACCATGCGCCCCCGTTCCTCCGCTCCGCGGCGAGCCTTCCGTACGGTCAACCGACCGGGGATCCGTACCTGGGTCGCGTCTACGACGGCAGTCACGCCGTCCATCGCCTGACTCCAGTCCCCGCCGCCCGCGAGGTCCCCGACGACCGCGGAAAGTCCCGGGCCCTGGAATTCCTTCGCGGCGTCCGGCCGTCGAACGAGCGCGCGAACCGTATGCCCGCGCTTCACCAGAGCACGGACAGCCGCTCGGCCGACCAGCCCGGTCGACCCCACTACGAGGACGGTCTCCGATGCCATGGCGTCATCGGGAGCCCGAGCGAGTTAAGAGCTGAACTCCGAGGAGCCTGCCATCGCCGAGCTCGATCGAGCGACGGGGGGCGTACAGTGCCGTGCGAGCCCCCCCTGAAGCGCGACGTCGAGCGTGAGGCCGTCCGCGCGGGGATTCCCTACGCGCGCAGGATGCGTTCCTTCCGCCTCCGACGCCAAGCGATCACCTGCCAGGCGGTGACGCCTACCACGATCGCGACCGAAGATCCGACGAGCACGGCCCCGATCGGGTTGGGGAGACCGAGGAACCCCGGCCCGGCGGGCTTTGACGGCATCGTGAAGGAGATGACAATGTCGACGGGGTTCCCGGTGACGTTGAAGGCGCCGGTCGCGGGGTGCGTGTCGTACCCGAGCACCACGCCGATCTCGTAGGCGTACGTCCCGTTGGCCTGGTACTCGAGCGCGTAGTCCGAGTCGGAAGTGACGGTCACCTCCTTCACGGTCACGGACCAGTACTCGCCCGTCGGCAGTCCGGATTCGGTGAAGTTCACCGCCCACCCGGTCACCGGTCCGAGGGCGAACGTTTCCCCGGCGCCTCGCGCGGTAACGTAGACATACCCGTTCTTCGAGTCGAAGGCGGCGATCGTCGGGTTCGCGCCCACGACCACGTCCGCGAGGACACGCGTCGAGTTGAGCACCGTCACGTCGTTCGTCAGGTCGTCGGTCACGTACACGAGGCCGTTTTCCGGGTCGAATTGGGCGGAGGTGGGGTCGCCCCCGACGAGCACGTCGCCCGTGATCGACGTCCCGTTCAGGATCTGCACGGAATCGAGCCCAATGCTGGGCAGGAACACGTCCCCGCTCGAGGTGTTCACCGCGGGGTAGGACGGACCCGGTCCGACCCCGAACGTGGCGACCCGGTTCGTGCCGTTGAGGACAGTGACATCCGATAGGATCCCATCGTTCGGCGTGATGTTCGTGATGTAGAGGAAGCCGTTCACCGGGTCGTACACGGTCGCGAACGGTTGGATCAGGTACGTCGGCGCGAGGGCGACCGTCGCGTTCCCGTAGAGGATGTTTTCGAAGTTGTCCTGCTGGTTGGTGATGTACACTGTACCGTTCGCCGCGTCGTACGTTGCGTCCACCGGGTCGGAGCCGACCGGAGCGGTCGTGATCACCGAGGTACCGTTCAGGATCGTGACCGTCGACGAGCCGGAGTTCGGCACGTACACCCACCCGTCCTCGGCGTCGTACGCCGGTGCGCACGGGCCGTGTCCGGCGGGGAGGGTAGCGATGTTCGTCGTGCCGTCGATCACGGTCACCTGGTCGGAGGTCGTGTCGGCGACGTAGACAAACTGGGACTCGGGGTCGTACACGAGTCCGCTCGCACCGCCTCCGGCGCTCACGTTGGCCACGATGTGCGTGCCGTCGAGGATGGTCACGGTGGCCGATCCCTCGTTCGCGACGTACATCCAACCGTTCGCGAGGTCCTCCGCCATGAACGTCGGGAACTTTCCCACCGTCATCGCGCCCTCGACCCCGATGACCGGCCGGCTGCTGGGCGTCGTGGCCGGACCTGACCCGGCTGCCACCGCGGGGCCTCCCTGAGACGGGGGCGTCGGACCGGTCACCGAGACGGTCGCGCCGGCGGCGATCGCGGAGAGCCCGAGAAGGCCCACCACCGCCAACACGACGACTCCACCCGTAGGGAGGGCCATCGCCGGAAGAACGCGGCACCCGACTTATAGGTGGGGTCGCGCCCTCGGCTGCGAGCGAGGCCGGGCCCTAACCAAAGGGGGGACAGTCCCCCGTCAGCTTTTCCTCCCCTCGGTGTTCGGTGCGCCCGGATGAGCGACGCGGAGCTCGACCGGACCTGTGTGAACACCCTCCGATTCCTCGCGGTCGATTCGGTCGAGAAGGCCAAGTCCGGGCACCCGGGGCTACCGCTCGGCGCCGCGCCGATGGCGTACGTCCTGTGGGACCGATTCCTTCGGCATAATCCGGCCGACCCAACCTGGCCGAACCGAGACCGCTTCGTGCTCTCCGCCGGACACGGGTCCGCCCTGCTGTACTCTTTGCTTCACGTCACCGGCTACGACCTCCCGCTCTCGGAGCTTCAGCGATTTCGCCAGTGGGGCAGCATGACCCCGGGCCACCCCGAGCACGGGTGCGCTCCGGGAGTGGAAGCAACGACCGGGCCTCTGGGGCAGGGGTTCGCGATGGGGGTAGGCATGGCCCTCGCGGAGCAACACCTCGCCTCGACGTTCAACCGAGACGGGGTCCCGCTCGTCGACCATTACACGTACGCCATCGTCTCGGACGGCGACCTGATGGAGGGGATCGCCTCCGAGGCCGCGTCGTTGGCGGGGCATCTTCAGCTCGGGAAGTTGATCTACCTGTACGACGACAATCACGTGACTCTGGAAGGCCCGACGAGCTGGACGTTCACGGAAGACGTCGCCGAGCGTTTCGCCGCGTTCGGTTGGCAGGTGATTCGCGTGGAGGACGGCAACGACCTCGCCGCGATCGACAGTGCGATCCGTACCGCTCGGGCCGATACGGCACGCCCCTCCCTGATCTGCGTGCGAACGCACCTCGGGTACGGCAGTCCCGTCCAGGACACTCGGGAGGCCCACGGGGAGCCGCTGGGCCCCGAGAAGACCAAGAAGACCAAGGAGCAGCTCGGCTGGCCCGTCGAACCGCCGTTCCTCATCCCCGACAACGCTCGTGCCCACTTCCGGGAGGCGTTGACCCGCGGTGCGACTTGGCAGTCGGAGTGGGAGTCGGTACGGGCCCGCCTGCGGACCGGGGATCCGTCGCGCGCGAAGGCGTTCGACGCCCAGTATGCCGGGACCCTCCCTCCGGATTGGTCCGACTCGGCCCCCGCCTACGCACCGACCGACGGCCCGGTGGCGACGCGCGACGCATCGCAGAAATTCCTCGAGAGGGTCGGCCCCCGGCTTCCCGCTTTGATTGGGGGGGCCGCGGACCTTTCACCGTCCACGCGGACGCTCCTGCCGCAGGCACCGGATTTCTCACCCACCGACGGTGCCGGTCGCAACATCCATTTCGGTGTGCGAGAGCACGCGATGATCGGCGTCCTGAACGGGATGGCACTCCACGGGGGTCTCCTCCCGTACGGGAGTACCTTCCTCACCTTCTCCGACTATGGTCGGGGATCGATCCGGCTAGCGGCGCTCCAGCGGACCCACATCGTCCTCGTGTTCACCCACGACTCGATCGCGATGGGCGAGGACGGCCCGACGCACCAGCCGATCGAGCACCTGCTCGCGCTCCGGGCGATACCAGAACTCCGCGTGATCCGACCCGGCGACGCGAACGAGACCGTGGTCGCTTGGAAGATGGCGATCGAGCATCGGGGCCCCACTGCCCTCGTACTTACCCGCCAGAAGATCCCCGTCCTCGATGCGACGAAGTATCCGATCCCGGAAGGGGTGCGCCGCGGCGGCTACGTGCTGTCGGACCCCGTGGGCAGCGCCCCCCAGGTGGTGTTGATCGGAACGGGATCCGAAGTTTCGGTCGCCCTCGACGCCCAGAAAATGCTCGCGGAACGGGGGATCCGGGCACGCGTGGTCTCCCTGCCGTGTTGGCGCGTCTTCGACGAACAATCCGTCGCCTACCGTGACTCGGTGCTGCTGCCCGGCGTGCCCAAGGTATCGGTCGAGGCCGGCGCCACCTTGGGCTGGTCGCGCTACGTCGGGTCCGAAGGCCGCTCGGTCGGAGTCGACCGGTTCGGCGCGTCGGCCCCCGGGCCGATCGTCATGAAGGAACTCGGGGTCACCGCCGAACACGTCGCGGAGTCGGCCGAACTGTTGGTTCGGCCAGCCGCGGGACCCCGGCCATGACGAAGCTGGCCGCCCTCCTCCGCCAGGGTCAGTCGCCGTGGCTGGACTACATTCGGCGAAGTCTGCTGACCTCGGGCGAACTGAAGCGGATGGTCGACACCGACGGGATCACCGGCGTGACGATCAACCCGACGATCTTCGACAAGGCGATCGCGGGAAGCCGGGATTACGACGATGCGCTCCGAGCGTTGCTCGAGAAGGCTCCGAATCTCGGGGCGGCCGAACTGTACGAGCGTCTGGCGGTCCAGGACGTGACGATGGCCGCCGACGTGCTGCGCCCCGTGTACGACCGCACCAACGGCAAGGACGGGTACGTGAGCCTCGAGGTGGCCCCGGGGCTCGCGCACGACACGGCGGGCACGATCGCCGAGGCCCGGCGCCTCTGGACCGAAGTGGGCCGCCCGAACGTTCTGATCAAAGTGCCCGCGACCCCCGAGGGGATCCCGGCGATCGAACAACTGATCGCGGAGGGGATCAACGTCAACGTGACGCTGATGTTCTCACTCCGCCACTACGAGGCGGTCGCGCAGGCGTACCTGCGCGGCGTGAGGCGGTCGAAGAGCCCCGCGCGGATCGCCTCCGTCGCTTCGATCTTCGTCAGTCGAATCGATACGGCGGTCGACCGGGTGCTCGACGCGTCGCCGTCAGCGGGCACGAGGGAGCTCCGGGGAAAGGTCGCAATCGCAAACTGCAAACTGATCTACGCCCGGTTCCGCGAGTTCTTCCCGAGTACCCCGGCGACGGCCTTCCCTCCGCAGCGCGTTCTGTGGGCGAGCACCAGCACCAAGGACCCAACGTTCCGCGACACGCTGTATGTCGAGGAGCTGATCGGACCCGACACCGTCGATACCATACCGCCCGCGACCCTCGCCGCCTTCGAGGACCACGGTACAGTTCGCGGCGACACGCTGCTCGATGGTGCGGACGCCGCCCGCCAGGTCGTGTCCCAAGCCGCGGCGGTCGGGGTCGACCTCGACCGGATCACCGACGACCTCCAGGTCGAGGGGGTGACGTTGTTCTCGGAGTCGTACGCGCATCTGCTGGGCTCGCTCGAGCAGAAACGCGCGTCCCTGCTCGAGGGCACCGTGGATCGCGCGACCTGGAGCGTGGGGGCCGAGTCGGACCGCATCGCCGTTCGATGCGACTCCTGGCAACGGGATCGCGTGGCGGAGCGGTTCTGGAAGCTCGACCCCACACTCTGGCCCGCCGCTCCGCCGTCCGACGTGGCGACGCGAATGGGCTGGCTCCAGCTCCCGGAGCTCATGCACGACGAGCTTGCCCGACTCCAGGCGTTCGTGGACGAGGTCCGCCGGGACGGCATCCGGGACGTCGTCGTCCTCGGCATGGGCGGCTCGAGCCTGGCCCCGGAGGTGTTCGGCCGCATCTTCGGGGGCCGACCCGGTTACCCGCAACTGTGGGTCCTGGATAGCACGCATCCCGACGCCGTCGCCGCGCTACACGCCCGGCTCGACCTGCCGCACACCCTGTTTCTGGTTTCGAGCAAATCGGGGACCACGACCGAGCCCCTCTCCTTCTACCAGTACTTCGCGGCCGCCGTTCGGGAGGTCACCGGCGCGGACCCCGGTCGATCGTTCGTCGCGATCACCGACCCTGGCACATCCCTGGAGCGGCTCGCGGCGAAGGACGGATTCCGGACGGTGTTCCGTGCGCTGCCGACGGTCGGAGGACGGTACGCGGCCCTGACGATGTTCGGTCTCGTTCCCGCGGCGCTCGTCGGCGTCGACGTGCGGGGGCTGCTGGACCGCGCTTGGACGATGGCCGAAGCCTGCGCTCCCACCGTGCCCGTCCGCGAGAGTCCGGGGCTCTCGCTCGGGGCCGTGCTCGGCGAACTTGCGACCCACGGCCGCGACAAGCTCACCTTCTACGCGTCGGAGAATTTCGTGCCGTATCCGGTCTGGCTCGAACAGCTCGTCGCCGAGAGCACCGGGAAGATCGGAAAGGGGATCGTCCCGGTCG
The DNA here is from genome assembly GCA_035504595.1 of Thermoplasmata archaeon. GTDB lineage: Archaea > Thermoplasmatota > Thermoplasmata > Lutacidiplasmatales > UBA184 > Lutacidiplasma. The sequence goes on along the minus strand of DATJRQ010000004.1, from coordinate 118,521 downwards.
TGGACGAACCCCGCACCTCGCTCGACCATTACGCGGGCGACCGGCTGTTCGTGGAGATCCAGGAGGGCGAGCAGCTGGACGCCGGCCTCGAAGCCCACGTCACCCGGCTCGAGGAGGCGGGGTTCCCCATCGTCCGGATCCGGATGCCCGGGCGCCTAGAGATCGGTGAGGAGTTCTTCCGATGGGAGATGGCCGTCGCGGCGGCCGGGATGATCGTTGGGATCGACCCGTACGACCAGCCCGACGTCGAGTTCGCGAAAGAGCTGGCGCGCAAGGCGATGGCCGAACCCGCAAGCGCCGGCACGACGGGGGACGTGGTCACGGTGCCGATCGACGACCGAGCCGCGCTCACGTCCGCGGTCGCAGCGTGGATCGGATCGGCGCGACCGGGCGACTACGTGTCGATCCAAGCGTACCTCGCACCGACCGAGGCGACCTCCGACGTGCTCGACGTCATCCGACGGGGGCTCCTCGAACGACTGAACGTCGCCACGACGTTCGGATACGGTCCGAAGTTCCTCCACTCGACCGGACAACTGCACAAGGGGGGTCCGAACACCGGGTTGTTCCTCCAGCTCGTGGACACCCCGAAGCGGGACCTGCCGGTACCCACCACCGACTACACGTTCGGCGAACTGATCCGAGCCCAAGCCGTCGGCGACTACCGTGCGCTGCGGCAGAAGGGCCGCCGCGTCCTGCGAGTGGACCTCGGTACCAACGCAGCCGATGGGCTCCGACGGCTGGGCGAGGCGCTCCGTGCCTAAGCTCTCGCTGCTGCTGTGGGATGTCGGCGGGGTCCTACTGACCGACGGGTGGGACCACCGTTCCCGGGCCGAAGCGGTGGCACATTTCGGGCTCGATGGACCGGAATTCGAACGACGGCACGCCGGGGCCGAGCTCGAGTTCGAGACCGGACGGCTCGACTGGGAGGGATACCTCGATGCGACCGTCTTCTACGAGCCGCGCCCCTTTTCCCGGGAGGAGTTCCGGGCGTACATGCTCGCTCAGTCGCAACCCCATCCGGCGGCGATCGCCACCGCCCGCGCGCTGCGCGAGGGCGGACAGTATCGGATGGCGGTCCTCAACAACGAGTCGCGCGAGCTCAACGAATATCGGATTCGGACGTTCGGGCTCGCCCCGATCTTCGATGATTTCTTCAGTTCCTGCTACACTGGCCAACGCAAACCCGACGCCGCGGCGTTCCGGCTCGCCCTGTCGGTCACCCAGCACGCCCCCGACGAGAGCCTCTTCCTGGACGACCGAGCGGAGAACGTGGAAGCGGCCGCCCAGCTCGGACTTCGGACCCTCCGGGTAGAAGACCCCGGGCGGCTTCGCGAGTCGCTGGCGCACGTCGGAGTGTCGGCCGGGTAGGGAGGAGAACAATGGAACTCGGAATGGTGGGCCTGGGAAAAATGGGCGGCAACATGACCGTACGACTGGTCCGGGGCGGCCACACGGTCGTCGGCTTCGCCCGAAAAAAGGAGGTCGTCGACGCCGTCGTGCAGCAGGGAGCGAAGGGGGCGGACTCGCTCGCCCACCTCGTCGCCCAGCTCAAACCGCCGCGCGTGGTGTGGCTGATGATCCCGTCCGGACCTCCGGTCGACCAGACGCTCGACCAACTGCACGGTCTACTGTCGCCGGGCGACTACATCGTCGACGGCGGCAATTCGTACTACCGGGACACGTTGCAGCGCGCGGCCCGGGTGAGCGCGTGGGGATTTCACTTCGTGGACGTGGGGACCAGCGGTGGCATCTGGGGCCTGAAGGAGGGATACTCCATGATGGTCGGCGGCGCAGAAGCCGACGTCGAGCACGTCCGTCCGATCCTCGAAACGCTCGCTCCGGCACCGGACCGGGGGTGGGGCCGAATGGGGCCCGTCGGGTCGGGCCACTTCGTGAAGATGGTCCACAACGGGATCGAGTACGGTCTCATGCAGGCGTACGCGGAAGGGTTCGCCGTGATGCAGGCCAAGCAGGAGTTCCAGTTGGACCTCCACCAGATCGCGTCGGTGTGGCGTTACGGGAGCGTCGTCCGGTCGTGGCTGCTCGAACTGACCGAGGACGCCCTCGCCGACAACCCGACGCTGAAGGGAATCGCGCCCTACGTGGTCGATTCGGGCGAGGGTCGCTGGACCGCGCAGGAGGCGATGGACCTCAACATACCCGCCCCGGTGATCACCCTCGCGCTCCAGCAGCGGCTTCGCTCGCGCGAATCGGACCCGTTCACCGAGAAGCTCCTCGCGATGATGCGCAACAAGTTCGGTGGCCACGACGTGAAAACGGAGTGAACGCATGGCCGATGCGGCGCCGGAGCGGCACCTGTTCGTCGTCTTCGGGGCGACGGGGGACCTCATGCAGCGGAAGCTGCTGCCGGTCCTCTACGCGCTGAGCACGAAAGGGAAGATTCCGGAAGGCAGCCGCATCCTCGGCGTGGCCCGAAAGCCGATGGACGACGCGGGATTCCGAAAACTGTGCCTCGCGGCCCTGAAAGCAGCGAAGTGCGGGCCCGACAAGAAGCTCGCCGCGTTCTGCGCGGCGACGCTCGGCTTCCAGGCGGTGCCGGACGAGAAGCCGAAGAGCTTCGACGCGCTGAAGAAGCGGATCGACAAGGTCGAGCACGACGCGAAGCTCCCCGGCAACCGGGTGTTCTACCTCGCCCTCCCGCTCGAGGGGTTCGGTCCGACGATCACGGGGCTCGGCCGCGCCACGTTGAACCAGGGACCCGGATGGACGCGGCTCGTCATCGAAAAACCGTTCGGTCGCGACCTCGCCTCCGCGGAAGCGCTGAACGCGCTCGTGCACCGGTACTTCGACGAGAAGCAGGTGTACCGGATCGACCACTACCTCGGCAAGGAGACGGTCCAGAACCTGCTGGTGTTCCGCTTTGCGAACATGTTCATCGAGTCGCTCTGGGGCCGGGAGCGGATCGACCACGTGACGATCACCGTCGCCGAGTCGCTCGGCGTCGAGCAGCGCGCCCAGTACTACGAGACGTCGGGGGCGCTTCGGGACATGATCCAGAACCACGTCACCCAGATCCTGACGCTCGTGGCCATGGAGCCGCCCGCGACCCGGGACGAGGACTCGATCCGGAACGAGAAGGTGAAGGTGCTGCAAAGCATCGTTCGACTCGGGCCGAACGACGTCGTGCGCGGTCAGTACACCGCGGGCACCAGCGAGGGCCAGCCGGTCGCGGGATACCGGCAAGAAGCGGGCGTGGACCCGAAATCCGACACGGAAACATTCATCGCGCTCCGGCTCAAGATCGCGAACTGGCGGTGGCAGGACGTCCCGTTCTTCGTCCGGACGGGGAAGCGGCTCCCGGCGAAGACGAGCGGGGTCACCCTCACGTTCAAGGCGCCCCCGGTGACGTTCTTTCAGACCGCAGAGGAGTACAACTCGAACCCCGACCGGCTCTCGATCCTCATCCAACCGGACGAGGGGTTCTCCCTCGCATTCGAGGTCAAGGTGCCGGGTCGGGAGATGCGCGTCCAAACGCACCGGATGAAATTCCACTACGCGGACGTCTTCGGGCCGCTCCCGGACGGCTACGAGACCCTCCTGGACGACGTCATCCTCGGCGACCCGACGCTGTTCGTACGCGCCGACGAGGTGGAGGAGTCGTGGAAGCTGTACGACCCCCTTCTGCGCGCCCCGCCACCGCTCCGGTTCTACCCGGCGGGCACGTGGGGACCGACCGAGTCCCAGACGCTCGTCAAGGAGTGGGGGCAGCGGTGGTACTACGAAGAGTAGGGCGTCGGGTCCATCGATTCCCCGACCTCGCCGCCGCGAGTGACGCGCTCGCCGCGCGGCTGGTCTCGAGCGCCCTCGCGGCGGTCGAGGCGCGCGGTCGGTTCCGCCTAGTGATCTCGGGCGGGCGTACCCCGCTCGGGCTCTACTCGTCGCTCGCGGCCGCGTATCGGTCCCGGCTGCCGTGGAGGTCCACCGAGTTGTTCTTCGCGGACGAGCGATGCGTGTCCCCCCGCCGGGAGGAGAGCAATTACGGGGCGGCATGGCGAACGTTCCTCTCCAAGGTGCCCCTCCCGCGCGCCCGTCTCCACCGCATGCGCGGAGAGCTCCGACCGATCGCCGAGGGCGCCCGTCGCTACGCGAAGATCGTCGGCCCCCTCCCCGACCTGTCGGAGGGAGGCGAGCCCAAGTTCGACGTCGTGCTGCTCGGGATCGGTCCGGACGGACACACGGCATCGCTCTTCCCGGGTCAGCCGTCGCTGCGGGAAGCTCGCGCGCCGGTCGTGGCGGTCCCGCGCGCGGGACAACCGCCCGAGGTGCCGCGCCTCACGCTGACCCTGCCGGCGCTTTCGAGCGCCCGAGCGGTCTGGTTCTTGGTGGCCGGCGACGACAAGGTCGACGCCCTCACGAAGATCTTCGGGTCGGAGGACTCGACGCTGCCGGCGGCGCGGGTACGGCCTCCGCAACCGAGCGAGTGGTTCGTCGACGCGACAGCGGCCCGGGGGATCCCCGGGTCAGTTCGCGCCTGAGCGCCGGGCGATGCGGGGGTCCAGCGACGACTCGATCGCGTCGTCCCACAGGCGAACGCCGCCCGTGATCGCGTCGCGGTTATCGCCCCGCTCGCAATGGGGAGGGAGTCGCTTGAGCTTCCGTACGTTGCCCCCTCCGATGGTCACGTAGTCCGGCTCGAGGGCGCGCGAGAGCGTCTCGACCACGGTGAACACTTCCTTCTGCCACTTCTTGCGGCCCATGCGCTCGAGCCCAGCTTCGCCGACGTACTCCTCGTACTCCCGCTCCTTCTTGTACGGCAGGTGCGCGAGCTCCATCGGGGCGACCTTTCCGTCGATGATCATCGCGGACCCGAGGCCGGTGCCCAGGCCGAGGAACAGCATTCGGCCCCCGCGGTAGCACCCGAGGGCCTGCATGGCGGCATCGTTCGCGATGCGGGTCGGACGTCGGAACTTCCGCTCGAAGTCAAACCCGATCCACCCCGGTCCGAGATTGACCGGCTCACGGGCGATCCGGCCGTGGGTGACCAGCCCGGGATAGCCGATCGAGACGACGTCGTAGCGCTGGCCCTTCACCGCTCGCAGTACGCGTCGCATCATCTGCCCGGGCGTCATCTTCGGGCCGGAGAGCAACTTGATCTCGGTGTGCTGGCCGGAGAACGCGACCTTGACGTGGCTCCCACCCACGTCGAGGATGAGGATCCGTCGTTTCAAGGTGGAGGGTCGGCGGGCCACGACCGGACGACCCTCTCCGGGCGATTAAGTCTGTGGGCGCCGGTGCGACTCGAGCGTAGCTTGAAGAACGGCGAGGGTGCCTCGCCGGTGCCTAGTGGCAGGAGCTCCCCCGGTTCGAGGCTTCGTCGCGTATCTCAAGGCGCACCCGATCCTGTGCATGGCGATCCTGACCCCGGGGATCCCGGAATATCTCTCCACCTCCAGCCCCGTCCTCGCGATCGCCGTCAACCCGGCGTTCTTCTTCCTTCAGCTCGCGATCAACCTCGCCCAGTACACCGCCGGCGCCCTCCTCGTACGGGAAGCCCTCCTACGATGGGGGAAGGGGTGGGGCACCGGCCTCGCCCTCGGGCTTGCCTACGGAATCGCCGAGGAGGGCCTCGGCGACAACACCCTGTTCAACTCGACGCACGGCACCGATGGATTCCTCGGGCTGTACGGTCACTTCCTGGGGGTCAACTGGGTCTGGTCGGTCGGAGTGCTCGCGTTCCATGTGATCTACTCCACCGGGTTGCCCATTGTGCTCCTCGGGCTCGCGCTGCCGTCGACGCGCGGCCGTTCCTTGCTCGGACGACGCGGCATAGCGCTCGCCCTCGTTTCGGTCGGCGTTGCCGCTGCCGTTGAGATGGCGATCGTCTGGGGGACGGACCACTACTGGATGGGATGGCCGCTGTTCGCCGGCAGCCTGGTTGCGATCGCGGTGCTGATCCTGGTGGGTTACCGGCTGCCGCCCGACTCCCTCCGGCCGCGCTTCGACTCCGCGACGATCGGCCCGTGGGCGATCTTCGCCGTCGGATTCGGATTCTTTCCCGTTGCATTCCTCCTCGAGTACGGCGCTGCCTACCTCGTTCCGGCGGCGGCGGTGATCGCGGCGGAGCTGGTCGTGTTCGGGGTGCTCTTGGAGTCGGTCCGACGGGGCATCGGACGTCGAGGGAACGAATTCCTCTGGGTCCAATTGTCGCTCGGCTTCGTGCTTTGGCAGGGCGTCTTCGGCTGGCTCCTGACGTTCGGACTTCCGTACCAGCTCCCCCTGGTCGCGGTCGCCGCGTACTTCTTCGTACGGCTCCGACGAGCGTACGTGGGTCGCGCGCCGCCGGAGAGGCCACCGGGTCCGGTGCCGTCGGGCGTCCTCGGTTCCCGCCCTACTGAAGCACCTTGAAGGCCGTGTGGAAGTTGCCGAGCTTGACCGCGACGCGCACCCAGAGGGGGACCAGCGCTTCGAGCCAACGCGCGTTCTCGATCCCCCCGAGGTCGATCGCACCGGACCAGCCGAACTCGCGCAGGATCGCCACCACCTGAGCCTTCGCGGCCCCGTCGTTCCCGGCGATCATCATCGTCGGCTGCGCGCCTCCGATGTCGGGGTGTGTCATCACGGGATTCGGCACGATGTTGAAACATTTGACCACCCTGGCGGAGGGCACCGTGTTCTGCACCGTCTCTCCGAGCGACTCGTTCGGGCCGGTGAAAAGCCCGGGGGGCATCCCCTTCGAAAAGTCGAGCGCGTTCGTTGCGTCGATCAGTACCTTCCCGTTGAGGTTGGACGCGCCCGCTGCCTCCAGCACGTCCTTCACCGCCGTGCCGAGGCAGCAGAGTACCACGACCTCCCCGTGCCGGGCGGTCGCTTCGAACGTCCCGACCGCGACCTTGCCCGGGACGGAACTCTTCCATGTCGCGAGCTCGGGTTTGTCGGGCGACCGGGTGCCGAGCATCACGTCGTGCCGCTTTTCCGCGAACCCCTTGGCCAGCGCCTGACCCACGTCCCCGCTCCCCAGTACACCCACGCGCATCGGCGGTTCCACCCGGGTCCGTGCTAAAGCGTTGCCGTTTACGAACCGCTCCGTTCCGAGCCGGACTCACCGGAGCGGAGCCTTCCGAGTGCGTTCTACCTTTATCTTCCGGCGAGGTTCGACCGTTCGAACCCCCATGCCGGACCCCGTTCTCGCCAAGGACCTCGTCAAGGTGTACCAGGGCAAGGTCCACGCCGTCAACGGAGTCGATATCGACGTCACCGAAGGCGAGCTCTACGGCTTTCTCGGCCCGAACGGTGCGGGAAAGACCACGACCGTCCAGATGCTGACCGGGAATCTTCGGATCACCTCGGGCTCCGCCACCGTGGCGGGCCTCGACGTGACGAAGTTCCCGCTCAAGGTGAAGGAACGGATCGGCCTCGTGTTCCAGGAAGGGACCGCCGACCCCGACCTCACCGGCCGGGAGAACCTTGAGCTCGCCGCGGCCCTCTTTCGGGTTCCGATCCGGGAGACCAAGGGCACCATCAATGGTCTCCTCGAACGGCTCCAGATCGCGGACGCGGCCGAACGACTCGTCAAGACCTACTCTGGCGGGATGCGCCGGCGGCTCGAGCTCGCCGTCGGGATCATCCACTCGCCGAGCGTTCTCTTCCTGGACGAGCCGACGCTCGGCCTGGATCCACAGGGGCGGGCCGGGTTCTGGAAGTATGTGCTCCAGCTCCGGCACGACCACAAGATGACCGTCTTCGTCACGACGCACTATCTCGACGAGGCCGACGAGATGTGCGACCGCATCTCGATCATCGACCACGGCAAGATCGTGGCCTCGGGCACCCCGTCCCAGCTCAAGGACAAGCTGGGCGGCGACATCGTCACGGTCCGGCCCGTGAACAAGACGGGTCCGGAAGTCGAAGCGATTCTTCGCGCGCTCCCTGCCGTTTCGTCGGTCTCGGAGTCCAACGGAAGCTATCGCGTCAAGGTCCCGAAGGGCGAGGAGCTGATCCCTCACCTCGTCGACGCCTGCACGAGGGCCGGGATCGCCCTTGCGGGCGTTTCGTTGAAGCGCCCGAGCCTGGACGAGGTGTTCCTCGAATTCACCGGCCGCGAGTTCCGCGAGGACGAGGGGATGAACGCCACCGACCGCGCGGTCCGCATCGGCCAGGTCCAGCAGGCATTCGGGAGGGCCCGGCGATGATCCGCGAACTCGGAGCGCTGACCCGACGCGAACTCAAGCGGTTGGTCCGCAACCCGCAAGCGGTCGCCACGTCGCTCATGCTGCCGATCCTGTACCTCCTCCTGTTCGGACAGGCGTTCGACCTCAGTGTCGCCTTCGCCGGCACGGGCCCGGAAGGGCAGATACGATTCCTCGAGGTGGTCCGCGGCGCCCCCACGTACTTCTCGTACTTCTCGGCCGGCATGGTCGGATTCGTCGCCGTCACCGCGACGCTCTTCGTCGGGGCGAACGTGATCTTTGACCGACTGTTCGGCGTGCTCAAGCGGACCGCCGCGTCGCCCGCGACCGCCACCTCGATTTTCGGGTCCCGCCTCATCGCGGGCATGATCCAGCCGGTCGGCCTCGCCTTCCTCGTCCTGGGCCTCGCCGTGCTGCTCGGCCACGTTGGACTGAGCGGCCTTCAAGTCACTTCGTCCTTTTCGGTGCTGGGCTGGACCGAGATCATCCTCGCGATCCTGATCGTTTCGGCGATGTTCGCCAGCCTGTTCCTCGCGATCGGGTTCTCGATCGAGCAACCGCAGAGCTACTTCGCGGTGGTGAATCTGATCAACCTACCGGTGCTGCTCACGTCCGCCGCGCTGTTCCCGTGGGGTCTGATGCCGGCCTGGTTCCAGAGCGTCACGTCGTACAATCCGGTCACGCTGGCGGTCAATGTGATCCGCGAGAATCTGTTCGCGGGGGCCTCGTCGTACTACCCCTACGGACCAGCGGTCTATCTGGGGGGCCTGACGGCCTGGGCAATCGCGATGTTCATTATCGCAACGTACCTGGCTCGCCGGGCGCTCGCGCCCCGCGTGTGAGGGCTAGTCCCCCGGCGAGGGTGCCGGTTCCGGGGGTGGCGGAGGCGTCGTCCCGCGAAGGAGGATCGGGATCAGCGAGAGCAGGATCAGCCCGGCCGAGACGAAGAAGATCAGGTGGATGGAGCTGAGGAAGCCCATCGCCTCTCCGCCGGCTCCGCCCGAGACCGTCCCGCCCGTGAGGATGACCTCGAGAACCGACCTCGGTACCACCGAGGCCATGATGACGAGCGTCACCCCCAGACTGACGGTGGAACCGGTGTTCAGGAAGGTGGTACCGATCCCCGAGGCGACGCCGCGACGATTCGGCGGGACGGCGGTCATCATGACCGCCCGGTTCGGAGCCGCGAAGAGGCCCATGCCCATGCCCACGAGGACGAGCGGAGGTGTCAGCTGCAGGAACGAGTCGGACGGACCGATCGTGCCGAGCCAGAGGAACCCGCTGGCCGAGATCAGGATCCCGAACACTGTGAACCACTGGGGTCCGTAGCGGTCGGATAACCAGCCGCTGACCGGCCCGAACGTGGCGATCGCGGCTGAGACGGGGATGAGGAACAATCCCGCGGTGAACGGGGTGAGATACCTCGGCGGGCCTTGCAGATAGAAGACCAGCACGAAGATGAACGCGCCGCGCGCAATGGAGTTCAGCAGCGTCGCGGTCGTCGAGGTCGCAAAGATACGATTCCGGAACAACGATAGGTCCAGCATCGGGGTCGTCACCCACGACTCCACCCAAACGAACGCGACTAGGACGAGCCCGCCGACGATCACGAGGGAGATGGCGAACGAACCGCCGATGTCGCCGAGGGCGCCGAGCGTGACGCCCATCAGGATCAGGGTGAGCCCGAGCGCGAACGTGATGTTCCCGACCCAGTCGATGTGGGCGTGCTGCTCGCGAAGGGCGATCTCCTTCAGGTCGACCCGGGCCCGGATCGTCGCGATGATGCCGATCGGTACATTCACGAAGAAGATCCATCGCCAGCCGATCGTCGAGGTGATCACACCGCCGAGGATCAGCCCGGCCACGGCGCCGACGACGATCGAGATCTGATTGATGCCGAGGGCCCGCCCCCGCTCGTTGGGGGGGAACGCATCGGTGATGATCGCGGCCGAGTTCGCGAAGAGGAAGCCCGCACCCACGGCCTGCACGAGCCGGAACAGCACCAGCTCGAGACCGGTCTGAGAGAGACCGCAGAGCAACGATCCGAGGGTAAAGATGGCGAAGCCCAGCACGTAGAGTCGGACCCGGCCGTACATGTCGGAGAGCCGGCCGAAATTGAGCAGCACAACGGCGGTGAGCAGCGAGTACCCGAGCAGGATCCACAGGAGGGTGGTGGCGGTCGTCCCCGGCAGCTGACGTCCGATGGTCGGGAGCGAGATCAGTACGATGTTCGTATCGATCGCCGCCATCAACGTGGCGATCGTCGTATTGGAGAGGACGACCCACTTGTACTTCATGAACGGGGGAGCCGCGCGGCGAACGAACGATTCTTCCGCCGGGGCCCGGGGCGCGCGTCCGGTCGCCGGACCGGAACGGCGAAACAGAAGGACACTTCGACCGTCCGATCAGCCGAGGCCGGTCGGCGGAGCTTGGTACCCCGCGATTTCCGACGAGACCTTGTCGACATACTCGCGGAACATGCGAAGCACCGTGCGGGCCGTGATGATCCCGAGCACCTGATCCCCGGATCGGACGATCATCCGGCGGATCCCTCGCTCCGACATCGTTGCGACGACCTCGTCCGTCGCGGTGTCGGGGGGACAGGAATCCACCTCGGCCGTCGCGATCTCCCGCACCCGAATCTGGGAAGCGTCGCGACCGGCCGCCACGACCTTGGCCAGGAAATCCCACTCCGTCACGATCCCGGAGAGCGTGCCGCCCCCTCGGACGAGCACAGCGTATCCCTTGTGTTGGTCGGCCATTGTGCGCGCGCAGGTCAGGGCGTCCACCCCCTCGTCGACCGTGAGCACCGACTTTTCCATAATGTCCTTCGCCACAAGCACCATCGGCGCGGGGATTCGCCCGGGATTAATACGGTCAGTGTCTCGAAGGTCCACCGTACATGGCGAGCCCCGCGACGGCACCGATGCTCGACGTGGCCCTTCTGTCCGGTTTCGGGTTCTCGTGCCGACCGGACTGTGGCCTTTGCTGCTACGCCGAGCCGCGCGTTCTCGCCGAGGAGCGAACGCGGCTCCTCCAGATCCAGCCCGATATCGAGTTCGTGCGCCACGGCGAGTATCAGTTTCTGGTAAGTCGAGGCGACGGGGGCTCCTGCGAACTGCTCCGGGACCACCGCTGCGACGCCCACTCCGCGCGTCCGCACCCGTGCCGCGAATTCCCCGTCATGGTGCACGTCGGAACTCGCCTCCAGGCGACGGTCGTGCTCTCCTGCCCCGGCACCGACCTCGCCGGTCTGCGCGCGCCGGGGGGAGCCGGCCGGTCGGGGCCTTCCGCGTTCGAACTCGAACTCGGGAGCGTCCGAGAGCGGCTCGACGTGACGCTCGCGCGCCGAGTCGAGGCAAGCCGCCGGCGCCGGCTACGGATCGCTCGGCGGCTCGAGAGCGAGGGTCGTTGGGAGGAAGAGGAGCGGGTCCGGGACGCCCTTCGCGGGTCGATCCCGCTCCCCCGGGACCAGGATTTCCCCGCGGTCGATCCTCCCGAGGCGGACGACGGGATCGAACGGTTGCCCCTGTTCTTCGACGGCCGGCCGGGGCCGGTTGCCCTGTCGTCCGGCGTGGGCGGTTGGGAACTGCACGAACTCTCGCCGAACGGTGGCTTCTCCCGGTCGCTGGGAGTGGTTCCGGCGCCCGATCGGCTCCCGGCCCTCACGCCCGAGGCGGCCGAACTGCTGCTCGGATATCTCGGCTACTGGCTCGAGCGGGATGCCTTCTTCGGCGCGCTGCATCTCGACATGCTGGAGGACGGTGAGGGCACGGTGACCGAGTCGGCCGCGGACGAGCTCCGCTCGGTCGGGGCGCTGACGCTCGCTCGGGCGGCGGTGCGGGCCAAGGTCGCTCGCGGTGAAGTCGAGCGGCTCACCGAGTCGGACGTCGCGGACGGGATCCGCGCCACCGACCAGGACCTCTTGGACCGAGACAGTTGGGGCGAGCGGCTCTAGCCGGAGTCCGCCGTCGGAAACTTCTCTCCCAGCGAGCGCTCGAGTTCCGCGATCAGCTTCGCCTCGTGCTCCGGCCGCCACCGCGATCCGGTCGGAGTCACTCCGTCTTCCCACGCCTTCGGAGCGAGTTCACCGATGGTCGATCGGTACCGTTCCCGCCACCCGTCGGGGAGAAGGGCCGCCTCGGCCGGGAGCGGAAGGCCCGCGAAGAGGAGTCCCGCCCGGGCGAGCACTCGGCTGACCGAGCTCGCACGGTATCCGCCCCCGCCGGTCACCAAGACCCGACCACGGCACAACTCGTGGGCGAGCTCGATCACGATCCGGTCGATCTCGGCGTAGGCCGACGGGGTGTACTGGAGATGGGCGAGCGCATCGCCCGCGTGCCCGTCGACGCCGTGCTGCAGGACGATGAGGTCCGGCCGGAACTTTCGAAGCATGGTCGGCACGACCCGCCGGAACAAAGGGACGATCGCCTCATCCCCCGAGAGGGGCGGCAGCGGGAGGTTCACCTTGAGGCCGCTGCCGTCGCCCGTGCCCGACTCCTGGGGAAAGCCCGTCCCGGGGAACAACGTCCGCCCGTCCTGATGGATGTCGATGTCGAGCACTCGGCCCGAGTCGTAGAAACCGTACATGACGCCGTCGCCGTGGTGGGCGTCGATGTCGAGGTACGCGACCCGATGGCCTTGCCTCACCGCCCGGCCCACCGCGATGGCCACGTCGTTGAAGATGCAGAAACCGCTGGCGTGGTCCGGATGCGCGTGGTGGAGGCCCCCCGCGGGGTGGAACGCGGGGTGCGCATGGGCCTCGATGGCGCGCAGAGCCCGGTCCGCCCCCTCGACCAAGCGGGCCGCTTCCTCGAAACAACCGGGGAAGGACGGGGTGTCGCCGGTGTCGAGCAGGATCGGGTTCTCGTATCCGCTGGCCGTCTCTACGTAGGCCACGTACTCCGGGCGATGGAAGGTCTCGAGGAGGGCGTGGGACGCCGGCGCGACCTGCCGTATCCATTCGATGCGAGCGGACGGCGCGTCCGCCGTGGCGGCCTGCAACAGCTCCGCGGCCAGACCACGGCTCCGCTCGGAGAACGGGTGGTCAATGCCGAGATCGTACGCCAGGAACCGCTCGTCCCACACCACAGTGAGCGCGGGGCGGTCCGGCCCGGGCGGGACCATCGAACCCAACGGCCGTCGAACGGCGATAAAGACCTCGACCGACCGGGCGAGAGGGATGGGGCGGTTACGGAGTCTCGTTCCGGGCCTGCTCCGCGGCCTCGGCGCGCCGGCCCCAGACCTTTTCGAGGAGCCGGCTCGTGGAGCGGAGCGTTACCTCGGTGACGGCGCTCACGCGCGCCACCTGGGCTCGGGAGCGCCGTTCGCCGTGCCGCTCGGCCGCGATGTAGATCAAAGCCGCCACCAGACCGTGGGGGGACAGGCCCGACAGCTCCGGGTCGTCCCGTGCCTCATCCAGCATCGCCTCGACGTTCGAGCGCACCCAGGGAGAGAGCGCCAGTTCCTGCGCATACCGAGCGAGGAACGCCTTCGTTCCAACGCTCGGAACCGCGAGACCGGTCCCCCGCTGAACGACCTTGAATGTACGGCCCACTTCGGACCGCTTCGCGGAAACCGCGTCGGCGACCTCGCCGAGGGTGCGGGGCACGGAGAAACGCCGGCACGCCGTGTAGACGGCTGCTCCGACGCTCGCGGACAGGCTGCGTCCGCGGAAGAGGCCCTTCTGACGCGCCTCGCGGTAGACATGCTCGGCCTCGGCCTGGACGACCGGGGGAAGCCCGAGCCGTTCCGTCGCGACGACGATCTCGTTGCGGGCGGGGGAACGGTCCATCGTCCCGTCCGGCCCGCGAGAGGTCTGCCGCTGCTGCACGCGCTTCAGATGCTGGAACTCGTACCGACGGTGCCAATCCAGCCGCTTCCCCTGACCGTCCCGGGAGGTGGTGATCGTGGAGCCGAGCGACCGCTTCGAACCCCCGGGGGCGACGAACGGGCCGATGCCGCGGCCGCTCCCCTCGGACCCGGTTGCGGCAACGGGGGGCGGGGCGGTGGCCAGGATCTCGGTCGTTTCGAACACGAGGCCGCACTCGGCGCAGTGGGTCTCCGCGCGTATCGGGTCGACGATCCGATGCGTACTCTTGCACATCGGACAGGCTAGGCGCTCCGTACCGCCCGCTTGGGGCCCCGGCTCCCCCCGCGTGCCAAGGTCTGACACTGGTGTACCCGGGGCGTCGAGAGGATATGAGCCTTGGTCCCACTTTCGCCGGTGGGAGTAGGTCCGCTCCGCCGGTAAGAGTATTTCTCGGGTGGGCGGTAGGTACTTCTCGTGCGGACCGGACTCCTGGTGGCCGGGACGGCCGTCGCGGTGATCGGCGCGGGGGTGCTGCTCGCGTCGCTTACGTTCGCCACCGGCCCGTCGTTCACGCAGTTCGACCCGGTGACCGTGCCGTCGATCCCGGGGCACACGTTCTACGAGCAGCAGCTCGTTGGGGTGAACCAGAGCTCGGCCGCGGTGAGCTTGACGTGGGCGGCCTCGAACAAATTGGTCGTATCGGTGTACCCCGCGGTGCATTGCCCCCACAGTTCCGGGGTCTGTCCGAGCGGTACCGCCGTCGCCACGTGGTGGGCCGACTCCGGTCGGTTCTCGGCGACGGGCGCCCTGACCTTCCCGCTCTTCCTCAATCTCTCGAACGCGAACGCAACCGCAACCTCGTTCTCGGCGACATTCGTGGAGACGTACACCACGAGCGCGCTGGCAAATCCGACCTGGAACCTGTTCCTTCCGCTGATCGGCGCGGTCGTGCTCTGTGCCATCGGGGGCGTCGCGATCTTCCTCGGCCTCTTCCTTCCGACGGGCGTCTACACCGGAGAGAATCCGCCCCCCCTCGACCCGGAGGATGACGAGCTCGAAGGGTCCGACCCGCCCGAGGACGGACTCGACCTCGACGGCGACGACGAGGACGAAGCGCCCCCGCCCGAAGGACTGTCGTAGCGCCGCGACCGATCCCTACTGTCCCCAGAACGGGTGCGCCGGCCGGTGGATCCGGGTCACTTCTTCCAGGATCTCGGTCTCGCGCGGGGAGAGGGCCTGCCCTCGGAGCGCTCGCGCCGCCGACTCGGGGATCGCGACGAGCAGCTGGTCCCCCTCCTTCAGGTTCCGGCCCATGACCGCCCCGTCGATCGAGGCCGCGAGTTCGGTCGCCTCGTCGGCCGTCTGGACCGACTCGCCGTCCTTCTGAAGACCCCGCAGGACACCGATCTCGGTGCCGTCGGTCTTCATCAATCGGACGCCGGCGCGGAGGGTACCGCCCAGTACTTTCACTCCGACGATCGCCGGCTTGGAGGCCCGAAAGATGAAACCGGGAAGGACCTCGATCTTGGCCGGATGCACGAGGTCGAGCCGCCGCTGGGCCTGGAGCTCGCGCAGCCGGGCGTCGCGCCATTTCGTGTACTCCTCGATGATCCGGTACATCACGTCCCCGCGGAACACCCTCACGGAACCGGTTTCGCCCTCGGGGAGCGCGTCGGGCAGCACCGGCACGTTGAACGCCAGCACCGCGCGGTGGGACGGGTCCTTGACCGACGCGATGCGAAGCACGGTGGCGCGACCGACCGGTCCGACCGACGCTTCGTGCACCGGGATCTTCCCTTCCCGGCATTCGAACGCCAGCGCTTCGAGGCCCCCCAGAGCGTCCGCGCAGATCGCGACACCGGTCTCCGCGAGCTCCGCGACCGGCTGCGTTTCCCGCGCGAGCTCGACCCGGACCCGTTCGGACTCCTCGGGCCCGTGGACCACCCGGAGGAGACCGCCGGGCATCGCATCCTCGATCCCCGGCGCTGACAGATAGACGCCGGCGGCGGCGAGCACCTCATCGAACGAACGGAGCTTCACCAGCTTGGACGCCGTTCCGGGCTTGAGGGGGATCGGACGATAGATGCCGCGCACGCGGGTCACGAACGGCTCCGTTCGACCCGTCGCGACGATCTCGTCGCCGACCTTCAGCCGGCCCCGGTACACGATCACGTTGCCGACCGGGCCGATCCCCTTCTGGTCGCTCCGCTCCAGGATCGTCGCCTCCCCGCCGTCCTTCACCAGAGCGAGCTCGCTCTGCAGGAATCGCTGGGAAAGTCCGACGAGCAAGGCGATCAGCTCCGGCACGCCGACGCCGGTCTTGGACGAGACGGGTACGATGCCGACGTTCCGCGTGAAATCGCTCACCCGGTCGTACCGTTCCGCCGAGAACCCCAACTGGTCGAGCTCCTGGGCGACCGAGTACAGGTGCTGGTCGAGCACCTTCACGAAGTCCGGGCCGGCCTTCGCGAGCTGGTCGGCCAGGGGCACCACGGTCGGCGTCTTTCGCCAGCCGGTCAGCAGGTCGATCTTGGTGAGCGCGATGGCGAACGGAGTCTTCTCGTGCCGCAGGATCTGGATCGACTCCCGGGTCTGCGGCATCATCCCCTCGCGCACGTCGATCACGAGGATCGCAAGGTCGGCGAGCGCGCCGCCGCGGCGACGCAGGGTCTCGAACGACCGATGTCCCGGGGTGTCGACGAACAGGAGTCCGGGGACGTTCATCTGCGCGGTGGAGAGGATCCCCTCGCACAGGCGTCGGACCGTCGGTCCGGGCACCTCGATCGCTCCGATGTGCTGGGTGATGCCGCCGGCCTCCTTCGAAGCGCGAACGCTGCCGGCGATGCGGTCCAGGAGCGTCGTCTTCCCGTGGTCCACGTGGCCCAACAGGGAGACGATCGGCTCGCGCAGTTCGGGCACGCCGCTACGACCGGTTTCGGGGCATTAGCGTTTCCCGCCGGTGTCGGAGAGCGCACGCCGGTAGTTCTCCGCGGCGCGCTCCGGGAGCACTGCGTTCACCGGTATTCCGGCGGCGAGCTCGAACCCGTCCGCCCGCTGGAGCCGGGGGGTGAGCTCGAGATGCCAATGGAACCGGTCGGTCGACTCGTCGGAACCGGCGAGGCCGTGCGCGAACCAGTTGTACGAGGCGCCGGGGCGAAGGGCGTCCAGGGCCCGGAGCAGGGCCGGGAGGAGCTTCGCGAGGCCTTCGGTCTCCGCGTCGTTCGCGGCGGCGAACGACGGGGCGTGACGTCGTGGGACGACCCACAGTTCGAACGGATGCTCCGAGGCGAACGGGGCGAACGCGACCCACGTGTCGTCCTGGAACACGACCCGATCCCCCGCGCCGAGCTCGTGGCTCAGGACCCGCTCGAGCGCGCAGCCGGCGGGACCCGCGGCGAACGCCTCGGACTCCTCCCGAACTCGGTCGGGGATGACCGCGCTCGCGAGCAGCTGGGCATGGGGATGCGGAAGAGTGCCCCCGGATTCCGGCCCCTTGTTCTCGAGCAAGATCATCGTCCGGACGTTCGGGACCGCTCCCACGGCCCGTACGCGGTCCCGGAAGAATCGCAACAGGAGGCGGAGCTGCGCCGGAGGCAGCATCGAGAACGGCGTCGCGTGGGCCGGTGACATCACGATCACTTCGTGCCGCCCCGCCCCGACCGCCCGTTCGAAGAACGGGTCGGACGCAACGTCGGGTGGGCGCTCGACAGGTTCGAGCGTCGGAAACTTGTTCGGGAACGAGCGAACGACCCAACCGGGGCCGTCCGGCGGGCCGCCCGTCGGGCGGACCGCGGCGAATTCCGGAGGAGTGGACGACTCCCGCCCTTCGCAGAACGGACACGTCGCCACACCGGCGTCCCCGGCGGGGGCGCCCCCGTACTCGTTCGGCCGAGCCGACCTCCCTTCGGCGAACAGGCGCCAGTGACCGGTGAACGGGTCGCGGCGGAACTCCGACACCCCTCGCTCACCTCCCCGCGGGGGACCCCATCGGCGGGGTCCCGTCGGGCGCGTAGGTCTCGAGAGACGATTGACGTTGGCGCCGCTCGGCCAACCGTTCGGTCCGGACCGTGAGGGTCCGCACGGCGCGTCGACGGGCCGCGCGCTCCGCGTCCCAGAGCTCGCGCGCCAACCGGACCGCGGACGTCGCGATCGACTCGGCCCCCTCGTGCATCGCTCCGAGGGTACGACTGCGCTGGGATCGGGTGAAGTCGGTCCAACGAAACGCGACGCCCACCGTCGCAAATCGAAGTCCCTCCTTCTCCAGGCTGGCCGCGAGGTCGGTCGCGAGCTCACGAACCCGGGGCTCGATCTCCTCCCACGAGTCGATGTCGCGCGCGAACGTCCGATCGGTCGAGCGCGACCGGGGCCCCGGGTCCGCCTCGACCGCGTCGCGGCCCTCGCCCCGCGCGAGCGCCACCCACTCCCGCGCGTAGCCGCCGACCTTCCGCGCAAGCTCCGAGGGCTTCCGGGTCGCGAGCTGCCCGATCGTAAGGACGCCCGCCGCCCGGAACAGTTCCTCGGTCTTCGGGCCAACGCCCGGAATGGCACGTACCGGCAGCGGGGCGAGGAACGCTGCCTCCGTCTCCGGAGGCACCACGACGACCCCGGCCGGCTTGGCTCGGTCGGTCGCGATCTTGGCGACGGCCCGGGTCCGCGCCACCCCGATCGAGGCGGGAAGTCCGAGGTCGCTCCGAAGGGCGCCCTGGATCCGTCGGGCGAGCCCTTCGGCCTCCTGGGGCGTTGGGAGGTCGACGCGGACCGCCGCCTCGTCGATGCTGAACGGCAGCACCTCGGGGGAGAACCGGTGCAGCAACGTCCGCACTTCCTCGGCGACCCGGCCATACTTCGAGTGGTCCGGGCGTATCCAGACGGCGGTCGGACAGAGCCGCGCGGCCTGGCCGGCCGGTTGGGCGCTGTGGACTCCGAACGCCCGGGCCTCGTAGCTCGCCGAGAGCACGACGCCCCGGGTCGGTCCCTCGGCCGGCGGCGGACCGACGATCACGGGCTGGCCCACGAGCTCGGGTCGCTCCCGCAGCTCGACCGACACGTAGTACGCGTCGAGGTCAACGTAGACCGTCCAGCGCATGGCGCTCGAGCGACTCCAACCCGTCGGCAGGCTTGGCCGTTGCGCTCGCGCGCGCTCTAGCCGGAACCGAAGTCGACCGCCTTCGAGTCGACGACGAGCCCGGAGGGCCCGATCGTGTACGGCTGCACCGTGCGCGCGTGCGGCGTCCGCCGCATCTTCAGCACCCGCAACGACAAGCCCACGCGGTGTCCGTCCGCGAGGGCACTGTATCCGAGGAGGACGACCCCGTCCGAGACGTATTCGGAGAGACCGTCCCGGCTGACGTCGGGGTGGAGCGGGTCCGCCTCGCAGGTGAGGACGGTAGTGGCGCCGGTCTGCCGGCAGGCGCCGGCGAGCGCGAAGAGGGTCGCGCGCCGGCTCGGTTCGTCATCGCTCAGCATGTTCAGGAGCGACACGGAGTCGACCACGATCCGTTGGGCCCCGAGGGTGGTCAGCTCCTTCCCCAGTTCCCCCTGGACACGGTGGAGGCTTTGGCGGGTCTCGCGCGGGTCGAGCCGGACAACCTTGAGCGTCCCCTGCTCGACCGCGGCGTCGACGGGCCATCGGAACTGGCGCGCGCTGTCGAGCAGTTGGGGTATGTCCTCCTCGAGGGAGAGGAAGACGCCCTTCTCGCCCTTGGCCGCCCCGGCCAGCAGGAACTGCAGACCGAAGCAGGTTTTCCCGGTGCCGGGCAACCCGTTGACGAGCACGACATGTCCGGCGGGAAACCCGCCGCCCAACATCTCGTCGAGCCCGCCGATGCCCGTCGGGACCTTCGGTCGCGCGCTCTCAGATCCGCTCATACTGGGTCGTCACCAACCCGCCCTTCCCGCTCACTCGGATCACGAACCGGCCCTGCTGCTCGCTCGGGAGCCGAGCGAGGAGCGGCATGAACTTCTCGATCAGCATCGCCCGCTGGCGGTGAGAATGGGTCGAGCTCGAGACCCAGTGGAAGTGGAGGACGCCGTCGACGGAGTCGACGACCGCCTGCTCGGTCGATGGCGGCGCCACCCCTTCGGAGAGGAGGAGGTAGACGAGCCCTCCCCACTCCTTCGCGCGACGCCGAAGGCCCTTCACGAGCGTCAGCACGTCGGTCGCGTCGATCTCGCGGCGCACGAGGAGGTCGGTGATCGAATCGACGATCACGAGGTGATTGTCTCCCAGGTGGTCCATCGCGTCCGCGAGGGCCGGCAGCGGTCCCTCGTCGCCTCCGGTGCGGGCCGGGGCGCCCGACAAGAGCCCGGACGCGACGGAGGACCACGCCGCGGGCACCGGAGTGTCGGCGAAGTAGGCGGGCGAGAGGTCGTGGAAGGTGAGGTGGCGTCCGAGGACGCCCGGATAGGTCCCGTCGAACGCGCCCCGGAGCTCCCCCATCACCTGCTCCCGCGAGCGGCTCGTGCTCACGTAGTCGACCGACACCGGGAAGACGAACGGCCCCTTTGCGTTCCCGAGGTAGAACTCGTGCATGTGGGGGTCGTCGTACCGCAGCATCAGGTGGACCGCCGACGTGAGCGCAAATTCCAGGTGGCCGGCGCCGGCGGCGCCGAACAGCAGCACGACGGAGCCCGCGGGCAATCCGCCGGTCAGGAAGTCGAAATCCGGAACTCCGGTCGGAACGCGCGGCGTTGCGTCGAGCAGTTCGGGCGGTCGCAAGGACCGCGATGCGGCGTTCGGCAGGACGAAAGGACGCGGAGACTCGGTCGCCATCGAAGAGGAGATTCCCGGGCGTTCGACCCGGTCGCGTGGTATTAGTAGGCTCGCTTGGAACGGTGCTACTTCGCCGCCAGAGAGGCGCCCGACTTGAGAAACTCGCGCAGCAGCACCGTCGCATACGCGCCTTTCGGCATCGCGAACCGGAAGCGGACGCTCGCCGATTCTGCCGAGATCGCGATCGGCGGAGTGGGCACGACGATCGCACGCCACGCGCCGCGGCTTGCGACTTCGGGTGTCCGCGGCGTCTGGAACATCGGCCGGTCCACTCCCTCGTCCCGGAGCACGCCCTCGAGGAGCACTCCGGGAACCCCCGGTTCGGACGGGGTGCCGTACCCCACGAGCGGCCCGGCGACCCGGGCGCGGCCCCGGTCGACCAGCTCGGAACATTCCCGAAGATTGTCCGCACCCACGGGGACGGATTCGGGGCCCCGTACGGTACCGTCGCGAGCGAGGCGCACGATCTGGTCGCCTTCCACCGGTCGGTCCAACGGAAGGCCCGCTCCGTGGCGCGCGACGAGCCACCGGTTGAAGATCAGCGCCTGAAAGGCGTGCACGAACAGCGTTCGGAGGTCCCGGGAGAGGGCGTGGAAGGCGCGTTCCGGAGATTGGCCCCGGGCGAGCGATTCGAGGAGTGTTCGCTCGAAGCGGTACTCTCGGGGAAACTCGCGCAGCGCGCGGACCGGGTCGTGGTGTTCGGCGTACGAGCGCCGTGCCGCATCGCCGGCGCCGGGAACCCCGTCGCCCGGACGGTCGACCAGGTACACCTCGACGGCTCGTGCGATATCGCCCCGTACGACCCATCGCCCGACCTCCTGGGTGATGGGCCGTACTTCCCCGAACCGCTGGGGGCCGAAGAAGTTCGGGCATCCCCCGGTGCGGCGCAGCTCCGACTCGACGGCGCGGTACGCCTCGACGACCTCGGCGATCCCAAGGGGGAGCTCCCCCACGGTGAGGTCGAACGCGTTCCCGTAGTGGTGGCCGAGCACCAGACCGTCGCGCGCCCGGTAGGCGTCGAGTACGGTGACGTCCCGCAGTCCGAGGCCTCCCTCCGGGAGTGCACCGCGGTACGAGAAGAGCCGCTCCGCGACGGCCCGCCGGTCCTTCGTGCCGGCCCACTTCACCGCGTGCGGCGGGACACCGACCCGACGGCCGATCGCCGAGGCGAGTTCGTGCTGCTCCCAGTCCCGGCTCGAGACCCGCAGAACGACAAACAGCCCTTCCGGGTCCGGGAGCGGGTAGCTCGAGATCTCCGTGACACGGAACTCCTCGGGGGACAGCTTGAGCCGCCCCGCCACCCCCGGCGCGGACGTGGCGTAGAATCCGAGCCCGATGCGCTGTTCGCCCGGCGGCGGCGACCAGCGGTTATCCAACACGGAACGGCCGACTCGGGCCATGATTAATACGAGAGGGGTCGTCCGCCGGAAGACGCCCGATGATTGAGGCGACGGCTCGAATCCTCAAGAACGTCGTGGAGATCAAGGTCGGCGACACCACCTGGAACTGCCGTCCGGTGCAATCCGAGCAGGAAGGGATCGGCAGCAAGATCGCCGCCCTGTTCTCCACGGAGTATCACACCTACGTGCCCCCGCAATCGAACGAAGTGCACTCGACGGTCGCCTACTCGAGGAAGAACGATGAGATCCGCATCCACGTCGGGGGTCAGAGCTGGAAGACGGTCTCGAGCGCCCTCGGGCCGATGACGATCGAGTACCGCGGCGTGAAGTACACGATCAACGAGCGGTTGACCGGGCGGTTCGTGGTCCTCCGGGGCACCGAACCGATGGCGGTCGGCCAGTGCGGGTTCCGCTCCTGCAAGGTCGACCAGTATCCGCCCGAGCTCGAGCCGTTCCTCGCGAATCTCGCGCTCGGATACGTCATCCGGACGCTCGCGTGGGAAATGTTCTACTCGGCCTGAGACGCGCCTACCGGAACTCTCGGGGGGGCGGACGGGGCGGGCGCGGCACCGTGGCGCGAGTGCTCCGAGCGAGGGGGGCCCGATGGGTCGATGGCTTGGGCACCTGGAAGATGTGGTACGGGATGGGGAGCAGCAGGATCCCGCCGACGACGACCGTGAAAGCGGCGATCGAGTAGGCGAGGTGGACCCCGTAGGTGGCGTAGAGCCAGCCCCCGAGGAGCGTGCCCAGGAGGCCGCCGGCGCCCGCCACGGCACTGTACAGCCCCAGCGCCCGGCCCCGCGCCGAGCGTCCGACCAGGCGGACCAGGAACAGCGTGCTCGCCGTCGAAATGAACGCCCAACTGACCCCGAGTAGTGCGTTCAGCACCGTGAGCCATGCGAGCAGCGCGGGGCTCCCGAGGCCGAACAGGATGTAGAGCGGGCCCCACAGGAATAACAGCATCAGCGCCACGCGGGCGCCGAGCGATTCGAGGAAGACGCCCTTGGGCGAGTGGTTGTCGACGGCCTTGCCGGAGTGGAAGAAGAGCGCGGTCGAGGCCGCGGCGGCGCCGAGGTAGACGATGAAGACCCCCGCGTCGGTGAAGCGGGCGTCCTGCCAGAGGAAGACGGGGAACGGCCCGTAGAAGATGTCGAACCCGACGCTCATGACGCCGAGCGCGGCAAGGAACAGGTACTCCTTCGCGGGCAGCCGCTCGGCGCTCGACCGGGTAAGGTCGATCACGCCGACGACGCGGGTCTTGATCTGGCGGACTCGCTCGGTCACGCCCCGCTGCAGGTGGAGCAGGTCGGCCACGGTCCGGCGCTCCAGCCGCCCCAGGGGTTCCTCGATCCAGGCCCAGGCGATCCCGGCGGAGAGGAGCGCGAGGATCCCCGCCAGGATGAGCAGGGCCGTCATCCCGTGGATGACATTCTGGTTGACGCCGACGACG
Source organism: Thermoplasmata archaeon (assembly GCA_035504595.1). Classification (GTDB taxonomy): domain Archaea; phylum Thermoplasmatota; class Thermoplasmata; order Lutacidiplasmatales; family UBA184; genus Lutacidiplasma. The sequence continues at coordinate 94,937 of DATJRQ010000004.1, read as the reverse complement.
AACAGCCAGATGAACCCCAGACCGAGCCCGACGGTCGTGCCGAGCCCGGAGATGAGACCGAACAGACCGATGTCCGTCGGCCACCAGCGCTTGTGGCGCGTCTCGAGGAGCAGCATCGTCCCGATCGGCGCGCTCGCGGCGGAGGCGAGCCCCTCCACGATGTTGAGCCAGAAATACGTCAGGATGTTCGTCGCGAGCGCGATCGCGACGATCGACAGTCCGGTCGCGACGAACGAACCCACCAGGAAGTACTTCCGGTGGGCGACCCGGTCCGACAGGTTGCCCCAGAGGATCGTGAACGGGACCTGGCTCATCGCCGACGCCGCGATGATGATCGTGACCGCGAACGCCGACGCCGAGAATTTCTGGAGGGCGAGCAGCGGGATCAGCGGCGCGGCGATCCCGTCCGAGATCGCGAGCGGAAGGTACGCGAGGAACCAAAGGTCGCTCGACGACGGTCGAATGTTCGCCTTCGCCTTGATGTCCATAGACGAGCGACGGGAACCCCGGGGTAACGCGACGATTCTGGGGGTCGGAGGATAAAGGCGGCGTTCCTTCGGCAGGCGCCGGGCCCCGAGGACCGGCGCTCGGGCCCCGATCTATCGGGCCGGAACGTTCAGCTCGGCGAGCAGCTCGCGGTGTTCCTTTTCGGAGATCCACTCGACCTTGAGGTACTCGCGGAGGAAATCGTCCGAGACCCCGAGCGCCCGGGCCTCCTCGATGACGAGCCGGTACGCCTCGATCTCGGTCCATCGCTTGACGTAGCTCACGCCCGGTTCCCAGAGGTTGGCGCCGCCCTGACGCTGGCGAACGTGGCAGAGCTCGTGATAGATGTCCATGAACAGCATCAACGGCGGGCTCTCGTCGAGGTGCGCCTTGCCCACCACGATGCAGTCCGTGTCGGGCGAGACGACGGGCTTCCACCGCCCGCGGGAGATCTCAGGCACTTCGGACGGCGCGACGTACATCCACATGTCCTGGTCGACGACCTCGACGCAGGTTGCGCGGAACAGCCTCGCCCGCTTCCGAGCGTTCGGCTCGAGCCGCTTGGCCAGGGGGAGGGCGTCGAGGCCCGGGAACACATCGAGCAGCGGGTGGCGACCGGGCGGAGTTCCGCGTGCGACCCGAAATCCTTCCGGGCCCTCCTCCGACTTCGTGGGGTCGGGCGCTGACTTGGCCATCGGGTTTCTCGAAGGCGCTCCGTAGATAAAGTGCCCCGCTTCACTAACACGAACCCCACCACGGCTTAACCCGGGAGCGCTTGGAGCCCCCGTGCCGACGCCCGCCCGGACGCTGACGCTCGTTCCCGGCGTACGCGTCGGCCAGGTCGAAACCCCCGACGGAACGAGCGGTGTCTCGGTCGTCCTGTTCGACACACCCGCCGCTACGGTCGTGGACGTTCGCGGAGGTGCGTCGGCCACCTACGACACCGCATCGCTCTCGCTCGATGCGACGTTCGGCCGACGATGGGCGCTCTTCTTCGCCGGAGGGAGCCTCTACGGTCTGGACGCCGCCCGCGGCGTTCGCACGCGCATCCTCGAGACCGGCGGGGGTTCCGGAGTGTTTCGGAACCCGAATCCGATCGCGCAGATCTCGGGCGCGGCCCTGTTCGACCTTCCGAGCGAGGCTGGGCCGATCCCCGACTACCTGCCACTCGGGTACGAAGCGGCGCGGCGGGCCGACCGGGCCCCGGTGCGATCGGGGCGATTCGGAGCGGGCGCGGGGGCCACCGTGGGCAAGTACCGCGGCCGGAAGTGGGGGATGCGCGGGGGGGTCGGCTCGGTCGGGAGCCGGGACGCTAGCACCGGCGCGCTCGGGGCGCTGGTCGCGGTGAACGCCGTCGGCGCGGTCCGAGACCCGGCGAGCGGTCGGTGGGTCGCCGGCGCGCGCGGACCTCGCGGCGGTATCGTTCCACCCGACAGCGGCCGACTGCATCCGTTACGATCCACCTCGACGACCCTCGCGATCGTGGTCACGGAAGCCGATGTCGACCGGCCGACGCTCGGGCGCGTCGCGGCGATGGTGCACACCGGCCTCGCGTCGGCGATTCGCCCGTTCCACAGCTCGACGGACGGCGATGTCGTCTTTGCGGCCGCCACGGCGCGGCGCGCTCGACCCCGGGAGCGCCGCCCGGGCGAGCTCGCCGATCGCTTGGGAATGCGCGCGGCGGAGCTCGCGGTCGAATCGGTGCTCGCCGCCGCCCGAACGTCGAACCGGCGCCGCTAGCCCTCGGCGCGCCGCCGCAGGGGCGTCCCCCGGAGCCCGCGGATCAGATCGGCCTTGGTGGCGATCCCCTGCAGCTCGCCGCGCCGGGAGACGAGAACGGCCGAGTACCGCCCCAGCAGGCCCGGGAGGAGGTCGGCGGGGAAGCTCGGATCGACGACCGGGTACGCGACTTCCATCACGTCCCCCACGCGGGCGCGTCGCGAGGTCGGCTGGGCGAGCGCGCGGAGGAGGGCCGACTCGGAAAGCGAGCCGACCACCCGGCCTCCGTCGACGACGGGCAGCTGGGAGAACGCCCCGCCCTCGAGCCGCTGGGCCGCCGTGGCAAGGGTAGCGGACGACTCGACGGTCACGAGGGAACGGTTCATGACGTCGGCCACCGTCAGCCGAGGGGCCGCGAACGCCTCCTGCTGCTCCAGGAAGCCGAGGATCTGCTGAACGAGCTCGTACGAGGGCCGAATGCGACCCCGCTCGATCCGGGACAGGGTCGCGTCGCTCCGCCCGACGGCCCGCGCGAGTTCGCCGAGCGAAATGCCCAGCGCGAGCCGGCGCTTGCGGATCTCGGTCAGCGCGTCCATCGCCGCGACCCGAACGGCCGGACCGGGTTATGGAGCTTGGGACGCCGCGTCAGGCAGGTACCGTGGTTGCCGAAAACTAAAGGACGGGGACGCCCATCGGTACCTACGGCCATGAACGCGCCAGCCCGCCGTATCTCGTGGATCAGCCCGCCCCCCGAGATCTGTACGCTCTGCAAGGAACCGCTCGGGGCTCCGGACGAGACGAGTTCCTGGAACGGAAGTCCGGCTCATCGGGACTGCGTCCGGATCCATCTCCTCCAACGGGACCCGGCGTTCCGGGAGACGGGGGACGGCTCCGAAAGCAGCGAGGAGAGCAGCGAGTCGCTCGACGGCGTGCTCCCCCGCGACGACGACGAGGCCGACTTCGAGTGAACTCTCCCGCGGGCCAGCAGTTTACCCAGTGAACTGTCGCGACCGGCGCTTCGCAACCCTAAAAAGGGGGGGCGGTGGTCCCCGACGCAGCCGAATTGGCTACCGTTCAAGGGAGGCTCCATGCCGGAAGTTGTGATCACCTGCGATTGGACGATGATGAGCAATCACCACGGGAAGGAATTCCTGGGGTTCGGCACGACCACCCCGGCCTACGTCTTCCCCGAAGCGGTGTACCAGAAGATGTTCTACCCGACCATGAAGGTCGACGAGAACGGATATCCGCAGCAGGCCCCGTATGGGATGCGGAAGATCGAAGCGTCGCTCATGGATGCGGGGTTCGATGCCCGCATCGTCCACCCGTCCTACCTGGATCGCTACATGCCGGGCCAGGCGAAGGTGCTCCTCGTGTCGGGCCACGACTACTTCGGCCTCAACCCGCCCAGCTCGACGTTCGGCGGCGTGATGAAAAAGGAGCCGCTCAACTCGGTGAACTTCAAGCGGATGCTCAGCCAACCCGCGGTCGTCGAGGCCCGGAAGCAGGGTCTCAAGATCATCGCGGGCGGGCCGTGCGCCTGGCAGCTCTCTCCGGCGACGCGGATGAAGCTTCCGTTCATCCAGGAGTTCCTCGACTCGATCGGCGGCATCGACACCGTCGTCGAAGGCGAGAGCGACATCTTCGTGCGCGAGATCGTCCAGAAGGCCCTTCACGACGAGTTCCTGCCCCCGCACGTCGTGATGAGCGCGAAGGAGGCGCCCAAGGTCGAGCAGATCTCCTCGATCCGGTTCCCGAGCGTCAACGGCCTCATCGAGATCGGCCGGGGATGCTGCCGCGGATGCTCGTTCTGCTCCGTGACGACCCGCCCGACGCGCTGGTACCCCCTCGACAAGATCGAGGAGGAGCTCAAGGTCAACGCAAAGATCGGGGTCAAGAAGGGACTCCTGCACTCCGACGACGTCTACTTCTACGGCAGCCCGAACGTCATGCCCCACGAGGAGAAGCTGATCCCGCTCCTGAAGCTCGCGAAGAAGTACTACGCGCAGGTCGGATGGAGCCACGTGGCGATCGCGTCGCTGATGACGAAACCGAAGCTCCTCCAGAAGTGCGGCGAGGTCCTCCTCGACGAGAAGCAGGACTGGTGGGGCGTCGAGGTCGGCGTGGAGACCGGCTCGCCCCGGATGATCACCGCCGCGATGCCGGGCAAGGTCGCACCGTTCAAGGCGTCCCAGTGGCCCGAGCTCGTTGTCCAGGCCGCCGGCCTGATGAACGACAACAAGGTGTATCCGGCGTGCACGTTCATCGTCGGCCTGCCCCAGGAGACGGAGGACGACGTCGCCAAGACGATCGACCTCATCGACGACCTGTGGGACTTCAAGGCGATCCTCGTCCCGATGTTCTTCGTCCCGCTGGGGCACCTCAAGTCTCGGGACTGGTTCCGGCGCGACCGCCTCTCCCCGCTCCAGGAGGAGCTCCTGAAGCGCGCGCTCACGCACGGCCTCCGCCAATCGCGCGGCCTGCTGAACGACTTCTTCGACTGGGAAGGGAACCACACGCGGCTCTACCGCAGCGCGTTCCGCGGGTTCATCAACTTCCTCGAGGGGGTCGCGAAAATGAACGGCCTCTACAGCCCGGCGGTCCGTCAGGGACGCGAAATGGCGGACCCGAACCGGTACCCCGACCGGTTGCCGGTGCCGACGATCCCGGTCCGCGAGTGAGCCCGGGGCTCACGCTTCGTCGTCGAGGAACTCGGCGTCGACGCTCGCCGCTCGAGGGGTCGCGACCCGCGGGGGCGTCGCGCCGTACCGCGACGGCGGCGCATCGTACGCCCCGCGCGGTGTCTCGACGACCTTGAGCGTCGTCTCGCGCCCGTTCCCGTCGTAGGCGCGCCACATTCCCGGGGTGTACGGGTGGCCGAGGATCAGGTGGCGTCGCCCCCAGCTGCGGAACAGGCGGAGGTCCGCGTCCGACGGCCGGAGGGCGCCCGAAGGGTGGGAGTGGACGGTCCCGGCGACCGAGATGTCCGCGTGGAGCATCCACAACTGGAAGTTGGCGTGGCGTCGACCCGCGGTCGTTCCGGGAACCAGCAGGAGTTCGCTGATCACGCCGGGAGGGTCGGCGCGCAGCACCCCGCCGAACTCGTTGGGGTAGGAGGAGCGGGCGCTCGCGAGGGCGCTCTCGAGCGCCCGTCGCGTGATGGCCGTCGGCGTGTCACCGAGCTTGGCGGCGCCCGGCGGTCGCTTACGTTGGGGGCGGAAGATCGGCAAACGTCGGCCCCTCCTCGGCGAACTCCTCGGACCAGGGGAGGATCCGCTTTCCCCGGAGCCGCTGGAAGAATCGCGACCCGAATCGGACCAGCACCGCGCGCCGCGGGGACCGATAGATCGTCACCGGGGTGGACGGCGAGAGCCGGTGCTCCTCTTCGCCGTCCGCGACCACGACCGCCCCGGGCGACGCCTCGACCGGCCGAAGCCGGACGGTCCGCATTGGCTCGAGGACCAGCGCGCGCGGGTCGGTCCGGAACGGCGCGATCGCGGTGACGACGAGGGCGTCAATGGAACTGTCGACGATCGGTCCTCGCGAACTCAACGAGTAGGCGGTCGACCCGGTCGGGCTCGCTACGATCAATCCGTCCGCTCGCAACCGGCCCGCGACGTGGCCGTCGAACGCCAGCTCGAAAACACCCATCTTCGCCACGGCGCTGGAGTGCACGACGAACTCGTTCGTGGCGTCGGCGAGCGGGCGTTCACCGACCTGGGCGGCGAGTTTCATCCGATCCTCGAGGAAGTAGAACCCCGAAAGGAGCCGGTCGATCGCCGCTTCGAACTCCTTGGGGCGGCGCGCCTCCACCTCGGCGAGGACCCCGACCGTGCCGGCGTTGATGGGGAGGAGCGGGACGTTCGAGCGGCGGAGCGCGTGGAGGAACGTCCCGTCACCCCCGATGGCGACCAGCACGTCGCAGCGAAGCTGCTCGATCGGGGCGTGCGGGCGGGCCCGGTCCACGGAGGCGACCTCGTCGGAGAGGATCACCTCCGCGCGGTCGCCCACTTGCCGGAGCAGTTCGCTCGCAAGGTCGCCGGCCTTGGGCTTGCCCATATGGGCCGTGACGCCGATCCTCAGAGGTACCCCCCCAGCGCCCCGGTGCGGAAACCGCCGTCGCCCCAGGCGAGGACGCTCGTGCGGCGCTCGAGTTTCAGGGGGAACGTCTCGAGCGGTACCCCGGCGGCGTCGGTCATCCCGCCGCCCGCTTCGAGCAGGATGCGGTAGGCGGCCGCGATGTCCGTCGCCCGAAGATTGCGGCCGTCGGGGGTGTTCTCGAAGAAGTAGCCGTCGGCGCTCCCCTGCGCGACCAGCACGATCTCCTGGGATGCGCAGCCGAACGAGCGCACGCGGCGAACCTTTCCCGCAAGCCGTGTCGCCCGCTCGGTCGCGTGCCGGCCGAGGTTCACCATCAGCATCTCCGTGCGGGGGTCCCATCGGCGCGTGCGGATCGGCCGGCCGTCGCAGTAGGCACCACCGCCGCGGGTCGCCCACCAGGTCGTCCCGTGGTGCAGGTCCCGCACGAGCGCGGCGTCGACCCCACCGAGGTCGGTCCGCCCGAGCGCGAGCGACACGGTGAAGATCGGCTGCCCCCGGAGCGCGTTGTGGCTCCCGTCGATGGGGTCGACCACGAGGGTCCGTTCGCCGCCGCGGGCGACATGACCGACCTCCTCCGAGACCAGGTCCCATGGGATCTTCTCCGCGTCGAGGAAACGCAGGATCTCCGACTCCGCGAGGCGATCCATCTCCTCGGTCGGGGTTCCGCTGGCGCCCATCGCGACGACGTCCCCGCGGTGGGGGGAGCTCTGGGCGTCCCGGACCGCGCGATGCACGGCGACGCTGATCCGGTAGAGCGTCTCAAGCTCCCGCGGCGACTCGAGCACGGGCCGGGGACAGGGGCCGGATTAATGACGGCTTCTTCGCCGACCGGAGCCCCCGCTACCGGCATGATGTTATCTGGACGGGTCCTTGGGCCCGTCGATGGAGTTCCAGTTCCTCGGGGGCGCCTCGGAGATCGGGTCGCTCGGCCTGGTCGTTCGCGACCAGGGCCGGACGCTCCTCTTCGACTACGGAATGACCCCGACCGACCCCCCGACCTACCCCCGGCCCGCCCCGACGAACATCGATGTCGCCTTCCTTTCGCACGCCCACCTGGACCACTCGGGGATGACCCCGGTGCTGAGCCGCCTTCCGCGCGCCCGCCTGGTCGCGACCCCGGTCACGATCGCGGTCGCCGACCTGCTCACCCGCGACGCTCTCAAGATCGCGCGGCTCGAAGGATACCTGCCCGCGTTCACCGCGTCCGACATCCACGCGGCAAGCGCACGATTCACCGCCGTCGACCGTCACGCGACGTTCCGGCACAAGGGAATCGAGGTGCAGATGGCGAGCGCGGGCCACATTCCGGGCGCCTCGATGATGTTGTACAAGGGGGCGAAGGACGTGCTGTTCACGGGCGACCTTCAAACGGTCGGCACCCACTTGGTGGGCGGCGCCGAAGCGGTCGAGTGCGACGTGCTCGTGATCGAATCCACCTATGCCGGCCGGGAGCACCCGGACCGGAAGGAGACCGAGAAGCGGTTCCGCGCCCGGGTACAGGGAACGATCGAGCGCGGAGGCAAGGTGATCGTCCCGGCCTTCGCCGTCGGTCGAGCGCAGGAGGTCCTGATGGCCCTGGATGGGGCCGGGTTCGAGACCTACCTCGACGGAATGGCCCGAAAGGTCAACCAGATCTACCTCAGCGCCCCGGAATATCTCGCCGACGCTCGCCGCTTCCGCCGGGCGATCGAACGCGTCCACATCGTGGAGGCGCCGGGCGACCGGAAGAAGGCGATCCGGGAAGCGGACGTCATCGTAACGACCGGAGGGATGCTCGACGGCGGTCCGGTCCTCTTCTACATCGGAGAGATGTACCGGGACCCGCGGAACTCGATCTTCCTCACCGGCTACCAGGTCGACGGGTCGAACGGACGCCAGCTCATGGACGAGGGGACGCTCACGATCGACGAAATGACGATCCGACCGGTATGCGACATCGAGAAGTTCGACTTCTCCGCGCACGCGGGCCACTCCGACCTGGTCCGGTTCATCGAACGGACGCGCGCGGAGACCGTAGTGCTCATGCACGGGGATCGGCGGGAACTGCTCAAGCAGGCGCTCCCGCAGGGGCTGAACGTGCTGACGCCGGACAACGGCAAGGTTTTCGCGCTCTAGGCCCCGCGGGTCAATCCGGACCACGCTCGCGCCGGGTCGGACGCCGCCGCCTTCCCCGCGGCGTGTCCGGGGCGGCCGGCACGTCGGGTTCCACGGAAGGGTCGAATTCTTCGACCGCATTCTGCATCGGCGGAAGCTCGCCGCGCGGTTGCATCAGCCCCCGGAGACGCTCCCACAGCTCGTCCACCCCGTTCCCGGTGACCGAGGAGACGCGCAGGCGATCGGTCCCTCGCTCGTGCAGGTCCGACTTCGTTTCGACATCGACGATCGGCACGTTCGGGTACTCCTCATGCCATCGGGCGAGGAGCGCCTCCTGCTCCTCGAGCGAGTATCCTGACGCACCGGTCGGGTCGATGACGAACAGTACGACCGTGGCCGCGCGCTCCACCGCCGTGGTCGCCTCCTCCTCCGCCGGGTTCGCGCGATTTGCGCGTCCGAGCACCCCGGGCGTATCCAGCACCTGCAATCGGTCGAACCCGAGGTCGGCGTGGCCCACGGCGATCGAGAGCGTCGTGAACGGATAATCGGCGATCTTCGGGCGGGCCGTCGAGAGCTTCGCCACCAGCGACGATTTCCCCACGTTCGGGAAACCGGCCACGACCAGGGTCGGCGCGGAAGGGTCGAGCCGCGGTCGGTCGCGGAGGAACCGGGTGATCGCCCGCAGCTTCTCGATGTCCCCGTCGACCTCTCGCACGAAGCTCGATATCCGGCCGTAGAACGCTCGGATCTGGTCACCGAGCTCCTCGGATCCGGAGGCGCGGGCGTTTGCGCGTTCGGCGTCGCGCGCTAGCCCTCGGATCCGCTCTTCGGCGCGCCGCACGCGCACGAGGGCCCGGTCGAGGACGCCGTCCCCGAACGCACCGGCGACCAGGGCCTCCTCAAAATCGGTGAGGCCGGGTTTCCCGAATCGTCGCGACTCGAGGCGAAGGTGGCGGACGATTGTCGCGGCGCTGCGGACGATCTTCAGTTTCGCGCGCAGTCGGTCGCGGGCGGCCTTGGTATCCCCGTGCGGCGTTGCGAGCGAGGCCCGATGAAACGCCGCATCGAGGATGGCGACGGACGGCGGCGGGTGGGCCGCCCGGTCGCGAGACCGCGCGGTTCGAACCTGAGACTGCGGCATGCGACCCTCCCGCGACGCGCGACACGGCCCTCTCGCTTAGGCTTGCCGCCCTGCCCGCGGGGGGGGGCGAGTGAGTCCCGACGACCATCCGAAGGGATTTATCCGCGGCTCCGCTCGCTCGCCCTTCGGGGACGACTCGTGCCTCGCTGGATTCCGAACGAACCCGGGGAAGAGGCCGCGCTGCTGGAGGCGCTGGGGATCTCCTCGGTCGAACAACTGTTCACGGACGTTCCGAAGAAGGCGCGCATCGGTCGCCTGGGGGTCGGACCCGGCCACGAGGAACGCGAGGTCGTCCGAGCCGTCGACCAGATCCTGGAGCGGAACAAGCCGTTGTCCCGATTCGCCAACTTTCTCGGGGGACGGATCAGTTCGCGCTACTCGCCCGCGGCGGTGGATGCGATCGTCTCGCGCAGCGAGTTCTACACATCGTACACCCCCTACCAGCCCGAGGCGAGCCAGGGGATGCTGCGGGTCCTCTTCGAATTCCAGAGCCTCTGGGTCGAGCTTACGGGGCTCGATGTGGCGAACGCCTCCCTTTACGACGGGGCGACCGCGACCGGTGAGGCGGTGTTGTTCTGCCGTCGGATCCACGAGGGACGTCGCTTCCTCATCCCCGCAAGCCTTCCGTGGGAGGAGAAGAGCGTCCTTCTCAACTACGCGAGCGGCCCCCAGTTGGAGGTCCAGGAGGTCCCGTACGACGACCGCACCGGGCGGCTCGACCTGGAAGCGGTGCGAAAAGCGGTCGCGAGCGGCGACGTCTTCGGCATGCTGGCGGACGTGCCGAACGGATTCGGGCACATCGATGAGGGCGTCGCCGAGTTGAAGGGAATACTCGGGACGATCCCGCTCGTCGTTAGCGCGGACCCCCTCTCGCTGTCGGTCCTCGAGGCTCCGGGTCGGTACGGCGCGGACGTGGTCGTCGGCGAGGGTCAGGGGTTCGGCGTCTCCCCGTCCTTTGGCGGGCCCCTCCTCGGGCTGTTCGCGTGCCGCGAGGAGAACGTTCGGGCCGCGCCCGGACGGATCGTCGGAGCGTCACACGACCTGGACGGGCGTCGCGCGTACGCCCTCACGTTGCAGACCCGGGAGCAGCACATCCGCCGCTCCCGGGCGACCTCGAACATTTGCACCAACCAGTCGCTCATCGCTCTCGCCTTCGTGGTCTACGCCACCACCGTCGGACCTCGCGGTCTCGCGGATCTCCAGCGGTCGCTCGCCGAGAAGGCCCGCACGCTGGCGAGCGCGCTGGGCGGGATCGACGGCCTGCAGGCGCCGCGGTTCGACGCGCCCTATCTCGGAGAGTTCACGGTCGAGCTCGGGCGCGGCACGGCCGCGGAGTTCCTCGACCGACTCCGCCGTCGCAAGGTGCTCGGGGGCCACGCCCTCGCCGACCCGCGTCCGGGGTCGCCCCCGGCCCCGGAGCGGCTCCTCGTCGCGCCGTCCGATGCGATCGGGGCCAAGGAGATCGAAAAGTACGCCCGGGCCGCTCGCGCGGCGATCGAAGCTGTGGGGAGGTCGGCATGACGTTCCGCCAAGCCCGCTGGGACGAACCCGACGTCTGGGACCTCGCCCCACCTCCCGCGGGTGAGGCACCGCCCGAGGTCCCCGGCATCCCCGATCGGATGCGTCGCAAAGAAGCGGTTCGATGGCCCGAACTCGGCGAACTCGAGGTGGTCCGCCATTACACTCGGCTGTCGCAGATGAACTTCGGGATCGACACCGTGCCGTACGCCCTTGGGTCGTGCACGATGAAGTACAATCCGAAGGTTTCCGAGCTCCTCGCCCGGCGTCCGGGCGCGGCCGACCTCCATCCGTACCAACCCGAGGCGACCGCGCAGGGGGCCCTCGAAGTGATCTGGCGGCTGGAGAAGATCCTCGCGCGCGTCACGGGACTCTCCGAGGTCTCACTGCAACCCGGGGCCGGGGCGCACGGGGAGTGGGCCGCTCTCCTCATGGTTCGCGCCTACTTCCGGGACCGCGGCGAGCTCGACCAGCGAACCGAGGTGCTGCTGCCCGACACCGCCCACGGGACCAACCCGGCCTCGGCGATGATGGCCGGCTTCTCCACGCGCGAGATCCCGTCGAAGGAGGGATGCGTTGACCTCGCTGCGCTCCGGGGCGCGGTCAGCGACAAGACCGCCTGCTTCATGCTCACGAACCCGAACACCGCGGGGCTCTTCGAGAGCGACATCCTCGAGATCGCCGAGATCGTGCACGGGGCCGGCGGGACGCTCTACTACGACGGGGCGAACCTGAACGCGATCCTCGGGGTCACCCACCCGGGCCGAATGGGGTTCGACGTCGCGCATCTCAATCTTCACAAGACGTTCGCGACCCCCCACGGCGGGGGGGGACCGGGGGCCGGCGTCCTTGCCGCGGGGGAGAAGCTCGGCCCCTACCTGCCCGTTCCGCGGGTCGTGAAGAGCGGACGGAAGTTCCGGTTCGACTACGACCGGCCGAAATCGATCGGCAAGATCAAGACGGCGTACGGGAACTTCGGCCTGGACCTCCGCGCGTTCGTCTTCGCGCTCACGCACGGCGAGGAGGGGCTGAACCACGTCTCCCGTCGCGCGGTGCTGAACTCGAACTATCTCGGCCTGAAGATGGGGAAGTATCTGCCCCGGCCGTTCCGGACCCTCGTGAAGCACGAGTTCCTCCTCTCCGGCGTCCCTCTGAAGGCCAAGGGCGTGCGGACGCTCGACCTCGCGAAGCGACTTCTGGACGAAGGGGTACACGCCCCGACCGTCTACTTCCCGTCGCTCGTCGAGGAGGCGCTGATGATCGAGCTCCCGGAGACCGAGTCGAAGCGCGAGCTCGACGGGTACATTGCGGCGTTCGAGCGCGCGGTCACCGACTCGCCGGAGAACCTTCATGCCGCCCCGCGCAACCTCGCGGTCGGGCGGATCGATGAGGTGCTCGCGGCTCGCGAGCCCCGCCTCTCGTGGAAGGACCTCCGAGCGCATCCCGCAAAGGTTGAAACCCCCGGCTCGGTGCGGCCGGCGCCATGAAGCCGCGCATCCAGAAGATCTTCGCTCAGCTCGACCCAAAGCCCGACGCGATCGTGCTGGCCAACGCGATCGACCCCCATCTCGACCAGACCTTCTTCTACGTCTTCGACGTCCCCGCGGGGCTGTTCGAAGGCTCGATCGCGGTCGCCCACCCGGACGGCGAGCTCGACGTCTGGAGCTCCCCGCTCGAGGCGGAGACCGCGCAGGTTGCCGCGAAAAAAGACCCGCACGTGAAGGTCCACGTGGCGGGCCGCGAGGAGATCGCGGGCGAGGTGCGCAAGCTCCTCGGCACGAAGTCGAAGCTGGGACTCAACTTCCGCGAGCTCACCCACGAATGGTTCCTCCGTCTCGACGACCAGATCAAGGATGCGACGTGGGTCGACACCTCGAACGCGATCCGACGGGCTCGCGTCACGAAGGACCCGAACGAGGTCGAGCTGCTCCGCCGCGCCGCCGAGATCGGCTCCAAGGTCGGGCGCGAGATCCCCGGACTCCTCAAGGCCGGCATGTCCGAGCTCGAGCTCGGCGCCGAGATCGACTATCACATGGGTCGCGCCGGTGCGAGCGGGCGTTCGTTCGCGACGATCGTCGCGTTCGGTCCCCACAGTGCGGAACCCCACTACGCTCCGGCCGAGACGAAGTTGAAGGCGGGCGACTCGATCGTCTGCGACTTCGGTGCGTACTACCGACGGTACGCGAGCGACATCACGCGCTCGTTCCACTTCGGCCGGCGCGATGACGAAATGAAAAAGGTCCACGAGACCGTCCTCGAGGCGCAGAACGCGGCCCTGGGGACGATCCGGCCCGGCGTCGCGGCGAAGGAGGTGCACCTGGCGGCGGCCAACGTGATCGACGCGTCTCCCTGGAAAGGGAGGCTCACCCACGGCGTCGGCCACTCGATCGGGCTCGTCGTCCACGACGGCTGGGGCTACGGCCCGAACGTCGAGGACCCCCTCGAGGTCGGCATGGCGATCACGGTCGAACCTGGGATCTACCTGCCGGGCCACGGTGGCGTTCGCATCGAGGATGACGTGGTCGTCACGAAGTCCGGATACGAGTTCCTCACCACGGCTCCCCGGGAGTATCTCGAGGTCTCGGCGTGAGATTCGGGGTGCTCACCGGCGGCGGGGACTGTCCCGGCCTCAACGCGGCGATCCGCGCCGTCGTAATGCGGGCGGCGCAGCGGGGGCACACGACGCTCGGATTCCTGGACGGCTGGAAGGGCCTGCGGGACAATCTGACGCGGCCGCTGGACGTCCCGGCGGTCCACGACATCCTGAACCGCGGAGGAACGGTCCTCGGCAGCTCCCGCACGAACCCGTTCGCGAAGGAGTCCGATGCGGCGAAGGTGCTCACGAACCTGGCGGCCCACAAGATCGATGCCCTCGTCGCGATCGGGGGCGACGATACCCTCACGGCCGCCCGGGAGCTGCACCGGCGGAACGGCCATGTCGTCGGCGTACCGAAGACGATGGACAACGATGTCGCGGGGACGGATTGGACATTCGGGTTCCACTCGGCGACCGCGGTCGCGGTCGACGCGCTCGAACGTCTGCGGGACACCGCGATGAGCCATCACCGGGCGATCGTGCTCGAGGTGATGGGACGGAACGCCGGATGGGTCGCGCTCGGCACCGGCCTCGCCGGCGGCGCCGATGCGACGCTGGTCCCCGAAGAGCCGTTCTCCGAGCCGGTCCTCCTCCGACTCGTTCAGAACGCCGTCGCGGCGCGCGGGTACGCCCTCGTGGTCACGAGCGAGGGGATGGACCTCGGGGCCGCGAAAGGGTCGACGGGAGCGAAGGATGAGTTCGGCCACGAGCTCCTCCGGGAGCGCGGGGTCGGAGCGGAGCTCGCCCGTCGTATCCAGGAGGCCACCGGTATCGAGACCCGGAGCGCTCAGATCGGGCACATCCAGCGCGGTGGGGCCCCGGACCTGTTTGACCGGATCCTCGCAACGCGCCTCGGAGCGGGCGCGGTCGACCTCGCGATCGCGGGTAAGTACGGCGAGGTCGCCGTCCTGCGGGGGCCGATCGTGAAGGGGATCCCGCTCGACGAGGCGATCGGCACGACCCGCGTCGTGTCGCCCGATTGGCTCGACCTCCTCCACACGTTCGACGCCTGAGGTATTCGATGCCGGTGCGCGCGCTCTGGTTTCGCGGCACGTCGCTCTACCTCCTGGACCAGCGCGCCCTCCCCGGCAGGACCGTCACCCTGCGGCTGCGAACCCTGCGCGCGACCGCGGATGCGATCCGGACGATGGCGGTGCGGGGTGCCCCCTCGATCGGGGTCGCGGCCGCGTACGGGATGGTCCTCGGCGCGAACGAGGGCACGTACACCCCTGCTTCGGCCGCGAAGGAGCTCGGGAGCACTCGACCCACGGCGTACGACCTGTTCGTCGGGATCGAAGCGGTCCGCGCCGCGTGGGCTTCCGGGGCCGACCCGCTCGCGGCCGCGAACGCCTATCGGGAGCGGGTCGTCGGCGAGTGCCACGCGATCGGCACGGCCGGTGCCCCCCTGTTCCGGAAAACCCACCGCGTTCTTACGCACTGCAACGCCGGCGCGCTCGCGACCGTGGAATGGGGCACGGCGCTCGCGCCGATCCGCGTCGCGCACGACCGCGGGACACAGCTGTTCGTCTGGGTCGACGAAACTCGCCCGCTACTCCAGGGAGCCCGTCTGACGGCGTGGGAGCTCGCGAAGGAACACATCCCGCACGCGGTGATCGCTGATAATGCCGCGGGGCACTTCTTCCGGACCGGTCAGGTCGACGCGGTGATCGTCGGAGCGGACCGGATCGCCCGTAACGGCGACTTTGCGAACAAGATCGGAACGTACGAGAAGGCCGTGCTCGCGCACGAGAACGGAGTCCCGTTCTACGTCGCGGCCCCGTGGAGCACGTTCGACCCGCACCAAGCGCGCGGGGGAACCATTCCGGTCGAGGAACGCGCGGAGGCCGAGGTCCTCGAGTACGCCGGACGCCGAACAGCGCCCGCGAGCAGCCACGCCCGCAACCCAGCGTTCGATGTGACGCCCGCGAAGTACGTCACCGCCTTCGTCACGCCGTTGGGCGTCGTCCCCCCGAAGGGGATCGCCCGGCTCCTCGCCTCCGGGCCTACAGCGCGTCGAGCGGTTGACTGAGGAAGTGGATCGCCCCATGGAGGGCCGACCCGATCGTCGCCATCACGTCGAGCCCCATCTGGTTCAGGACCAGCACGAGGGCGAGCGCCGCCAACACCGTTACGAACCAACTCATTGCCGCCGTCATGTTCGCACCCGATTCGCGGACCTCTGGTCTGCTCCGGTTCTAGATAAATCGCGGCTTCCACTCGCACGAGGGGTTCGCGCTGCACCGGTCGAACGCGCGCGTGCCGGCGCGGGCGCGCCGGCGCGCGAACCGGTCCGGCAAGGTTCATAGCAGAGAACGGTTAGCCCCGCGGGGTTGCCCTGGTAGTCTAGCGGTCTAGGATGTAGGTCTGTCGAGCCTGCGACTCGGGTTCGAAGGCGCGGAGGGGCCCGACCCCTTCGCCCGGAACTCCCGACCAGGGCGCCTCCCGACCTCGGTGTGGCCGCTTCCCGCGGCGGCCACCCCCCCACGACTTATCCCGAGCGCGCCCTCTCTCCATCGTGGCCGACGCGAAGAAGGGGACCAAGGAGCCGCCGTCCCCCTACCTGTCCCACATCGTCGGCGACGCCCTACGGGACCTTACGGAGAAGCGGCTCGCGGAGCTCGTGCGCGCGGAACCGGTGCCCAACCACCTCGCGATTATCATGGATGGCAACCGTCGGTTCGCCGGCGAGCACGGCATGGGCGTGAAGGATGGGCACGCCGCGGGACGCGACACCCTGGAAGAGCTCCTGAACTGGTGCCTCGACCTGAAGATCCGCATCCTGACCGTGTACGCCCTCTCGACCGAGAACTTCAGTCGCTCGCCGGAGGAGCTCGAGGGGCTGATGGGGCTCTTCGACCAGGCGCTCCGCGACATTGCGGTGGACGAGCGGGTGCACCGCCACCAGATCCGGGTCCGGGTGATCGGGAACCGGGCGGCGCTGCCGAAACGGGTCCAGGAGGCGATCCAGATCGCCGAGTCAGCGACCGCGAGCTACTCGGCCTACCAGTACAACGTTGCGCTGGCCTACGGGGGCCGCGACGAGATCGTACAAGCGATCCGTGCGCTCGCCCGCGAGGTGCGGGACCGCGGGCTCGACCCGGACTCGATCGACTCGGAGGCGGTTGCCCGCCACCTCTACACTCGGGACCTCCCCGACCCCGACCTCATCTTCCGGACGAGCGGGGAGGAACGGATCTCGAACTTCCTGCTCTGGCAGTCGGCGTACAGCGAGCTGTACTTTTCGGATGTGATGTGGCCGGGACTCACCCGGGTCGAGTTCCTTCGAGCGATCCGGGCGTTCCAGCTGCGTCGGCGCCGGTACGGGAACTAGGGTCCGAGGGCGGCACCCCCAGCCGCCACATCGCGGGAGCGAAGAGGAACGCGACTCCCGCGACCATCCACAGGACCGCCGCGATCAGATACGTCTCGCGCGTCGCGACGGCGTCGATGAGGAGCGCGCCGCCGATCTGGGCCGCGGGGAGGATCGCGACACTGCCGAGCGAGTCGATCCCAAAGTAGCGGCCCTGCATCTCCGTTGGCACGAGGAGCTGCGCGGCGGTGAGCCATGCGGTGCCGGCGAATCCTCCCAGGACGCCGAGGACGAAGAGCGCGGCGATGTCCACCGGTGCGTACACGACGAGCGGCAGAAGGAGCGCCACCGCCCCCGAAACGACCCCATACGGAACCACCCACGCCTTGCCCGCGTACCGGACCGCTCCGACGCGGCCGACCAGGAGCGCCCCGATGGCCGTGCCGGCAACCTCGGCGGCCAGCAACGCCGCGAAGACGGCCGCGGACCCGTGGAGCACCAGGGTGGCGTAGAACACGAGGAACGTACCGATCAGGGTCGAGGAGAAGTTGAAGAACATCGCCGACATCGTCAGCTGGAAAAATCCCTGTGCCTGCCACAGCCACTCGAATCCGCGCCGCATATCGGACCAGTAGCCGGGCCGCGCCGCCGAGCTCGGTCCCGAGTCCGGAAGGTGCGAGCGCACTCGCAACCCGGTCAGCAGGGCGGCGGAGAGCGCGAAGGTGAGCGCGTTGACGCCCACCCCCCACACCGGTCCCACCGTCACGATCAGGATCCCGCCGACCGCGACCCCGACGAACTGGAGGCTCGACCGGCTGGACCGGACCAGGCCGTTCGCATCGGCCACGTCCGCCGGCGGCACGAGCGACGGCACGATCGCCTGCTCCGCGGGGTTGAACACGACCGTGAACGCGCCGATGATCGCGTTCGCACCGAGCAGCAGGGGGAGGTTCAGTCCGAAGCGCGCGAGGTCGACCACCACGATCCCGAGCGTGGCCGCTCGGACGACATCGGAGAGGATCATCAACCGGCGCCGGTCGTACCGATCGACGAAAGTACCTCCGAGCGTACTGAAGACGATCGCCGCGACCAGATTCGCGGCGGCGAGGAACGCTACGTCGAGCGCCGAGCCCGTGTCGATCGCGACGATCCAGACGAGACAGACGCCGGCGATCGAAGAACCGGCGACCGACCCGAGCCCGGCCGAGAACACTCGGAGAAAGTTCCGGTTGCGGAACAGCCGACCGTACGAATTCGTCGGCTCCGGCACTGGCGCGTCCACTCTCGGTCCCGAGCGGCCTGGGTGATATCAATCGGCCGGAAGCGGCCTGCGCGGTGACCGGTGGGATCACCGACCGAGTCCCTCGCCGGGAGTCACGGTGCCCTCGTCCCCGGCCGGCGCGTTGGGGTCGAGCGGCACGGCCGCGGGTCGCGGGGACGCCTTCGCGACGGCCCCGCTCGGGGGTGCCCTCGGGTCGGCGTTCCGGCCGTGGAACGGGATCTCCCCTGGACCGGCGGCCCTCGGTGCGGCCGTTCGACCTAAATGCCGCCCAGCCATGTTTAAATAGAAGGGCTTACTCACTGAACCTGACAGTCGAGAGTAATCTCGAGTGACAACGAACATGATGGCAGGAAACACGCCGATTCTGGTGCTGCGAGAAGGGACGAAGCGAGAGAAGGGACGCGGAGCGCTCAACAACAACATCCAGGCCGCGAAGGCGATCGCGGACGCGGTCCGGTCCACCCTCGGACCCCGCGGACTGGACAAGATGCTGGTCGACTCGATGGGCGACGTGGTCGTCACGAACGACGGCGTCACGATCCTGAAGGAAATGGACGTCGAGCACCCGGCCGCGAAGATGCTGGTCGAGGTCGCCAAGACGCAGGACCAGGAAGCGGGCGATGGAACGACCACCGCGGTCGTGCTCACCGGCGAGCTTCTCAAGCGCGCCGAGACGCTCATCGAGCAGAACATCCACCCCACGATCATCTCCCAGGGATACCGTCTGGCGTCCTCGAAGGCGCTGCAGATCCTCCAGCAGATCAGCCACCCGCTTACCCCGAGCGACCACGAGACGCTCCTCCAGATCGCCGTCACGTCGATGGCGTCGAAGTCGGTCTCGTTCAACCGGGACGCGCTCGGCGAGATCGCGGTGAAGGCGGTCAGCGCCGTCGCCGAGAAGAAGGGCGAGGGCCACTACGTCGACCTCGACAACATCCAGATCGTCAAGAAGCAGGGCGGCCAGATCTCCGACACCTCCCTCATCGAGGGCGTCATCGTCGACAAGGAGAAGGTCCACTCGGGAATGCCGTCGCGCATCGAGAACCCGAAGATCGCGCTCCTGGACGCCGCACTCGAGATCAAGAAGACCGAGATTGACGCGAAGATCGAGATCAACGATCCGAACCAGCTGAACGCGTTCCTCCAGGAGGAGGAGAACATGCTGAAGCGGATGGTCGAGCAGGTCAAGAAGTCCGGCGCGAACGTGGTCCTTTGCCAGAAGGGGATCGACGACCTCGCCCAGCACTACCTTGCGAAGGACGGCATCTACGCGGTCCGCCGTGTCAAGAAGTCCGACATGGAGAAGCTCGCGAAGGCGACCGGGGCGAACATCGTATCGAAGGTCAGCGAACTCACTCCGCAAGACGTCGGTACGGCGGGACTCGTTGAGGAGCGCAAGATCGGCGAGGACGCACTGACCTTCGTCACGGGCGCGAAGAAGGCCCGCGCGGTCTCGATCCTGATCCGCGGCGGCACCGAGCACGTGCTCGACGAGATCGAGCGGTCGCTCGATGATGCGCTCAACGTGGTCGCGGTGGCGGTCGAGGACGGACGGTACGTCTTCGGCGGCGGCGCGACCGCGGGCGAGCTCGCGATGCAGCTCCGGGACGAGGCGGCGAAGATCGGCGGACGCGAGCAGATCGCGTTCGAGAGCTTCGCGGAGGCCCTCGAGACGATCCCCCGCACGCTCGCGGAGAATGCGGGCCTCGACCCGATCGACATCCTGATCGAGCTGCGCAAGGCACACAAGGGCGGCCACAAGTCCTACGGCGTCAACGTCCTCGCAGGGAAGGTCGACGACATGGCGAACCAGCATGTCATCGAGCCGATCCGCGTCGGACGCCAGGCGATCGAGAGCGCCACGGATGCGGCCGTCATGATCCTCCGGATCGACGACGTCATCGCGTCCAAGTCGAGCCCGGCCCCCAGCGGCGGCCCCGGTGGACCCGGCGGCGGTATGGGCGGCATGGGGGGCATGGGCGGGATGGGCGGCGGCGACTTCGGCGAGGACTAGGCGACTCGTCAGCCCCCCACGCGAACCCTTTCCCGCACCCCGGAGGGCGCTCCTCCCCCCGGGGCCGTGGATTTCTATCCGCTCCCGACCGGCACTCTTTTGTGAGTTTCCCGTCTCTTCCGGTGAGTGGGTTCTCTTTGGCGAAATCGACGCGGATCTTCTTCGTCGCGGACCTTCACGGCTCGGCGGTCTGCTGGCGGAAGTTCATCAATGCCGCGAAAGTGTACCGCGCGGATGTCCTTCTCGTCGGAGGCGACATCGCCGCGAAGACCCTGACCCCGATCGTGGAGTCGAACGGGGGCTGGGTCGCCACGGTCGAGGGGAAGCGGCGGACCGCGAGCTCCGACGAGGAGCTCCGGGCGCTCGAGGCGGCGATGCGGAACGAGGCCACCCTCCCGTACCGGACCACCCCCTCGGAGTGGCAGGAGCTGCTCCAGACCCCCGGCGCGCTGGACCGAAAGTTCGAGGAGTGCTCGGTCGCCGAGCTCAAACTCTGGCTGGACTGGGCCCGCGAACGGCTCGACGCGGACGCCTCCCGACTCCTGATCGGGCTGGGGAACGACGACTTCACCTCGATGGAGCCGGTCATCGACGCCGACCCCGTCGCGGAGCTGACCGACCCGTCCATCCTCCACCTCGATGACGGACGTGAGGTCGTGACGCTCGCCTACAGCAACCCCACCCCGTGGAAGACGCACCGCGAGCTGCCCGAGGAGGAGATCACTCGTCGGGTCGATGCGCTCGCCGAACGGCTGGAGCACCCGGAGTCCGCGATCTTCAACTTCCACGTTCCCCCGTACAACACCCCGCTCGACATCGCGCCGCGCCTCGATGCAAAACTGACCAAGGTGATGACCGCCGGCGGCGAGCCGGAACTGGCCCACGTGGGGAGCACCGCCGTTCGGGGGGCGCTCGAGAAACACCAGCCCCTCTTGGGTCTGCACGGTCACATTCACGAGTCCCGGGGCCGGACCAGTTTCGGGCGGACGCTCGCGGTGAACTGTGGGAGCGCCTACTCCGAAGGGAAGCTGCTCGGGGCGATCGTCGACTTGAACGGTACCGCGGTGACGTCCGCGGTGCTCACCGAGGGCTGAGCGACAAGTTCATCCGGCGCGGATCGTCGTATCCGCCGCGGGAACCGCATCGACCTCTTCGAACCACATCCCCCCGAGAAAACCCAGTCGGCGCTTCGGGTGCAGGGAGGCCAGCAGCGACGACAGGCCCGTGAGCCGGCTGCGCACTTGGACTCGGGGTCCGGCCGGCAATCCCGCCAGGATCGGAGACCGTTCGATCATCTCGACGTTCAACGAGAGGGTGTGCCAGAGACCCCAATCCGTCCCGGCGAGAGCCTCGATCCGGCTGGGGGAGATTCCGTCCGGCGTCTCCGCGATCGGGAGGTCGATGAGGAGCGCGATCACGTCCTTGACATCCTTCGATTCGGGGCCGATGATCAGGTCGTGACGGCCGAACGGCTCGAGTATCCGGTCGGGCGTGACCCGCTCTCGGTCCGCACCGGGGATCCTCTGGACGTACTGGAGCTTCGTGAGGAGGAGCAGGGTGGGAGTGAGTGTACCGCCTTGCGAGGTGGCCGAGGTGACATCGGGTCGAAGGTCGAACCGATGGCAAAAACGGAACTCGTCCGCGAGCAGGTCGAGCGTGGCGAGTCGAACTCCCGCGTCGGTCTGCTCCGCCACGAAGTGGTACCGGAGTCGCCGTCCCTCGCCCATCGCGTTGAAGATCTTGTCGCCGTTCGTCTCGAAGAACTGGAGGCCGCTCCCCTCCTGGGTCCGGACGGTCTGGAGGAACGCGCGGACCTTCGAGAGCTCCTTGTGGAGACACGCGAGGTCGAGGTCGTGGAGATCCCGCCGAAGGCCCAGGTCCGGTCGGTTGCTGGCAATGCAGCGGAACCGGTGGGCTGCGCCTCCGAGCAGCGCAAGGTGGAGGTCGGGCGCGTGCCGTCGGGCCGCCGCGAGCAACGCGATCGCCCGGGCGACCATCGGGTCGCTCGTGTCCACCCACTCCGGCAGCCCGAGCTCGCTCCGAGCTCGGGGCACGGGGGTGCGAAACTCGGGCGGGAGATCGATCGAAAGCTTCTCCCCGCGCAGCGGGTCGATGGTCAGTTCCACGCTGTGGGACACGGGAGGGAGCGAGGGCGGAAACTCCCCTTAAGGGGGGTGGTCGGCTCCGGTCTCAGTCCGGCGGCAGCTCCTTGTTGATGAGGTCGACGGGGACCCCGCGCGCCCTCTGGATCGCGTACGAGACGAAGTAGATCACGATCCCAATCACGAACACGACGGGCAGGAACAGCAGCTCGTTCAGACTGTAACCGCTCGTAATGCCGAGGTAGTTTCCGGTCGAGGCGGCGTAGCTGACGAACCAGGAGGCCCCGGTTGCCGCAAACCCGACGATCGAGAGGATCGGCACGGGACCGATCCGGGCCCGGACGATGGCCGGGGCTTGCGAGTACTGTCGCTTCCGGAGGAACGGGAAGAGCGCGCCGGCGAGACAAACGATACCGACGGCGAACCAGAACCCGAAATTCGAGTACCCGAGCGTCGCGTAGTCGAAGTAGGTCGGGTAGTACGTCTGGATCCAGAGCGCGACCATCGAGAAGAAACCCAGGACGAGGACCGCCACGTACGGGACTCCGTTCTTGGTCACTCGGGTAAGGAAGGTCGGGAAAATCCGGTCGAACGACCAGGCGAACAGGTTCCGGGTCGGAAGGATGAAGTAAATCAACGCGAACCCAAAGAACGTCAGGACGAGACCGAACGAAAGGAACGCCGCGAGGATCGGAACCCGGACGATCGCCGCAGCGAGGAACAGTGGCCCCGGCCAGTACGGCGCCGGCGCTCCGAAGTAGCTCGAGCTGATCCCGATCAGGAAGCCCCGCCCGAAGGTGTAGTAGGAGGCAGCGTACAGGGCGGCGATCAGGATCGCGAAGATGATCGGCGCGCCGAAGATGGCGAGCCCTTGCGTCCGCGTCGGGTTGCCCCGGATCTCACCGCCGTAGTAGGAGCTGTTCGCGTAACCGATGAAGCTCAGCATCGTGTAGACAACGCCGAGGAAGGTTCCCGTCGCGGTGATCGGCACGGCGTCGACCAGGCTCGAGTAGCTGCTTCCGTAGACCGGGTGCGCATTGAAGTCCGCTACGAACGCCGACTGAGGGGTGGCGATCAAAATGCCGATCATGATCGCGAATACGATTGCCGAGCCAACGAACAGTCCGACCGAAACTCGGAAGATCCATTTCGTCGGGAGCAGGCTTACGAGAATGACGATGAGGAGCACGACGAATCCGACGATGAAGGCGTCGTTCGTGCTCGACCAGAGGGTCGTCGCGGTGGTGAGGGCGCCGCTTCCCCCACCCGCGTACGAGTAGGCCGACAACATCGTGGGGATGGCATAGTAGGCGGTAAAGAACGAGAACAGCCCCGCCCAGGTAACGAAGACGACCGAGAAGAGCAGGTTAACGCCGAGGCCGATCGACGGGTGGAAGATTCGCCCGACGAAGATGTAGTCCCCGCCCGACCGCGGCATCGCGCTCGCCAGCATCCAGTAGACGTATCCGACCGCGACGTTGATCGTGACCCCGATGGCGACCGTCGTGATGAGGTTCGCGTTCGGGTAGAACGCGGACGCCTCGGTGATCCAGAAAAAATTGACAATGATGCCCATTCCCACGAGATTCGCGAGGAGGGCGGTGCGGGCGCTGACGGTGCGAACGAGACCAGAGGACTGCCGAACGTAAACGTCCGGGCTCGACGCCTCGTGCGCCACTTGCGTCCCGGGCACATTCACCACGGTTCCCGCCGATTCCGTCTCCGTTGCAGGCGCCACGTTGATTCTCCCGCACCTCGCCCGCGGCCCGGACCCGAGCTAGGGGTTGTCACGCGGATTTCTTCGTGCTATTAATATGGTATCGTCAGCACGCCGGCCGCTCAACGTCCGACCGGGAACCGCCGAATCCTTGAAGCCCGCCGCCGTGTAGTCGGTCGGGCGGCCGATGAACTGGGACACGCGGCTCATCCACGACGGGCAGGAACCGGACCCGCTGACCGGCGCCGTGAATGTCCCGGTGTACCTCACCTCCACGTACGCGGAGTCGGCCCCCGGGGTCGCGAAAGGGTTCGTCTACTCCCGAACGGGAAACCCGACCCGAGCGGTGCTCGAGCGTGTGCTCGGGCGGCTCGAGGGCGGCGCGGGCGCGCTCGCCTTCGGATCGGGGCTCGCCGCGACCTCCGCGTTGTTGATGGCGTATCCGAGCGGGAGCCGGATCGTGGCCGGTGACGACCTCTACGCGGGGACGTGGCGGCTGCTGCAAGTGGCACGGACGCACGGCGTTCATGTCGAATTCATCGATACCTCCGACCTCGCGAACGTGCGTCGGGCGCTGACGACCGGGCCGCGCACGGACCTGCTGTACCTCGAGACGCCGACCAATCCGCTCCTGAAGGTCACCGACCTCCGCGGGGCGATCGACGTGGCGCGAGCTCGCCGAACTCGGGTCGCGGTGGACAACACCTTCGCCTCGCCGGTGCTGCAGCGGCCCCTGGAGTTCGGTGCGGACGTGGTCGTCCACTCCACGACGAAGTACCTCGGGGGTCACAGCGACCTCATCGGGGGAGCGCTCGTGTTCCGCTCGAAAGGGCTCCTCGAAAAGTATCGCTGGTACCAGAACACGCAGGGGGGCGTACCCGGCCCCCTCGAGTGTTTCCTCGTCCTGCGCGGGATCCACACGATGGGACTCCGGGTGCGCGCCCACTGCACGAACGCTCGCCGCGTCGCGTCGTTCCTTTCGACCCATCCGCGTGTCGCGCGCACGTTGCACCCGGGGCTCCCCCGTCATCCGGGTCATGCGGTCGCCCGGCGGCAGATGGACGACTTCGGAGGCATGGTCTCCGCGGAGATCCGGGGTGGGCTTCCGGCCGCCCGCCGGGTGGTCCGCCGCCTGAAGGTGTTTACACTGGCCGAAAGTCTGGGCGGGGTGGAGTCGCTCGTGAACGTCCCCGCGCTGATGACCCACCGTTCCGTGCCAAAGGAGCTCCGGGCGAAGCAGGGAATCACCGACGGGTTGCTCCGGTTCAGCGTCGGAGTGGAAGACGCGGACGACCTCGTCGAGGACCTCCGGCAGGCGCTCCGGTGAGCCGCGCGGCCGGCACGCAGAAATAGCGCCCCCGGTGTGGGAGGCCCATGCCGTTGTGGGACGACAAGCCCGAGGCCTGGCACGAGATCCAACCCGGAGTCCAGCGCCGGATCCTGGCGCACGACAGCACGGTCATGATGGTCCTCTACCGGATCGCGCCCGGCAGCACGTTCGCGAAGCACACCCACCCGCACGTCCAGTCCGGTACGGTCCTTCAGGGCGGGGGGCTTTTCGAGGTAGGGTCCGAGACGTGGACCCTGAAGGTCGGGTCCTCGTACACGATCCCGGGCGGGGTGGCCCACGAGCTCCGGGCGGACGCGAAGACCCCGACGATCGTGCTGGACGTGTTCACGCCGAGGCGCGAAGAGTTCCTGCACGAAACGGTGCGACCCGACCGAGCGTAGGCTTGCTCATCCGGTGGACCGCAGGAGTCCGCCGTCGACGGGTAACATGGCCCCCGACACGTAGCTCGACATCTCGCTCGCCAGGAACACGACCGCTCGCGCGAGCTCCTCGGTCGTCCCGATCCGTCCGAGCGGGATGTCGTGCTCGATTCCCCGGATCACTTCGGCGGGCGCGATGCCGCGTCGACGAGCCGCGTCCTCGGCGACCTCGTCGACTCGAGAGGTGCGGATGTAGCCGGGAAGGATCCCATTCACCCGGATTCCCTTCGGCCCGAGCTCGCGGGCCAGGGTCCGGACCAACCCGGCGACCGCGATGCGGCACACGCTCGAGGTCGCGAGATTGGGGATCGGCTCCCGGATGGCGACCGAGGTGAGGAACACCATCCGACCCTTCGAGCCGGACGCGAGCATCGCCTCAGCGGCCTTGCGGGCCAGGTAGGCCGGACTGACGACGAGAAGCGCCGACGCGCGTTCCCAGTCCTCGTAGGACTGTTCGAGGAAGAGACCGGGGTGAGGGGAGCCGGTGACGTAGACGAGGGCATCCAACCCGCCCAGCTCGCGGACCGTTTCGGTGAGCAGCCGGTCCAGCTCCGCACCTCGGCTCAAGTCGGCGACGACCCCACGGACGGCCCCCCGCGCCGCCAGCCGATCGACCGCGGCGCGCAGACGTTCCGGATTCGACCCATTCACCACGACCCGAGCGCCCTCGTCCAGCAGGGATGCCGCCGCTCCGTACCCGATCCCCTGGCTGGCCGCCGTGACGAGGACCCGCGCGCCCTGCAGTCCGGATGTGAGTGGCGACACGGGGCGCCCCTACTCTTCGAGGGCGAAGACGCGCGCCATTCCGCCGCTGCCCCCGGCGATCTTGATCGGGGCCGCGACGACCGTGTACTCGACCCCTTCCGCGAGGGCCGCGAGATTGTCGAGGGCTTCGAGGATCCAGATCCCCTTGCGGAGGAGCACCTTGTGGGCTTCGAACTTCGTGTTCGAGTACGGGTCGATCCCGAGCGTATCCGTGCCGACGCCTTTCACCGACCTCGAGGCCAGGAATTCGGCGGCCCTCGGGTCGAGGCCGGGGAAGTCGAACAGGTACTCCTTGGTCGGTGCTCGCTTGCGGCTCCAGTCGCTGCGCAGCAGGACGATCTCGGGCCGTCCTCTCTCGGGCCAGTGCTTCTCGAGCGCGGCGGTCGAGATGATCGCCCCGTCGAGGTCGTTCCGGACGTCCAGGACCGCCGCGCGTCCGACGAGCTGTTCGGGGGGGATCCGGTCGACCGTCAGTCCGTCCTCGACGAAGTGGTACGGAGCGTCCATGTGCGTCCCGGTGTGGCTCATGCAGCTGATCCGTTCGATCGAGTACCCGTCCTTGGCGACGATGCCGGCGGGCTCGAACGTCGGGAGCGGCGAGCCGGGCCACACCGGCATGAACGACTCGAGTCGGGCGGTCAGGTCGTGAACGCGTCGGGCACCGGGCATGCCCGCGGGAGCCGGGAAGGCTACTAAAAGGGGGGCTCGGCCGATCGTTACCGAGCCGAGGCGAGGAACCGCTCGAGTCGATCCACACCGTCGTCCAGCGTCGCGATGGGAGCGGTGTACGAGAGGCGGACATGCCGCTCGCCATGGGGCCCGAAGGCGACGCCCGGCACGAGCGCGAGCTTCTCCCGTGCCAGCAGCCGGGAGCAGAACTCCAGGCTAGGCACTGGCACGTCGTACCGAGGGAAGACGTAGAACGCCCCCTCGGGGCTCACCGTGGTAAGTCCCTCCACCGATCGGAGCCGACCGAGGAGGTGGTCGCGGCGCTCGCGGAACGCTTGGCGGAACCGCTGTTCGTCGGCGGCGGCGTTCTCGAGAGCCCAGAGGCAGGCCCTCTGGACGAACGGCGGAAGACACGTCAGCGTGTGCTCCATGACCTTCACCAACTTCCCGCGGATGTCGGGCGGGGCGGCCACGAAACCGGCGCGCCAGCCGGTCATCGCGTACAGTTTCGAGAAGCTTCCGACGGTCACGACCGGCACGTCGGGTCCCGCGAGACTCGCGGGACTGACGTGCCGTCCCTCGTAGACCAACGCCTCGTACGTCTCGTCGCTGACGATCGTCAGATGCGCGTCGCGGGCGATCTCGACGGCCGCGCGCACCTCGTGCGCCCGAAGAACGCGCCCGGTGGGGTTAGCGGGCGAGACCAGGATCAGAAGTCGAGATCGAGGGGTAACCGCGGCCCGCAGTGCCTCGACATCGAGCGAGAAGTCCTCCCGCAGCGGGACGAACACGGGCCGGCCGCCGACGAGTTGCAACGGCTGCTCGAACAGGTACGTCGGGTCGGGCAGCAGCACCTCGTCCCCGGCGCGGATCGTCGCGAGCAGGGTGGCGAAGATCGCGAACTTCGCGCTCATGATCACCAGGTCGTCGGCGGTCGCCGGGATGCGATTGCGCTCGTTCAGCCGGTGGGCGATGGCGGACCGAAGTTCCGGCATTCCCTGGGCGGAGACATAGTGGGTGAACCCCTCGTTCATCGCGCGGTAGGCAGCCTCTCGTATGCCGACGGGCGTGTCGAAATCCGGTTCGCCGATGTGGAGACCCAGGACGGTCTCGCCGCGCTGACGCAGTTGAAAGATCTGGTCGATCAGCGCGAGGATCGGGGACTCGGTGACCTCGTCGATCGCCACGGCGGCAGCAATCCCCGACGCCCGGTTAAGCTCGACGACGGGTCCCGGTCCGGCGCGCGAAATGCTCCCCGACCTGGCGGATCGCGCGCGCCCGGTGGGAGATGGCGTTCTTCTGTGCCGCGGTCCCTTGCGCGAACGTCCGGTCCCAGCCGCGCGGAACGAAGATCGGGTCGTACCCGAATCCCCCGGTCCCGGCGGGTCTTCGGGCGATCGTGCCCCGCACCTCCCCGGAGAAAGTCCACCGACGGGACCCGCACCGGAGCCCGGCGATCGCCCGGTAGTAAGCGCCTCTCGGCCGGTGTCGCAGGAGCTCGAGGATCGGGCCGAACTTCCAGATCCGGAGGATGTGGGCGGAGTACACTCCGGGGAACCCTCGGAGCGAGGGGATGAACAAACCCGAGTCCTCCACGAGGACGTAGCCCGGGAGGTCCCCGACCGCGTCGAGCTTGGCGGCCAGGACGTCCTCGAGACGGTCGGCCTGGGGCTCCGGCAGTTCTCGCCGCACCCAGCGGACCCGGAGCCCGAACGGAGCGAGGACCTCGCGGACCTCGCGCGCTTTCCCGGGGTTGGTGCTCACGAAAGTGACATCGGTCACGCGCCGCGCGTCACCACGGGTATTCGTTGTAGGCGATGATCTCGTCGGGGCTCTTTCGGCCGTCGTCGCTCGTCTTCGAGGTACCGTTCGCTTCGGCGGGATAGCCGATCGGAATGATCCCGATCGGGTGGATCCCTTCGGGCACGTGGAGCACGTTGCGAACCTTGTCTTCGTTGAACTCGATGATCCAGATGCTGCCCAACCCCTCCGCCGTCGCAGCGAGCTGGAGATGGTCGACCGCAACGGCGACGTCCAGCGGGTAGGCCGAAATGTATCCGCCGATCGTCACGGGAATGTCCTCCTCGATCGCGAACGCGACGATCACCGCGGGCGCTTCGGCGATCATCTTTCCGCGATTCGAGGCTTGCGCGAGGAGTCGCTTGCGCTCGTCGTCCTGGACGACTACGAACCGCCACGGTTGGAGATTCCGCTGGCTGGGGGCCAATCGCGCGGCCGCCAGAACCGATTTCAGTTTCTCCGGGGGTATCGGGCGGGGCTGGTACTGCGCGCAGGGGCGATAGCTACGGATGGCGTCGAGAACATCCATGGGGTCTGACCGAGGAATATACGTCAGATACGGTAGGCCGACAGCGGCCTACTCTCCCGTCGTGCGGCGAAACATCCGTACGTGCGAGGGTCGTCCCTGATAAAAGGATTTTCGGAACGCGCGGCGTCCTCCGGTAGGCGAAGGAACCGGTCGGTCGCTCTCCCTTGGGTCCCCCGACCAAGAGGGCGCGCGTGTGGCTCGTCGCCAACCTCCCAGAGTGCCCACAAGAGCAGCGGGTCGTCCTCGCAGTGCCGGTCGTCGGACTGACCCCCCTCGACGTTTCGGTCGACGTTCCACCGCACGATCCGCCCTGCGACTCCAGACTCGAGCGAACCAGATGGTGAACAGTCCCACAGTGGAATGAGGGTCGCAGCAGCGTCGTCCCCCCTCCCCGTGACGAAGGGGTGGGAGCCGCCGGGCCTGACCGCTCGCCCGCCGCCAAGTGTCTTATGGTTCGAACCGGATCCTACCGCGAGGTCCCGATCGCAATCCGATGGCCAACGAAGATCTGCTGGTCGTCGGAGCCGTTCTGCTCGTCCTCGGATTCGTTCTCTTTTTCACCGTCTTCTTTGCGATCTTCGGCATCGTTCTCGCGCTCGTCGGCCTGCTGCTGCTGATCATCGGAGCGGTGCTACCGGACGAAAAGGGGCGGTTCGGGGCCAGCCCCCCACCCCCGTGGTTTCCAGCGCCGCCCTACGGATGGTACCCTCCGCCGCCACCTCCGCCACCCAGCGCGGCCACCCGAATTCAGATCTGTCTGAAGTGCGGCTCCGTTCGCCACGGTCCGGCTGCCTATTGCCCGTACTGCGGTACGGCATGGCCCGCCTAGGGCGGACGCTCGATCGTCGCGGGCCCCGCTCGAGGACTCGGCACGTCCCTCACCAGGATTATCTGGTCGACTCCGGTCGAGGAGGATCGAATGCCCGATTCGCCGAAGGACCCGACGGTCGAAGTCCGACCGGTCCGTGAGGGGGAGTGGGAGTCGTACCGCGATCTGCGGTTGGAGGCACTCAGGACGGACCCACTCGCCTTTGGTTCGACGCTCGCCCGGGAGCGCGACTTCTCCCCCGAGATGTGGCGAGAGCGAATCTCCCGGGGAGTCGCCGAGCAGGCCGCCCTTACGTTCGTCGCTGTGGACTCGACGGGCCGATTCGTGGGGACCGCGGCCGTGGCCACGCTGGAGGGGGACCTCCATCTGTTTGCGATGTGGGTCGACCCCGAACGTCGGCGTACCGGAGTGGGAGGGAAGCTGCTCGATGCCGCCTTGGGGTGGGTGCGGAGTTCGCACCCGGGGTCCGCGGTCGTACTGGACGTCAATCCTCGGCAGGGGACCGCCGTGCAGTTGTACGAATCGAGAGGCTTTCGCCGCACCGGCAAGTTCTCGTCGCTTGGACATACACCGGGCGAGCAGGTCATGGAAATGATCCGGGCCCCGGACCAAGGGAGCCGGAACCCCGCGTAGATCGACTGGTCGGCGCGAACTCGGGCGACCCGGCGGGCCCGCCGCGGGCGGCCCGACCCCGGGAGGTTCCCGTCGGAGGGAGGCCCGTCGTCTCAAGACTCTTTGCGCCTCCTCATCTGCGGTCGGCCTCGCGGACCCCTCGGAGTGAGGGGAGCGCCGAAGCTGGCGCTCGAGTTCCCGTTCGTCGAAGCCGCCTCGATCGGCGGGTGGGACGGGGTACCTCTCGCGGCCGATGCCGAGACCAACCTCCGCCCGTATTTTGAGTACCCTAATAATTAGGGTATCCGATATATATGGCCATTCGATGGAGAGGTCGATGGAGACCCTCGAGCGCCTGACCCGTCGACAAGTCGATGTCCTACGTGCGATCGGGCCCCGGGAGACGCCCCAACGCGGCGTGTCGCTCAAGGCGATCGCCGCTACCCTCCGGGTGAGGCCCCCGTCCGCGCTCGGCCACGTCACGCCGCTCGAGCAGCTCGGGCTGGTCGAGCGGTTCCGAGGAAAGTCCCGACTCACCTCCCGAGGACGCGCGACCCTCCTCGAGTACGAACGCCATCACCGCGTCGCGGAGACGCTCTTCGGCAACCTCGGCCTCTCGCCCGAAGCGACGTGCGAGGCGGCCCGGGAGGTCGACCTCTCGCTGTCCCACAAGACCGTGGAAGAGGTGTGCGCCGCCGAAGGTCACCCGTCCGTCTGTCCCCACGGTGAGCCGATCCTCGGCTGTTCCAGCCACGAGGAGGGATCCTGAGCATGGTCGATAATGACCCGTCCACACCGGAGAGCAGCGCGCTGCCGAATGCGAACTACGAGGGATCTTCGTCGGGTCCGACGACGCCCGGAGCAATGGCGACCCGGAAACCGTCGAAACGGCGGACCTCGAAAGTGACGTTCGTCGCGTTGATCATTGCGATCGTACTGGTCGGCAGCGGGATCACCTACGCGGCAGTCTCCAGCAAGGCGCCGGGGAACCCGTGCGCCTCCTTCACGCCCCAGCAGCTGGGCGCGAACGCCACGCCGGGCCAAGTTTCGGGTGACACCACGCCCAATTACGCGGCCGCCACCACTACGAACGGGGCAATCTCCCCCGTACCGAACGGAACGAAGATCCAGGTCGTCGCCGGAGAGAATTTCTGGGGGAGCCTGGTCAGTCAGCTCGGCGGGAACCTGACATCGGTGACGAGCATCGTCACGGACCCGAACACCGACCCCCACGAGTACGAAGCGAACGCCACGGACGCGACCCTGATCGCCAACGCCAACTTCGTGATCCTGAACGGGGTCGGCTACGATGACTGGGGGACCCAGCTCGTCGCCGCATCGGACACACCGGGACAGGAAATCCTGAACGTCGGCGTTCTGAACGGAGTGAGCGTCACCGGCGGAATCGTGACGGGCAATCCCCACCAGTGGTACAATCCCCTCTACGTGAACCACACCCTGATAGCGATGTACGCGGACCTCGTGGCGCTCCAACCCTCCTCGACCGCGATCTTCCAACAGAATTTCGCGAACCTGAACTCGTCCACCGGAGGGGGCGCCCAAGGTGTCTCGATCGACGAACTGTACGCGCGGGCGAACCAGATCAAAGCGGAGTTCGCCGGCACGGTCGTCCTCTCGACCGAGAGCATTTTTGTCTACCTTGCGAACTACACCGGGCTCGACCTCATCGCGCCCCAGCCGTTCATGGAAGCGATCGCGGAAGGAAACGACCCGCCCGCGCAAAGCGTGGCAGAGTTCCAGTGCCAGATCGAAGCGGGGCATGTACGGGTGCTCGTTTACAACATCCAGACGGTGACCCCGATCACGAGCACCATGGAACATCTCGCGGCGCAGTACAACATCACGGTCACGTACGTGAGCGAAACGATCCAACCGCCCGGTACGAGCTTCCAGAACTGGATGTACGGCGAGTACAACAGCCTCTACAATGCGCTGAACGCGAACGTGCTGGGACAATGATCTCGCGTGGCCGAGAGTAGTGCCGAGCCGCTCGTCAGCCACCCCCCGGTGGTCTCGACCCCCCCGTCGGGGCCGCCGGCGATCCATGCCGACCGGCTCGAGGTCCGGTATCGGAACAAGGTCGTCTGGAGGAACGCCAGTTTCGATGTCCAGCGGGGAGAGTTCGTGGCCGTCATCGGTCCCAACGGGGCCGGGAAGACGACCCTCTTCCGGATGCTGCTCGGGCTCCACTGGCCGTCCGCCGGGGTGCTCCGGGTGTTCGACGGTGCGCCGCGGCGGGGGAACCCGCGTATCGGCTACGTACCTCAGCGGCATACGATCGACCGCGACACCCATCTCGAGTGCGACAAGCTCGTCCGGCTTGCCTACCCCGGGCGGCAATGGGGTCCGGGTCAACGGTTCCGGCCGATCCCCTGGGGCCCGCGGTTCAACCTCCGCCAAGAGGCCGACGCCGCCGAGCAGGCGCTCGAGGATGTCGGCGCGTCGGACCTCGCGTCCAAATCCCTGGGCGCGCTTTCCGGGGGAGAACTGCAGCGGGTCTTCCTCGCCGAAGCTCTGGTCGGCAACCCGGACATGTTGCTGCTCGACGAACCGCTGTCGAACCTCGACATACGCCGCAGCCGCGAGCTCGTCGAGGTGATCCACCGCCTGGTGCAGACCCGGGGGGTCACGACGCTGCTGGTGGCCCACGACATCAACCCGATGATCAAGTGCCTCGACAAAGTGATCTACATCGCGAACGGGAAAGTGGCGACCGGCCGACCGAGCGAAGTGCTCACCTCCGCAAGTCTGACGGCGCTCTACGGGGTCCGCGTCGAGGTTCTCCGTGACTCGCGGAACAACATCGTGATCGTCGGCGGCGAGGATGACCGCGGCGAGGAGGGGGCATGAGCGGCGGCGGTCCTCCGTGGAGCTGGAACCTGTTCACCGACCTCCGCTTCATGTGGCAGTACGAGTTCATGCGCAACGCCTTCGAGGCGGGGACGATCATCGCCCTCGTCGCGGGGCTCGTCGGCTACTTCGTGGTACTCCGACGGTCGGCGTTCGCGAGCCACGCCCTGGGCCACACCGGATTCTCGGGTGCGGCGGCGGCGGTGCTCGTAGGGGTCGACCCGGTGTATGGGCTGCTGGTGTTCACGATGGTCACCGCGAGCGGCATGGCCTTGCTCGGCAACCGCGCGTCGAACCGCGACGTCGAGATCGGGACCGTGCTCGCGTTCGCCCTGGGCCTCGGACTTCTGTTCCTGAGCCTCTATCAAGGGTACGCGACGGAAGCGTACTCGATCCTCTTCGGTGAAGTGTTGGGGATCAGCACCGCCGGCGTCGATTTCACGTTCTGGACCGGACTCGTCGTGATCGCCGTCGTGGCGATGATCTATCGGCCTCTCCTCTTCGCCTCCCTCGACGAGGACGTTGCCGAAGCGAAGGGAATGCCGATGCTGTTCCTCAACCTCGCCTTCCTGTTGCTCCTCGCGGTCACGATCTCGATCGCGGTCCAGATCATCGGCGTCCTCCTCATCTTCGCCCTGATGGTGACGCCGGCCGCGATCGCGGTTCGGTTGACCAAGCGCGCCGCGACCGCCGTGATCGTCTCGATCGTCGTGGCGATGACGGCGGTCTGGGCCGGCCTCTTCATCGGCTTCTACGAGCCGTATCCGGTGAGCTTCTTCATCGTCGGGATCGTCTTCGTCGAGTATGTCTGTATTCGGGGGATGGGCGTCCTGCGAGAGACGGAGTTTTTGCAGGCCGTCGACGCCACGGAGTATGAGGGGGTGCGGTCGCTTCGGAACGCCTCGCTCTCCGCGGCCGTTGCGCAGGCGCTCTTCGTCGCGGGGGCGCTCTTCCTGACGGAAAGCCTCCTCGCCCACCCGGGCGCGGCGTGGAACGCGGCCGGGCTGTACAGCCACGCCCTCCTCGCGGTCGCCTTCCTAGTCCCGGCGGCGTTCGTCGGTTCGGTCTCGTTCCTGCTCTACTTCTCGGGCTTCCGGAAGATGGCCGCCAGCTCTCGCGACTTCACGTCGCCCGCCTTTCTCACCCTCGCGGGGATCCTCGGGATCACGATGACCGTAGGAGGACTCGGCCTGTTCCTGGGGGGGGTGGCGCTCAACGCGTCCGCCTATCCCCTCGCTCCCGTCGCGATCCTGTTCGGCGTGCCGCTCCTGCTCCTGGGGGTCCTCCTGTCGGTCGTGGGGCTCTTCGGTCAGGCGGTCGGCAATTGGCGGGTCGGCCTCCGGTACGAGGAAGGTTCCCTGCGTACTGCGGCGATCCTCACGTGCCTCCCCTTCGTCGGGTTCGCGGTCGCGTACGTCGGCTACCGGCGCACGCTCGCTCGGGGCGCACCGCCCACGGCCCTGCCGGCGACCGTCTGATCGCCCTCCGGGTGGCGCTCGAGGGGCACCATAATCTCCCACGTCGGCTAGACGCTGCCGGGGGGAGGCTTCCGGTTGGATCTCTTCACCCACGTCATCTTCGCCTACCTCCTCTCGTTCATCGTATGGGGCCCGGCCGCGCCGCAGTACATCGCGGCGGGGGCACTGGCGGGCGGGTTGCCCGACGCGGACATTCTGTTGTTCCCGCTGACCCGCTGGTTCCCGTCCCTCCACCATCGCGGGGTCGTCCACACGGTGGTCGGCGTGACCCTGATCGCGGCGGTCGGGAGTCTCGTGGTGCCGTACCTCCCGTACTTCACGCCCGCATCGACGCTGCTCTACTTTGTGGCGATGGAGATCGGGGGACTTTCGCATCTCGCGCTGGACGGATTTACGAACTACGCGGTCCGGCCCTTTCTTCCTTTCTCCGGCCGCGCCCTCCGACTGAACGCCGACGTCGCCGTCAGCCTCGTCACGATGGTCATGACGGCGGGCACCCTGATTGTTCTCGTCCTCGAACACGGAACGGTCGCGTTCGGAGTATGGGAAGAAACGGTATGGATCCTGGTGGGAATCTACGGCGCTTACCTGGTCTTCCGCAGCGTCGCGCGCTGGAGGGCCGGTACGCGTCGTCGTGCGCTCGGGTATTCCGAGGTCCTGCCCAGCACCAACCCGTGGAAGTGGCTGCTCCTAGAGGAGAACGAGACGCCCGATCGGTACCGCATCCGATTCCGTCGGTTTTCGCTCGGGTCCGACTCGGAAGGTGCGGATCGGGTGTTGGATGTGGGGAAAGTCCCCCCGAGGCCCGGTCCGGTTCACTCCGCCCAGGAGGCGCTCGAGCGGACGTACGTCCCCGCGATGGCCAAGAGCGGATGGCTCGCCGAGAGCTACCACTTCGGCGAAGCGAGGGAGAAGGGTGCCGTGTTCGAGGTGTGGTGGTACATCGTGAACCAGGGTTCGGGGCGACGGACCTACGGAGTGCACGGACAGATCGATCGGACCACGGGGGCGGTCAGCTTGCGATCCGGGTTCGTCACTATTCCTTCCGGCCCAATCATGTGAGGGCGGAAGCGCCTACGCGAGGCGGGCGCTACCCCTCGGCGGCGTCTGGGTTCGCGGATAGGGGTCGGGTGAGAAACGGCCCCTTCGGTGAATTCCCGAGGGGTTTGCCCGCGAACAGTTCCCGACGAACAGTCGTCTTAAATATGACTGACAGAGCTCGGGAAAGGCTGCTGACGACTGTCTGACAAACGGGCCGCCGTCGGCGACGGGCACGGGAACGGAACAGCCGGAGAGGAGGAACGCTCGATGTATCTGAAGCGGCTCAAAGTGCGCAACTTCAAGTCCTTCGCCGGCGCGACCGAGATCCCCTTCCAACCCGGATTCACCGGCGTTGCCGGCCCCAACGGGATGGGGAAATCGAACATCTCGGACGCCATCCTGTTCGTGCTCGGACCGACCAGTTCGAAAGCGCTGCGGGCGGAGCGCCTGACCCATCTCTTCTTCAACGGCGGCTCATCGAAGAAGGCCGCGACCGAGTGCGAGGTTTCGCTGGTCTTCGACAACTCGGACCACCTCCTTCCGGTCGACACCCCCGAGGTCGAGGTGACGCGGTACGTGAAGCTCGCGCCGAGCGACCCCGACGGGTACTACTCGTACTTCTACGTCAACGGCAAGCGATCGACGCAGACCGAGATCGATGCCCTGCTGTCGCACGGGCGCCTCTCGGGCGACGGATACAATCTGGTCCAGCAAGGCGACGTGAACAAGGTCGTCACGATGGGGCCGGTGCCCCGTCGCGGACTCGTCGAGCGCCTTGCCGGGATCAGCCAGTACGACGAAGAACTCGACCACGCCGCGACGAAACGCACCGACCTCGACCAGAACCTCGACCGGATCCAGACGTTGCTCGGTGAGATCAAGAGCCACCTCGCCTCGCTCGAGGGTCAGCGCCTCCAGGCGATCCAGTACAAGCAGCTCCAGGACGAGCAGCGCCGTACGCAGGCCCGACTCGCCCGCGCCGGTCATCGGATGGCGGAGCAGGAGCTCGCGACCTGCCGCAAACAGGTCGAGACCGTGCGGGAGGAGATCGCGAAGCTCGATGCGGCCCGCACCGAACTGACCGCTCGCCAGGACGAACTGTCGGCGGCGATCGACGCGGTCGACCGCGAGATCGCGACGGCGGGCGGCGCCGCCGCCGTGAAATTCAAGCAGGAGCTCGACGAGAAACGAATGGCGTATGCTCGGCTCGACCAGAGCCTGAGCCACCTGCGCGAAGGGCTCGAGGAGCTCCGGTCGCAATCCGAAGAGCTCGGCAACTCCGTCGCGACCGACGAGACCCAGCGCGCCGCGCTGGAAAAGCAGGAGACGTCGCTCGCGAAACAGCTCAGTTCTCTCGCCGACCGGGCGGAGGAGGATGCCCGGAACATCCAGGCGGCGACGGGCACGCCCGGGAAACCCGGAGAAAAGGTCGCGGCCGCCCGGAAGCAGCAGCTCGAGTTCGAACGCCAGGCCGATTCGAAGCAGAAGGCGTGGCAGTCCGCGGTACAATCCCGCGAGGCCGCGAGCGCGGCGCGCGAGGCGGCCGAACGGACCCAGGCGCAGGCTGAGGACGACCTCCGAGAACGCGAGGTCGAGGTGAAGGACCTGGAGCTCCGCATCCGGGAAGCCGCCCCCTCGAAGGGGGGTGGGGGGCCCGCGACCGGTGACCTGCAGAAGGAGCTGTTCTCGCTCAAGAACCAGGAGAAGAATCTCTCCGCCGAGTCCGATCGGCTGACCCGAGAGGTCTCGGAGCTCAACCGGCGCTATCTGGCCCTGGATGCCCGCCTGAAGGCGCGCACCGAGTCCGGCGCGCGACCGAATCAGCTCGCGGCGGTCGACTTCGTGCTCTCCCAGCGAAACCTCGGCCGTATCGAGGGGATCCGTGGGACGGTCGAGGAGCTCGC
Organism: Thermoplasmata archaeon; assembly: GCA_035504595.1. Classification (GTDB taxonomy): domain Archaea; phylum Thermoplasmatota; class Thermoplasmata; order Lutacidiplasmatales; family UBA184; genus Lutacidiplasma. The sequence goes on along the minus strand of DATJRQ010000004.1, from coordinate 56,589 downwards.
TGAGTTCGAGCCCAAGCTGAAGACGGCCTTGCAGGTCGCTGGCGGGAACCGCTTCCAGGCGCTCGTCGTCGAGTCCGACCAGGTCGCCGAGGAATGCATCCGGCTCCTTCGCGAAGAGAAGCGGGGCCGCGCAACGTTCCTCCCGCTCAACAAGATGCTCCCGGGCCGACCCCACGGGAAGTCGCTCGTCGTCTCGAAGGCGGCGGGCGCGACCGGCTTCGCGATCGACCTCGTCAAGTTCGACGAGTCGCTTCGGTCCGCGTTCTGGTACGTGTTCGGCGAGACGGTCGTCATGGACGACCTTCCGCACGCACGCGCCCAGATGGGCGGCGTGCGCCTCGTCACGCTGTCCGGCGACCTCATCGAAGCGACCGGCGCGATCTCGGGGGGATATCTCGATCCTTCGGCCCGGGGCCGGGGGGCGGACAGCGCGGTCGAGTTGAAACGCGTCGGGGACGAACTGCGCGAGAAGAGCGGCGCCGAAGCGGCCGCCCGCGCGTCGCTCCTCAAGGTCAGCGGGCGAATTCGCGAGGTCAGCGAAGAGCTCGCGAAGCGCTCGATCCAGGACCAGTCGCATGCCTCGTCCCGCCAGATCCTAGAGAAGGACCTCGGCGCTGCTCGTGCTCGGCTCGAGGCGGCCCACGATCGGATCGAGTCGGCGGCGGCGGAGCAGACGAAGGCCGAGACGCAGCTCGCCGCGGCGAGCGCGACGGTCGAGAAGCTCGCCGAGGAGATCGCCGGCCTCAAGGCGGCCATCGCCAAAGCCCAAGAGCAGTACCTCGGCCAGCTGCCCGAGGCGCTCGGAGCCAAGTTGCGGACCCTCCAGGAAGCGGCGCAGAAGACCTCCGAAGAGCGCGTCCGGGTCAACGGCGAGCTCGAGTCGGTCCGCGCCTCCCTGGTCGCCCTCAAATCGAACCTCGAGACGCGGCGCAAGGAGCTTCAGGATGCCGAGAGCTCGCTCGCGGCGAAGTCCAAGGAGATCGCTCAGACCGAAAAGTCGGTCCTCGCAGCGAAAGAGTCGCTCGACGCGCTCCGCGCGGTCGAGTCCCAGCAGAGCGCGACGCAGCAGAAACTCGGCACCAAGAAACACGGGTTCGAAGAGGAGCGGCTCGGGGTGAGTCGAAAACTCGGGGAGGCGCAAGCGAACCTCGAGACCCGCCGCTCAATGCTCACGCAGGAAGAGACGCGCCTCGCCGTCGCGGAAACGAAGTTCCACGAACTCGAGGAAGCGCTGAAGCAGTACCCCGACCCCGAACCGGACGAGAAGCCGATCTCGGTGGAGGAGTTGAAGCGCCGGATCGCCACGCTCGACCAGCAGCTCGGCGCGCTCGGGGATGTGAACCTCCGCGCGGTCGAGGAGTACGACGGCGAGAAGTCCCGCTTGGACGACTTCGCGCGCGAGTCCGAGCGGCTGACGAGCGAAAAGGCCGAGCTCGTTGCCCTCGTGCAAGAGATCGAGAAAAAGAAGCGCGAGAAGATCACCGAGGTCGTCGTCAAGGTCAACGAGAACTACAAGGCGATCTACGGGGAGCTGAGCGCCGGCGGCGAGGGCGAGATCGCTCTCGAGAACCCCGCCGACCCGCTCGCCGGTGGACTCCTCATCAAGGCGCGTCCCGTCGGGAAAACGGTCCTCCGTCTCGAGCAGCTTTCGGGCGGGGAGAAGTCTCTCGCCAGCCTCGCGTTCATCTTCTCGTTGCAGCGGTACGACCCGAGCCCGCTCTACGTCTTCGACGAGGTCGACATGTCGCTGGACGGGCTGAACGCCGAGTACGTCGGCCGGATGCTGCGGCACAACGCGGAGCGGGCCCAGTTCGTCGTGATCTCCCTCCGCAAGGTGACGCTGAAGTTCGCGAGCCATCTGTATGGGGTGACGATGCACGGGGACGGATGTTCCCGCGTCCTCGGGATCCACCTTGACGACATCCACGATGTCGAGAGCCGCGAAGGGGCCCGGGCGCCCGAGCCCGCACCGCCCGCCCTGGAGGCGCAGTGACGATCTCCGAGGCCGAGGCGACCGACCTCGCCGCCCCGAACGCGGTCCCGCGCGAGGCGGCCGAAAAGGTGCTCCGCTACCTCGTGTTCCACCGGTCGCTGCTCGGCGAGTCCGAGGACACCTCCGCGCTGCTCGAGCGGTATCTGACGCTTGTCGAGAACCTCAAGGAAGGGGTTCACCTCGTCATCCCCGACCCGTTCCAGAAGGCGATGGCGCTCCTCTTCGAGCTCGTCATGGAAGAGGAGTTCGACCCGTGGGAGATCGACCTGGTCAAGTTCACCCAGTCCTACCTCGAGCGCGTCCAGGAGGACGGCGCCGTCAACTTCGCGATCGCCGGCCGCCTGGTGTACATGGCATGGAGCATCCTCTACCTGCAGTCCGAGGCGGTGCTCAAGGCCCGGGACGCCCCGGCACCGGGACCGGACGACGCCGTCGCGAGCCCGATCGACGATTCGTACCTTCCGCTGATGGAGACGCCCGAGGCGGTCGACGTTACGTCCGCCGTTCTTGGCTCCGCCGACGCGCCTCCGCTCCTCGAGATGGTCCGTCACCCCGAGACCCGGCCGGTATCGCTCCTCGAGCTCGTCCGCGCCTTCGGCGAGGCCGAAGCGGACGCCCGCCGCGCCGTGCACGTCCAGGAGCTGCGCGAGCGGCTCCGAGAGGAGCAACGCGCTCCCCCCGAGGTGCTCGTGCACGGCGACCTGCCCGAGCACGACCTCGCCGATACGTGGGAGGCGGCGCTCCGCCACCCGATCGGCGAGGCGTTCCCCCTCCTCGACCTGTGGAACCCGCTCTCCGGCCGCGACCGGCTGGTCGCGATCTTCCTCGCCGCGCTGTTCCTGGCGCGCGAGCGGTCGGTCGACCTGACGCAGGAGGAGCTCGGCCAGAGCCCCGTCCTCCTCGTCCGCGTGAGCGACGTCCGGCGGGTCGTGGTCGAGGAGAGTTGAACGATGCCGTCCAAGCTGGATGACCTGGTGTTCCAGGTCGAGGCCGTCCTGTTCGCCGCCGGAAAACCGCTCAGCGCGAAGGAGATCTCCGGAGCGCTCGCGCTCGACGATGCGCGGACCGTCCAGAAAGCGGTCCGCACGCTCGAGCAGACGTACGAGAACCGTCAGTCGGCGCTCGAGGTCCGCCGGGTCGGGGACCGCTACGCGCTCCAGCTGCAGGAGCGATACGTCCCGGCCGTCCACTCCGTGACACCGGTCGAGATGGCGCCCCGGACGCTCAAGGCCCTCACGCTGGTCGCGTACCACCAGCCGATCTTGCAGAGCGTCCTCGTTCGGATGATCGGGGACTCGGCGTACGAGGAGGTGCAGCATCTCCGGGGGCTCGGCCTGGTCCACACGGACCCGAAAGGATCCACGCTCGAGCTCTCGACCACCAAGCGATTCGCCGAGTACTTCGGGATCGCCTCGACCCGACCGGAGGAGATCCGCCGATTCCTCGAGCAGAAGCTCGGGGTGCCACCGGCGCCGCCCCCGGTCGCCGCCGAGATCCCCGCCGGGGCCCAGCTGGACCCGCCGCCGCTCCCGGACGGTGCCGAGGCGGAGCCGCTCGAGCCGTTCGTTCCCCCGGTCGTCGGGAACGCGACCGACCCCCCGGCGGACCTCTAGAGCGCGCCGCAGCGCGGGCAGCGGACCGGCTCCGCCGGCCGGATGGCGCCGCAGTAGGGGCAGAGAAACGTCGCGCCCGAGTGCGGTGCGGTCGGGAACGAGCCGGGGGCCGGTGGCGGCATCGGCTGGTACGTCGGAGGGGGCGGTGCGACGGGATTCTTGGGGGTACGCGCCATCGAGAGAATGAGCACCACCGCGACCGTCACGCCGACGCCGAAGATCACGACGATCTCCGTCCACGGGATCGCCGGCGGGGGCGCCGCCGCCGGCAGCCCCGGGGTCGGGCCGGTGTACGTGTAGTTCGCGATCGCCGAGTTGCCGTCCGCTTCGTAGAACAGTTCGCCGAGCGGCGCACCCCAACCGGTGGTCGCGTCCCAACCGGGGAGCGCCGAGAAGAAGTAGTTCGAGCCGTTCTTCACGTCGTAGAACGGGTCGTTCGGGCCCGGGTGGGCGGCGAAGTAGCTCGCGATACGATAGATCTCCGGGTCGACGAACCCGAAGTCGTGGTGCGCGACCGCGATCTCGTCCGCCAGGAACCCCGCGAACGAGGGGGCCGCGATGCTCGTGCCCCCGAGGATGATGTAGTAGACGGCGCCGGTGGCGTTCGCGTAGACGTAGGCGATGGTGGTGTTGGCGGGGAACGCGATGTCCGGGCCGGAGCGGCCGAGATTCGACAGCCCCTGGTCGATCGTGACGTTCACGATGTTCGGCTGCGCAGCGGAGTGGAACTGCCAGTTCGGCTCCCCGTCCACGGCGCTCACGCCTCCTTCCGAGCCGGCAAAGTTCCCCGCACCGGCCGTCGTGTCCCACCACGTGGAGAGCTGGGTGAGCGGTCCGACGTCGGGGTCCCAGGAGACGTTCAGCGTGTAGTTCGTATCGTTGAACCAGCCGGCGGGGCTCCCGCCCACCTCGACGGAGACTCCGCCGACGGACACCGCCCCGGATGTGTTGAACGCGGCCGTCGCGGGCCACAGCGGCCATTGCCCGTCGCCCCGGCCCGTCAGCGAGTCGGGGGCATTCCCCTGGTCACCGCTCGCGGCGACGACCGTTACGCCCATCGCCGCGGCTTCCTCGAGCTCGGCGTTCCAACCGGATTCATTGAGGTCGGGGATCCCGAACGAACAGCTCACCGCCCCCAGGTGAACGCCCGTGGCGGTGTAGTTGTACGAGAGCGCCGCCGCGAGGTCCTGGACGAAATACCCCGCCACGTCGGAGTCGGTCGCGGCGTAGTAGAGCAGTGAGCCGGCGAAGTAGAAGTTGTACAGCGCTGCCCCCGGGGCGAAACTGCCGGCCATCTCGAGGTCGAGCGAGTTCTCGATGGAGTCCAACGAGTCGTCAAAATCCGGACTATACCCGGGGGCCGGGGAGGGAACGCCCGCGATGGTGAGGTTCACGCCGGTAACGTTCGATATCGGCCAGTCCGGGTTGAGCGTATCGTTGAAGTACGCCTCGACCGCCCGGGGGTCGTACGGGGGGGTGTTCACGACCGTCGAGCCCGAATCGTTGTACCCGCTCGCAAGGAGCGTGGCGATCGCGACATGCTCCGGATACGTTGCGTTCACGATGCTCGACGGGCCGGGAAGAAGGTTGGTCGCGCCGAACAGCTGGGTGTAGTCGGAGCCCGGGAAGTACCGTACTCCCGAGGAGTTGTTGACCACGAACTGGTCGCCCCCCGGGGCCGCCGGCGCGCGCCCGATCCCCTCGGGGGCCACGTTGTACGAGAGTCGATAATCCGCTGCGTTGCTGAGGCCATCGACTCCGGTGACGCGACCGGCGAGACTCGACGGCAGGGTGGGGGTGCCGAGTGCGGTATACAATCGGCCGCTCTCGGCCCCTTCCACGTACGCCATCCGGACGCCGAACAGGGTATCGACCGACGCCGAGGTCAGCTCGGCCGACACGATCAGTCGGTCCGGCGAGACGGTCACGTTCCGGGCCCCTTCGCCGTACAGGACCGAGAGCACGGACTGGACGTCGGACTCGGTCGGCGCGAACTCCGCCTCAAACTCTGCGTGGGAAAGGTACTCGCGGTACAGCGGGGACCCGGGACTCTCCACCGCCGCGAGATAGGCCGAGAGGGCTCCCGCGTGCGAGTAGGCGAGGGTCAGGGACACCTCGAGCGGGGTCGAGGCGGGCAACGGGACCGTCGCGGCTCCCGCCGGTACGGCGACCGTGTCCGTCGACAGGCCGGTGGAGGGCCGGGCCGCGGACGCCGCCGAGGGATTCGAATGACCCAGGCCAACGGCGGAGGCGACCACCAGCCCCGCGGCCAGCACGGCGAGCACGACGAGCGAACTACGCATCCGCCCACGCAAGGTCTCGCACTCCTAATGAGGTGGACCCGGGCGGCGCAGGACCGCGCAACCCTTTATGGCGGAGGGGGCGGTCCAGCCGCTAATGCCGCCTCCGCCGGACCGGAGCGGACCCTGCATCTTCTGTGAGATCGTGGCGGGCCGGGCACCGGCGTACCGGGTGTACGAGGACGAGGGGACCGTCGCATTCCTCGACCTGTTCCCGTTCACCCGGGGCCACCTGCTGGTGATCCCGAAGCGACACGGCGCTCGCCTCACCGACTTCTCCCCCGTCGAGCACGCGGCGGTCGTTCGAACGCTCGAGACGATGTGTCGTCGGTCGGAGCGCTTGACGCCCGATTACAACGTGGCGCTGAACGCGGGAGCCAGCGCCGGCCAGATCGTGTTCCACCTCCACTTCCACATCATCCCCCGCTACGGCGAGCCGAACCCGTTCCACCGGGGCGAGCGAGTTCGCATCTCGGAGGCGGAGGCCCAAAAAGTGGTCGCCGAGCTGTCGGCCCCGTGAGCGCGGGATGACGGATTTCCCACGGCCCCCGGCGGTGGCGGGCACGTTCTACGCGCCGAGCGGGGCGGAGCTCGCCCACCAAGTCGAGCGTTGTTTCCTCGACCCGCGGGGGCCCGGCGAGCTGCCGACGCGACATCGCGGCCCGACCCGGACGCTCCGGGCCATCGTCGTCCCTCACGCTGGCTTCGAATTCTCCGGACCGATCGCGGCGCATGCGTACTCGCTGCTCGGCGCCCAGCGACCTCCAGCGAGCGTACTGATCCTGGGGGTCGACCACCAGGGACTCGGCGCCGGACCGGTACTCTCGGATCGGGCCTGGATGACGCCCTTGGGCCCCATGGAGACCGACCACGGCCTCGTGCAGGCCCTCTCCCGGGGGCCGGTCCGAGTGGACGAAGAGGCGCAATCGGAGGAGCATTCGATCGAGGTCCAGCTACCGTTCCTGGAGTACGTCCTGCCCCATCCGAAGTTCGTCGCCCTCCAGGTCCGTTTCGACCGGTTCGACCGACTCCTCGAGGTCGCCCGGGTCGTCGCGGACGCGCTGCGCCACCGGGATGTGCTCCTCGTCGCTTCGACCGATTTCTCGCATTACGTTCCGGCCCAGATCGCCGAACGGCTCGACCGGCTCGCGATCGACGCCATACTCGAGCGGGACCCTCGGATGCTCTACGAGACCGTCCGACGGAACGACATCTCGATGTGCGGGATCGCTCCGACCACGGTCCTGCTCGCGGCCCTGGCGGGCGAACCGCTCGTCGCGCGCCTCCTGCGGTGGGGCCACTCCGGAGAGGCCCAGCCGATGCGCGAGGTCGTCGGGTACGCCGCGCTCGCGCTCGAGACAGCGCCCGGCGCCGCGCCCCCCGTTAAATAGCGAGGTCGGCTCGGCGCGCCGGCCGCATGATCCTCTCGGACGTCAAGATCCGCGAAGAGATGCGAAAGGGTCGCATCGTCGTTCGGCCGTTTCGACCCGAGTGCCTCGGCACGAACTCCTACGACGTCCACCTCGGCCCGTACCTGGCGCTGTACACGAGCGGGGCGCTCGATGCACGGGTCGCGAACCCGGTCGAGGAGTTTCGCATCCCGAAGGAAGGGTACGTTCTCGTCCCCGGCCAGCTGTACCTCGGTGTCACCGAGGAGTACACCGAGACGCACGGGTTCGTGCCATTTCTCGAGGGCAAATCGAGCGTCGGGCGTCTCGGCATCGACATCCATTCGACCGCGGGGAAGGGCGACGAAGGGTTCTGCAACTATTGGACGCTCGAGATGAGTGTCAAGCTACCGGTCCGGGTCTACGCCGGCATGCCGGTCGGGCAGTTGATCTACTTCGAGATCTCCGGACCGATCGAGCGGAGCTACGGGGCCAAGCAGAGTGCGAAGTATCGGACGGTGTCGGCGCACCCGACCCCGTCGCGCATGCACCTGAACTTCCCCCCGAAGCGGCGGTCCCCCGCGAAGCGGAGCCGCGGACGCCGCCGACGTTAAGGGCGGGCGGCATCGGTCGAACGGACGAGGTAGAAGGCGGGCCGACCGGGGCGGGAGCGTTCGCGCCGGCCCATCGGGTCGGCGTCCGCGCCCTCGGCCTCGCTGAAGACCTCCACGGACCGGAAGGAGAAGCGACGCGCCAGGTACCCTTCGGCGGCGCGGAGAATGGCACGCTCGTCGCCGCGGGGGAGTTCGCTCGAGGACTCCGAGCGGAGCAGGGGTCCGACGCGTTGTACGTACTTCGGGATCTCGGCCCGGAAGGCGGCGAGCTCCGGATGCGAGGCGACGCGCTCCATGATCGACCGAACGTTCGGTGTCTCCCCGCGGGCGACGGCCTCCCGCATCCACTCCTCGATGCGGACCTTCCAGGCGGCGGCGACGTAGAACACGACCTCGTCGGGCGGGCCCTCGGGCCGCTCCTTCGCCGCGCGGAGCACCGCGCGCAGGTCCTCTTCGACCTTGAGCAGGTACTCCTCTCGCGCCTCGGCCTCTTCCGAACGAGCGAAATCGGTCGCGAGCGGGAACGGTTGGACGGCGACCAACCCGGGGAAGCGCCCCTCTCCGACCGCTTCGGCAAGATGCGGTGTGATCGGTTGGAGGAGGACCGTCCACGTCCGCCCCACCCGGTCGGTCAGGTCGCCCGGCTGCCCGCCCCGGGCATAGTACCGGCGGAGCAGCGAGGGCACGGTCACGTACACGTCTTCGCCGACCGGCCGCAGGTCGGCCGCCGCGAACCCGGTCCGGACCCGAACGATCAGTCGGTGCATCATCGACTCGAGCCACGCATCGAGCTCGGGTTCCCCCCGGCCCGTGCCGCCGGATTCCCGGACGAGGCGCTCGACGTCCTGGAGACGCTCCTGCGCGGCTTCGACACCCTCCGAGCTCCACTCGACGTCGACGTACGGGGCGGCCGCGGTGGTGTACCAGAGCCGCAGCGCATCCGCTCCCCACCGCTCGACCGCGCGGTCGACGGGCGGTCGCTTCGACGACACGTCCTTCTTCGACAGCTTCGCCCCGGCGGGTCCGGTCACCCATCCGTTGACGTAGATCCCTCGGGGCCGGAGCTCGGGAGGGAGGAGCGCCGTGTGGGTGTACAGGAACACGGGGAAGTGAACGCTCTTGTGCTCGTGTCCGCCGATGTTGATGTCGAGCGGGTACCAGTACAGGAACTCCTCCCGGATCTCCTGCGCCAGTTCGGCCGGCACGGACGGTTCCCCCGGGCCCGTGCCCCGGAACACCGCATCGAAGAACGCATCCGTCAACTGTTCCACGCGGATCTTTCCCGCGTGGACGAACCGTCGCACGACGAAGTAGGCCATGTAGAACGTCGAGTCCGCGATCGGTTCGACGATCCAGTCCGGGTCGTTCGGGAGGGGAGTGCCCAGCCACCGTCCTTTCCGCGCGCACGGCCGGTTCCCGAACCACTCGAGGATGCCGGGGAGTTCGCGCGCGTACTCGGCGGGCCAGGTGACGAGCGAGGAGGCCGACTGGATCGTGCGCGCCTTCCACTCCGGATCGCTGTAACGAAGGAACCACTGGTCCTCGAGCTTGCGGATGATGACCGAGTGACCGTTGCGGCAGATCACGGGCTTGGAGAACTCCTGCAGCTCGAAGGAGTCGCCGGCGGCTCGCAATTGTTCGGCTACGCGTTCGCGTGCCTCCCGGACCGACACGCCCGCGAGGCTCGCGACGGTCATCCGCCCGCGGACGAACTCGAGACGGTAGAGCCGGTCCGTGGCTTCGGCGAGGGCGTCCACGTCGGCGAGTCGTTCGGCGCCCGTCGCCCGCAGCGCTCGCTCGGCGGGGGTTCCGTCACCGGTCGTCAACGCCTCTTCTGACGAGGAGAGAGCCGCGCCCGGCGGGATCTCGAGGAGCACCGGCGCGGGACCCAGCGCCGCGCGTTGTTCGTCCGATATCTCGCGGAGAGCGGCCGCGTCCGCCGGCGCGTGCGCCGGGACGCTCATCACGACCCCGGTCCCGATCGTCGGGTCGACGAGCGCGCTCGGGAGGAGGGGCACCCGGCGGTCGGTGAGCGGCACGCGAGCCGATCGGCCGAAGAGGTCCCGCGCCGAGATCGCGTGGCCCACCCGCCCCCCGTGCTGCTCGACGAGCCGTTCGGCGCCCCCCCGAGCGACCAGGAACTCCTTCTCGCCGTGGTGCCAAACGACCAGCTCTTCGCTCGGGGCGAGCCAGAGATTCGTCACGCCGTACACGGTCTCGGGCCGCAGGGTGGCCGCCAGCAACGTTCGCCCGTCGTCCAGGGGGAACGGCACCGTCGTGAACCGGACGACCTCCGCGTCGCCGCCGCTGGACAGGTCGGTCTCGGACGGGTCGACCGCGACCGGGCCGCACACCGGGCACACGGACGCAAAGTACGTCCCGCGCACCACCTCGCCGAGCGCGGAGAGCGCGCGCATCTGCCAGCCCACGAAGCGCTGGTAATCGTCGTCGATGGTGGTGACGTAGGTGGAGTCGTCGATGAGGACGCCCATCCGGTGGATCACCCGTCGATACTCGTCCCCCAGGAATCGAGCCGCCTCGGCGGGGTCCTCGAGCGCCGGCCATACGGCCGGTGGCACCCCGGCCTCTTCGAGCGAACGGACGACCACGTCGTCGCGGGCTTTCACCCGCTGCGCGAACGTGACGGCGGGAAGACCCGACGCGTGCAGGCCGAACGGGAACAGAACGGCCTCCCCCAACGACCGATGGTATCGGTGAAGCGCGTCGGCGTACGCGTAGGCGCGAAGGTGCCCGACGTGGAGAAATCCGCTCGACCCGGGGTACGCGATGAGGGCGAAGAACTTCGACCGACCGGGGTCGCGCCGGCCGGTCGCGAGGCCCGCGCGCGCCCACTCCTCCTGCCAGTGGAGCGCGGTCCGGACGTCCATCGCGGCGCTTCGATTGAACCGAGTTATTGAACGGTTGCGCTCACCAGGGATCCTCCGCGCGCTTCCCGCGCCGCGGGGCGAAGCGACTTTAGGCGCCCGAACCGGTGGTCGAGGGATGCGCATCATCGAGGTCTTCCACTCGGTCCAGGGCGAGGGGCCGCTCACGGGCGTTCGTACGTCGTTCGTCCGTACCGCCCGGTGCAACCTCCGGTGCGCCTGGTGCGACACCACCTACTCGTTCGGACCCGGTGCCGAGCGGTCGATCTCCTCGCTGGTCCGCGAGGTAGCGAGCCATCGCACGAAGAACGTCTGCCTCACCGGGGGAGAGCCCTTGCTCCAATCCGAGTCGGTCGATCTCGTCCGTGAGCTCTCCGACCGGGGACTCACGACCGTCATTGAGACCGGTGGCTCGCTCGACGTTCGGCCGTACCTCGGGATCCCGCGGGTCATCCTCAGCGTGGACGTGAAGTGCCCCTCGTCGCAAATGGACCGGAAGAACCGGTGGGCGAACCTCGCTCTCCTCCGGGAGCAAGATGTGATGAAGTTCGTGATCGCCGACCGGAGGGACTACCTCTACGCGCGTCGCGTCCTGCAGAAGCACTCGGGTCCGGCGACCGTTGTGTTCCAGCCGGTGTGGGGGTCCGACGCCGGCCGGTTGGCGGACTGGGTCCTGAAAGACCGACTGGACGTCCGAGTAATGTTGCAGGAGCACAAGGTGCTCTGGGGCGACGTTCCGGGCCGGTAACCGCCTCCCGCCCTCGGCGCCCGAGCATAGGCTAAAGAAGGCGCTCCCCTCGTCCGCCCCTCTGAGCCATGGCGACCCCGGAACCGGCCGCTCGCGACCCGCCCGCCGGGTCGGATTCTCCGTTCGGCAAGTCGCGTGGGATGGTCTTCCCGCGCGTCGTCCTGGCAGGGCACGGGGTCCTCGGCGAGCTCGGAGCCGCCTGTCAGCAGTTCGATTTTCCCGAGAAGGGAGCCGTGGTATCGGGTCCGAAGACCGCGGTCCTGGCGGGCAACCGGGCGTCCGAGATCCTCGGCGAGACGGGATTCACCGCGCCGGTGCTGATCGCCAACGAGGCGACCGAGACCGAGGTGGCGCGCGTCGAGGGAGAGGTACGAGCGATGGGCGCCCGGTTCCTTATCGCCGCCGGCGGCGGCAGCAAGATCGATATCACCAAGGTCGTCGCGCACCGGCTCCGCATTCCTTTCGTCAGCGTACCCACGTCCGCGGCCCACGACGGCATCTCCTCGCCCCGCGCCTCACTGCACGGCTCGGAGCGAACGAACAGCATCGGCGCCGCGGTCCCGCTCGGGATCATCGCGGACACCGCCGTCATCGTGCAAGCCCCGTTCCGACTCCTCGCCTCGGGGTGTGCCGACGTCATCTCGAACCTCACCGCGGTACGGGACTGGCATCTGGCGGTCCGGTTGAAGAACGAGGAGTTCTCCAGCACCGCGGCCACGCTCAGCGAATACGCCGCCAGCGAGATCCTGGACCACGCCGGCTCGATCAAGCCGGGTCTAGAAGAGTCGGTTTGGATCGCGATCCGGCCCATGATCGTGGCGGGGATCGCGATGAGCGTCGCCGGGTCCTCCCGGCCGTGCTCCGGCAGCGAACACCTCTTCAGCCACGCGCTCGACCGGGTCGCCGCGCACCCGAGCCTGCACGGCGAACAGTGCGGGGTCGGGGCGATCATGATGATGTACCTTCACGGGGGCGACTGGCAGAAGATCCAGGGCGCGCTCCGCACGATCGGGGCGCCGACGACCGCGAACGAGCTCGGGGTCTCCTCGGAAGAGGTCGTCAAGGCCCTCGTCCTCGCGCACACGCTTCGACCCGAGCGCTACACGATCCTCGGCGACAACGGCTTGACCCGGGAGGCGGCGGAGCGGCTCGCGAAACGGACGGGGGTGGTGGCGTAGGATGGCCGAGATCACCCTCATCGCCACTCCCGAGGCTCGCGACGGCTACCGCTTCATCTACCAGGGTGGGGCGCCGGTCTGCCGAACGTGCCCGTACCGTCACGCCTGTCTGACGCTCGACATCGGTCGGCAGTACGAGGTCGCGAAGGTTCGTCCGGTGACGCACCCGTGTGCCCTCCAGGAGTCGGAGGCCCACGTGGTCGAAGTAAAACCGGTGGCGCGCACGATCGTCGTCGATTCACGGAGCGCGGTCGTCGGGAGCTCCGTCGAGACGGGCCGGTATCCGTGCCAGCGGATCGACTGCCCGAACTGGTCCGTCTGTGCGGGACCAACGATGCCGTCGAAGCAACGCTTCCGTATCGAACGGGTCGACGCCGAGCCCGCCGAATGCCGGATCGGCCGAACGCTCAAACGGGTCGAGGCCGTCTAGCGCCGGATGTGGGGCTGTGGGGTAGCTACGGGCGCGAGGTACGCCCCTCCGTCCGCTCTACTGGTCCATCCTTCGGGCTTTGGGAGCCCGGGACCCCGATTCAAATTCGGGCAGCCCCATCGAACGTCCGGCGCTCGGCCCTGAGGCGGGCATGACCAGCGTCACCGTCTCCGCGGTCGTCACCGCCCACAACCGGCGCGGGTTCCTCGCCGAAGCGGTCCGATCGGCCCTCGACTCCGGCGCGGACGAAGTGATCGTCGTTCGGAACTTCGACGGCCCGATCGAAGGGTGCGAGGGACGGTACCGAGATCTTCGCTGCGACATCGCGGACACCGGCGAGAAGGAGGCGCGCGGGCTCGAGGTGGCGACGGGGGACGTGGTGGCCTATCTCGACGATGACGACGTGTGGGAGGCCACGAAGGTACCCCGGATCCGGGAACGGTTCGGATCCGACGGGCGCCTCGTGTACTTCTGTCACGCCCAGCGCGCCATCGACCGGAGCGGGCAATTCGTCCATGCGACGCACCGCGAGATCGAGGGGAAGGACCCGACCCAGTTCGCGTCCGCGGACCGGGACGACCTTCGGTTCCTCGTGGAGCGGGTCTGGACCGGGAACAACTCCTCGACGGTGATCCGCCGCTCGTGGGCGCTCGGATGGGTGCCGACGCTCCGGGAGGCCGGCTGGGCGTGCGACCTCTTTTGGTTCGTCGCCGCGCTCCTCGGCGACGGGGGCATCGAACTGAGCCCGGAGCCGCTCGTGCGGCTCCGCCTCCACGACCAGAACATGTCCCAGACGCGCGGCGCCTCGTCGCCCGACGAGTTCCGCCGGCGGCACGCCGCGTCGAGCACCCGGTTCGCGCGGGCGTACGATGTGATGTCCCGTGCCGTCGTCGCCCGCCGCGGCACCGGCTCGCCCTTCGGGCGGTTCCTCGACCAGGGCGCGACCGCGTTCCACTTCTTCGCGGACCTCGAGACCGGGACCCGCCCCCGAGCCGCCGCCTGGAAGGCGATCTGGCACGGGCCGGGACTCCGGCAGCGGGGGGTGCTCGGAACCGCCTTCGTGGCGCTCCTGTCTCCGGCCGAAGCGCGCCGGCTGCTGTTCCGGGCCAGTCTCCGGCGATGGGAGCTCCGGTAAGGCCCCCGGGCGACGGGTTCCGGGTGCGCGTTCCGCGGCTTTATCTGCGGGGTCCCGTCCCCTCGGGACGATGACCCGGGTCGGTGTCACCGGCGCGACCGGATACATCGGGGGCGCCCTCGTTCCCTTCCTCGCGAACGCGGGTTTTGACGTGTGCCCCGTCGACGACGGCAGCGGCGCGGTCCGGGTCGAGTCGTCCCGCTGGCCGGTCCGAGCTCGGGACCTTGCCTCGGCCGAGGGACTGCGCGTCCTCGCCGACTGCGATGTGGTGCTGCACCTCGGGGCCGTGTCGGGCGTCATGGCGTGCGCCGACGACCCGGTCGGGACCGCGCGTGTGAACGTCGCTGGCACCCGAACGCTCGTCGCGGCGTGCGCGGCCCGTCGGGTTCCCGTCGCGTTCGCGAGCAGCCTCGCCGTGGTCGGAGCGCCCCAGCAGCTTCCCGTGACCGAGGAGACCCCCGCGCGACCGACGCACGAGTACGCGCGGCAGAAAGCCGCCGGTGAAGCGATACTGTCGGAGTTAAGCTCGAGCGCCGGGATCTCCGGGGCGGTGCTGCGGATGAGTAACGTGTACGGCACCTACCTGTCGGAAGGGCGGGCGGTGGCCAAGGGGAACGTCCTCCAGCTCTTCTCGCGACAAGCCGCCGAGGGACGGCTCACCGTCAATGCGCCGGGAACTCAACGGCGCGATTTCATTCACCTCGAGGACGCGCTGGCGCACTGGGCGGCCGCCGTCCGTTTTCTTCGTTCCTCGCCGGGGCAGACCGGGGCCGCCACGTTCAACGTCGCCAGCGGGGAGTCCTGCTCCGTCCTCGAGATCGCCGACAAGGTCGTCCGGGGATGGGCGGCCCTCCACCCGGGAAGTCCCGCCGTCCGGGTCGACCTCGTCCCGAACCCGAGACAGGGCGTGGAGCTCATTGACCCGGAGTTCGCGGTCTCCCGCGCCGAGACGGAACGACGCCTCGGAGTTTCCTGCCACCACACCGTCGACGACTCGTTGAACGAACTCCTCGCGTTGGCCGCTCGCGGTGTCGGGGCCCCCGCACACTAGGAACGCCTCCCGTGGTCGAAGGGGTGGCGCCCAGAGTCGACACCTCTCCTCCCGCGACACCGCCGTTCTTCACCGTCGTCATCACCGCGTACCGACGCCGGACGTTCCTGCGCGAGTCCGTCCAGTCGGTCCTCGACCAGACGTTCCCGTCGACGTCCGTCGAGGTCGTCGTCGTCAAGGACTTCGCCGACGGTCCGATCGACGACTGGTTGGAGAGCCTGCGGCCGAAGGTCCGCGTCGTCACAGAGGACCTGCCCCTGATCGGCCAGATGCTCGCGCGCGGTCTGGAACTTGCGCGGGGCGAGGTGACCTGCTTCCTCGAAGACGACGACCGGTTCCGTCCCGGGAAGCTCGCCGGCCTCTACGAGCTGTATCGACCGAGTGCGGACCTCCAGTTCGTGCGCAACGCCTACGATGCGATCGATGAGAACGGCGACCCGCTACCCTCCTGGGAGCGCTTCCGGCCGCAGGCGCCGCACCCCGTGACGTGGGGTCCCGGGAACGGTCGGGTCGATCTTCCCTGGCTGTACCGGTACGGGGGATATGTGAACCTCAGCACGATGTCGATCCGGACCGCCCTCGCGCGCCGGGGCTCATCGTGGATCCGCCAGCTTCCCGCCTCTTCCGACGTCGCGCTGTTTCTCTGGGCCCTCGGTTCGACCGGAAGCGTGCGCGTCGGCAACGAACGGTGGAACGAGTACCGGGTCCATCCGAGCACGAGCCACCCGGTGCTGGCGGCCGGCAACGAAGCGCTCGACGTGCGCGACGTACAGCGCACGCTCGTGGCCGCGAGGGTGACCCAAGAAGCCCTCGCGCAAGTCCCCGGTACGGATCGGGCCCGGCCGATGGCCGCCGCGTTCCGCCTCGAATCGGCGACCGTCGCGTTCCTTCTCGAGCGGTCCGCTCGACTTTCGTTCGCGGACTGGCTGCGATTCGCCCCGTGGTTCGCTCGCCGCCGTCAGAAGTACCTCGCCGGGCTCTGGGCCTACTGCCTGTACCGCTGGCTGCTGCCCGACCGAGCCATCCGCTCGTACCGGGCCCGGCGTCACGGGGACCTGCGCCGTGCGGCCACGGGGGCTCCCCGAGCCGACTAGTGGCGCGCGCGGTCCGAGCGCTCGATACGCCGCCAAGCTAATGGCGCTCCCGGCCACCGCGCGTCGGGTCCCCGCTACGTCCGAGTCCGCGCAGCCGTGGCTGACGGTGGTCGTGACCGCCTACCATCGAAAGCAGTTCCTTCCGGATGCGGTTCGCTCGCTCCTTGCCCAGGAGCCTCCTGGGGTCCCGTTCGAGATCGTCGTCCTCAAGGATTTCGCGGACCCCGAGCTCGACCACCCGCTCGCCGGCGCCGGGCCTCCGGTGCGTGTGTTCACGGAGGAGCTGGGAGGAATGGGCGCGATGTTCGCTCGCGCGATCGAACTCGCCCGGGGTGAGGTGATCGCGTTCCTCGAAGACGACGACCGGTTCCGGCCCGGGAAGCTGCGCGGACTGGTCGAGGATTTCCGGGCCGAGCCAGCACCTGCGTTCGTCCGAACCTCCTTCCGCGGGATCGACGCACGCGGGCAGCCGCTGCCGTCCTGGGACGTCCATCGGCCCCAGACGCCCCGCTCCCGCACGATCTCGCCGGACGCCCCGCGGGGCTCGGATCTCGCGTTCGTGTACCATTACGGTGCCCACGTGAACGTCAGCACGATGGCGATCCGCGCGGACGCGATCCGACCGTGGCTGGGACTGCTTCGGGAGATCACCGCGGCTCCCGATCTGTTCCTGTTCGCGGCGGCAGCCCTGACCGGGCGCCCCCTGCTTGTGGAGTCGCGGGTCCTCAACGAATATCGGGTCCACCAGAGCGCCAGTCACGAGTCCCTGGACGGGGGACCGGCGGCGAAGGCGATCGCAGAGACCGTGCGGTCGTACGCCGCGGCCCAGGTCATGCGTCGGATGGTCGCGCAACGCCCCGGGCATCGATTGGCCGAGCGGTTCGTGCTGAGCTTCGAGCGGGAGGTCGCGGTGGTGATCTACCTCCTCGACCCCGACGCGCATGCTTCGATCGGGACCTGGGCCGGTTTCGTCCGAACGTTGTTCTGGCGGCGCCAGCGCTACCTGGGCGAGATCGGGCTGTTCGCGATCTACCGCGCGCTCGCGCCGGATCGGGCGGTCCGTGCCTATCGGCGACGTCGATTCGGAGCCCTTCGACGCGCCGCCGGTGCCGCGAGCTGAGTTCCCCACGGGACCGGAGTGCACATCTAATCCCACCGCCCGCCCTGCTCAGCTCGGGTCGGGGGATGGACGAGACGGTCACCACCGAGCACCGTCGGTCGGCAACCCGCTTGCACGCGGCCACGTTGTGGTGCGATGCCTGCGGTCGCTCGACCCCCCACCGGATCCTTCGCGTGGACCCGAAAGGGGGCGCGGCCGTCCGGGGCGTCGCCCGCTGTCGCGAGTGCGAGTGGACCCACCCGTTCGCGTCGGTCCCCGAGACCCGGATCGAGGTCGCGCTCGTCGTGTCGACGGGTCCCACTTCCGAGCGGTCGACGATGTGGGTGTCGCCGCGTCGAAAGCTCCAGGTCGGCTCGGGCGTGCCGGAGGCCGAGCCCCCGCTCCTCATCCACCGGATCGAAGATCGGGAGGGAAAGTCCCGACCCCACGCGCTCGCCTCGGAGGTGCGGACCGTGTGGGCCCGCAGCGACGAGGGCGCGGTCGTGCCCGTGTCCGTCGTGGAAGGGCATCGAACGCGCTCGGAGCGGGTCGCGGTCCCGCACGGGACGATGCTGGGAGTCGGGGACCCGCTGCACCTGGAGGAGGAGTCGGTCGAGATCGTGGGGCTACGGGCCCGCGGGCGGACCTGGCGCCGCCCGGGGGACGCGTTCCCGGCGGACGAGGTCACGCGGGTCTACGCGCGCCGAAGTTCGATGCCCCCGGCGGGGAGAAGCCCCTGGAGGCGGGACCGCGACAACCCGAGCTCGCGGGCCAGTTCGACTTCGACCGCGTCCCGTCCGCGTTCCGGTCCGGGTACCAAGAGAGCGCGGATCGCCCCGCGCGTCCGGATCGCGGACGGTGGGGCGGCGGTCCACAACTGATCCCCGTCGAACTCGATCGTGCCGAGCGCGATCTCCGTCGGAAGGTCGCGCAGGACGTGCTTCGTGCCGTGGATCGCCCACGCCCCCCGCGCGACGAACTCTCCGCTGGCGGCGGATTTCGATACCTGCTCGGGCGTCACCCAGAACGCCTCGGCCGCCGCGAGACCGGCACGCCACGCCTTCGAGTACACGACGGCCCACTGGCCGGCCTCCCGTAACGTCACTTCGGTCACCGGCGGCTCGCCCGGGGCCGGGTGCTTCACGATCACGCTCGCCGCGCCGTGCAGGTCGGCGTGAAGGTACACGTCGCCCTCCTTCATGTTCCGTCGGACGATGAGGTCGTTCGACGAGGCATCTCGCCCCGCGATCACGATCGCACCCTCCGAGCTGATGAACCAACGAAAACGCTCGAACCAGTGCGGCTTCGACCTCCGCTCCGGCTCCCCCGCGGGTCGCGCCGGATGGGGCCGCGCCGACGGAGCGGAGGCCGTGCCCCGCGCCTCGGTGTCCGCGAGCGCGGCTCGAGCGCCGGCGAGCTTCGCCTGCAGCCGCTTCGCCTCCGAGTAGAGCTCCTGGGCGGTCTCCCGCGGCGTCCGGTCGACGGAGAGCTCCACTGCTTGCTCCCCCAGCGTCCGGAGGATCTTCGGTTCCCGAACGGGAGCGGCGCGGGCCTCGACCAGCGCCGCTTCCGCCTCGGCGTAGTGCGCGAAGATCGCCTCGGCGCGGGCCTGCAGGGCCCGGATCGCCTCGGAAAGCCCCGCGATCGCCGCGGTTTGCTGCGCGCGGAGCCGCTCCAGTTCGCGGCGCGCCTGGCCGGCCGCCTCTTCTTCGACGGACGCGGGGACCACGACGAGCGATCCGAAGTATTCGAACGCGGCCTGGGAGAACGTGGGCCGCTCCTCGACCGTGACACCCGGCACGTCCCCCCATCGCCGGGACGGATACGGGGTAGCGTCCACGATCGTCCCGTCCCGCCGGTACACGAATCCGCGCGGGCGGTCACCGACTTCGCGGAGGAGTTCGGAGATGGCGTGATGCAGGCGCTCCGCCACGCCGGGGGCCCCGACGGAGGCCGGCGCGGCGCCGTCCGCGACCGCGCGCGCGATCAGCTCCTCGGCGACCGGGCCGCCAAACGAGAGGCGAGCGGCGAGAGTGCTCGCGAGGTCGTTGCGCGAGCGCGTCAGCTCCGCCTCGAGCCCGGCCCGTCCGACGGACCACGGGTCGACCCGCACGGGAGGCCGAGAATACTCCGCGCCGACTCGCACCTGGCGATGTGCCCACCGCCGGGCCTTCGCGACCGCCACGATCTTGCCGCCCTGGGCGACGATCAGGTTTCCTGTGCCGAACATCTCCAGCGCTACCAGGGTCGGCTGCGGGTCGTCGGAGCGACCGAACGCGACCTCGAGGTACCGCTCGCCTCCGGGTTCGCCCGCTTCGCGTAGCCCACTGCCGACGAGCAGGCGACGCAGCTCGCGCGCGAAAGGCGAGAGCTCCTCGGTGTGCCCCGGACCGCTCGGGACCAGGGCGGCGTACTGCCCGGGCACAAGCACCAGCTCTCGTCGCCCTTCGCCCGGCGCCCGAAGCAGGAGCGACCAACCCCCGCCGGCGAGGTCGAACGCCTTGTCGACATGGGCGCGGGGAAGCGCCCGGAGCTCCCGGACGAGCGCGAGCGTGTCGAGGGACGTGAACCGGTCCTTCGGTGTCGGAGCCCGCGCCATCGTCGCCTCCCCCCGCCGGTGCGGCGACCGAACATCACACCTTAAGCGTTCGTCGGGGTGCGTCCGTCCGATGACCCCGCCGCCGTCGGCCGCCGTCAATTGGGGCGAGCGGGCGCACCGATTGGCGGAGCGGGTCGTCCGGCCCCTCGCCGGTCGCATCGACCGCGAGGATCGGATCCCGGACGAACTGCTGCGGGAGCTCGCGCGCGAGCGGTTCCTGGGCCTCGGGCTTCCGGAGGAATGGGACGGCAGCGGAGGCGACACGCGCTCGACGGCGACCGTTCTCGAACTGCTCGCCCACGAGAGCGCGGCGGTCGCCGTCACCCTCGCCGTGCACCTGTCGGTCTGCGCCCAACCGATCCTCGAATGGGGGACCGACGATCAAAAGGAAAGGTTCCTCCGTCCCCTCGCTCGGGGGGAGCGAGTGGGGGCGTTCGCGCTGACCGAGCCGAACGCCGGCTCCGACACCGTCCGCCTCGCGACCCGGTACCGTCGGGACGACCACGGATTCGTCCTCCGGGGCACGAAGATGTTCACGTCGAACGCCGTGAGCGCCGGCGTCGTGCTGGTCTTCGCCACCCACGACCCAGCGCTCGGCAGTCGCGGCATCTCGGCGTTCATCGTTCCGCCCGGCACCGGCGGATTCTCGGTCGCCCAACGGCTGGACAAGATGGGGCTCCGCGGCAGCGAGACCACGGAACTCGTCCTCAGCGACGTGCCGCTCGGGGCGGACGCCCTGCTCGGGCCCGAAGGGAGCGGACTGAAGGTCGCCCTGAGCGCCCTTGCCGGAGGACGTGTCGGGATCGCCAGTTGCGCCCTGGGGGTGGCCCAGGCCGCGTTCGACGTCTTGTTGGAGTCGGTCCGCGAGGAGGACGCGGAGTGGAAGCGCTCCGCGCTGGCCCGGGCCTACGCCGAGCTCTCCTCCGCGCGCGCCCTGGTCGAGGTCGCCGCCGCCCGGAAGGACGCGGGGCAACCGTTCGTCCGGGAAGCGTCGGTAGCGAAGCTGGTCGCTTCGCGCGCAGCTGTGACGATCGCGTCGCTCGGCGTCGACGTGGCCGGAGCGGCGGGCGCGCGGTCGGGCCACCCGGCGGAGCGACTCCTGCGCGACGCGCGAGTGTTCCCGATCGTGGAGGGGACGACCGAGATCCAGGAACTGATCCTCGCCCGGAGCCTCGTCGACCCCCCCGACCCGCGGAATCGTTACTAATCCGGGGCGCTCCGAGAGAACGTGCCTACTCGCTCGCGTGCGCGCCCGCCGGATTCCGCCCCGCTTCCCGCCAGCGAGGGGCTCGTCCCTCTCGACGCGACGCCGATCGCCCCGGACGTCCGCGCGATCCTGGAGGAGGATGGCATTCGTTCGCTGTACCCCCCGCAGGCCGCGGCACTCGGGCCGGTGCTCGCCGGGGAGAGCGTGCTGCTCGCCTGCCCCACGGCGAGCGGGAAATCGCTCGTTGCCTACCTCGCGCTCCTTCGGGCCGCCCGGGCGGGGCGCACCGGCCTCTACCTCGTTCCGCTCCGAGCTCTCGCCCAGGAGAAGGGCGACGAGCTCGCCCGGTTCGCCCCGCTCGGCGTGAAGGTCGGGATCTCGATGGGGGACTTCGACCTCTCGGCCGAGAAGCTCGAGTCGCTCGACATCCTGGTGGCCACGAGCGAGAAGGCGGACGGCCTGCTCCGACGGGGGAGCCCATGGCTCGACCGCCTCGGCGTGGTCGTGGCGGACGAGGTGCATCTCATGCGCGATCCGGACCGCGGCCCGACCCTGGAGGTCAGCCTCACGAGACTCCGGCGGGCGTACCCGGACCTGCAGGTCGTCGCACTGTCCGCTACCGTCGGAAACTCGGAGGAGGTCGCCGAGTGGTTGCGCGCGCGGCACGTGGCGAGCGAGTACCGGCCGGTGCCACTGAAGAAGGGGGTCTACCACGCGGGCCACGTCACGTTCACGGACCTCACGCACCGCGAGATCCCCGCACCAGGGGAACCGGTTCCGCGCCTCGTCCGCACGGCCCTCCAGGACGGCGGACAGGCGCTCGTGTTCGTCAACACGCGAAAGTCGAGCGAACAGGTCGCTGAAGGGCTCGGGGGAACGGTCCGCGCGCTGCTCACTGCGGAGGAGAAGGCCCGCGCGCGCGCGGTCGTCGAGGAGCTGGGAAGCTCCGCGGACGAGGAGACCGAGGGAATGCGTCGACTCTCCGCGCTCATCCCCAACGGCGTCGCCTACCACAACGCGTCGCTCACGAACTCGGAGCGGCGCGTCGTCGAGCATGCGTTCCGCGACCGGATCCTCAAAGCGCTCGTCGCGACCCCGACGCTCGCCGCCGGCATCAACCTTCCCGCGCGGCGTGTGATCGTGCGCGACACGACCCGGTACGACGACCGGCTCGGCATGCAGGCACCGATCCCGGCCACGGAGGTCCACCAGATGCTGGGCCGGGCGGGTCGCCCCCGGTTCGACCCGTACGGCGAGGCGCTGCTCATCGCCCGGGCGCCCGAGGACGAGGACCGGCTGATGGACGACTACCTCTCCGCGCCCCCCGAGACGGTCGTCAGCCGGCTCGCCGCCGAGCCGGCGCTCCGGATGCACGTGCTCGCGCTCGTCGCGAGCCGGGCCGTGGCGACCGAGGAGGCGCTCGAGGGGTTCTTTGCGGCGACGTTCTACGGCCAGACCCTCCCGCTCAGCGAGCTCCGCGCGAAGGTCGAGACGGTCCGGGACTTTCTCGAGGCGAACGAGTTCCTTACTCCCGGCCACTCGTTGACCGCCACGCCGTTCGGTGCGCTGACGAGCGAACTGTATCTGGACCCGCTGAGCGCGGTCGTGCTCCGCCAAGTGCTCGACCGCGCTCCCCTCGGAGTCGGGGTGTTTCCCCTGCTCGCCGCCGTCGCCGCCACGCCCGACCTCCCTCCGCTCTTCCTCCGGCGCGGCGAAGAGGCGGACCTCCTCACCCGCTACACGGACGAGGCGGAGGAGCTCCTGGTGAAACCGGAAGAGCCGCCGCTCGAGCTCGACCTCGACGGGTTCCTCTCGACGCTGAAGACCGCCTCCGTGCTCGAAGCGTGGGTCAACGAGACCCCGATCGTCGAGATCACCGAGAAGTACGGACTCGGCGCCGGCGACCTCCGAACCAAGGTCGAGGACGCCGAGTGGCTACTGTTCGGCGCCGGACGGATGGCGGCGCGGTTCCAGCGGCGGCTCGGACGTACGATCGACGACCTGTCGACCCGCGTCCGGTACGGGGCGCGCGAGGAGCTGCTCGACCTGGTGCGACTCCGCGGGATCGGTCGGGTCCGGGCGCGGGCCCTGTACAAGGCCGGGTATCCGGACCGGGAGTCGCTGCGCCAGGCCCCGATCGAGCGGGTGGAACAGGCGCTCAAGTCGCGCCGCCTGGCCGAGATGGTCCTCACTCAGGTCCGTCGTCCGGGGTCGGAGAGGGACCCCCCGGGCGACCCCCCGCGTCGGCCCCCGCCCCCCCGGGGAACCCCGACGCGACCCACCCGTCGGACCCTGGACGAGTTTCCGAGTGACGCGGCACCGTGACCCACTCGTCCACCGGCGCCGTCACTCGAATGAGCGAGCGCGTCCCCCCCACGCCGCCGGGTCGCACCTCGCGTCGGATGTAGCCGGCCTGCTCGAGCCGGACGATCCGTCGCCAGAGGGTCGTGGCCGGCAACGGCGCGACCCCCTGCTCTCGAGCATACCGGGTCTCGATCCGCCGGACCTCGCCGACCGGCGCGGCGCGCCCCTGCGCCGCCTCCTCGATCGCGCGCACGACCCACGACTCGATCGGGATGGCCCCGTCACGCATCGCCCCCGGGGGAACGAGGCTCCGGGGCTGCCGGGGAGAGGCCAGCAAGTAGCGACGCAACAGGTCGATCGCCCGCGTCGCACCGCCTCCGTCCGTGACCGCGCTCGCGACGATCCGTTCCAGGAGCTCGGGAGGGCCCTCCCGGCCGAGCGCCCTTCGGGCGCGGTCCTCGAGCAGGATGCGCAGCGCCCGCGGGTCGTAGGGTGCGAGCGGCACGCACGGTCCCACTCGGAAACGGCCCGCCAGCTCCACGTCGACCCGCTCGACGGCCTCGGGCGTTCCCGCAACGAGCGCCCATACCGGGGGGATGCCGGACTCCCCCTCGGGTAGGAACCGGTCGGGGCTCCCGATCGCGCGGAGGATCGGCGCCAGATCCGGGCCCCCGACGCGGACATCATCGAAGACGAGCACGCACGGCCGTCCCTCGCGCCGCATCCGCCGCAGGAACCCAGCCAGGATCTCCGGCACCGAGAAGCCCCGACCGTCGAACCCCTCGTCGAGGTGGCGCAGCATCGTCGCTGCCAACCCGTGCGTACCGCGGGCGCGGGCGGCCCGAAGCGCGATCCAACGGGGGAGAGGGCCGGGGGTTGCGGCGCGGATTCGGTCCGCGACCTCCCGAGCGGCTCGACGGGCGACCGCCGAACTTCCGGCGCCGCGAGGTCCAACGACTCCCGAGAGCCACGGCGGCGGGGCTCGGGGCCTCGGGGCGTCCAGACGCCGTACGAGCTCCGCGACCTCGACCTCGCGACCGAGGACGACGGGCGGCAACCAGTCCTGGGCGAGCACTTCGGAGTGGGGGGTGGGAAGCATGAGGAATGGTATTTCTCGGTGCTATAAGAATTCTAATAACACCATCGTTCAGTTCGGGAAACGCTAAGGCCCGAGCTTCGTCCTGCGTTAGGATGGCCGCGCCGCCCCCGTCGCACCCGGGCCGCATCCTGCTCCGCAATCTCGTGCTGGTCATCCTTCTCGGTGCGGCGCTGTTCGCGCTGTTCAACTTCTACAACAAGCAGGTGCTCCACGGCTTCACCGATGAGGAGGTGCTGCTGCTCGAGGCCGGCGCCATTCTCCTCGTCGCCTGGCTCGCCGCGCGCGCTTTCACGGGGGCGTCCGACGAGGTGCTCCGCCGCCGGGGCCAGGTGCATCACGGGGCGACGATCCGGATCTTCCTGAACGTTCTGATCGCGGTGGGAGCGATCCTCGCGCTGTTCGAGCTCGCGGGGGTCTCGGCCCAGTCGATCTTCCTGGGAAGCGCCTTCGCGGGCATCGTTCTCGGGCTCGCGGCGCAGACCGTCCTCGCGAACGTCTTCGCCGGGCTGCTTCTCGTGGTCGCGAGCCCGTTCCGTCCCGGCGACCGGGTGAGCCTGATCTCGTCGAGCTATGGTGCGCTCGCGCCGAGCTATCCGCACGAGCTCACCTACCCCAGCTATTCGGGCACGGTCGACGATATCGAGCTACTCTACACCATTCTGCGGCTCGATGCCGGCGGGATGGCGAAGGTCCCGAACTCGGTGGTGCTCAGCGCGTTGATCCTCCAGCCGAAGGCCGGCGGAGCCCGACTCCATCGGGTCCGGATGACGTTCCCGATCTCGATGGACGCGCCGCTGGTCGAAGCGGCGGTCGCCGACGTGGCGGCGGCGTTCCCGACCGATGCCGCTCGCACCCCCCCGCGCTTGGAGGTCGCCGACATCAGCTCGACGACCTGGGACGGTGTGATCGTCCTCTGGTCGTCGGTGCTCGACGAGTGGTTGGTACGCGACCGCGTGATGCGCGCCGTGCTGGCGCGGGTCCGCGCGACCCTGCCGCCCCCGGCCGCTTCGCCCTCGACGGGCCCGCACTGACGCTCCTCTCGCGTCCCGCGACCTTAAGTGGCCCACGCGCTCGGCCGCCCGGAGACGCACGATGACCCATCGCGTGACGTTGATCCCGGGGGACGGGATCGGGCCGGAGGTCACGTCCGCGGCCCGCAAGGTCGCCGAAGCCACGGGAGTATCGTTCGAGTGGGAGGTGGTGGACGCCGGGGAGAAGGCCATCAAGAAATCCGGCAACCCGCTGCCGGACGACGTGCTCGAGTCGGTGCGAAGGAATCGGGTCGCGCTGAAGGGGCCCATCACGACCCCGATCGGCAGTGGCTTCCGCTCGGTCAACGTGGCCCTCCGTCAGCAACTCGACCTGTTCGCCTCGGTTCGTCCGGCCCGCGCGATCGCGGGCGAGGGGACCCGTTTCCCCGACACCGACCTCATCGTGGTCCGCGAGGCCACCGAGGGATTGTACTCGGGCGTCGAACACTGGGTCGACCGCGACCATACCGCCGCGGAGACGGTGAACATCGTGACGCGGAAGGCCTCCGACCGCATCTGCAAATTCGCCTTCGAGCTGTGTCGGCGCGAGAAACGCCGGCACCTGACCGCGGTCCACAAGGCGAACATCATGAAAACGACGGGCGCGCTGTTCCAGACCGCGTTCCGCGAGATGGCCGCGAAGTACCCCGACGTCACATCCGACGAGCGGCTGATCGACAACATGTGCATGCAGCTCGCGAAGAAGCCGTCGGACTACGATGTGATCGTCACGACGAACCTCTTCGGCGACATCCTTTCGGACCTCGCCGCGGGCCTCGCCGGTGGACTCGGCGTCGCCCCGGGGGCGCTCTACGGCGACGCGCTCGCCGTTTTCGAGCCCGTGCACGGGTCCGCCCCGAAGTACGCGGGATCGGACAAGGCGGACCCCGTCGCCGAGATCCTGTGCGTCGAGCTGATGCTCCGCCACCTCGGCGAGCCCGAAGCGGCGAACCGCGTGTTCCGCGCGGTGTGGGAGACCATCGCCGAGAAGAAGGTCGTCACGTACGACCTCGCACTGCCGGGGTACACGCTGTCGCCGGTCCCGCCGTCGACCTGCTCGGCCATGGCCGCGGAGATCGCGCGCAAGGTCCCTCTCGTCGATCTTACGTCCCCGCTGCCGCGCCCGCACGCGGTGACGATCCCGGCGGGCGACCCGGCCCTCGACGCGTAGGGTGCTGCGCCCGCAGGTTTAAGGCGCGCTCCCGCCCCTTCTTCCCGAGGAGACACCGTGGCGAGTTCCCGACCGGTCCGCATCCCGCGCGCGCGGCCCTCCGCGGGCTCGAGTCCTTCGAGCAGCGACATTCCAGCCGCCCCGGTCCCCCCGGCGACGATCGATCGGCGAAAGAACCAGGCCGCGCTCGAGCGCGCGTACCGGCTCACGGCGATCTACCTCGGCATGCT
This sequence comes from Thermoplasmata archaeon, assembly GCA_035504595.1. Classification (GTDB taxonomy): domain Archaea; phylum Thermoplasmatota; class Thermoplasmata; order Lutacidiplasmatales; family UBA184; genus Lutacidiplasma. Next base: position 29,420 of record DATJRQ010000004.1, on the reverse strand, counting down.
GGGGATCCTGTACGGCCTCTTCGTCGTACTCGACCGCACCGAGCCCGGTGGGTCGTCCTCCGCGGTGGAAACCGGTCTGGTCTCCTTCACGCTGATCGCCGTGGCGATCGGGGCGGTGGGCGCCGTCGTCGCGCTCAGTCCCGCCCCGCGCGCGGTGGAGGTCCGGCCCGACGCGCTCGTGGTGGTCGAGTGGTGGGGGCACCGTCGGAGCTTCCCGCCGATCGACGAACTCACGCTCTCGGTGGTGCGCCGCTACCCGTCGAGCTTCCTGTCCACCCGCGACGTCGAGTCGGTCGAGATCGGTACCCGCTCCCGGGGGCGTCGGACGTATCAACTCGAGGCGGGGCTCCTGCCCGCGCGACCCCTGCGGCCGCTCCCCGTGGCCCCCTAGGCGGCTCGGTTCACTCGAGGAGGTCCTCGAGCTCGCTCGCGACCAGCGTCAGGAGCTGGTCGAGGGACCGGTTCTTGAGTTCCGTGATCTGGCCCGCGTCGGACTCCATGCGGGCCATGAACTCATCGCCGTCCCGCACGAACGACAAGGAAAGGACGTGGATGCGGCCGTCCGCGCGGCGTACCACGGGGATCGGGGCGGCCGGGGCCGCGGCGTTCTTGGTGGCGGACTTCGCTACCGCGGGGGCTTTCGGCTTCGCGGCGCCTCCCTTCTTAGCAGCTGCCTTCGGCGTCGACTTCCCCGTCTTCTTGGGCGCCGCCTTGGGGGCGGGGGCGGGCTTGCGCGCCGCCGGTTTCCCCTTGGTTTTCTGACGGGAAGCAGAGGGCATCTCGAGCCTCGAAGCCGCCGCACCAGCCCCCCCTATTTATGTGTTCGGCCGGCCGAATCGGGCGGCGGCCGGCGCCGGCGACTCCGACCCAACACCTATAGGTCGGGCGGCGGCTCGGACGGTGCCGATGAACTCGGGGGCACCCGCCGCGTCGACCGGAGAGGACGGGCGCCGAACCCTCGCTCCGTTCGTGCGTCCCGAGACCGTCTTCTTTCTGTTCGGGCTCGCGCTTGTCCTCGTCTTTCTCGCGCTCGAGCCGTATCTGTCGTACTCGGTGTTCGGCTCGGATTCCGGGGAGTACTACCATCTCACCGCGACGTTGGTGACGACGGGACACCTCCCGTACGGGTCCGCGTACGGTGGCTGGGGGACGGCCTACCCCGATTTCCCGGGGATCTACCTTCTCGCCGGCGCCGGCGTCGGTGCGATGGGCCTCGACCCGTTCACGGCCCTCACCGTGATCGTCCCGGTGATCGCGGTGCTCTCCGTTTTTCCCCTGTTCCTGCTGTTCCGTCGCCTGTATCCGAACGACTCGATCGCTCTCCTGGGCGCGGCGATCGCGTCGGTCGCGATGCCGCGGCTGTTCTCCATCGCCCACCCCGCGCCGCTCGCGCTCGGGGATTTCCTCGGTATTGCGTGCCTCTGGATGTTCGTCGAGACCCGCCGCGACACCCGCTGGTTCCTGCCGCTCTCGCTGACGGGAGGGGCGTTGATCGTGACCCACCACCTGTCGACGTACTTCTTCGTCGTGGGAGCGCTCGGGGGCCTGCTGCTTCTGGAGCTGTGGCGCCCGAACCTGTGGAGCCGTCGCTTTCCGCTCCGGGAGTTCGTGTTCCTGGGCGGGTTCCTCACCGCGACCTTCCTGTTCTGGTTCTACGGGACCAGCTCGTTCGTCTCGAAGGTGATCCTGCCGGCGTTCCCCGCGTCGATCGCGGCGAGCTCCTCGCTCGCGTTCGGCGCTCTCGAGGCCCTCGGGCTCGGTGCGATCGCGGTCGCGGCCGTGCTCGTGCATCTGCGTCGCGCCCGATTCCGGCCCACGCGGATGTGGGTCCGTCTCCCGACCGACCGCAGCATGGCACGCGATTTTCTCATCCTCGGTGCGCTCGTCTTCGGAGGGATCGCCCTGCTGCTCCTCGCGCCGATCCCCGGCACCACGCAGAAGACCAGCGCGTGGGCGATCCTGTGGTTCTCGCCGGTCCTCGCGCTCGCCCTGTTCGCCGCCGGCAGTCGCAAGCAGCTCACGCCGGCGCGGCTCGGCCCGTTCGCCCTCACGTGGATCGGCGCGCTCGGTCTGATGGCGGCGGTGGCGCTCGGCGCCGGGCTGGTACCGAACTCCGCGCTGGGCGGCTACTCGGCCGCGATCCCCGCTTCCCGATTTGCGGAGTACCTGTTCATTCCGCTCGGACTGATGGTCGCGGTCGCGCTCGCGCGGATCGTGGCGCGTGCGGGGGACCGCGCGGGACGTCGCGCGTTCGTCGCGGCGAGCCTCGGCGTGGTCCTCCTGCTCGCCGCGAACGCCGCGATCGTCTACCCTCCGCAGAGCGACCTCGGGGGGTTCGAGGAGGGGCTGACGCACGGCGACGCCGGGATCTGGATGTGGATCGGGATCGCGGAACCCCGAAGCGCCGTGGTCGCAAGCGACCACCGACTGAGCTCGATGATCTTCGGGTTCGACGGGAATCGGGCGACCTGGGACTCGACGCCCGCCCTCTTCACCGGTTCGAACTGGACCCAGGCGGTCGCCGAGTTACGCCACTCGAACGCGCCGAACTCCCCGTTCCCGATCGACCTCGTGGCCGTGGATTCCGTGATGTACGGCGGCGTAGCGCTCAACCCGGCGAACGCATCGATCCCGCTCTCCTCGCCGGCGATCGACTGGCTCGCCGGCCTGCCCTTCGTGCTGCTGTACCAGAACGGGCAGGACGTGGTCTATCTGGTCGACTCGTCGCTCCTGCCGGGCGGGTAGACGTCGGTCGAGCCGTCGCGCGCCCACCGGCGGATCGGCGTGCGGCCGCGCGCGGCCAGCTCGCGAAGCGCGCGCTCCGCCCATCGGAGCTTCGCTTGTTTGCGCTGGAGCGCGGCCGCGTCCGGTTCCTCCACGCGCGAAAAGTCGAACCCCCACAGGAGGATCGACCGGGCTCCGCACGCGTCGGCCAGGTACGCGGCCCGGTCTCCGTCGGTGAACCCGCCCACATCGATCAGGGACGCGGTCGGGGCCCCGGCCCAGGAGCCGACCAGCTCGCCCGGGAACTGCGGCACCCACTCTTCGACCGCCGGTCCGTTGTCCCCGTGCGCGTGGACGACGACCAGCGCGCCGCGGCGGTTCGCGGTGACCTCGGGAGGCACCGGGCCGTCGAGGTCGGTCACGACCACCGTGGGGACGAGTCCCGCCTCGAGACAGCCTCCCGTCGCCGAATCGGCCGCGACGACCACCGGGCGAAGGTCGCCCGCGGGAAGGCGCCAGAGCGGCGGGGGACCGGCGCCGGGCGCCGCCCCCACTACGATCGCGTCCCGCCCTTGCAACCGGTCCCGGACTCGTTCGAGCGGTCGCTCTCGCGCGCGGGAGGGGAGCAGCGATTCGAGACGGTCCCGCGCGGCGACTTCCCGGTCGAACGCGAATCCGAGGTCGCGGGCGATCCGCTCGTAGAACGGCGACCACGCTGCGTACTCCATGACCGGCGGTGCGGACGCGGCAGACGCTTTATAATGGGCCCCCTCCTCTTCCGCCGATAGGGATACCGCCGTGATGCGACCGCTCGCTCAGGAGATTTTGTCTCACCTGCCGGGAGATTCCAAACGCTCGCAAGAGTCGCCTCCACCGCCGCAGAACGACGACGCGGAACTGGAGGCGGTGCTGGCCTCGCTCAAAACGAACATCAAGGTCGTCGGATGCGGGGGCGGCGGGTGCAACACGATCAACCGGCTCGCGGAAGAGGGCCTGAGCGGGGCCGACATGGTCGCGTGCAACACGGACGCCCAGCACCTCCTCGCGATCCACGCCCCGAAGAAGATCCTGCTCGGGCGACGCCTCACCCGCGGGCTCGGTGCCGGTGCGTTGCCTCAGGTCGGCGAGCAAGCCGCGAAAGAAGCCGAGGACGAGATCAAGAAGGCCCTGTCGAACTCCGACATGGTGTTCATCACGCTCGGTCTCGGCGGTGGCACCGGTACCGGTTCCGCGCCCGTCGTGGCGCAAGCGGCGAAGGACGCCAACGGGGGCAACCCGCTCACGATCGCCGTCTGCACGCTCCCGTTCGCGTCGGAGGGACTCGTTCGGGCCGAGAACGCGATGTGGGGGCTCGAACGCCTCCGCTCCAGCATCGACACCGTCATCACGATCCCGAACGACCGCCTGCTCGAGCTGGTCCCGCGCCTCCCGATCCAGACCGCGTTCAAGGTCGCCGACTCGGTCCTCGCCCGGGCGATCCGCGGCATCACCGAGATCATCACACGTCCGGGTCTCGTCAATCTGGACTTCAACGACCTTCGAACGATCATGAAGGGCGGCGGAGTCGCCCTCATCGGGATCGGCGAGTCGGAGAGCGAGAACCGCGCCGAGGACGCGGTCCTGGAAGCGATCAACTCTCCGCTCCTGCGCGTCGACATCGCGGGCGCTTCGGGCGCGCTCATCAACGTCACCGGGGGCCCGGACATGACCGTCAGCGAGGCCCAGAAGGCCGCGGAGGTCGTTCAGAAAGCGATCAGCCCGACCGCCCGGATTATCTGGGGTGCGGCGGTAGATCCCACGATGCAGAGCACCATTCGGGTCATGCTCGTGGTAACCGGAGTTAAATCCCCCCAGATTTTCGGTGGGGCGGCGGCGGGGTCTGGTCCGTCCAAGAAGGCGGGCCCCGACCTTGACGTTGTACGATAGGGATCACCTATGGCATTCCTCGACCGCGCGCGACGAGTACAGGACGGCTTCGACGGCCGTCTCCGCAACGTCGGGCACGGCAAGTACGGCCGGATCCTCCGGATGGCCCGGCGACCGACCTCCGAGGAGTACGTCAAGGTCCTCGAGGTAACGGCGCTCGGCGCCGTCCTGATCGGGTCCACCGGGTTCGTGATCTACATCTTCTTCACGCAGGCCGGCCCCTGGATCTGGCAGAACTGGTTGGCGGGGCTGTAGCGGCCCGCCCGGTCGGAGGAACGGCGACATGAACGGAGAGGACGAGGAGGGCATCGGCCTTCTGTCGGGCACGCCGCCGGTGGCGGCCCCCAAGAAGCCGGAGGCCGCGGCTCCCGCCGCGCCCGCTTCCGCGCCCGCCGCCCCGACACCCGTCGCGCCCAAGCCCCAGGTATCCACCTTCCTGACGCTCAAGGCGGCGGAGGACGAGCCGCGAGCGGTGACCGCGGGCACCGTCACGACCCTGTCCGCGGTCCTCACCAGCAAGGCCGGCGAACCGCTCACCGTGCCCCTTGGGATCGAGGTCGCCTTCACGTCCACGTACCCGGGCGAGGGCGCGGAGTGGCCGGTCCACTGGGTCCCCCCGGGGAAGCGGACGTCGACGGAGCTGTTCGCCCGCAAGATCAACCACCCCCTGACGATCCCCCCCGGAACGGGCGTCCCCCTCTCGTTCGAGGTCACCGCCCCGGTCGGAGTCCGGTACGGCGACCGCGTCGAGGTACGGCTCTCCGTGCACGACCCCGACGGAGGCGGTCCCGCACTCAAAGTAACGCTCGCGGCCGTGGCCCGCCAGGCGGTGCTGGCGATCAAAACGTCCCGCGGCTACGAACGAGAGGTCGCCGACACGCTGCTCGCCCGCACGGACGAGAAGGGCGATGTCGTCTTTGCGCTCCTGGTGCCGTCCTCGCTCCGCGGCTACGTCTTTGCGGAAGGGATGAGCTTCGAGGGCGTCCGCGAGATGCTCAAGGGGATCCGGAAGGCCCGCGGCCTCGTGGACGGCGAGACGACCCTGAAGGAAGTCGAGCCGCTCCTCGTCCCGAAGATCACGGTCGAAGGGTTCGTCGAGGGCGCCATCGTCGAGCTTATCTCGGGTCCGTTCAAGGGCGAGAAGGCGCGCGTGAAGAAGATCGACCAGGCCAAGGAGGAGATCACCGTGGAGCTGATCGAAGCGGTCGTTCCGATCCCGGTCACCGTCCGCGGCGACCACGTGCGCATGCTCGAGAAGGGAGGCGGCAAGAGTGGCGGATGAGGTGAGCGTCCTCGTAGAAGGCGGCAAGGCGGCCGCCGGCGCCCAGCTCGGGAGCGCCCTCGGTCCGCTCGGCGTCAACGTCGGGCAGGTCGTGGCCCAGATCAATCAGGAGACCAAGCAGTTCGCCGGGATGCGCGTACCGGTCGTGGTCAAAGTGAACCCGTCGAACCGGACGTTCACCCTCGTCGTCGGCCGCCCGCCCGTCGCGGCGATGCTCCTCAAGGAGGCGAAGAAGGAGAAAGGGTCGGGCAAGCCGAAGACCGAGACGGTCGGCGATGTCAGCCTCGACGCCGTGAAGCGGATCGCCGAGGCGAAGGGCGAGGACATGCACGGTCGCTCGGTCGAAGAGAAGATCAACCAGGTCATCGGGACGTGCGTGTCGCTGGGCCTCACGGTCGGCGGCGAGGACCCGCGCGCGCTGCTGAAGACCCGCGTCGCGGCCCGGGACGGCCCATGATGGGCCCCGGCGGGTCGCCCCCGGACCTCGCCAACGCCGAGATCGTCGACTACGAGACGATCGGCGGCGACGGGAAGGTGCGCCTGAAGCTGAAGGACGGCTCGATCGTCGAGATCCGACTCGAGATCATGAACATCCTGCGGGCGGGCAGCGACCCGAACACCGGGCTCCCGACGTACGTCGTCCAGTCGGCGCCGCTCGTTAGGCTCGTCGAGTGTCCGAAGGAGCTGCGCAAGGCCCCGCTCCGACCCGGCGCCAAGGACCCGAAGGCGATCGCCGGGTTCGGCTGAGCCGGGAGCGCCGCCCGGGACGGGGCGCGGGGCATTCCCCCGACCTCTTAAACCCGTCGAAGCGGCGGCGCGGCGCCTCTCTGCCGAAACCCGTATAGACCCCGATTCGCACCCGTCGGACGATGGTCGACGTCCAGGAGACACCGGCAGTACCGCCCCAGGACCTGGGCGGGGACGAGCGCGCGGGCTACTTCCTTGCGGGCGGGACCCTGATCTTCCTCGGCTGGGGCCTCGGCCTCCTCCTCAATCTCGCGCTCCACATGTACGCCCCCGCCGGCGGGGTCACGATCGCCGGCATCTGGTTCGGCCACTCCGTCGGAACGTACGCGATGGCCGCGGCCGCGTTCGGTCTGATGACGGGCGGGATCGGCGTGGGACTGCTGTTCGTCGGCCAGTCGACCCCGAAAGGCCGCTTGGTCCTTCCCGGAACCGACTACTGAGCCCGCATCGCGGGGGGCCGTCCGGTCAGGCGACGGGACGGGGGCGAGCGACCGGCGACGGGTCCCTTCGCGTTCTTGAGCGCGGTCGCGCAATCGGCACACACGCGCTCCTCCGCGTCGAGGTCGTTGCGGCAGAACGTCCGTCCGCAGACGGTGCAACCGAGCGACGCGGGGAGTCCGCACTTGGCGCACGACCCGACCAGCACGCTTCAGTTCCCTCCCGGCGAGGAACTCGGCCGGCGTAGTATGCCACTGGCCTTAAGCCCTTCGACGAAACCGTCGCCGTACTCCGCCCGGGTGACGTAATCCGCGGCGGTCCGGGCGGCCCGGCTGCCCGACGCGAAGCTCACTCCGAAGCCGGCGGCCCGCAGCATCGTCGCGTCGTTGTCCCCGTCGCCCAGCACGACGCAATCGGCGGGCGACAGGCCGAGCGGGCGGAGCGCTCGGCGCAGCGCGGGGAGCTTGCCGGCGCCCGGTTCCATCAGGTGCACCGCGAAGCCGGTCGCGATCGCGGACACCGGTACCCGGGCGCGCCGCAGCGCCCGACGGATCGCCGAGACCGGCACGGTCGGTTCGAGGGCGACCTCGGTCTCGCGCCAGCGGTCGGTGAACAGTCGCCGGACCGGCAATCCGGCGTCGAGCAGGGCGCGGTACCCGCGCATCGCGATCCGCCGGTCCGCGACCTTCTCCACGACGTCCTGCCCGTTCTCCCGTCGGTACACGATGCCGCCGTTCTCGGCTACGATCGGGCCGGTCAGTCCGAGCGAGCGATGGAGGGCGAGCGCGATCGGCAGCACGTTCCCCGTCGCCAGCAGTACCGGCAACCCTCGCCGCTCGAGCCGTCGGGTCCATGCGACCGCCGTCGGGTCGAGTCGGCGTTCCGCGTTGGTGAGGGTCCCGTCGACGTCGGTCACGACGGCCCGAAGACGGGCGTGGCCTCGGGTCGTTCGCGCCATCTTAGCCGATCGCGTCCGTCCGTCGCCGGGCGATGGCGCGGCGCAACGCCGCCGCGACCTCCTGTCCGTCGCGACGTCCGCGCACCTCCCGCATCACATCGCCCATGAGGGGTTGGAAGGCGTCCTCTCCCCGGTCGCGCACGAGCGCGTCGTTCGCGGCCACTACCCGGTCGACGATCGCGTTCAGCTCGTCGGTGGAGAACCCGGTGAGCCCGGCCCGTGCGGCCGCGGACGCCACCGTCGGGGCACCCTGGGCGAGTTCGGTGAGTACCAGGGGGATCCCCTCTTTCGCGAACGCTCCGCTCTCGGCCCCCCGAAGCACTTCGTCGAGGGTGGACAGGGGGAACTCGACGGGCGGCGTCTCTTCCGGGCGAGGGACCGCGGGAACGTCCTGGATCAGGAGGCGCGCCACCAGCGGTGCCGCGTGCCCACGGGCGAACAGCTGCTCGAACTCCTCGACGAACCCCCCCGCGACGAGTTGCACGACGATCTCCCGCGGGACACCGGTCTCGCGGGCGAGTCGCTCCCGAAGCTCGGCGGGTCGCTCGGGGAGGTGCGCCCGCAGGCGCGCGAGGTGGTCCGACCGGACGGGGATCGGAGCGATGTCGGTTTCGGGATACATCCGCTCCCGACCCGGCAACGGGCGCGAGTACCGAGTCCGACCGTCGGGCAGTGGGTCGCGGGTCTCGGCCGGGACCCCCTCGATCGCGTCCTCGGCCCGCTCGGCGACGCGATGAAGGGCCGCCTCGGCTCGCTTCTGGTCCGGGTCCGTGACCAGCACGAACGCGTCGTCGGGCCCGAGTCGCAGGTCGGACCGAAGCCGCTCGACGTCCGCGGGCTCGACGCCGTACGCGGGGAGCTCGTCGGAATGGAGCAGGCCACGCAACCCCACCGCGCGCGCCCGATCGGCGAACTCGCGCCCCAGTCGCTCCTCCGTGCTCGGAGGCGACTTGAGGAGCCCGCCGAAGCCCCGGAGCCGGAGGGCAAGGATCGGACCGCCCTTGCGCGAGCTCGGCGCGAGCGGTCCCTTGGGGACGTGCGAGAGGCTCGCGGTCACGTCGACGAAGTCCAGCTCGGGGGACGGGGCCGATCGCGACCGCAGAACGTCCCGGGCGGTGAGCAGCACCGTCTGTCGCTCGACCTCGCGCTCCACGTAGTCGGGGATCTTCCGGAGCTCCTGGACGCCCTTGATCTCGATGCGACGTCCGCCCTCGATCGAGACGTTGAGGTCTTCGCGGATCGTCCCGATGCCGCGGCGGGCGCGCCGCGTCGCGCGCACGAGGGCACCGATCTCCTCGGCGACCGACCGTGCCTCCGCGCCCGTGGTGATGTCCGGGCCGGTGGCGATCTCGACGAGCGGAATGCCGAGCCGGTCCAGCCGGTAGGTCAGCTCGCCGTCCGCTTCCCGGACCTTGCGCGCGGCGTCCTCCTCCAGGCAGATCGAGAGGATGGAGTACCGCTTGCCGCCGAGCTCCAGATGGCCGTCGGTGGCGACGAGCGCCGTGCGCTGGAACCCGGCCGTGTTCGACCCGTCCACAACGATCTTCCGCATGACGACGATCTCGTCGACGGGTCGCGCGTCGAGGAGCAAGGCAAGGGTGAGCGCCACGTCGAGCGCGGTGGCGTTGATCGGGTGCGGGGGCTCCTCGTCCATCTCCACGAGGCAGCTCGACGGAGAGACCTCGTAGCGGTACCGAAGCCCGCGCGACGCCTGGAACGACGCGGCGGCGTCCACCGCCCGGTTCTCGCCGCTCGCCGGGCGCAGGTACCGCACGAACGTGCCGAGGGTCGCGTCGACGAGGTCGCTGGGACAGTCGCAGAACAGTTTGCCCGTCGCCAGCTGCTGGTGCACCTCGAGCCCGGCCTTCACGAGCCCCCCGGAGCGAGGTGCCGCCAGTGGAACTCACCGGCGACGTCGGAGAGCAGGAGGGCCTCGACCGCCTTGGGGTCGGAGGAGTGCCCGAGCGCCCAGAGCAGCTTGGCGTACGCTGTCTCGGGAAGCAGGTCCCCGAGGTACACGACGCCCGCGCGCTGGAGCTCGCGGCCGGTCGAGTAGACGAACGGGTCCGCGTTCCCCTCGAGGCACTGGGTCGTCATGGCGATGACCTGCCCCGCCGCGATCGCGCGCCGGATCCAGTCGAGGTGCGCCGAGCTCACGTGACCGAGGCCGGTCCCCGCGAGGACGAGGCCCCGGAGCCCCCGCGCGAACCCCTCCGCGCGTTCGGCCGAAAGACCGGGGAACGACCAGAGGAGCGCTCCGTCCGTCGAGATCGGACCGTCGACCCGCGCCGGCCCGTCGGCGACGGGCCGCGGAGTGAGGTCCCAGCGGACGTCGTTGCCGTCCACGAATCCGAGGGGCGGGCCGTTCCGGCTCTGGAACGCATCGCGCCGGCTCGAGTGCATCTTCCGCACCCACGTGCCCCGGTGGATCGCGAACCGGCCATCGGAGAGTCCGGCGTGCATCACCACCACGACTTCTCCGAAATCCTCCTCGCGGGCCACGCGCACCGCGGCCGAGAGGTTCGAGGCGCCGTCCGAGGACGGTCGATCCGGCGAGCGTTGCGCCCCTACGACGACGACCGGACCCGGGAGGTCCGCGAGCAGAAAGCTGAGGGCCGAGGACGTGAACGCGAGCGTGTCGGTCCCGTGGGCGATCACCACGCCCCGCGCACCCCCCTCGAACGCCTCGACGACCTTCTCGGCCAGCCGAACCCAGTCGTGGGGCACGAGGTCCTCGCTCAGACGGTCCATTACGGGAACGACGCGGACCGAGCCCGAGCTCTCGAGTTCCGGATAGAACGCGAGGAGTTCCGTCTCCTCCTTCACCGGCCGCACGCCGCCGGTCTCGTAGTCGACGCGCGACGCGATCGTGCCGCCCGACGTGAGGAGGGTCACGATGCGCGCGTCGGGGGCCGGGGAAGGTCGGGCCGAGACGGCGCGAGCGGTCGGTCGAGTCGCCGGCGAGGGGTCGAGCTCGCGGACTCGGAAGGCCGGGGAGATCCGGATGCCGACGTTGTACCCGGAGTCTAGTTTCAGTTGGAGGATCCGTTCACCGGTCGTTTCGGACCGCGGGACGATCGATCCGCTCCACACCTCCCCCTGCTCGCCGGTGATCTCCACGCGTCGTCCCGTCGGGAGGGACGACAGCCGTTCCCACGGGTCCTCCGGATCAGCACGGGCCATGATGCGCGAGAAGGGCTCCCCTCCGCCGAGGAGACGAGGCGGCATTTAAGGGTCGCACGGCGGGCGCGCTGCGCGGCCCCTCGCTTTTATACGAAACGCCGTTCGGCGCGCGGCGCACCGGAATGCCCGTGTGGGGTAGCTACGGTTCGGGACCCTGCCCGATCCGCTGCAATGGATTATCCTAGAGGCCTGCGGAGCCTCAGACCTGGGTTCGAATCCCAGCACGGGCGTCCGCGCCGGTGGGCACGCTCTGCTTTTTCTCCCAGTACAGGTCGAGTCGGCGCGGCACGCTCCTTGCACGTGCAGACGGTGGAATCGCTCCGGCCCCGCCGTAGCCTTCCCCGGAGAACTACCGAGCCGGCGGAGGTAGTGGGATCATCCCAACCCTTCTAAGATGCGACGCGATGGTGGGACGGCGCGCCATGCCCGAGAAACCCGCGATGAAGATCGTCGTCAGCCCGCACGGGCCGTACCGCGTTCTAGGTCAAGTCCCCCTCGCGGTCCAAGTGATCACTCCGAACGCAGAAGGGGAGTCGTGGGAGTGGAAGGAGGGACGGCGTTTCACCGCGGAGGAGGAGTACTTCCTGTGCCGGTGCGGACATTCCGAGAACAAGCCCTTCTGCGATAACAGCCACCTGCGAATCGGATTCGAGGGCAAAGAAACGGCTTCGCGCCGACCTATAGAGCGTCAGTCGGAGCATCTCGACGGGCCGACCCATACCCTGAGCGACGCGGAGAATCTCTGCGCGTTCGCGCGGTTCTGCGACCCGGGCGGGAAGATCTGGGCGCTGATCGAGCACACCGACCGGCCCGAGACGCGAGACCTGGTGATCCGCGAGGCGATGCACTGCCCCTCCGGCCGCCTGGTGTTGCGCGACAAGAAAACGCATCGGGCCGAAGAACCCGAACTGCCGCCCTCGATCGGGCTGGTCGAGGACCCCGCGATCGGCTGCAGCGGGCCCCTCTGGGTGCGGGGCGGGGTTCGGGTGGAGTCGGCCGATGGAAAGGGGTACGAGACGCGCAACCGCGTCACCCTGTGCCGGTGCGGCGCATCGACCAACATGCCATTCTGTAACGGAAGCCACGCCTCGATTAAATTTCACGACGGACTCGGGTAGGCAGCGCTCAGGTGACCTCGTGAGGCGCAGGGGGCACCTCGGCGAACGGCGGTCGGCCCCGTCCCCGGACCGGGAAGTTACGATGCCCCTTTAACAGACGCCGGGCTCCGTGGCCGAGATGGCCGAACCCACGATTCTCGAACTCCGATTGGAAGCGTACGGCGACGGGGGGCTCGCCCCTCCGCTGGAGAGTGGGATCACGGCGCTGCTGGAGCGCTGGTGGCCCGAGATGTGGGACGTCAAGCGCCCGCCCACGCCGAGCCGGGAACATCCCGCGGAATGGCACGCCACCATTCCGCTGCCCGAGGGCGAGACCCCCGAGAGCATTCACGGCCGCATCGAGTCCGAGGTGCTCGCGCTCGACCCGAGCCGCTCGATTCGGTTCCGCACGCGTTGGTCGTTCCCGGAGTCGCCGAATCACCAAGAGGTGTACGAGGTCCGCTGGGACCCGGACCGCCCGTAGCGGTCGGACCGATCGATGCCGACGCGCGAGGTGGCGGCCGAGTTCGACCAGATCTCGGACGTCTACGATGCGACCCGGGAACCCCTGGACGCGGCGACCATCGAGGGGCTCGCTCTCGCGCTGCACTCCGCAGGGGCCCGCCGGATCCTGGAGGTCGGGATCGGTACGGGCCGAGTCGCCAAGCCGCTCCTCGACCGTGGATTCGATATCACGGGAGTGGAACCCTCGCGCGGGATGTTCGCGAAGGCTCGCGCGAAGGGGATCGACCGGATCGTCCGCGGGAGCGGCTATCGGCTGCCGTTCGCGGACGGCGCGTTCGACGCGACCCTCTTCGTCCATGTCCTGCACGTCCTGGACGACCCGATGCGGGCGATCCACGAAGCGGCTCGTGTCGGACGTCTCGGCGCGTTCGCGCTGGTCCACCCGCGGTCGGACGACCCGTCGAAGCCCCGTACCGAGTTTCCGCGCCACCTGGTTCGCGACATTCTCGCGGAGCAGGGGTATCCGATGCCCCCGCGCTCTCCGCCGTGGGTGAAGGAGCGGGACCTTCTCACGCGGTTCCCCCCGGACCGCCTCCAGGTCGTCAGCGAGACCGACGTGACCGAATCGCTCCGCGACCGCATCGACCGGCTCGAGAAGCGGGGCCAGCGCCAGCTGCTGAAGGTGCCGCCCGAGGTCGTCCATCGGGCCATCGCGACAGCCCGAGAGCGGGTCGGCGACCGGACGGTCACGTACCACCGGGTCGAGGCGCTCGCGACCTGGGGCCCGGGCTCGCGCGCCGACGGCGCGGTGGCCTGACCCGGGGCGCCTACTTCGCGAACCGATGCTCCATCACGTACGGCAGCACTCCGCCGGCTCGGTAGTACTCCACTTCCGTCGCGGAGTGGAGTTCGCACCGCGTTCGGAACTCGACCCTCGAGCCGTCGTCGCGGGTCGCCACGACGTCGACCGCGCAGCGCGGAGTCAACCCCCCGCCGGGGAGCCGGAGCTCGAACGTCTCGCGGCCCGAGAGCCCGAGCGCTTTCCACCCCCGACCGGTCGGGAACGTGAGCGGGAGTATCCCCATCTCGATGAGATTGCTCCGGTGGATCCGCTCGAACGACTCCACGATGACGGCGCCGACGCCGAGAAGGCGGGGGCCCTTTGCGGCCCAGTCCCGTGAGCTGCCCTGGCCGTAGCTCTTCCCCGCGAGCACGATGAGCGGGACCTTCTCGTCGCGGTATCGGTTCGCGACGGCGAAGACGGTGTCGACCGTCCCGTCGGGGAAGTGAGCCGAGAGGCCGCCCTCCTTCGGAGCGGCGAGCTCGTTCTTCAGCCGGACGTTCGCGAACGTTCCGCGTACCATCACCTCGTGGTGGCCGCGTCGCGTCCCGTACGTGTTGAACTCCGCGACCGGGACGCCGTGCGCGGTCAGCCACTGCCCCGCCGGCGTTCGCTCGGGGATCTCGCCCGCGGGCGAGATGTGGTCGGTCGACACCCGGTCCCCGAGCACGACGAGCGCCCGCGCGCCGCGGGCAAGCACCCCACCTTCGGGGAGCCAGGGGGGCGGCAGCTTCAGGAACGGTGCCTCCGAAAGGTACGTCGAGTTCGGGTCCCACGGATACTCCGAGCCCGACGGGACGTCGAGGGACTCCCAGTGGGCGTCCCCGACCTCGATCGACCGGTACTGGTTGCGGAACATGCCCGGGTCCAGGCTCGACTCGACCACGGTCCGCACCTCGATCGGCGTGGGCCAGAGGTCCTTCAGGAAGATCGGGGTTCCGTCCGGGCGTTTCCCCAGCGGCTGCGTCGCGAGGTTCAGGTCCATGCGGCCGGCGAGGGCGTAGGCGACCACGAGCATGGGGGAGGCGAGGTACGCGGCGCGTGTGTCGATGTTGATCCGCGCGTCAAAGTTCCGGTTGCCGCTCAGCACCGCGGCGACGTACAGGTCGTTCTCGCGGACCTGCTGCGACACCGCGGGGATGAGCGGACCGGAGTTGCCGATACACGTGGTGCATCCGAACCCGACGACCGCGAATCCGAGCTTCGCGAGTGGGTCGAGCAGGTGCGCCTTCTCGAGGTAGGCGGTGACGACCTTCGACCCCGGCGCGAGCGACGTCTTGACGTGGGGCGGCACGGAGAGGCCCAGCTCGAGCGCCTTCCGCGCGATCAGGCCGGCGCCGACCATGACCGACGGGTTCGACGTGTTCGTGCAGCTGGTGATCGCCGCAATGACGACAGACCCGTCGGCGACCGGGCTCCCGTTCGGGGGGGCGGTCGGCGGCTTCGCCGGGTGCTCGTGCCGATAAGCATCGAGCGCGCGCTGGAACGACAGCGGCGCGTCCCCGAGGGCTACGCTCTCGTCAGGGTTGCGGGGACCCGCGACGGACGGAACGACCGATCCGAGGTCGATCCGGATCGTGTCGTCATAGTCGACGGAGCCGGGCGGCGGAGAACCCCACAGCCCGGTCGCGCGGGCGTACGCCTCCACCCGGGCGACGTGCGTGGTCTCGCGGCCGGTTCCACGGAGGTAGGCGATCGTCGCCTCGTCGATCGGGAAGAGGGCCGCCGTCGCCCCGTATTCCGGGCACATGTTCGAGACGGTCGCCCGGTCCGCGACCGAGAGGCCCGCCACCCCCGGCCCGAAGAATTCCACGAAACGGTCGACCACGCCCTTCTCCCGGAGCTTGCGCGTCACGGTGAGAACGAGGTCCGTCGCGGTCGCCCCCTGCGGGAGCGTGCCCGAGAGCTCGACCCCGACCACGAACGGCCGCGGGAGGAAGTACGGCTCGCCGAGCATGACCGCCTCGGCCTCGATCCCGCCGACGCCGAACCCGAGCACCGAGAGGCCGTTGACCATGGTCGTGTGGGAGTCGGTCCCGATCACCGTGTCGGGGAAGGCGATCGCGGCGCTCTCGGCCCCCCGACGGGCGACGACCGAGGCGAGGTACTCCAGGTTCACCTGATGGCAGATCCCGTTGCCGGGCGGTACGATGCGCGAATTCGCGTAGGCGCCCTTCGCCCATCGAAGGAAGCGATACCGCTCGCCGTTGCGCTCGTACTCCCGGTCGAGGTTGATCGTCAGCGATCGGGGGCTGCCGAAGCTGTCGACCTGCACCGAATGGTCGACGATGAGGTCCACCGGGACGACGGGGTTCACCCGCTCGCTCGGGATCCCGCGCTCGACGGCCGCCCCGCGAAGGATCGACAGGTCCACGATGACGGGGACCCCGGTGAAGTCCTGGAGCAGGACCCGCTCCGGGAAGAACGCAAATTCGGTCTCTTCGGAGACCGGTGCTCCGTTCGCCAGCGCGACGATCGCGGCCATGTCCCCGTGCGCCGGGTCGAAGTGGCGGACGATGTTCTCCAGCAGCACGCGGACCGTCCGCGGTCGGCGAGCGAGTCGGGCCGGGTCGACGCCGGGGACGCGCTCTACGCGGTAGACGAGGGAGCGCTCCGCTCCGAGGGCCAGAGATTCGGCGACGCTGAGGGGGTCGTGCGGGCTCATGCTGGTGCCAGAGGGCGCGGGTTCTTGGGCTCTTGGGTGGCGCGCGGACCCCGGGGCGCCCTAGGCCGTGCGAACGAGGACGCTCGCGAGCACGGCGGCGAACCCCGCGACCATCGCCCCGCACGCGCCGAGGTCAGCCAGCACCGGGTCGTCGAGCATCAGGTAGACCCCGACCCAGAGCGCGCCCGCGACGACCGAGATGAGCAGGAACCCGACGCCGAGGAGCAGGAACGGTCGGGAGCGGTTCGAGCGGTACGCCCGCAGCGCGACCACGGATACCGCCACGCCGAGGCCGACGATGACGAACCAGAGGCCGTACGCCATCCCGACGAGCTCGTAGTAGCTCACGACCGTCCGGCCTCCTTTCGAACATCGCGCCACATCTCCTTGAGACGTTCGGCGGCGAGGTCGCGGAACCGAACGTCCACGCGGAGCCGCGCGCCGCGCATCTCGACCTTCAGCTCGTCGAGCAGGCTGCGGTACAGCTCCACGCGCTTCCCGTCGGAGGAGATCACGCTCCGCTGGACGCCGATCAGTCCGATCTCGGACAGCTCGTGGAGCTTCCGATACAGCGTGCTCTGAGGGATGCGGTTCGCCGACTGGATCTCCTGGGCCGACCGCGGCGAGTCGTTCAGCAGCAACAAGATCTCCCGCGACCACCGGTCGCCGAGCGCTTCAAGGATGCGTTCCTTTCGGTCCGAGGGGCTCGAACTCGTCGACCCGTTCGCGGGCTCGACCTGCGCCGCCTCCGGAGAGCTAGGGGAAGCAGCCCCGCCGACGGGCGTATCGTCTCGGCCGTTTCCCATGCGTGAGAATCACTCCCGAGAAACGGGCGGGTCCGCATCGGCGACGGCGCTCCTCCGGCTCTCGATGAGAAGCGCCGCGTTCGGCCGGGGCGAGACCGCCCGGCCGCCGACCGTGCCGGTTCCGGGGACGAGCGTCATCGAACTTCCCTCGCCCGCGCCCGGGCGGGTGGCCCTTTCAGGGGCCGGGGGGCATTATTCTTTCTCCGGGGCCGAGCTTGGCCCGTCGTACCGCCCGGTGTCCGCGTACCGGCTTCCCCCCGAGATCGAACGTTCCCTCTAGGTTCGAGGGCTCCCGTTCCCCCGGTCGACCGGCACCGCCCCCGGCCGCACGGCGGAGTCGAGTCGGCCCTAATCGAGCCCCTCGAGCGGCACAGCACGGCTCCAACGAACCGCGAGGCGGTCGCCGGGCGAAATCGGCGGCTCCGGCGTCGGGCCGCGGATCTCGAGACGGGTGCCCGACGGATCCCGCGCGACGATCAACGTCTCGCGACCGACGCGCCCGACCCCCTCCACGATGACGGTCCGCGCGTTGGGATCGGACGGGACCACCTGCACATCCCGCGGCTCCACCGCGACGGCGCCGTCGGGCCCGCGGAGCACATTATACCCGAGGAACCGCGCCGACCGCGCGTCCCGGGGGGATCCGAAGACCTGCGAGGGGGATCCCACCGCCGCGAACTTGCCGTGGAAGAGGAGCCCGACGCGGTCGCCGAGGAAGAGACCCTCCTCCCGGTCGTGCGTCACGTGGATCGCGGCGGTCCCCACGGTTCGTAGGGCCTGGCGGAATTCCACGCGGAGGTCCGCCTTCAGCTCGACGTCGATCGAGGCGAACGGCTCGTCGAGCAGGATGAGTCGGGGGCGCGCGGCGAGCGTTCGGGCGAGGGCGACCCGCTGCCGCTCCCCTCCCGAAAGGGCGTCCGGGCGCCGGTCCTCGAACCCCTCCAGGTGGAGCAACGCGACGGTCCGGCCGACCACCTCGTCGATCTCGGCCCGGGATCGCCGCTGCAGAAGAGGGGCGTAGGCGATGTTCTCGAACACCGAGCGGTGCGGGAACAGGGCGGCGTCCTGGAACATGAGCCCGATCCCGCGACGGTGCGGCGGCAGGACTCCCACGTCCCGGCCCTCGAGCACGATGCGACCGGCGGTCGGCCGCTCGAGCCCGGCGATCGTTCGGAGGAGGGTCGTCTTTCCGCTCCCGTTCGGGCCTAGCAGCACGAAGTACTCGCCGGGTCCCACCTCCAGCGACAGGTCGCGGAGCACGGGCGTCGCGCCCCACGCGGCCGACACGCCGTGAAGCTCGAGCAGCGGACTAGAGCTCGACACGACGTCCCCCGTAGACGAGCACGCCGAACACGCCGAGGCTGAGGAGCAGCAGGAGGCCCGCCGCCGCGTCCGACACCGCGGGAACGTATCGGGTGTTGGAGAGGTCGTACAGCGCGACCGGCAGGGTCGTGAAGGTCGGCGTGACGAGGAAGTACGTCGCGGTGAATTCCCCGAGGCCGAGAGCGAACGCGAACAGGCCGGCCGTCACGAGCCCGCCCCGTACCCGGGGCAGGTCCGCGTCGAGGAAGGCGACCCAGCCGGTCGCTCCGAGCGTCCGCGCCGCGTCGCGTTCTGCCGGGGAGAGCCCCGAGAGCGGGATCTCGAGGCTCTGCAGCGCGAGCGGCAGCGCGAGCGACGCCTGGCTCACGATGATGAGCGCCCAGACGGTCGACTCGCCTCCCAGCAGCGGCCGCCAGAAGTCGGCGAGCGCGAACGCGAGGACGACCGGTGACAGCAACAGCGGGACGAACAGGAGGAGACCGAGTACCCCCGCCCGACCGGGGCGACGGGCGATCGCATACCCCGTTACGACCCCGAGGACGAGCGCGATGGCCGCCGCGACCGTGGCGAAGAACAGCGTGTTACCAACAGCGCCGACCGCACTGATCCCGAGCTTCTGGGTGGTAGCGGCGGAGAAGAGGGCCGTCCAGGCCGAACCCGGTCCGCCCCCTCCGACCGGAGCGACCGTGCGGAGGAGGACCGCGGCGAGCAGTCCCGCAACGGCAACGAGCACAAGAGCGGTTTCCGCGGCGAGCGCGAGCGTGACCGGGGAACGGCCGTCGACCCGGCGGGGCGCCGCGCGCCGGTGACCGGCCGTCCCGCGCAAGCGACCGACAAGGAGAAGGTAGGCGCCGGTCGGCACGAGGAAAATCGCGACCACGGCGAGCGACAGCACCCCGGCCGCCGCCGGTTGCAGCCCGAACGTATCGAGGAACCATACCTGCGCCTCGATCGTGTAGCAACCCGGCCCGCAGAGGAGGAGGGGAGGGGCGAACGACAGCGCCGAGAAGAGGAACGTCAACAGCCCGCCCGCGGCGGCTCCGACCCAGGTCGCGGGGCCCCACACGTCGCGGTAGGCGCGCGCGGGAGTTCCGCCGAGCGTTGCGACGGTCTCCTCGAGGTCGGCGAACGCCCCCTCGGCCCCAGCGGCCGTGAACAGGACGACGATCGGGACGTTGAACAGGAGGTTCGCTACGACGATTGCCGGCAGTCCGCTGCCGAAGACCGCCAGCGCCGGCACGGTGGTCGAGAGGAGGCCGGAGGGGCCGAACAGGTCGAGGACCCCGAACACCACGACCAGGCTCGGCAGAAGGAACGGCACCAGCAGGAACGACCGGAAGATCGAACGACCGGGCCAGTCGTACCTCCCCACGAAGACGCCCGCCGGGTAACCGAAGGCGACCGCGAACACCGCCGAAAGAGCTCCCTGAACGAGGGAGTTATCGACAGCGCGAACGTTGCTGGCCGAAGCGAGTATCGGGAGAATCCCGGCCGTGCCGCCCGCGGCGTCGATCGACCGGCCGAACAGGACGACGACCGGAACGATCGAGAACAATCCCACGAACAACAGGACCGGTAGGAGGAACGCGATGTCGGCGCCGGGCCGCCTCATGAGGAGTCCGGGGCGAGGGAGAGCCAGGTGCTCAGCCATCCGGGCAGGTCGGAGGCGAGCTCACTGGGAGAAAGGTCGGCGTTGAGGGCGGTGATGGAGGCCGGGTCGACCGACGCGTTGAAGACGGACGGGACCTCGACCGTGTCGTTCGCCGGGTACTCCCACTCCGTTTCGGGCAGCACGGTCTGTACGGTCCCGTTCAGGAACCAGTTCTCGAACTCCTGGTCGAGCGCGAGGTGCGGGGAACCGCGGACGATCCCCATGCCGTAGATGGTCCGCCAGCCGTACGCGGTCCCGTTCCACCAGGAGACGGTGGAGTTGAACACCCCGGACTCGTCGTAGTACGCCGCGTACGCCGGGTCCGTCGAGTAACTGACGACCATCGGCGGATTCCCGGTCGGCTGAAGGAACTCGTCGTACGCCTCGCCCCAGCTCGTCGCCGGTGGAGGGAGCCCCTCCGCCCAGAGGTCCTGCCAGAACGTCTCCCAGTTCTGGTGGAGTACGGCCTCGTAGTACTCGATCTGCCAGACGAGGAACTCCTCACCGGTGATGTCATACTCGGGGTTCTCGGTGAGCAGGCCCTTCGCCCACGTCGCGTTGGAGGTAAAATCCGGGAACGTCGCCCGATCGACCGCACCGGCGGTCTGGGCGGCGAACGAGAGGTTGTAATCGATCGCGAGATACCCATACTCGTACGGGACGACCCCATCGTCCGCGCTCAGCTCGCCCGCGATCGCCGGAGAGACATTGGCCATCGCGGGGGGCCGGTAGGGGACGACCAGGCCGTCAGCCTCGGCGACCGGGGCGGTGATCTCGTCCAGACCCAGAACGAGGTCCGCACCCGGCGACCCCTCCTGGCTCAAGAGGGTGCTCAGCAGCGTACCGGCCGGGCACTCGAGTTCGATGATCACGTGGTGGGCGGCCTCGAAGGGACCGAACGCCACCGACGTGACGTTGCCCGACGGATTGCACGCCGACCCTCCCAGGAAGCTCGGGTACGTGTAGATCACGAGCGTCGTATCGCCGGCGGGCGGGAGAGTCGCCTCGTACTCGTACAGGCCGAACGCTGCCACCGCGACCACGATCGCAAGCACGACCGCAACGAGGGCGCGCCCGATGCGGCCGGGCCGTCGCAGCGGACGGCGCGCCGCGGCGGAGATGGGAACGGTGCCGGTCACGTCCTCCGCCGAACGGCGGAGAGTGTTGCTACGGGTCGCATGTTGTTCCCTTCGCGGGCATTACCCCGTGCAGGTTCGTGGGGTCGACGAGGTCTCCCTCGCCCTCTCAGCCGTTCCCAGCTCCCCCTACCCGATGTCGGCAGGACGCTGGACGATTAATCAGTTGCGAGGGCGCGCCGCTTAAGCGGCCGGCCGCCCTTCCAGCGGGTGGAACGCACCATGTCCGACCCTATCGAGAAGCTCCGGTTCGGGACCGAGCTCGTCAAGCGCGGCTTTGCCCGCATGCAGCAGGGCGGGGTCATCATGGACGTCACGAACGCCGACCAAGCGGGGGTCGCGGAGGAGGCCGGTGCGGTCGCCGTGATGGCGCTCGAGCGCGTCCCGGCCGACATTCGTGCTCAGGGCGGGGTCGCCCGGATGGCCGACCCGCTGAAGGTCAAGGAGATCCAGGAGCGCGTGTCGATCCCGGTAATGGCAAAATGCCGCATCGGGCATACGGCGGAGGCGCGCGTCCTCGAGTCGCTCGCGGTCGACATGATCGACGAGTCGGAGGTGCTCACCCCGGCCGACCCGTTCCACCACGTCGACAAGAAAGCGTTCCAGGTCCCCTTCGTCTGCGGGGCGCGCAATCTCGGCGAGGCGCTCCGGCGCATCGACGAGGGCGCCGCGATGATTCGCTCGAAGGGCGAGGCGGGGACGGGGAACGTCGTAGAGGCGGTCCGCCACATCCGCCAGATCAACGACGAGGTCGCCGAGGTCGGGAAGATGGCCGCGAAGGAGCTTGCCGCGTGGGCGAAGAAGGAGCGGGTCGCGCTCGCCACCGTCCAGGAGGTACGTTCGCTCGGTCGTTTGCCCGTGGTCAACTTCGCCGCGGGCGGGATCGCCACACCGGCCGACGCCGCCCTCGTCCGGATGCTCGGCGTGGACGGCGTCTTCGTCGGCAGTGGTATCTTCAAGTCGGAGCACCCGATGAAGGTCGCGCGCGCGATCGTCGAGGCGTCGACCCAGTACGATCGGCCGGAGGTCGTCGCGCGAGTCTCCGCCGGGCTCGGCGAGCCGATGAAGGGCGTCGACGTCGCCGCGCTCCCGCCGGAGGAGCTCCTCCAGTCGCGCGAGTCGACGCCCGCGGGGCGCGCGCGGCGGCCCACCGAAGCGTAGTGGCGGTGGTTCCGCTCGCCCGATGGCCGTAAAGACGGGGACGCGGTAGTCCCGGCGTGCGCATCGTCCAGGTCAGCCCGTTCTTCCATCCCCACGCGGGGGGCGTGGAGTCGCACGTGCGCAGCCTCGCCCGTGAGTTCGCGCGCGAAGGTCACGATGTGACCGTCGTCACCTCGCGGTACCGGTCGGACCTGCCCGCGGAGGAGCGGACGGAGGGGTACCGCGTGCTCCGCTCCCGAACCCTCGGCGTGCTCCTCAACACCCCGTTCGACGTCGGGGTCGGCCGGACGCTGCGTCACCTCGATGCCGACGTGGTGCACCTGCATTACCCGCCTCCGGTCACGTCGTTCTTCGCGACCCGGACCCTCCAGCGGAGGAACGTCCCCGTCTGCCTCACGTACCACTGTGACCTGTACTTGGCCGGGGCGGCCGGACGCGTCCTCGCCGGACTCTACCAGAGCGTCTTCCTGCCCCCGACCCTGCGGCGGGTCGGACGGATCATCGTTCACACGCGGAGCTACGGGGTTACCTCCGCCAACCTCCGCGGCCGGGAACTGAGCATCATCCCCTCGGTCGTCGACCTCGATTGGTTCCGGCCCGGACTCGACGCGGGCCACCTGCGGGGCGACCTCCGCCTCGAGGGAAAGCGCGTGCTGGCGTTCACCGGGCGGCTCGTCCCGCACAAGGGGGTCGACGTGATCCTCCAGGCGCTCACGATGCTCCCGGAGGACGTGGTACTCCTCGTCGTGGGGGCGGGTCCCCGCCTCCCGAGCCTCGTGGGCCTCGCGCGTCGCCTGGGCGTCGCCGAGCGCGTCCGGTTCTGTCCGTCCGTGGTGGACGACGACCTGCCCCGATACCTGGGACTCGCCGACATCTTTGTGTTCCCTTCCCAGAGCCGGCTCGAAGGGTTCGGTCTCGCCGTGGCGGAGGCGATGGCGGTCGGACTGCCGGTCGTGATCGCGGACATGCCCGGGGTGCGCGAGGTGATCGAGCCCGGGCACGAGGGGCTCCTCGCGGAACCGCTCCTCGCGAACGACCTCGCGAAGAAAGTGCAGCTCCTGCTCGACGACCCGGCCCTCGCCCGCGCGATGGGCGCGGCGGGACGTCGACGGGCCGAGGCCCGCTACGGCCTCCCGACGGTCGCGCACCAGCTGCTCAGCTTGTACGCAGACCTGCACGAAGCTGGTTTATCTGGACCTTGAGCCGCTCCGCTTCGGCGCCCGCCGCCTTCTTCCAGTCGGGCCCCGCCGAAGCGTAGATGATGCTCCGCGACGCGCTCACCAGCAACGCCCGTCCGTGGGCGTCCACGCCATCGCGCACCGCCGTGGCGAGCGACCCCCCCTGGACCCCGACGCCCGGGACGAGGATCGGGATCGAGTTCCCGAGCAGGGAACGCGCCGCGCGGAACGCGTCGGAGAACGTCGCGCCGAGGACGACCCCGACGTTGCCGTGCGCGTGCGACAGCCGCCGTGCCTCGCCGACCACAGCGAGCCACAGCGGGCCCCGGGGGGTCGGGATCTCCTGAAAGTCCGGAGCCCCCGGGTTCGAGGAGTGCGCGACCACGAACACCCCGTGCGACTCGTCCTCGAGGAGCGGCTGAACGGAGTCCCACCCGATCCACGGAGTCACGGTGAGCGCGTCGAAGCCCAAGGTCTTGAACACGCCGTCGCGGATGTGGCCCATCACGTTCGGGATGTCGTTCGCCTTGAGGTCGAGGATCCGAAGCCGGGTCGGGCCGATCTTCTTGGCGACCCGTTCGAGCGCCTCCAGGCCGGCGGCGCCGTATCGCAGATAGAACCCGAGCTGGAACTTGTACGCGGCCGCGTGGGGGAGCGTCGCGGTGACGATCCCGTCCAGGAAACGGTTGAGCTGCGTCGCGGGGGACGCCCGGCGGAGCGTCTTCGGCATCTGCGCGGGGTCCGGGTCAAGCCCGACGCAAACGAGCGAGTTGCGGGCCTTCAGGATCCGGTCGACCCGCAGGATGAATCTCTCGGCCACCGACCTCTTAGTCAGTGGGACAGAGGCAAATAGATTCCCGTCCCGCGCCGCTCATCGTTCGAGCGCGCGCCGTCGCTTTTATCGGCACGCTCGTTCCCGCGAACGTCCCGAAACATGGCCGAGCCCTCGAATCCCCGCGAGTCCACCGAAGTGCGTCTCCGCGACGTGCGGCCGGCGCTATCCCCGGTCGAGATCGTCGCGCGGGTCGTCTCGGTCGAGCGCCGCGAGGTGACGCGGCGGTCGGACGGGAGCCGACGGCCGCTCCTCTCGGGCCTCCTCAGCGACGGGACCGCGACGATCCGCTTCACGTGGTGGGACCCCCCCCGCGAGGGAATCGAGCGCGGCACCGTGCTCCGGGCGACTGGCGTGGAGGTTGGAGAGTACCGCGAGCGCCCCGAGCTAACGTTCACCTGGAAGACCCGGGTCGGCGAGGCGAGCCCCGCCGAACTGCCGAAACTGACCGGCGAAGAGTTCCCAGTCCGCTCCGTCACGGAACTGCAGCCCCGCGACGAGGGGTTTCGGCTTCGCGTGCGCGTGGTCCGAGTTCGGGCCCGGTCGGTGACGGTCGGGGAGGAGCGGCGGGTCGTCCACGAGGGTCTGTTCGCCGACCGTTCCGGGCCGATCGCGTTCTCCTCGTGGAGCGACTTCCAGCTCACCGAGGGCGAGTCGGTCCAGGTCGCGGGGGGGTACCTGCGAACCTTCCGCGGACGCACCCAGCTCGTCCTCGACGAGCGGTCGACCGTTTCGAGGATCGACGGCGCCGACCTCCCCAACCCCGCCGAGCTTCTGCGGTCGGCGCCCCGCTCGATCGCGCGCGTCGAGGATGACGGAGGCGGGGAGGCCCTGGCGGTGGAGGGGATCGTCGTCGGACTCCTCCCGCCGAGCGGCGTCGTCTACCGCTGCCCGACGTGCCGTCGCACGATCAAGAGCGGGATCTGTCGGGTCCACGGTCAGGTCGACGGTCAAGCCGACCTGCGGGCACGACTCGTCCTCGACGACGGCACGGGAGCGGTCACGGTCAACGCCGGCCGTGCCGAGACGGAGCAGCTGTGGGGGGTGACCCTCGCGGACGCCCGTGCCCGGCTCCGGGAGCAGCCGGACCCGACCGTCCTGGAGGAGCAGATGCTGGAATCGCTCCTCGGTCGGCGTCTCCGCGTTCGAGGGACCGGGGCCAAGGACGACTTCGGCATCACGATCACGCCCGAGTCGATCGAACCCGTGGAGGTCGACCTCGACGCGGCCGCGGCCGAGCTCGCCGCCCGACTTCCGGGGGAGCGCTGATGGCGCTCCGCGAACCGGCGTGGCGGGTCACCACCCGCGAACTCGAGAGCGCGCTCGAGGAGGAGCGGGGGGCCGGCGAACGCGCGGCCTCGTACCTGCTCTCCCCGTTCGGGGCGCGAATGAACCGGGTCCTCGTGACGGGAACGCTCTCCCCGGCGGAGGCGATCGGCCGCGACCCGAGCCAGGCGTTCTGGCGGGCCCGCCTGAGCGACCCCACGGGAGCGGTCGCGATCACCGCCGGCAGTTTTCAGCCGCGCGCGATGGCCCAACTGCGCGCCACGCGCGAACCGCACCCCGCGCTGGTCGTCGGGAAGGTGCACCTGTATCGCGGGCGGGACGGGGTCGCGTACATCTCGGTACGGGCCGAGGGAGTTCGCACGGTCGGGGAAACGGAGGAACGGGCCGCGCTGGCCGACGCGGTTCGACAAACCTTCGACCGTCTGGACCTCGTCGAGCGCCTTGAGAAGGACACGTCCGCGACCGAGGTGGCCCTGGGAGCCGAGGGAATCCCGCCCGGCTGGATCCGCGCCGCGCGAGAGTCGTTGCGACGTTATCCTGGGGTCGATCGACGGGCCTTCCGACGCGAGCTCGGGGCCGCGGTGCGACGGGTCGCCGGCGACAGCGGGCCCGTGGCGCCTCCGGCGCCCCCGACCTCGGTGACGGTCTCCCGGGCCCCACCGCCCCGCCCGGCCGCCCCGCCGCCCTCCACCGCGGAGCGGGCGGAGGAGTCGGTCTTCCTCGACCTGATGGACGAGGTCGCGGAAGTGTCGGTGGACGGCTACGCCGACCTGAAGGAGGTACTCGCCCGGCTGGAAGCCCAGGGGCTCGTGGCCGGACGGGCCGAGACGGTGCTGAACCGGCTCGAGGAAGAGGGCGTGGTCGAGGAGCCGATCGTCGGGAAGCTCCGCCGCTCGTGACGTCCGGTTCCCGCTCGACAGGCTATATATATCGCCCGGGCTCGGAGGCGGGGGGAATGAGGAACACCTGTCTCTCCGAACCGATGACGAGACCAGCGACGAGCTGACCCCCCTCTCCCGCAACCTCGAGTAGTCATGGCCGAAGAGAAGCCGTCTCCGCTGCTCGCGATCGTTCTCGTCCTCATCGTGATCGCCGCGGGGATCACGGGCGGGGTCCTCCTCTACTATTTCGTGAACCACCGGTCACCGGCCGCGGGACCGCTCACGGTCGCGGTCGGGGACAACGTGACCGTCAATTACATCGGGATCTTCGCGAACGGCCCGCAGCAGGGCCGCGTCTTCGACACGTCGGAGTACTCGGTGGCGCTCAACAACGGCTCGTGGCCGAAGTCGCTCCAGTACACGTCTCGCGGAGGCAGTCCGTCGGATTATGCTCCGCTCGGAGTCTACGTGGGACCGAACGCGCCGTCCGGCGGCTACACGATCGGGAACCTCACGTTCGGGGGCGTCGTCACCGGGTTCTGGCAGGGCCTGGTCGGCCTCCAGGGAAACCGCACGCACTACGTGACGGTCCCGCCGGCGCTCGGCTACAGCTTCGTGAACTCCTCCTGCTTCGTGACGCAGAATCTCTCGAGCCAGTACCCCGTCGTCGTGACGGTCACGCCCGCGGAGTTCTCCGACCTGTTCCCCAACGTCAACGCGAGCGCCGGGATCTCCTTCACGGACCCGGTGTACGGCTGGACCGACTACGTGCTCTCCGTCAACTCGACCTCGGTGAGCTACGAGAACCTGCCGACCCTCGGGATGACCGTGAGCCCGCAGGGGTGGCCCGTCAAGGTGACCAACATCACCTCCACCGTGATCTCGCTCGCGAGCCAGCTCGCTCCGGACCAGTCGGGGCTCATCGCGGGCCACAGCGCGAAGACCATCTGCTCCAAGACGAGCTTCATCGTCACCCAGATCAACCTGGGCGCGGGGACGTTCGTGGCGGACTACAACCCCGAAGTGAACGGCCAGACGCTGATCTTCATCGTCACCGTCGTCGACATCTTCCCGCCGGGCACGATGTGAGCGGCTAGCCGCCGAGGGTGATCTTGCCGCGCTTCAGCAGTTCCTGCAGCTGCGCGTCCGCCGTCGAGTCGATCACCGACGTCGGCGTCCCCCCCCGTCCGGGGGCGTAGGCCCGCACGGTCTTCCGGGCCTCGTCGCGCCGCGCCCGCATCTCGCCCAGGGTCTTGCGGCCCTCCCGGTCCAGCTCGGCCATCTCGCGCGAGATGACATCGATCTTCTCCATCACCTCGGCGCGGGCCCTTCCCTTCGCTCGCAGTTCCGCCACGAGCCCACCGGCGGTGACGAGCTTCGCCCGAACCTCGCCCATCTTGGTGTCGCGCTCGGAGCGGGTCTTCGCGGCCTCCTGCCCGAGCCGCTCGACCTCCGCCCGGGCCGCGGCGACCTTCAGCTCCGCCTCCTTGCGGCGGGTCTCGTGGTCGGCGACGACCTGCGTCTGCGCTTCGGCCGTCTGAAGGTCCTTGTACCGCTGCCGCAGGTGCTTGATCAGCTCGTTCTCCTCCTCGAGCTTGAGAACGTTCGTCTGCTGCCGGTGTTCCAGTTGCGCGATCTCGCGCTTGATCTGGTCGGGACGAAGCCGCTCGCCGGGTCCGAACGAGAGTCGGAGCTCGCGGAGCGCGATGACCGCCTCCTCGAGCTGACGGCGCGCCACGTCGCGCTGGTGGCGAAGCTCGACCGCCCGTCGGCCCAGGTCCCCGTGCTCCCCGTACAGCTTCTCGACCTCGACCTGGGGCGCCTGCCTCCGGTCGTAGAGCGCCTTCTGCTCGGTCGAGAGCTTGCGCATCTCCGCGATCAGGTCGCGCCGCTTCGCGTCCAGGGCGTTGAGCCGAGCGTCGATCGCGCGGAGACGGTTCCGCGCGTCGCGCTCCTTCGCGTCCTCCTCGTCGGAGAGCACCGGGCGTGGGGGCACGTCTCGGAGAGGTTCGGTGGTCGAGAAAAGGCCTTCTCCCGCCCCGGACCGCCCCGGATACTACGGGGACCCCCGGGGGGAGCGGGTCGAACGGCGCCTCCGCCTCGCGCGTACCGGGAGCGCGAACCGCTGGGCCGCGAACAGCGCCGCCGGGATCGCCCCATCGATGTTCACGACGGCGATCGGGGCGCACGACTGGAGCATCGCGTTGAGGGCCGCTTCCCCGCGTCCGCCCCGACCGTACCCCACGGAGGTCGGAACGCCGACGACCGGCGCGCGAACGAGACCCGCGAGGACGGTCGGAAGGGCGCCCTCCCGGCCCGCGAACGCGAGGTACACCTCCGGGTGCGCGCGTTCGAGGCGAGGCACGGCGCGCAGGAGACGGTGGAGTCCGGCCACGCCAACGTCGTGGGCGAATACCACGCGGATACCGAGGGCGACGAGCACGCCCTTCGCCTCCTCGGCCAACGGCACGTCGCTCGTGCCGGCGGTCACGATCGCCACCGCCCCGTCGCGGTACCGTGTCCCCAGGGGGCCCCGGATCCGGAACAGCCGGCCCCCGGCCAGCGGCTCCAGCGGAACGCCGTTCCGTTGGGCCCGCGTCAGCGCCCGTACCTGGGCGGCGGTCGGCCGCGAGATCAGCGCACCGTGCCCCGCGGCGACGCACGCCTCCACGATGGACAGGAGGTGGGCGACCGACTTTCCCTCGCCGAGGATGATCTCGGGCACTCCGACCCGGGCCCCGCGTTCGCGGTCGATCCGAGCGAAGTCGCCGGCGACCAGGTCGCGGGGTCCGGCGACCCGACGACGTCGAGTCCGCGCCATCGCCCCGGCGACGCCCTC
>DATJRQ010000003.1:0-92031 GCA_035504595.1 Thermoplasmata archaeon | reverse complement strand
TCCCTCGCCGAGGATGATCTCGGGCACTCCGACCCGGGCCCCGCGTTCGCGGTCGATCCGAGCGAAGTCGCCGGCGACCAGGTCGCGGGGTCCGGCGACCCGACGACGTCGAGTCCGCGCCATCGCCCCGGCGACGCCCTCCTTCAGATAACCCCGGGCCCACCCCTCGCGACCGGTTCCGGGGTCGCCGACGCCTATCGGCGGAACCGCCACCCAAGCCATGATATATCGGACCCCGGTGGTCGGCCCGCTCCGAGAGTATGCCGGACTTCTCGCTCACGCCCGATCAGGAGAGCCTGCGCGACCTCGCGCGGAAGTTCGCCCGCACGGAGATGGCACCGCACGCCGCGGAGTGCGACCGGACGGCCCGGTTTCCCGAGGAGATCTATCGGAAGGCGTTCGACCTCGGCCTGATGAACCTGAACGTGCCGAGCGACTACGGCGGAAGCGGTCTCGGCGTCCTCGACCAGTGCCTCATCGTCGAGGAGTTGGCCCACGCGTGCGGGGGTATGACCACGTCGGTCATCGCGAACTGTCTCGCGCTCGAACCGATCCTGCTTGGCGGAACTCCCGAGCAGAAGCACCGGTTCCTCACGCCGTTCTGTTCGCAGTACAACCTCGCGTCCTTCTGCCTGACCGAACCGTCGGGCGGGAGCGACGCGGGAGGCCTGAAGACCCGGGCCCGTCTCGAGGGTGACCACTACGTGCTCGACGGCGAGAAGTGCTTCATCACGAACGCACCGCACGCCTCACTGTACACGGTGTTTGCCACTGTCGACCCGGCCAAGGGCCATCGGGCGATCACCGCGTTCGTCGTCCCGCGTTCCACGAAAGGCGTGGCGCCGGGGAAGGATGAGGACAAAATGGGTCACCGGGCGTCGTCGACCAGCACCGTCCGATTCGAGGGGGCGGAGGTTCCCGTCGCGGACCGTCTGGGACAGGAAGGCGAGGGGTTCTCGATCGCGATGCGAACCCTCGACCAGACCCGCACGCCGATCGGGGCCCTGGCCACGGGGATCGCGCAGGCGGCGCTCGACCATGCGGCCGGGTACGCCCTGAAGCGCCAGACCTTCGGCAAGCCGATCGCGGAGCACCAGGCGATCCAGATCAAGCTCGCGAACATGGCCCAGGCCGTGCACGCGGCGCGGCTCCTCACGTGGCACGCGGCGTGGAGCATCGACCGCGGCGCGAAGGGAACGCTCGAGTCGTCGATCGCGAAGTGCTTCGCCTCGGACGCGGCACTCCACGTCGCCGACGAAGCGATCCAGACGTTCGGCGGGTACGGTTACATGAAGGAGTATCCGGTGGAGAAGCTCCTTCGCGACGCCAAGCTCACCCAGATCTACGAGGGCGCGAACGAGATCCAGCGGACCGTCATCGCGCGCGAGCTGCTCCGCCAGTACGCGTGAACCGGAGGGACCGTGGAGATCGTCGTCTGCGTCAAGCCGGTCCCGGACGCGGAGACCCGACTGCGCGCGAGCCCCGACGGCACCGTCCTCGACCCGGAGTCCGTCAAGTTCGTGCTTGCCGGCTACGATGAATCCGCCGTGGAACAGGCGCTCCTTCTCAAGGAAGCGGTTCCCGGGTCCAGGGTCCACGTCGTTTCCTACGGCCCGGCCCCGTACACCGAAGAGGTACTCCGCCAGGCGATCGCGCTCGGTTGCGACCAGGCGACATGGGTCGAAGCGCCGCCGGGCGCTTCCCCGGACCCCGTTACGGTCGCCCACGCCCTCGCCGCGGCGATCGGCCCCGTCCCCCACGACCTTCTGCTGTGCGGCAAGCAAGCGGGGGACGACGAGGGCGGGATGGTCGGCGGCGCCCTGGCCGAACTCCTCGGTCTACCCGACTTCGGCTGCGTAGTGGATCTCCGGTGGGATGCGGCAGCGTCCCGGTTTCGATTCCAGCGCGCAACCGAGGGCGGTCAGGAGTCGTGGGAGGCTCCCGCGCCGCTCGCGATCGGACTCCAGCAGGCGTGGAACGACCCGCGCACCGCGAAGCTTCCGGCGATCCTGAAATCCCGCAAGGCCGCGATCTCGAAAGTCACCCCGCCCGCCCGGTCCGCCGATGCCCCGAAGAGCGTGCCGCAGAAGTTCGAGCTGCCGCCGCCCCGTACGGGGGCGAAGATGATCGAGTACAAGACCCCCGAAGAGGCCGCCCAGAAGCTCGTCCGGATTCTGCGCGAGGAGGCGAAGGTGTTCCCGTGACGCTGACGGTGCTCATCCTCGGGGAGGCGACCAACGGCCGGCTGGCCGGCACCAGCGTGGAGGCGATCGGCGTGGCAAGGGCTCTCCCGGGGACGACGCTGGTCGGGTTCCTCGCCGGGTCGACAGCGAGAGCTGCTGCGGCCGAGTTCGGGCGGTTCGGGGTCGCCCGCGTTTACGCGGTCGATGACCCGGACCTGGATGCAGCCCCGCTCGCCGCCCGCGTTCCGTCGTTGAAAGCGGTCGTGGAGAAGGAGGCGCCGTCGGTCGTCGTCGTGGGCGGCACGACGAACGGCCGCGAGCTCTTGGCGCGACTCGCGGCAGCCGCCGACCTTGCGGTCGCCTCGGGGGTCACGGAGGTCAGCGCCGTCGCCGGAGGCGTGCGGGTCCGTCGACCGATCTTCGGAGGGCGAGCCACCGAAACGCGGCTGCTCACCGGCCCTCGGGTCGGGATCGCGACCCGGCCCCATGCGTTCCCGGCGGCGGCCGAGTCCCCGACGACGTGTGCCGTGGAGCCCGCCCCCACCGCCGACATCCCTCCGGCGCGGCTCGCTCCGAAGCGTATCGGAGTGACCGCCACCGCGAGCACGGCTGGGCCGGGCCTTACGGACGCGACGATCGTTGTCTCCGGCGGCCGGGGCGTGCGTTCTCCGGAGAACTTCCACATCATCGAGGAGCTGGCCGCGTCGCTGGGGGCGGCGGTCGGAGCCTCCCGCGCGGTCACGGACGCCGGTTGGCGACCGACGTCGCTCCAGGTCGGGCAGACCGGACGTGCGGTCTCCCCGCAGCTGTACATCGCCGTCGGCATCTCGGGAGCGATCCAGCACATTGTCGGCATGATCAGTTCGCGCGTCATCGTCGCGATCAACTCGGACGCCTCCGCCCCGATCTTCCGGGTGGCGGACTACGGGATCGTGGGCGACCTGTTCCAGATCGTACCGGCGCTGACGGCAGAAATCCGGAGAGTCCGCGGCGCGTAGTCGGAACTACAGGTCCCGGTACATCTCGATCCCGTCGCGGAGAAGCGCGCTCGTCGGCAGCCCCGCGGCCTTCTGCGCGCGCCGGAGAAGTTTGCGCACGGGCTGTTTCGGCCCGCCCTGTTCGGTGAACATACCGCGGAACAGTTCGGCGGCGAACCGCGGATACATCGAGTAGTACCGAGGGTTCCACTTGACGCGGTCCATCGCGGCGAAGTCGCGGAAATCCGGAATGACGCTCGTGGCGACCAGGCGCCGCTCGTACTCGGACAGCTGCGACGCGCCGGCCGCGCCCGCCGCCTTCGCCGCGAGCGCGGTCTCGGCGGCCTCGAGTCCGGTTCGCACCGCGTAGTTCATTCCCTGGATCGTCAAGCCGTTGGAGAACACGAAGCCCGCCGCGTCTCCCGCGACCATCCAACCGTCGCCGAAGAACGAGGCGGGCCGGCTCGCCCATCCCGAGCTGATGAGTTTCGCCCCATACTCGACGAGCTCGGCGTCGCGGAGGCGGCTCTGGATCGCGGGGTGCCGCTTGAACTGCTCGACGAGGTCGTGGGAGACGACCCCTGTGCCGAACATCGATTGAATGTTGACGATCAGGCCGACGGAGAGCGTGTCCTGGTTCGTGTACAGAAAGCCACCACCCATCACGCCGGGCGGGAAGATCCCCGTGACCCACTCCTCGGCGTGGCCCTCGCCGGGCCCGACATTGAACCGGTCCTGGATCACCGCCGGGTCGAGCCGAAAGACCTCCTTCATCCCGAGTTCTGTCGCCGCGCCGGAAAGGCGCCCGTTCGGCCGGATCGGCGTGCCGAGCGACAGGCGAGAATTCGCACCGTCCGCGAGGATCGTGACCGGCGCGGTCATGGTCTCTCCGCCCTGAACGACACCGTGGACTCGGGACCCTTCCCAGTTCAGTCGGTCGACCGGGACCGAGCTCACCACGGTCGCGCCGGCCGCCTCGGCTTGCTTCGCGAGCCACGCGTCCGTCCGGGCGCGCAGGACGGTGTGGGCGACGAACGGTTCCGTCCGCCAGCTATCGTCCTCGAGGTCGAACGAGACGGCGCTCTCCTTCGTGAGCACGCCGAATCGCTTCCGCACGAGGTGCCGCTCGAGAGGCATCTCCCGCCACCAGTTCGGCAGGATGCGGTCGAGGTCGTGCCCCCAGAGGACACCGCCGGAGAGATTCTTGGAACCCGGTTCCGCACCGCGCTCGAGCAGGAGGACGTTCGCGCCGCCTTTCGCGAGCCGGATCGCGGCCGAGCTGCCCGCCATGCCGGCGCCAACGACGATCACGTCGAAGTCGTCGGCCATCGGGGGAGCGGACGCCGACCGGGCGATTTAACGGTGCGCGACGAGCGCCCCTAGGAGCGGACCCAGTTGCCCGCGCCGGCGCTCTGCATGACGCCCTGGCTCGCGTCCTCGATCATCTTCTGGAAGCGGAACGGCTTCGGGATCCCCTTCCAGTCCTCGTTGCCGAGCGACGAGCCCCCTTCGGAGCTGACGCGCACGGTCCCGTAGCCGAGGATGCGCTGGAAGAATCCCTGGCGCACGTCGACCCCGCGCACCTGGGTGACCGGGATCTCGTGGAAGTCCTTCCCGAGGATCCCCTTCTGGACGATCACGCGATGCGAGGTGACCGCGTAGACGGTCCGGATCCACCGGAGGTATCGAACGAGCAACATCAGGAGGCCGACCAGGACGAGCAGGAGCCAGAAATAGAACAGGTAGTTCGCCAGGTTCCCGTTGACCTTGTTGAGGTTCGACAGGACCGTGTTGTACGCCGAGATCTGGCCACTCCATCCGTGGACGTACGCCCCCGTGAACAGTGCGAGGAGGCCGAAGACCAGGATCACCAGGATGGGGCCGGGGAAGTAGTACAACTTGGTCGCACGGGTCTCCTCGAGAAGGAACTCCTGGTCGGCGAGATACGTCGCCTTCAGGAGACGGGGCATCGGGCGCGCGCCGCTGGTCGCGGCCGTCGCGCCGCGAGGCACTGAAGCGGGCGGCGTCGCCGGGGCTGCCATCGGGCGAGGGTGTGGCCCGGCCGGGTGATAAAAGCTCGGTTGCGAACGTAACGGCGGGCTCGCGGCTTATATCGCGCCGGCCGTCCCGGCAAGCGATGGGCATCACCGATTGCCACGTCCACATCAACCCACAATGGGAGATGCGCCCGGACGCGGTGCGAATGCTCGCCCACTCGGACGAGCACGCCAGTCGCTACCTCAAGGACCCTCGGTTCTTCCTCGAGTACCTCGACCGCTGTGGCATCGATCGGGCGGTCCTGATCAACTACGTCGCGCCGGAAGTGATCGGGTACACGGAGAAGGCAAACGACTTCGTGAGCGAGTACGCCCGCGCCGACCCGGAACGTCTGATCGCGGTCGGTGGGATCCGGCCGGATCATCCCGACCCGGCGAAAGAGATCGCGCATCTCGTCGACGACCTGGGGATCCGCGCCCTGAAGCTCCACCCGCCGCACCAGCTGTTCCGGCCGAACGGGTACACCGACGGCTCGGCGCCGATGATGCGCGACGTGTACGCTGCGTGCGAGCGTCACCGGCTTCCCGTCATCCTTCACACCGGGACGTCGGTGTTTCCTCGAGCGCGGAACAAATTCGCCGACCCCCTCTTGGTCGAGGACGTGGCGATCGACTTCCCGGACCTCACGATCGTTCTCGCGCACGGGGGTCGACCCATCTGGATGGAGGGCGCGACGTTCCTCGCCCGCCGCTTCGCGAACGTCTGGCTCGAGGTGTCGGGGATACCTCCCGTGCGCCTGCTCGAGTACTTCCCGCGGCTCTCGAGCCTCTCGGAGAAGGTGCTGTTCGGTACCGACTGGCCCGGTCCGGGCGTGAAGGACATTCGCGCGAACCTCGACGCCTTCCGGGCTCTGCCGATCCCGGCGGATGCGCAGCGCCGGATCCTCGAAGAGAATCCGCTGCGTGTCTTCCCAAGGGCGAGGCCGAGGTGAAATAGTCGGGCTCGCTCGCTCCGGTGTGCCCGACCCGCCGGAGCGGCCCGACGCCGCGGAACCAACCGCGATCCCCGACGCCGAAGAACCGGCACCGACGGTCGAGGTGGTGGAAGGGGGCGAGGAGGTCGGTCGCCTCCCGCTCCCGCGCCGGAACCGCGGCGAGGTGTTCGGGATCGCCAGCCAGCTGCTCGGCGCGGCCCGGATT
Source organism: Thermoplasmata archaeon (assembly GCA_035504595.1). Lineage (GTDB taxonomy): Archaea > Thermoplasmatota > Thermoplasmata > Lutacidiplasmatales > UBA184 > Lutacidiplasma. Next base: position 85,674 of record DATJRQ010000003.1, on the reverse strand, counting down.
CGCGTCATGTGCGAAGACACCGTCTCTCGCATGGGGCGTATCACCGGGAAAATGAAGAAGAAGATGTGGATCCGCGAGGGCGACCTTCTCATCATCCGGCCGTGGGGGTTCCAGGAAGGGAAGGCCGACATTCTGTTCCGCTACAGCCGAACGCAATCCCAGTACCTCGCCCGGAAGAACCTCCTCCCGCCGTCGGTCAATCTGTTCTCGACCGAGGCGCGCCCCGACGCTCCCCCGCCCGCGTAGGTCTCCGATGTGGGCCGGTTCCGCCCGTCCGCTCACGTCCCTCGAGATGGCCGTCGTCGAAGCGAACGCAGTGGGGCTCGGCTCGACGATCGACTTCCTGATGGAGAACGCGGGACGCGCGGTCGCCGAGGAGGCGACACGGCACCTTCCCTCGCCGCCCGCCCGGGTCGCGATCGTCGCGGGGAACGGCAACAACGGCGGCGACGGCACGTGCGCCGCGTTCTACCTCCACCAGTGGGGTTACTCGCCGGAGATCTGGCTCGTGCGCCCGCCGTCCGAGATCTCCTCGCGGGCCGCTCGCCGTTGCTTCGAGCGCGTGGAGCGGCGGTGCCCGATCCACCTGGGCGTTCCGTCGGCCGAGGAACTGGCGACGTTCGCTCTTCTCCTGGACGCCCTCTTGGGGACGGGGCAAGGGAGACGGCTCCGCTCGCCGGTTCGGGACGCGGTCCTCGCGATCCGGGCGAGCGGAGTGCCGGTGCTCGCGATCGACGTCCCCACGGGGGTGGGGGACCCGGACGGGCTCCACCCGGAATGGACCGTCACGCTCACGTGCCCGAAGGAAGAGATGCGCCCCGGCAGCTCGGGGGAGGTAACGGTCCGCGACATCGGGATCCCGCAGGACGCGTGGCGACGGACCGGCCCGGGGGAGTTCCTGTTTTTCCCCCGGCCGACGGGTCACGGCGACCCGGGGCGGTCCGGGCGGGTCATCTTCATCGGGGGGGGTCCGTACGCCGGCGCGCCCGCGCTTTCTGCGCTCGCGGCCCTTCGGTCCGGCGCGGAGCGCGCGACCGTCCTTACCCCCGAAGGCGCGGCGGCCCAGGTGCAGTCGTTCAGCCCGAACCTCGTCGTCCGTTCGTTCGGGGTCGGCCGCTTCCGCCCGACGGACGTGCCCGAGATCCTGGAGTTCGTTCGGACCTCACGCCCGACAGCGGTGGCAATGGGGATGGGGGCCGGGGCGCACCCCGAGACCGTCGAATCGTTCCACGAACTCGAGCGGGAGCTGGTCGGTTCCGTGCCGCTGCTCGTTGACGCGGACGGTCTCGCCGGTCTCCCGACGGCCGCCGAGATCGAAGAACGGGGGGAACGCCCGGTGCTGATCGCGACCCCGAACGCCGGCGAGTACGCGCGCTACTTCGGCGGCTCGGCCGACGGCGGGGCGCCGGAGCGGCTGGAGCGGGCCCGTCGTATCGCGGGCGAGCGACACGTCACGCTCGTTGCGAAGGGAGACCCCGACCTGCTGAGCGACGGGGAGAGCGCCTTCGAGAACGCGCACCATCTCGCGGCGATGACGGTCGGCGGCGTCGGCGACGTCCTCGGCGGGGTGACCGCGAGCCTGCTCGCACAGGGCGTCTATCCCCTTCACGCTGCGCGGCTCGCTACCTGGTGGGTCGGGGAGGCCGGGACCCGGGTCGCCGCGCGCAAGAGCTTCGGACTCGTCGCAACCGACCTGATCGAAGAGCTGCCGGGCGTGCTCGTGACCGCGCTCGAGCGCCTCCACGCGTCGGCGCACTGATTCAGGCGTAGCGGACGCGGCCCTTGATCGCCTTGGCGCGCGCCCGAACGTCCTTGCCGCCGACCGGATTCCCCGTGGAGTATCCCTCCAGGAACGACTTCACCAGCCCTTCCGACCGCGGATGGAGCGCCTTGAGGTCCTCCTCGACGAGGTGGAGGTCGATGCCGAGCTCCTCGACCCCCGGACTTCGGGAGCCCATCGAAAGGTCGATGAACGCCGGTGCGCCGTTCGGTCCGTCCGGATAGAGCACATTCGAGCTGGTCAAGTCGCCGTGGGAGATCCCGCCCGCGTGCAGTTGGCCGAGGGTTTCGCCGAACCGACGCACCGCGGCGATCAGCGACTCCGGGGGGACCGCCGGGTCTTCAAGCATCTCCTTCAACGTCCGTCCCGGCAGCTGCTCGAGCACGATCCGGTGCTTCACGAGGTCGACGTCATAGACGATCGGGGTCCGCACTCCGACCTTGCGCGCGTCCACGAGCAGACGCACTTCGTTACGGGTCCGTTCTCGCCGAAGTCGGTCGTCGAGCGCCTTGGGACGGTAGTGCTTGACGTCGCGATCCTTCAGCAGGGCCGGGAATCCCATCCACTCGACCGCCCGCAGCGAGGCTTCCGCCCCCCGGGAGAGCGGGGGACCTTCCGGCGTTTCGTCGGACATCGTCGCACCGGCGACCGGTGCGGCCGCTATAACGCCACGGTCACGCCGGAGGCGGTGGCTCCGCCGCGGGCGGGGCGACCGCCGGGAGTCCGGCTCGGAACCCCTTGCCGATCGCGTCCGCGTAAGCGCGGAACGCCCGCAGGCGGTCGCGTCGGAGGGAGAACCGAGCGAAAAGGAGCGCGATGCGCCACGGGATCGACCGGCCGACGAACTCGAATTCTGCCAGAAGGCGGCTCCCCCCGGGCGCCCCGTCCACCGAGTAGCTGGTCTGCGTCGTCGAGACGACCTTTCCTCCGGAGGAGACGTGCGCGGTCATGTGCCAGCGGGTCGGGCCGGTCCGGGTGACCGTGCCGACCGTCGTTCGCACGTTCCCGCCAAACTCCGAGAGGGTCGACAACCGGATCGTGTTCGCATCGACGCGCTCGACCTTGCGGCGCGCCATCCCGGGGGCGAGGTCCTTGTCCTCGGCGGCGTAGTCCAACCACCAATCCGCGACGTAGGTGGGCGGCGCCCCGATGTCGATCGACACGTCGAACCGGACCACGGGCATACCAGTTCGGCCCGCTACATGACCGCGCGGGGGGCTCCGGGGGCGAAGGTCGGTCCAGCATGGGTTAAGAGGCTCGAACGACCTCGTCCCCCTCGGGTTTTCCGATGCCAGCGGGAACGGTCGGGCGCAAGCGCGAGGACGACGGGGTCGAGATCCTCATCCTCCAGAACCCTCCCGTGAACGCCCTCAGCACCACGCTTTTGACCGAGCTCGACCGCGCCGTGGCGGCGGTCGGCGCCGACCCGACGGCCCGCGCGGTCGTGGTGACCGGGGATGGACAGTACTTCAGCGCCGGGGCGGATGTCAAGGAGATGGCGACCCTTGACCTCGACAGCGCCCCGGCCATCGCGCGGAAAGGACTGGCGACGTACGCTCGGCTCGCGGGCCTGAAGGTCCCCGTTATCGCGGCCATCAACGGCCTCGCGGTCGGCGGGGGCCTCGAGCTTACGCTCGCCTGCGACCTTCGAATCGCGGGCGAGTCCGCGAAGCTCGGCGCCCCGGAAGTGACGCTCGGCCTCCTACCGGCGTACGGCGGGACCCAACGGCTCCCTCGACTCATCGGCCCCGCCAAAGCGAAGGAACTGATCTTCACCGGGGGCATGATCTCGGCGGCCGAGGCGTTCCGGATCGGACTCGTCAACAAGACCGTGCCCGCCGGACAGGAACTCCGCGCGGCCCGGGACCTGGCCCACACGATCGCGCAGCGTGCCCCCAAGGCGGTTCAAGCGGCGAAGCGCTCGATCGTCGACGGGCTCGAGATGCCGCTCGCGGCGGGGATCGAGAACGAGACGAAGCTGTTCGAGACCGAGGTCCTCCCCTCCGAAGACCTCGGCGAGGGACTGGCGGCGTTCGTCGAACGACGCCCGCCGAAATTCCAGGGGAAGTGACGATGGCGATCGACTTCTCGTTCACACCGGACCAGGAAGCGTTCCGCAGCGCCGTGCGCTCGTTCCTCGAAAAGGAGGTCGCGCCCGTGGTTCCGGAAATGGACGAGAAGGAGGAGTTCCCCCGGGCCAGCGTCGCGAAGATGCAGCAGGAAGGGTACTTCGGCGTTCCGATCCCCGAGGAGTATGGGGGACTCGGGCTCGGGAAGGTGGGCTACTGCATCTTCCTCGAGGAACTCGGGAAGGTCGACGCCTCGCACGGAACGATCGTCGGGGCGCACACGTCGCTCGGCACCACGCCGCTCCTGTACTTCGGGACCGAGGAACAGAAGGAGCGGTGGCTGGCTCCGGCGGCCCGCGGGGAGAAGCTCCTCGCGTTCAGTCTCACCGAGCCCGGGTCGGGAAGCGACTCCGGGGCCGTCCATACGGTCGCGGAGCACCAGGGCGACAACTGGGTGCTCACCGGCAACAAGATCTACGTCTCGAACGGACGCGAAGCCGATTCGATCATCGTGATGGCCGGCAACGACACCAAGCTCGGGCCGAACGGGGGCGTCACCGCGTTCGTCGTCGACACCCGCCTGCCCGGATTCAAGGTCGGCCGTTGCGAGAAGAAGATGGGGCTGCACGGCACCTCGACGGCCGAGCTGATCCTCGACCACGTCACGCTCGGTCCGGAGTGCGTGCTGGGCGAGGTCGGCCGTGGGTTCATCGTCGCAATGACCGCGCTCGACGTCGGCCGCGTCTCGCTCGGGGCCGCCTCCCTGGGCGGCATGGAGGCCGCGACGCATCAGGCGATCGAGTTCTCGAAGAACCGCACCCAGTTCGGGCTTCCGATCAGCGAGTACGAGGCGATCCAGTTCAAGCTCGCCGACATGGGCATGAAGATCCACGCGCTCCGTTTCATGGTGTACCACGCGGCGGAGCATCAGGACCGGATGGGACACGACCCCAAGAAGTGGAATCGGCTCGAGCGCGCCGATAAGACGCGCGAGGCTGCGATCGTGAAGTGCCTCGCTTCCGAGTGGGCGGACGAGGTGATCGACGAGGCGCTCCAGATCCACGGAGGACTCGGCTACATCCGCGGCACCCCGATCGAGCGCGCCTACCGCGACGCGCGGATCAGCGAGATCTTCGAGGGGACGAACGAGATCCAGAGGCTCGTGATCTCGCGCGACCTCATTTCGCGGGGCGTGTAGCCCCCGCCCCCTCGTCGCGGAGCACGCGGCGCAGCACCTTCTGCACGCCACTGCGCGGGAGCGTCTCCCGGAACTCGACCGAACGCGGCGCTTTGTAGTGCGCGAGCCGCTCCCGTACGAACGCGATCAGATCGTCGGCCGTGACGGTCGCGCCCGGCTTCTTCACCACGAACGCCTTCACGACCTCACCGTGCTCGGCATCCGGCACGCCGATCACCGCGACGTCCCGTACGGCGGGGTGTTGGAAGAGCACCTCCTCGACGTCCCGCGGGTAGACCTTCATCCCGCCGACGTTGATCATGTCCTTCTTGCGGTCCACGATGTAGCAATACCCGTCCGCGTCGATGCGGGCGATGTCCCCCGTGCGGAACCAACCGTCCTGCAGGACCGCAGCGGTCTCCTGCGGTTGGTTGTAGTAGCCCAGCATCACCTGGGGCCCCCGCACCTCGAGCTCGCCCACCTCGTCGGGCCCGAGGACGCGGCGTCCGCTCTCGATGTCGACGACACGCTCGTCCGTGTCCGGAAGCGGGAGCCCGATCGAGCCGACGCGTCGCTCCCCACGCAACGGATTGACGTGCGTCACCGGCGAGGTTTCGCTGAGCCCGTACCCTTCCACGATCGCGGCCCCCGTGAGCGACTCGAAGCGCCGCGCGACCTCGAGAGGGAGCGGGGCGCTTCCCGAGCAGCAGTACTTGATCGAGTGAATCCGGAACTTCGCGAGGTCCGGCTGCTGGTTGAACAGGTTGTAGAGCGCGGGAACGCCGGGGAATTGTGTCGGTTGGTACTTGTCGATCAGTTTCAGAAGCTCCCGGATCTCGGGCCGGGTTTGGATGACGACGGTGCCGCCATCGGCGAGACTCATCAGAAGGGCGACGGTCAGCCCGTAGACGTGGAAGAAGGGGAGCGAGGCCATCGCGACCTCCTTCCCGCTCTCGCGGGACGTGTTCCAGATATTCCCCTGGGTGACGTTCGCCACGAGATTCCGGTGCGTCAGCATCGCCGCCTTCGGTACCCCGGTCGTCCCGCCGGTGTACTGGAACACGGCGACGGTCGTCGCGGGGTCGGCCGCGATGGGCGGGACCGCTCCGGCCGTTCGCCGAGCGACCGCGTACGACCGCACCCACGGTTCGGTCGGGAACTCGGTGGGCAAGTGCTGGCGTCGGAGGACCGAGTTGACGAACGGCCGCTGGTACCAAGGGCGGAACTCCCGGATCCTCGCGACAAATGCGACGGACACGGCCGACTCCGAGCGGACCTTCGCGAGGTTCGGGAAGAGGATCTCGAGAGTGACGACCGCCTTCGCACCGGAGTCCTTGAGGATGTGCGAGAGGTCCTGGCCGAGGTACAGCGGGCTCACCTGGACGACGGTCGCTCCGATCCGAAGCGTCGCGAAGAACGCGATCGGGTAAAGCGGACAATTGGGAAGGTAGAGCGCGACCCGATCGCCCGGTCCGATGCCGTTCTCCCGGAACGCGGCCGCGAGGTGCTCGGTTTCCGACCAGAAACGTCGGTACGACCACCTCGCCCCGTAGTACACGAGCGCCGTGCGGTCGGCCCATTTCTCGACCGCCCGGTGGATCAATTCCGGGAGCAGGACGTTCGGGATATCGACACGCGGGGGGACCTCCGGCGGGTATCTCTTCAGCCAGACCCGGTCGATGTCGGCCGGCGGGCCCGCCGTAGCACTCACGCGCCGGCTCCCGCGGCCGGCCCCTTGGCGAACTGCACGCCGGGCTTGTAGCTGGGGACGAAGTGGACCCGGTCGCCGATCGCGAGGTCGGCCTCGGACCGGACCGACGGCATCCAGCCGGTGACCCGGCCCCCGCCGTCGAGCTCGACCACGACGTACGCGTAGGGCGCATCGTTCAGGAACTCATCGCCCGGGACCGTGAGGACCGTGTAGGCGACGACCGTGCCCTTCGGGGCGAGCTCCACCTCTTCGAGGTCGGCGCGTCCGCAGCGGGGACACGCGAGCCCCCACGTCGCGGTGATAAGACCGCAGTTCGGACAACGGAACCCGCGGAGCCGCTGCCCGTCCTCGTAGCCCTGGACCCACTCCTGGATCGTATGGGGGGCGGACGGGAGTTCGTCGGTCGCGGTGCTCCCCCCTGCCTACCGTCGGGAGAAGATATGGACAGAACAGGAACCGCCGGTCGCGCCGACGTTGTGGGCGAGAGCGGTTTCGGCCTTCGGGACCGCACGACCGTTCGCGAGCCCGTTGAACTGCTCGAAGATCTCCACGACCTGGCTCGCCCCCGTGGCGCTCACCGGGTGACCTTTCGCCTTGAGGCCCCCCGACGGATTCACGGGGAGTTTCCCGTCGTGCGCCGTCACCCCGTCGACCTCGGCCTTCCCGGCGGTGCCCCGAGCGAGGAACCCGAGGTCCTCGAGAGCGAGGAGCTCGGCGATGGTGAAGCAGTCGTGCACCTCGAGGAAATCGATCTGGGCGCGCTCCATCTTCGCCTGTCGGAACGCCTTCTCCGCGGCGGTCCGGGTCGCGGGGAGCCCCAGGAGGTCCGGGCGGTCCTGCATGTCGGTGATCGACCCCGCGCGCGCGGACGCACGGATGACCAGCGGCTCGCTCGCGGGGGATCTCACGAACTCCTTGGCCGCGACCACGATCGCGGCCGCCCCGTCCGAGAACGGGCAGCAATCGAACAGCCGGAGCGGCGTCGCGATCATGGCGGATCCCAGGTACGTCTCCATGGAGATCGGCTTCTGGAAGTGCGCGTGGGGGTTGTGGGCCGCGTTGGCGTGGGCCTTGACCGCGACCGAGCCGAGCACCTCGGGGCGCATCGGGAACGCCTTCTGGTACGCGTTGGCCAGGGTCGCGTACAGACCGGGAAACGTCGCACCGTTCTTCGTCTCGAAGGCGAAGTCGGCCGCCTCGGCGAAGTAGCTCGTGGCGGTGAGCGTGTCCAAGTGGGAGAGCTTCTCGACCCCGACCACGAGCGCCGCGTCCGCGAACCCTCCGGCGACGTGGACGAACGCTTCGTGGAGACCCGCGCTGGAGGAAGAGCACGCCGACTCGATCGTGCAGGACGGTACGTCGGGGATGCCGAGCCCGCTGTTGATGAGCGGACCCACGTGACCCTGCTTCTCCGTGAGTCCGAAGCAGTTCGAGACGAACGTATAGCCGATGTCTTTCGGTTCGAGACCGGAGGTCCGGATCGCCTCGAGCGAGACCCGGGTGGCCGCCTCGCGACCGGTTTCTCTCATCTTGCCGAAGCGGTTGGACGCCGCCCCCACCACCCAGGACTCGCGCACGGTCGACCCGTGTCGAACGAGGCCGGCTCGAGACTTTAGTCTATCCCGCCCCGGCTCGGGATCATCCGTTCGTCGGACGCCCCGGGCAACTCGAGCAGGGTGCGGAGTCGTTGGAACGCGCGGTCCGCGGCGGCCGCATCCCGGGTCTTGAACAGCAGGCGCCCCGTCCGGCTGATCGTGACCTCGGGGTCCATCGCGGCGACGAGCATCACGCGCGCGTCCACGACGGCGATCCCTTCCTGCTCGAGCCGATGGCGCGCGCCGACGAGGTCGAGTCGGAGCGGCGGGTCGGGGATCGCCTCGTACCCCCCGCTGTTCGAACAGAGTCGTAGCCGACGGTACATTCTCGCCCCGAGCACCGTCCCGACGGCCGACGCTCGGGGCGGCCTAAAACGACTCGCTCGCGCCGGGCCACCGCCCGAAAAGTGCCTCGCCTCTTTCGGCACGTATAAATAATCGGAGGGTCGCTGGTTCGAAGAACACGCCTCGGAGGCGAAATTGGCACAACCAACGTACTATCCGCAGCAGCAGCCGATGGCTGAAGTCCAGTCGATCAAGTCGATGCTCCACATTGGGCGGATCGTCGCCCTGATCTTCGGCATCATCTGGCTGTTGGCGGGCATTGCCTACATCGCCTGGGTCGCCTACCTGGCGAGCGTTTGTTCGAGCTTCGTCGGGGTCGACGCCTACTGCGGTGGCGTCATCGCGTTCTACCTGATCTTCCCCGCGTTCGTGCTGATCTGGGGGATCGTGGACTTCCTCATCTGGGTGAACGTGAAGGCGATCGAGAGCATGGTCGACGCGCGCCAGTACGAGGCGGCGAAGTCGAAGACGCTCATCTGGGTCATTGTCGGGTTCATCTTCGGCGGGATCATCGTGGGCATCTTCATGCTCCTCGCCTACCTGAAGTTCGACCCGGTGATCAACGCGTCGCGCGCCCAGGCCGGCGGCATGATGCCGCCGCCGGGGTACGGTGCGCCGCCGCCCCAGATGGCACCGCCCCCGCCCGCCCCGGCCCCGATGGCGGCCACCTCCCCCCCTCCGGCCCCGATCTGCCCGATGTGCGGCCAGCCCGGCACGTACGTCGCGCAGTACGGGCGCTACTACTGCTACACGGACAAGCAGTATCTTTGAGCCCGACCGGCTCCGAGGGCGAACCCCTTCCTTCTCGCCCTACAGGATGACGGCCTTGCGCACGCAGTCGTCGATGATCTGCTCGACGTCCACGCGTTCCTCCTCGCGGAGGATCTGAACCAGGTTCGACCGGGTGGCCGGGCGATCCGGGACCGCCTGGCAGCATACCCCAGGGCGGGTGGAGATCCCGTAGGTGCCGATCTCCTTCGCGACCGCCTCGATCTCCTGCTTGTCGAACCCGATCAGGGGACGGACGATGGGAAGGCGGACCGATGCCGTCGCGCTGTGCATGTTCGAGAGCGTCTGGGACGCCACCTGACCGAGTGCCTCCCCGGTGACGAGGAAGGTGGCATTCTCCCGCTCGGCGATGCGCTCGGCCGAGCGCCACATGAACCGCCGACACAGAATGCAACCCACGTGACGGTCGGTGTTGCGCATGAGGGTCGTCTGCGTCGAACCGTGGGGTACGACATACAGCGGGATCGGCTGACCATACCGCTCGCGAAGGAGCGTGAGGTGGTCCACCACTTTCTCGAGCGGCGTGTCATCGGTGAACGGCCGGTTGTCCATGTGGACCGCGATGATCTCGTGGCCCTGGCGAAGCATGTAATGGATGGCGACCGGCGAGTCGATGCCGCCGCTCATCAGCATCACGCCGCGCGCCATACGGCCCGGACTACCCGAGCCACCGTATTTAGTCCTCGTCTCCCGCCGCGCGTCGCACGGAGGGAGGTAAATACCACGCCGGGGTCGATGCGCCGTGCCCGAGGACGCCCTCCCGCCGGTTCCCCTTCACGCGCGGGAGGAGGGGACCGGACCGGCGGTCGTCCTGCTCCACGGCGTGGGATTGAGCCACGCCATCTGGAACAAGATGGTCCCCGCCCTTTCCCAGGAGTTCCGGGTGATCGCACCGGACCTGCGGGGCCACGGCGCAACTCCGGGGCCCGACGGGTCGCACTACACTCTCGCGGAGCTCGAGGGGGATGTGCTGAAACTGCTGGACGACCACGGTATCGACACCGCCTACCTGGTCGGGCTCTCGGGCGGGGCGCTGCTCGCTCTGCGCCTGACGCTCGACCACCCCGAGCGCGTACGCGGGCTGGTGATGGTCTGCGGGTCCGCGTACGTCGACACCCACACCCGCTCGATCGTCCAACGGTGGATCGACACGTATCGCGACGAGGGAGTCGATGCGTTCGGCCTCCGCCTCCTCAAGGACCTCTACTACCCGGACTGGATCGAGGCGCACCTCGATTTCGCGGACCTGGTCCGGGAGAGCGTGAAGCACCAGGACTTTGGCCCGGCCGAGAAGTGGAACGCGGGCCTCTCGAGGTTCGACGAGAAGGCCCGCATCCCGTCCATCCGGCTCCCGACCCTCATCGTCCAGGCAATGGACGATCAGGTCGTAGACGCCTCGCACGGGCGAATCCTTCGCCAGTCGATCCCGGGCGCCCAGATCCGGATCCTACCCGAGACCGGGCATATGGTGCCCCTGGAACGGCCCGCCGAAGCGGTCGAGTCCATTTCGGGGTTCGTCCGCGCGGCGGAGGCGGCGCGCGCCGCGGCCGTGTCCAAGTAGCCTCGGGCGCGGAGTTATCAGTCCGTCCGGCGATTCCGGTCCGATGGCGGCGGGGGACGACGCGGCAAAGATGGCGGCCAGGTTGGCCCAGCTCGAGAAGGACATCGTCGCGCTGCGAACGCGCATTGCTCAGCTCGAACGGCAGCTCGACCCCCGCTCCGAGCACCCGTCGGACCGGTCCACCGTGCGCGAGAAGGTCGCGTACGATTGGCAGGCGTAGTCGTGTCTACGGGCGAGAACGCCCGGGTCGGGTCGGCGCCCGGAACCCTCTCCGGACTGCTCGGTCGGTTCGCGCAGGGAGCGCCCCCCGCGGGTTCGGCGGGTGCCGCGGTGACCATCGTGCTGCGCAACGGTCTCTCCGAAGTGGAGGCCCTGCTGATCGAACGGACCGAGCGCGCGACCGACCCGGCGTCGGGGCAGGTCGCCCTCCCTGGCGGCCACGTCGAGGACTCGGACGGTTCACTCGAGGTGACCGCGCGTCGGGAGTTGGCGGAGGAGGTGGGACTGACGGAGAACGACCTCGACGGGCCCCTCCGATTCGTCAACATCGAGCACGCCAGCCGTTTTGGGCTCGACGTCGCCGTGTTCGCGGGCGCGATCGGCCCGTCGGCCGCGAGGCCCTCTCCCCTCAGCCGCGATGAGGTCGCGCACGTGTTCTGGCTTCCCCGTTCCGCCCTGGCGCAGACGACCACCGTCGACCGGGCCACCGGCTTCGGCACGCGCCCGGTGCCCGCGACGGTGTTCGAGGGGCACGTGCTCTGGGGGTTCACGCGTCGTGTGATCCGGCAGTTCTTCGGACTCCCGGCCGAGGGCGACCTCGGCGGGGCGATGTTCGCGCCCGACCCGTCCCGAGACCGATCCGGGTAGTCGCGGGTCGGGACCGTTATCTGACCGCACCGGATGATTCCGGCGTGGTCGGGTGGACGCGACGCCTCCGGTGTCCCAAGTGCGGCGGGACGTTCGACTACGAGTTCGTGCCCGGCGCGTCGTTCTCGGCGGTCCGCCTCGGCACATCGCGCTACCTGCGCTGTCCCCTCTGCCAGAAGTTCTCGGTCTTTTCTCTCGCGGGGCCGGAACCTCCGGCATCCCCGTCCTCCCCCGCGTCGGGCTCGCCGCCGAGGTACAGTGACGTGCCCCTGCTCGCCCGCGGGACGATCCTCCTTCTGGTCCCGTTCGTTCTCCTCAGCCTCCTCGCGGCCTTCCTGCTCCCCCGACCCGAGCCGTCCCTCGCGGTCGTGCTCGTGGGGGTCGCGGGGTTCGTTGCCGGGGCGGTCCTGATCCTTCACCGGAGCCGCCTCTCGCGGTCGACCGTGCGCTAGATGCGCCCGGGGGCGACGGCGCAACGGCACGGGGTGCCGCCCCACTTCAAATCCTTTAAATACCACCTTAAATAGTCACGCCGCGGGGATATCCTTGGTCAAGATTCGGATTGAGAATGTCGTCGCATCGACGTCCCTCGGAGACGAACTCGACCTACAGTCGATCGCGTTGGGACTCGACGGCGCCGAATACGAGCCCGAACAGTTCCCGGGTCTGATCTACCGGCTGAAGCAGCCGAAAACGGCGATCCTGCTGTTCCGGTCCGGTAAGGTCGTCTGCACGGGCGCGAAGAGCATGCACGAGGTGGAGGAGTCGATCCACACCGTGGCGGCCCAGATCAAGAAGGGCGGCCAGAAGATCAACATGAAGCCGAAGATCGAGGTCCAGAACATCGTCGCAAGCTCGGACCTCGAGAGCGAGATCAACCTCAACGCCATCGCGGTCACGCTGGGGCTCGACCGGGTCGAGTACGAGCCCGAACAGTTCCCGGGACTGGTATGCCGCATCGACGAGCCGAAGGTCGTCGTCCTGTTGTTCGGCAGCGGCAAGCTGGTGTGCACCGGCGCCCGCAAACCGTCCGACGTCGAAGTCGCGGTCAAGAAGATCACGAAGGAGCTCCAGGGCGCGGGTCTCCTGCGCTGAGCCGGAGCCCCGCGGCGGCTCGCGTGCCCCTCCCGCGCGGTCTCCCGATCGTCGACCATCACTGTCACCTTTCCCCGTCGGGGGAAGGCGTGGAGGCCGCGCGACGCTTCCGGGCCGTCGGAGGCACTCACCTGTTCCTTGCCACCCAGAACTACGAACCCGGCACCCCTCGGTCGGTCGACGATTACCGGCGCCAATTCGAGACCACCGAGGCGCTCGCCCGGCGCGTCCATGAGGAGTCCGGCGTGACGGTGTACCCCGTGATCGCCCCCTACCCGATCGACCTTGTGGCCGCCGGCCGGGCAATCGGTCTGGGCCCCGCCCTCGAGGTGCACCGGGCCTCGCTGGACCTCGCCGGCCAGTGGGTCCGCGAACGCCGCGCCGTCGCCCTGGGCGAAGTGGGCCGGGCCCACTTCCCAGTGTCGGAGGCCGAGGCGGGTGCCATCGAGTCGGCCTTTCGGCACGCCTTCGAGGTCGCACGGGACGTGGGCTGCCCGCTCGTCGTCCACTCGGCGGACCTGGACGCGGCCGGGTTCGCCGAGCTGAACGAGCGCGCTCGGGAGGCCGGCCTGGCCCCCGAGAAGGTCGTGAAGCATTACGCGCGGGAGCGGCGGACCGTGACGGAACTCCGCGGGATCGCTCCGTCCTATGTCGCCCGACGGGAACTCGTGAACGCGGTGGTTTCCGACCCCGCGCCCTGGTTCCTCGAGACCGACTTCCTGGACGACCCTCGTCGGCCCGGCGCGGTGTTGGACCTCGAAACGGTCCCCCGGCGCGCCCGTGCGATCGCGGAGCGCGCGGACGGCTCGCCGGACCGACTGTTCGTCCCGTTCGTGGATTCGGTCGAACGGGTGTACGGTTGGCGACCCGAGTGTCCGGAGGGGACGGTTCCGTGAGCCCGAGGTCCGCACGACGGGGGCAGTTGATCGCCGTGGAGGGGGTCGACGGGGCCGGCAAGTCCACGCTCGTCCGCGCGCTCGCGGCCGCGCTCCGGCGTCGCGGTCGGACCGTCGCCGTGCGACGCGAGCCCGCCAACCGGGCTCTCGGGTTGCAGGCCCAGCGCGCGAGCCGAGCCGACCCGTGGGCGGGAGGCGTGTACTTCACCCTCGACCGGAGCCGCGCGCGCGAAGCGCTCGCGCGCGATCTTGCTTCCCACGAGGTCGTGGTGACGGACCGATCGTTCTACTCGACGCTCGCCTATCAGGGGAGCGCGCTCCCTCCCACGCTCCGCCGGCGCCTCGCGGCCCTGCAACGCGAGGCTACCGTCGAGCCGGACCGTGTGGTCCTCCTCGACCTCCCCCCGGCCGAGGCGCTCCGGCGGGTGGGGGGTCGCTCGTCGGGGCGAGGACCCCTCGAGCGCCTTGAGATCCTGCGCCGCGTGGCCCGCGCGTATCGCACCCTGGCCCGCACCCACGGATGGATCGTGGTGGACGCACGGCGCGGACCCACCGAGGTCGTCGCCGAGCTGCTGGTCCGCCTCGAACGGCCCCGGCGCGCGCGCTCCCCGACGCGACGGCGAAGCTGATATTGCCGAGCCCGGTCCCTCGCCCCTCTCCATGAGCCCGTCCGCCCGCATCCTGGTGAAAGAGGAGACGCTCGACCCGTCGTTCATCCCCCCGCGCCTCGTGCACCGCGAGGCGGAGCTCGGGCTGCTGACGAAGCGGTTTCGAGAGGGGCTCGCGAAGGGCCTCGCGTACCATTGCCTCGTCACCGGCGGGGTCGGGAGCGGGAAGACCGCGCTCGTCCGTCGCCTCGGTCTCGACCTCGAGCGCACGGGCCGGCTCGGGGACCTTCCCGTACGGGTCCCCTACGTGAACTGCTGGCGGCGCGCGAGCGACCGTACCGTCATGCTCGACCTGCTGCGCAGCGTGAAGGTATCGCTCCCCGACCGCGGCTACAGCCTGTCGGAAATGCTCGACGTGTTCGAGCAGGGGATCCGGCGGAACCCCCAGCACCTCGTGATCCTGCTGGACGAAGCGGCGGCCCTCGTCAAGCAGGATACGAAGCTCGTGTACCTGCTCTCCCGATCCCGGGAGGTGGAGCTCGGCTCGATCTCCCTCGTGCTCGTCGCCTCCGAGGACCTGTTCCCGTTCCTGGACGCCCCGAGCCGGTCCAGCTTCGGGGTCACCCACCGGCTCTCGCTCGCGCCGTACGACCGGGACGCGCTCACCGACATCCTGGAGGAACGGGCGAAGCTCGCGCTCCGGCCGGGAAGCTTCGACCGCGAGGTGCTCGACCAGGTCGCCCGCATCGCCGCCGCGAACGGCGACGCTCGCTTCGCGCTCGAGATCCTCGCCGGTGCCGCGCACGCTGCCGAGGATGCTGGCGTCGACGCGATCTCGGGGGAGCACGTTCGTCGCGCGAAGGGTTCGCTCCTTCCGACCATGACCGAGTCGCATCTCGAGGGGCTCAGCGTCAACCAGCTCAGCGTGCTGCTCGCGCTCGCCCGGACCCTGAAACGACGGGGCGCGTCGGTGTCGAGCCAGAAACTTCGGACGACGCACGCCGCGCTCGTGGAGGAGCTCGGCGCACCGGCGATGAGCCGGACGACGTTCTGGCGGACGCTCAAGGAGCTCGAGCGGGACGGTCTCGTCTCCCTCGACACGGGCGCCTCCGGTGAGTCGAGCCAGGTCGGCATGGACGAGCTTCCCGCCAGCCTCCTCACGACGCTCCTCGAAGAGCGCACCGGCGGCGCCCGCGCTCGCAAACCCTAAGTGAGGTCCGTCGGTCGGACGTCCGTGGAGAGCCCCCTCGTCCGGACCCTCGACGTCGTCTCCTCGCACGGGCTCCCGGCCTGGATCCGGGTCCGTCCGCCGCGCGGTGCCCAGTACCCCGAAGTGAAGGGTCTGCTCCGCGACCATGGGCTCGGTACGGTGTGCCAGGAGGCGCGTTGCCCGAACCTGTCGGAGTGCTGGTCGGCGGGGACCGCGACCCTGATGCTCCTCGGAACGGACTGCACGCGACGCTGCGCGTTCTGCGCCGTGACCACCCACTGGTCGAACGGCGCGGTCGACCGCACCGAGCCCGACCGCGTCGCCGCGGCGGTCGCGGCCTGGGGTCTCCGCTACATCGTCCTGACCCAGGTGTGTCGGGACGACCTTTCCGACGGGGGCGCCGACGTACTGGCCGAGACGGTGCGCCGGATCCGGGCGGCCGCCCCGTCGGTCCTCATCGAGCTCCTCATTGGGGATCTCGGGGGACAGACGGCGGCGCTGGACGCCCTGCTGGTGGATCCTCCGGACGTCCTCGCCCACAATCTCGAGACCGTCCGCTCGCTTTCGGCCGCGGTCCGGGATCATCGCGCCGGCTACGACCGCTCGCTCTCGGTGCTCCGTCGCGCCCGGTCCCGAGGGCCCGCCGGGCTCGTGACCAAGAGCTCGATGATGCTCGGCCTCGGGGAAGAGGACGCCGAACTTCGTGCCGCGTTCGACGACCTACGGGACGCGGGGACCGACCTCCTGACCCTCGGCCAGTACCTCCGTCCGAGTCCCGCCCACACCCCCGTCGCCCGGTACATTCCGCCCGAGGAGTTCGTGCGATGGAAGACGGCCGCGCTCGGGGTCGGCTTCGCCGGCGTCGAGGCGGGCCCGCTGGTCCGCAGCTCCTACCACGCCGAAGAGCTCTTCCGCGACGCACGGGCCTCGCGGGGAGGCTGAGCGATGGCGAAGAAGGCACGGCGCAAGCTCGAGGAGGAGGAGGAGCAATCGTTCGAGTTCCCTGTTTTCGACGAGAAGAGCTTCGCCACCAAGGAGTTCGAGCTCGGCTCGGGCCTCATCCTGGTCGGGATCATCACGATCGGGATCGGACTGCTCTCGTGGGCGATCTCGACGATCGGGGTCACCGTGTGGGTGCCGCTCGCGATCGGGATCTTCGTGATCATCCTGAGCCCGTTCCTGATCCGCCGGTTCCGAAGGATGTCCACTCTCTACACGAAAGGGGATTGGGCGGGGTTGATCGCGCTCGAGTTCTTCGGTTGGTTCGCGCTCTGGTTCCTGTTGCTGAACCTGTCGTCGTCCGCCCTCTAACGCGGGGCGAGCCAGGGAAGCGTCTTCCCGAGTAGGTCCCGCAACGCCTCCCCCAGGGCGGGAGTGTCGGGGGCGCCCGCGAGCGGATACACCTCGACACGCCCCGGGTCGTCGGGGGTGAGGTCCTTCCCCAACGCGAGGCGCGGCAGGATCGAGCGGACCACCGACTCCGCGTCCCGCTCCGGGCGACGGGTCTCGACCGCGAGGTTACCGTCGGGACGGACGTACGGCCCCTGCAGCACCGGGGCCTCGGCCGCCGTCCACTTGCCGAGGAAGTGGCCCACGCGGTCGAGCCCGGGCGGAGGTCCGTCCTGGGGGCGTACCGCCGATCGGTGCGAGTGGGCGACCTCGAGGACGATCACGACGTGTTCGGATTCGGTCGCGCTCGCCGAACCGAGAAGCTCGAAGTCCGACCGCTCGAGCTCCTCCGCGATCGCGCGTTCGGCCTTGCGGACCTGAGGGTAGAGCGTGTCGTCCACGAGGTCGGGTCGGGGGAGGCGAACGACCGTCACGTGACTGGCCCGCTCGGAAAGGCGTTCCATCGCGTCCGACCGTGGCATCGGGAGGCGCGACCGGGGTTCGAACCAGGCTGCCGACGGATGCGCGAGGTATTCGCCGGCCGCGAGGACGACGGTGGAAAGATTCCGACGGGATAGGGCGCTGGCCACGTTCCGATGTGGGTCCACCGGGTCGGCCAGGATCAAGGCGACGTCGGCGGGCAGACGCGGAGGTTCCTTGCCCGGTGCGGCGAGCCGAACGGGAAGTCGCCACGAGCGGGCGGCGCGCAGCATTCCGCGCAGGGAGCCAAACTCGAGCACGAGAAGTTCGACGAGGTACCCCGAGAATCCTTCGGTCTTGGCTTCCGAACCGTACACGCCGAGGGTCCGCAAGAACTGCTTGGCGAGCCGGACCTGCGCGACGAGCGCGACGTTCTCCCGGCGGGTGAGGTACTCCTGATGAAACGGCGTCCGGTCGACCGGCGAGAGCGGGCTCGACGGGTCGGTGATCGCGAAGCCGGGGACCGCGTCGACCCGGAATCCCTCGAACTCGCCGCGCAAGTACGGATGCTCGGCGTACCGCGTCTCCGGGTTCGATAGTACCGCCCGGCCGAGTGCGAGGCCCTCCTCGCGAAGTCGGTCCCGAGATAGGTCGGGCGGAAACAGCATGAACAGGTCGACATCGAGACGGTCCGAGAGGAAGGTGCCGCGAGCGGCGCTCCCCGCCACCAGGGCGCGCACCAGCGGGCTCGACCGACCGCGCGCCGCCTCGTTGACGCGGCGGACCAGCTCGACGCGGACCCGAGCGACCCGCTCGAGGAACTCCGGGGTCGGGTCGATCCGGGCGGAGACCGTGGCCTCCACCCGGTCGGCCTCGGCCGTAGCCTCCTTCGGAGGGCCGCCGTCCGTCATCCCCGTCGGGGAGCCCCGCCAAGAGATGAACCTTCGGCTCGAGAGGGCGAGGCGGAGCTTTTCTCCCCGCCCGACGTCCTACGGGAGGGGGAGTCGTTCCGTGGCCGCCGCCGCTCACGTCGCGACGCTGTTCGAGCCCCAGTCCGGTGGCAAGGTGCGCTGCACCGCGTGCGCGCGTTACTGCACGATCCCCGACGGCTCCCACGGGTTCTGCTATGTCCGCAAGAACGAAGGAGGTCGGCTCGTCCTTCTCTCGTACGGGCGAGCTGCCGCGGTCCAGGTCGACCCCGTCGAGAAGAAGCCGCTCTCGCACTTCCACCCCGGCGCGCGCGTCTACTCGATCGGAACGGTGGGCTGCAATTGGCGGTGTCAATATTGCCAGAACGCCGAGATCTCCCAGGAGCAGCTCGTGTCGGGGCGCCGTCTCAGCCCCGCCCAGGCGGTGGAGGGTGCCGAGCAGTACGGGTGTGACGGGGTGACGTTCACTTACAACGAGCCGACCATCTTCATCGAGTACGCCCTCGACATCATGCGGGAGGCTCGAAAAGCCGGCCTCTTCTCAAACTTCGTCACGAACGGGTACATGACCCCGGAGGCGGTTCGGTTGCTCACGGGCCATCTCGACGCGGTCAGCGTCGACTTCAAGGGTAGCGGCGAACCCGGGTTTATGCGCCGGTACATCACCGCGAAAGGTCCCGAGCCGATCCTCTCCACGATGCGCGACCTGCAACGAGGTGGGGTGCACGTCGAGGTGACGGACCTGATCGTGCCGGAGGTCGGCGACTCCGCGGAAGCGACCCGGAAGCTGGCTCGATACGTCGTCGATGAGCTGGGTCCGACAACCCCGTTCCATCTCCTTCGGTTCCACCCCGACTACCACATGATGGACCTCCCCGAGACGCCGATCCCGACGCTCGAGAAACTCCACCGGGTCCTCAAGGAGGAGGGGCTGGAGTACGCCTACCTCGGGAACGTATGGGGCCATCCGCTCGAGCATACGTACTGCCCCGGGTGCGGGTCGGTCGTCGTCCGGCGGTACGGGTTCACGATCCAGGGCTGGTTCCTGGACGCCCAGAACCGGTGCGGCGCGTGCGGCCACCCGATCCCGATGGTCGGCCGGCTCTCCGAGTCGTACGTGCCGACGTTCGCGATGCCGGTGGCGTAGGCCGACGCGGTCGGATCGGCGGCCCCGCATCCGGGGCTCGGACCGCTTCGACGACCAGATGGAGCGGGATCTCGCGAAGATACTCGGCCTGCGGGCTGCGACCGAACATCTCGGGCTGAGGCGCGGGCTCGTTCAGTCGCCGGATCAGGAAGCCGGACTGCGCGAGATACCGGGCGTACGTCGACAGGGTCCGGTGGTACCCCTTCGTCGCCACGTACCGTCCGTCGCCGAGCGACCAGTATCCCCACTGCTGATCCTCGTTCCGATAGCCGCTGACCTTCCTCCAGACGCGATCCTCGAACCACGGCTTGTCGAAGATCGCCCGCTCGACCAACCACATCGAACGCTCGTTGAGGTCAAAGCACGGATGACAGATCGAGAAGACGAGACGACCACCGGGCCGAAGGACGCGGGCCGATTCCCGGATCGCCGCCTCAGCGTCCTCGATGTCCATCACCGCCATGTTGGACGCGACAAGGTCGAACGATGCATCGCCCAGCCCGCGCAGGTTGGCCGCATTTCGCACCTCGAAGCGGACGCCCAGCCGAGTCCGTCGCTCGTGGGCGCGCGCGCGCCGAACGATCGGGGCGGAAGCATCGACCCCCACCACTCGGGCCGCGCCCTCTCGGGCGTACCGGCGGGCGAGATAGCCGTTCCCGCAGGCGAGGTCGAGCACCTCCAATCCGGCGACGTCGCCGATCAGCTCGAGCAGGCCGGGGTCGATCAGATACCGGTGCCACAGGTCCCCCTCGTCCCCGATCTTCGCATCGTACCAGGCGGCGAGATCCGGCCACGCGACCGGCGGGATCACGGTCGGGCCGTTCTCCTGCGGCCGCCGTCGCGCGGTGACCGTACGACGCGGCGTCACGCCGGGACCCGCCGTGTACGAGTCGCGCGGGCGTGATGGGAGTACTTCGATCGCCATTCCAACATCGCACGGAACATTTTCAGCAAGTCGCGCCCCATCGGAGTGATCCCGTACTCAACCCGCCGCGGCAGGGAGCGGATCACCGTTCGCTTGACGATGCCGAGGCGCTCGAGCCGCTTCAGCCGATCCGACAGGGTCGCGGTGTTCACCGTCGCCTCGGTCTTGAGCTCGTTGAACCGGCGCGGACTCTCCTGGTAAAGCAGGTACAGGAGCATCAGAACGTGCCGCTCTCCGAGCAGAGCGAGGGTCCCCTCGAAATCGCAACGGAGCGCGGGCTCTCGTTTCACGGCCACTGTCACCGAGCGCCCCCGATGCCGCTCGTCCCGCATATGCGTTACGAATTCGGATCATGACTCCTCACGAATCGCGCAAAACAGACGGCCGGGCGACCCTCCCGACGCGGCCGCCGCCTCGACGACGGTCTCCCATCCGGCAGTGCGAGCCCGCGCCTATCCCCGCACGAAGCCTCGGAGTGTCCGTCGACGACTCCCACGGAAGCCGGCCCGGCCTCCGGTGGCACTCGCCGGGTCCGCGGGACTTATTCTCGCTCGGTGGATTCACGCTCGGGGCCCGACGCTCGACCATGAAAGTGATTCTCTTCGGCGCCACCGGGATGGTCGGTCAGGGTGTCCTGCGAGAGTGCCTTCTCGACCCCCAGGTGGAGACGGTCCTCTCGGTCGGGCGGAGTGCCACGGGTCAGAGACACGCCAAACTGCGGGAGGTGGTCCTCGGGGACTTGACCGACCTCGTGCCGGTCGAGGACCGGCTGCAGGGGTTCGACGCGTGCTTCTTCTGCCTCGGCGTCTCCTCGGCGGGAAAGACCGAGGAGGAGTACGGACGCGTGACGTGCGGCCTGACCGTGTCGGTGGGCCAGACCCTGGCCCGGCTGGACCCGGGCATGACGTTCGTCTACGTCTCCGGCGCGGGAACCGACAGCACCGAGCACGGCCGAAGCATGTGGGCCCGCGTGAAAGGTCGCACCGAGAATTCGCTGCTCCGCATGCCGTTCAAGGCGGCGTACATGTTCCGTCCGGGTGTCATCCGACCGCTGCACGGGATCCGGTCGAAGACGCGGGGGTACCGGGTCCTTTACACCGTGATGATGCCGTTCGTCGTTCTCGCGGCCGCTGTCGCACCGAACTCGCTGACGACGACGGAGAAGATGGGACGTGCGATGATCCACGCGGCGGCCCGGGGTGCGCCGAAGCAACTTCTGGGGACCCGGGACATTAACGAGCTGGCGAAATAGTCGCCCACCTCTCGAGGCCCCTTCGGGGGTCGGATCGTTTCGGCCGGGGACGACGCTCCTCGGACGCGCCCGGTGCGGGCCCCTCCCGTGTGCGCCGACCGCGCGAGTGCCGGGCCGGACGCTGAACGAATCCGCGGATTCGGCTGATCGGGCGCGGTGCGTGTCTGGGGCCGCGGGCCGGGGGAACCATCGAGAGTTCCAGGATTCGCCGTGCCCCCTCGGACCGAGCGCCCGGGGCCACGGGTCGTTTCCCGTACTACCCACTTCGTTACGGTTCTCGTGGCCGGACCAGGAGTGTTCGCTCGGGAGATGCCCGGTAGAGACATGCCACGTAGACCACCGAGATCAGGGCGAACGCTACGAACAGGGGTGAGACGGCACCCACGAAGGGCCCCAGCGCTTCGAATAGGGCGGTCCAATTGGTGAAGAAGTCGGTGAACAATCCGACGATCGTCTGACCCAGGAGCAGGCCGGAAACGGTTGCGACGCCGAAAGCCCACGCGAGAGCGACCCACCCCGGGAGCGAAAGGCCGGCCCCGTGGAACGGGCGGAGTCGGTCGCGCAACGAGAGGAAGAATATCGCGACCGCCCAGACGAAGATCCCACCGACGAGCCAGGCCAGTGGGAACGGCGTGCCACCCGCTCCGACCGTCTCGGTCGCCACGTTCCAGACCGCGACACTCACGATCCCGGCGACAGCGAGTCCGACCAATACCCGAACGGGCCGGCGAGGTGAGGTCTTCTCCGGCGCGTGGGGCAACCGGCTCCACTCGAACCCTCCCCGCCAGAAGAAGTAGAAACCGAGTACGGCGGAAGCGAGGCCGGCAAAGTAGGCGACGGCGGCGACCCCGGGTGCATCCTCGTGTCCGGCAAACTGGTAGAGCTCCGAAGCCGCCTCGAGAACGAACCCGACGAGGAAGCAGACGAGCGCCGACCGTTCGGAGCTCCGGTCCGGAACGATTCGACGGATCCACGCGAATTCGGTCACGGCCTTCTCAGCAGAGCTCGGTGAGCATGGTTGATCCGAGGGCACTTAGTAACGCGACGAGCCGCATGGTTCGGCACGGCGACCCGTTGCGAGAGCGATCATCGAGCGGTGCGTTCACGTGAGCCAATCCGCTCCGGAGCGTTTTTTGGAGTGCCCTTCGGGACATAGTCGAAGAATCGTTCGATGGTATCCTGGCTCGTCCATTCGGACCTCAGCCGAGTTCGCTTTTCGACGCGGCGCAGTGCCGACAGAAGAGATCGATTCAATTCGCGTGCGCTCGCCCCGTCGATCGCGACCGTTACGACGAACTCGCGCCCGTTCTCCGATTGCGTGACCGTTCCGTGGGGAAACAACCGCGTGAGCACCGGTTTGACCGCGACGGGGTTGTCGGTGCTGATCCGCGCGTGGAGCGAGAAGCGCATCTTGGGAGTACTCAACGCCGAAGGAGCCGATCGGGTAAGTCCGTTACCTTTCCGCGAGACGACTCAAGGGGCCGCCTTTCGATCGTGATGTCGGGGGAATACTCCGCAGGCATTTTTTGATGCCGGGGCCAGGATTTGAACCTGGGAACTCCTGCGAGAGCAGATCTTGAGTCTGCCGCCTTTGGCCACTCGGCCACCCCGGCGTTCTCCCGACAAGGAGCGCCCCTCGCTTATTCTTCTTCCGGCTCGACGTCGGGCGACGGACCGAGTTCGTCCGTCCCGTCGTCACCGACCATCGCCGCTCCTTTTCGGGCCAGCTCCGGACCGGCACCATCCAGCGGTGGGGTCGGAGCGCGGGCGCTCGGGCGAACGAGGGATCGGCGGGCCCGTCCGCACCGTAAACAGGTGCGAACCCGTCGTCCCGATCGCAGCCGCGTCCGCACCGTTCGTCCCTCGACCCAGAAGGCGGAGCAGCCTCGACAGTACAGCTCCCGGTACTCGGGGAGCAGACGCACGTTGTAGCGCGTCCCCACTCGGCGGGCAATCGTGACATATCGGTCGGCGAGCTCCGGGTGCCCGTGGGTGGCCTCGACCTCTGCGAGCGCGAAGAGCGTGGAGATCCGTTCCCGGGCGATCCGGACCATTCCGGCGGTTCGGCGCCCTCGGCGCCCCCCGCGTCTCACGCCGTCTGGGGTTGCTGGCATACCGGACAGTAGATTGCAGCTCGTGAGATGATCGTTCGGCAACGGACACAGTACTTCCCGGAAGGCGGGGGTGCCATCGGCGGGGTTGGAGCCGCCCCCGGAGCGATCGGGTACGCCGCCGGGGTCCCGAAGGTTGTCGCCGGGACGCCGTAGGGGGGTCGGAACACCGGGGCGACGGGAGTCGCCACCGGGGGCGGGGCCGCCCGCGTCGGGTTCGGGGGAGGCGGGAGAGGCATGCCGTCCGCCTGCGGGAGCGTGTAGCCGCACTTCGCGCAAAAGAGGGCACCGTCGGCGCCGATCTCACCGCAGTGCAGACACACCGGCATCGAGTCGGACGATGGCCGTCGAACCTTATTCCCTCTCCGCCCGGCCCGGTGCGTTCGGAGTCACCGCAGCCGCTCAGGACGTTGCGAGGACGACCGTATCGAATTGGTAGGACAAGATATATGGCGTGTTCCGCCGTTCCGGATACCGGTGAGACATCGGTCGGTCGCACTCGTCACACGAGACCCGGCTCTCTACGGAGAGTTGGCGGGTTTCCTGCGCGAGCGCCGCTTGCCGACCGTGAGCCTCCTTCCCGGGCAGCGTATACCCGAAAGCGTGGCCGTCGTCCTCACCTCGCCCGACGAAGCCCGAGAGATATCCCACCCTCGAGTGCTGGTGGTCGCCGAGAACGGAGACCGCCGAGCGCTCGCCGCGGCGGTCGAACACGCGTTCGAGCTCGGCGCTCCGGACGGCGACTTGATCGTGGGGATCGACCCCGGGCCCCGCCCCGGGTACGCGGTGTTCGCCGGCGCGTCGTGCATCGCCGAGGGGATTCTCGATGCGCCGGAGGCCGCCGGCCCGTTCGCGAGCCAGCTCCGCCATCGGTTCGGCTCGCGCCACGTGCTGTTCCGCGTCGGCATGGGGGACCCGCCGAGCCGGAATCGGATCGTCAACACCTTGCTCGCCCACCAGCGAGCGGTGGAGCTCGTCGACGAGCAGGGGACCACGCCACGTGGGCACCGGCGGCCCCGGGATGCTCTCGCCGCGCGGTCGATCGCACACGGAGTGGGCCGCTCCGTCCGCGACCGGCTCCCGTCGACTCCGACGCCCGGTGAGATCTCGAACATTCAACGGCTCAGCCGCGAACGCAGCGGCGGGCAGATCACGATCTCGCGCTCGTCGGCTCACCGGGTGTTCCACGGAGAAATTTCGATGGCCGACGCCGTCGAGGAGACGTTGTCGACCGACGCGTCTTCCCCCGTGCGACCGGCTCCCGTGGGCCGAATCGGCCGTCGGGAACTCCTTTAATCCGCACGGCCGTCGGTGCGCTCGTGCCGCTTCCTCCCGACGTCTCCACGCGCGCCCGCCGCCTGGCGCTCGAGAACGCCCTCGCGCACGGAGGCACACCCCGGGCCGACCCGATCGTCGCCCGGCTGCTCGCGACCGACCCGGCGCTACGCGCTCTAGCGAACGAGGTGCGCGCCGCCGTCGCGGACGTGGTGGTCGAGGTGGGCGCGATCCCGTCCGGAGAGCTCGCGTCGCAGCTCGCGTTGCTGGGGGGTCCCGAGCCCGAGCGGTCCAAGCCGGCGAAGAGCGAATCCGGCGATTTTCCGGACCTTCCGGGGGCCGTGCCGGGCAAGGTCGTCCTCCGGATGGCGCCGTTCCCAAGCGGGGTTCTCCACATCGGCCACGCCCGGATGATCTACGTGAATCAGCACTATCGCGAGCGGTACGGCGGGAAGCTCCTCCTCGTCTTTGACGACACGATCGGCTCCGAGGAGAAGCGGGTCGAGACCGAGTTCTTCGACCTCATCCGGGGGGACCTCGAGCTCGCCGGGGTGACTCCGGACGAGGTCGTGTACAAGTCGGACCGGATCGCTCAGTTCTACCCTTGGGCCGAGCGCGTGATCGAGAAGGGGGCGGCGTATGTGTGCCGCTGTCCGGCCGAACTACTCCGGAGCAACCGCGCCCAGGGCATCGCGTGCCCGGAGCGCGGGCAGTCGCCCGCGGAGGCGGCGGACGAGTGGCGTCGGATGCTCGCCGGCGTCTACGCACCGGGGGCCGCCGTCCTTCGTCTCAAAACGGACATGAACGACCCGGACCCGGCGTTCCGGGACCGGGTGCTGTTCCGAATCAGCGACCTCGACCATCCGCGGGTCGGACGCAAGTACCGAGTCTGGCCGCTGCTCGAGTTCTCGTGGGCCGTGGATGACATCGAGCTCGGCATCACCCACGTGCTGCGCGGGAAGGACCTCGTCATCGAGGACCGGATGCAGCGGTACATCTGGGACCTCCTCGGCATCCAGGGGCCGCCGTTCCTGCACTGGGGCGTACTGCGCGTCCGCGAAGCGAAGGTGTCGAAGAGCAAGTCGTACCGGGAAGTCACCAGCGGACTCTACGACGGCTGGGCCGACCCCCGGACCTGGTCGCTCCGCTCGCTCGACCGCCGGGGCATCTCGATGGACGCCGTCCGCACGTTCACGGTCTCGTTCGGAATGTCGCTCGCCGACATCGAAGTTCCGGCCGAGACCTTGTACGCGGAGAACCGCAAGCGGATCGACGCGACGACCGTGCGCCGGGCCTACGTCCCGGCGCCGGTCCGGGTCGAGGTCGATGGCTATCCCGCCGAGCTCGCGTCGGTGGAACTGCCGAATCATCCGGAACTCCCGGCGCTCGGGAAGCGGACCGCGCCCGCCGGACCGTCCTTCTTCCTCCCGCACCACGACCTTGCGACCCGCCCCGGCGCCGAGGTCCGCCTGAAGGACCTGCTCAACGTGCGACTCCCCGACGAGATCCCCGCGCCGGGTGGGTCGATGCGCGCCACGTTCACGAGTCGGGAGAACCAGCGACTGCCGCGACTGCAATGGGTCGGGGCGGAGGGCGCTCTCCCCGTGGACGTGCTCGATATCGAGGGAAACCACTCGTCCGGCGTCGGCGAGCAGGCGCTCGCGGAGGCGAAGCCGCGGGACATCTTCCAGTTCGAGCGAGTGGGGTTCGTTCGCGTCGACGCGGACTACGCTCCGGGGGCGCGTCCGCTCCGGGTCGTCTACGGCCACCCGTAGGGTGGGCCCGAAGGTTTAGAACCCCGCGACGACCATCTCGCCTCGGTCACCGATGCGGTTCCTGCACACCTCGATCACGGTCCGCAACATGGAAGAGAGCCTCCGTTTCTACACCGAGGTCCTTGGTCTCGAGTTCGAGCGACGTCGAACGATCCCCGAGAATCACGCCGAGATCGCGTTCGTGAGGGACCCGCACTCGGGGGCCCGCGTCGAACTCACCCACTGGGACGGAAAGGACGCGTTCGAACCCGGGGAACAGCTGGACCACCTCGCGTTCGAGGTGCCGGACCTGGACCGGACGCTATTGCGCATGCGCCAGAAGGATGTCCGCGTCGCGAAGGAACCGTACCGCCTGAGCGGTGGAACGTCGCGGATCGCGTTTGTCCTCGACCCGAACGACGTGTGGATCGAGCTCATCGAACCCTCGCCGGGGTAGCCCGACGACCGTGGCCGACCCGACCGTCGACTCGGCGGCCGACCTCCACCGCCGCTCGCTGCTGGCGGTGTTCGGCGCGACCTTCTTCGTGCGGTTCGCCTTCGGGATCACCCTCGCCGTCTTCGCCGACTACATCCTCGGTCGCGTCACCGGCCTGAGCGGGAACGACTACGGCACGGTGGGGCTCGTTGCGGCGATGGCGCCCGTGGGGGAGTTCACGACCGTGTTGTTCTCCGGGGTCCTGTCGGACCGCGTGGGCCGGTTCCCGGTCCTCTTCGGGGGGATCGGCGCCGCCGCGTTCCTCTTCGGGCTCGTGGCCCTGACCCGCGACCCCTACGCCCTGGGCGCGCTGAACTTCCTGTTCGGCGTCGGCAGCGGGGCGATCCTCGCGTCGAGCCTCGCGGTGATCGCCGACCGCTCGATGGTCGACGAGCGGGGGTTCGAGATGGGCCGGTTCGACGCGATGAACCTCGCCGGCTGGCTCGGGGGCTTCGCCTTCGGGATCGCGATCCTGGGTCTCATCCAGGACCACCATCTCACGGTCGAGTTCCTGCCGTACGTCTTTGCGATCGGGTCCCTGCTCCTGGTCGGTGGCCTCGCGTTCGCCTGGTCACTCGCCCGTGGCATCCCGCACCGGGTTCCCGCCCAGGGATTCCCGGTCGCGACGATCGTCCGGAACGCCTTTCGCCGGTCGACGCTGCTCGTGACGCTGCCCTGGCTCATCGTCTACATGCTCCTCGGTTATGTCCTCGTCTTCATCGGGAGCGCGTCGTCCGGCGTCGGCATCTCCGACCTCTACGTCGCGGCCGGCATCGGCGGTGGGGGCGTCTTCCTGGTCCTGTCGCAGCCGAGGCTCGGGCGCTTGGCCGACCGGTACGGCCGGACCCGGATGATGAACATCGGGGTAGCCGGATTTGTCGGCGTCGTGACCTTCGCGGGCCTCCTCATCGCCTACGGCGCGCTCTACGAGCTCATCGCGGGCCTCGCGGTCAGCGCGATCGCCGCGCTCGCCTACGGGCCCGCCGCGCTCGCGGCGCTCGCCGACCTCGCGTTCGAACTGAGCCGGGGGACGACCATGGCGATCTACTCGCTCACGATCTCGCTCGGGATGATCCTCGGACTCGTCTACGGCACCCAGCTCGTCGACCACTTCGGGAACACGGGATACTACCTGTTCTTCGGGACGGTCGGCGCGGCGCTCGTCGTCCTGACGATCGCGCGGTACGTTGGGGTCCGTCCCGAGGCGCTGCCCGGCCCTACGACTCCGGCTCGATGATCACGTGGCGCAGCACGGGGTAGGCCGTGCGGAGCGCTCCCCCCACCTGGTCGATCGCCGACTCGAGCTGGTCGGTCGTCATTCCGTCCCGGAAGTTGATCCGCAGCGCGAGGAGGGCGTCGTCGGGACCGAGCATCATCGACTGGAGGCTCCGTACCTTGGCGACCGTCGGGTTCCGTTCCACGATCGCGAGCATCGCCCGGGCGATCTCGGGGGCGAGCGCTCGACCGATCAGGTACTCCCGGCTCTCCAGCGTCAGGACGAACCCGGTGGCGATGAGGAGGACCCCTTCGACGACCGCGCTCACACCGTCCGCCACGGGGTGGCCGGTGCGGTAGACGACGATCAGTCCGCCGAACGCGACCGCGCTCGCGACGATCGAGACGAGGTCCTGGTAGAAGATCGACTTCAGCCCCTGGTTCGCCGACTCGAGAAGGCTCGAGAGGGTCTGGCGGGACAGCCGGAGCTCTCGGAGCGTCACCCAGATGCTCGCGGCGCTCACGAGGATCGTGGCCCCGACGACGAGGAGGCCCTCTCCGATGTGGCTCAACGGTGTCGGAGAGACCACCTGGTCGACCCCTTCCGACAGGGCGACCACCCCCGCGACCGTGAACGTCACCACGATCGAGACGAACGCCCAGAAGAACCGCTCCTTGCCGCGGCCGAACGGGTACTCGTGGGTCGCGGGCCGGCGCGACAGATGGAGCCCCCAGAGGAGCAGGGCGCTCCCCACAAGGTCGGTGAGGGTGAAGATCGCCTGCGCCAGGATCGCGCGGCTGCCCGAAGCGACCGCGACGGCGAAATTGACGGCAAAAAGGGCGGCGCTGAGCAGCAGAGTCGCGACGATGATGACCTGGGTACGCATCGAATTCCGGGGGACTCCTCCGGGAGTCCGGTGCACCGGCCGTCGGGGATTAAACGTTCCGGCCCGGTCGGTCTCTGAGGGAAAACTGTCCGCCGGGACTAAGTCTTAAATCGCGGAGTCCCGTCCGCCGGTAGGTCCCCTCATGAGCGAACCGTCCGCGCACGCGACGCCCGCCGCGCCGACCGGGACCGCCTACCGGTCCGACGCGCCGCATCCCCACCTTCGACCGACGCTTGCCCAGATGGGACTGAACGCGGGCAAGCGGGCCCGGCTCAAGCGGCTGCTCTACCAGTACGGGCCGGGCGGAGGCACGTTGCTCATCCTACCGATCGACCAGGGGCTGGAGCACGGTCCGGTCGATTTCTTCGCGAACCCGGATTCGCTGGACCCGAAGTACCAGTACGACCTCGCGGTCGAGGGGAAGTTCAGTGCGATCGCGCTGCACATCGGGCTCGCCGAGAAGTACTTCCACGAGTACGCCGGCGATATCCCCCTCGTACTGAAGTTGAACGGGAAGACCGGGATCCCGTCGGACGCCCAGGCGTTCAGCGCGCCCACGGGGTCCGTCGAGGACGCGGTGAGGCTGGGTGCGGACGCGATCGGATACACGCTGTACGTTGGCTCACCCGCCCAGGACCGCGACTTCGCACAGTTCACCCAGATCCGGGAACAGGCCGACCGCTTCGGGATGCCGGTCGTCGTCTGGGCCTACCCGCGGGGCGAGGCGGTCGCCAAGAAAGGGGGCAAGGAGAGCCTCTACGCGATCGACTACGCCGCGCGCGTGGCGCTCGAGCTCGGCGCGGACATCGTGAAGGTCAACTACCCGGTCCCGTCGGACAAGGACGCGGACAGCCCTCCGCCGTACAACACGCTCAAGCTGACCCCGGCGGCCGCCTTCCGCCGGGTCGTGGAAAGCGCGGGCCGCGCGCTCGTGCTCGTCTCCGGCGGAGAGAAGGTCGGCGATGCCGAACTGCTCTCCAAGGTCCGAGACTCGATGAACGACGGGGCGACCGGCATCATCTTCGGCCGGAACATGTGGCAGCGACCGAGGGCCGAGGCCCTCCGCGTGACCCGCGAGCTCCATGGGATCTTCCGGGAGTACGCGCAACCCCCGGCGTAGCGGTCGCGCGCGACTGTACCTCGTCCTCGCCGGCGAGGACCACCCGAAAGCGTGCACCGGTCGTCGGCTCCTCCACCGGGGTCTCGCCCAGCGGGTCGCGCGCGCCGACGGCCCCCGACCGACACCGATCGTGCTCGACCCGTACGCCCCGGACCCGATCGCACCGTCGGACGCCAACGCGGTACGTCGGGGGGGTCTCTTGGCGGTGGACTGCTCGTGGAACCGTCTCTCCGCGCGCGGGCGCTTTCCCGGCGATGACGCCCCCCCCTCGTCCACGGGACTCCGACGTCGGCTTCCGCTGCTGGTCGCGACGAATCCCCAGCATTACGGCCGGATGGCGCAGCTCAACACCGTCGAGGCGCTCGCGGCTGCGCTCGTTCTGGTGGACCGCACCGAGGAGGCCCGACGACTGCTGGAGGGGTTTGTCGGCGCACAGTCGTTCCTCGCGGTGAACGCCGAACGTCTCCGCGCGTACGCCCAAGCCCGCGACGCGGACGGAGTTCGGGCGGCGGAGCGGAGACTTTTCGGGGGAGACGCGGAAGGGTGACGGTCAACGGTCGGCGTCGTACTTCCGACCCTCGGTCGCGAGATGCTCGACGGAAAGATCGAGTACCGTACGCACCGGGGTCGTGAGCGGGACCCGCGCGACGATCACTCCGCCGTACCGCTCGTAGACGCGGGTCGTATGAAGGGTCAGACATCTCCCGGCGTACAGCGGTCGGCCCACCAGGTCGGGGTCGTGTCCCCGCACAAAGACACGAAGTCCGGAGCGGGCCAGGAACGCCGTTAATTCCTGGGCGTTCCACGGAGGGGCTGCTCCGTGCGGATGTCGGGTCGCCTCCGGGTCACTCCACACCAGGTCGAGCAGACGCGCCTCCTCCACGTCGTCGAACACCCGCCGCCACGCAGCCGGCAGGTCGCCGCGCGGGAATCCGGCATGGGCAAAGTACGCCCCGGACGAGGAAGCCGCCGCCAGGGGACCGCGCTCCAGGAGGGAGAGCAGTCGTTGGTAGCGGGTCGGGTCGGGCCCCCAAAGCTCCGCCACCTCGCGGTCAAGCGAATGAGGGCGGGCCGGGATCCGCCGCACGGTCTCGTGATTGCCTTGCAACAGGAACACCCGCTCGGGGTACTTCGCGGTGAGCGCGAGCAGCCGGACCGCGTTCACGACCGAGCCGTCGGGGCAGTCGGCCGGCGGGCGGTCGACGTAGTCGCCGAGCCCGACGAGGCACCGCGGTCCCCCGGTCGGCGCGAGGAACAGTCGTTCGGCCTCGAGGCTCGTGCGCCAATCCCCGTGGGTGTCGCCGAAAACGATCGCTTCGTCGAACCCCCGGTCGGGCAGCTCGACGAACCCGGGTCGTACGGGGACGGTCCGCTCCAGGCTATCCAGCAGCCGGTCCACGTCGGGGGGACGGAGCGCTCGGATCTCCCCGGCGGTCGGCAAGTCGTCCGGCATCGGGACCTCCGGCGATCACCTGCGGGGGGTCGGTGCGGGGGGCCGGAGTTTCCGGGCGTCGGGCCGTGCGGCCGACCGCCCCTTTGAACCGGCGTATGCCCTAGGCAACAGGGTCCTAAGCCCTGCCTCGCTGACCCGACGCGCTCGAACGCGTCGATTGGCCGAGCTGGAGCACCCCCGCACCGGAAAGAGGACACGACCCCGACGATAGCCCCGGCAGGATTTTCGGCCGCCGGGGTCGCGGACGCCCGGGGCGTTCGAACCTGCGTCGCGAGATCCAGAGTCTCGCATGATTGGCCACTACACCACGGGGCTACGACCGCGCCCAGCGTCGTTCCGCTGATAAAGATGCCGCGGCGCGGCGGACGCGGTCGTCCACCGGCGGTGGAAATCGCAGGTCCGACCACATTCCACAAATAGGCCCACGGAGTCCGCGAGCCCAGTCCATGCCCGGGAGGTCGCATGGCGGAGGGGGGAACGATCCGCCCGGACGATCCAGGGCCACCGGTCACCGGGCGCGGCACTCCTAAACCGCCGCCCCTGCCCGGAGCCGCCCGGGCCGCCGCCCTGTACATCGCGATACCGGTCTTCGCGACCGCGTTCGCGATCGCCACGGTCGGACTGTCGCTGGGGGATTTCGCGACGTACCTTCCGACCGCCGCCGTCGACGTGTTCTATTCGTTCCTGCGGATGTCGGCCGCGTACGCGCTCTCCCTCGGGTTCGCGCTCGCCTACGGGTACTACGCCGCGACGCGTCACACGGGGGAGCGGGTCATGATCCCGATCCTCGATATCCTTCAGTCGGTACCTATCCTGGGATTCTTCCCGATCGCGCTCGTTGTCTTCGCGTCGTTGACGCCGGGCAGTTGGCCGGGCGTGAACTTCGCGTCGGTGTTCCTGATCTTCACGTCGATGGCCTGGAACATGGTGTTCGGCGTTTACGAGTCGTTGAAGACGCTCCCGGCCGAACTGAAAGAAGCCGCGGCAACGTTCCGGTTGCGGGGCATCCTGCTGTTCCGCCGGGTCCTCTTCCCCGCGACGATCAGTCGTCTCGTGTACAACTCGGTTCTCTCGTGGACCGCCGGTTGGTTCTTCCTCGTCGAGGCGGAGATCTTCAGCACGAACTCCAACCAGGTGCTGCCCGGTATCGGAAGTTACCTGTCGTTCGCGGCGAGCGGCCACAATGCGAACGAGTTCCTCGCGGGCATCCTGATCCTCGTGATCGTGATCGCCATTCTCGACTTCGCCGTCTGGCGGCCGCTCAGCAAGTGGGCCGAACGGTTCCGGTACGACACCGCTCCGTCCGGTGAGGGCGAGTCGGTCCCGTCCAGTGACACCCCGGGCCGGTTCGGACGCGTCACTGCGTACGTCCGGCGGGGGGTCCGCACGACCGCCTCCCGGATCAGCACCCCGCTGGTGCAGGTCGCCGCGATCGCGACGCGACCGGTGCGGAGCAGCGAACGACGCCGGACCGCGCTCTCCTACGTCGGGATCGGGACGATCCTCGTCGTCGGTTGGCTCATGCTGATCGCGCTCACGGTCGCCGTGTACGATGTCTTCTCCGTCCCGATCCTTCCCGGCATCCGGGTGCAGATCGAGCATCTGCCCCTCGCGATGGGCGCGTCGACCC
Organism: Thermoplasmata archaeon; assembly: GCA_035504595.1. Lineage (GTDB taxonomy): Archaea > Thermoplasmatota > Thermoplasmata > Lutacidiplasmatales > UBA184 > Lutacidiplasma. Next base: position 51,968 of record DATJRQ010000003.1, on the reverse strand, counting down.
TGAGGGTGCTCGCCGCGTACCTGATCTGTCTGTCGATCTCGCTGCCGCTGGCGATCTTCCTCTCCCGCAGCCCGCGGGCCTCGAGGTTCGGCATGCCGACCGTCGAGGTGATCGCGTCGTTCCCGGCGACCGCGCTCTTCCCCGTGATCATCTTCGAGCTGATACCGTTCATCTCCCCGGAAGGGGCCGCCGTCCTCATGCTGATGACCGGGATGCTCTGGTACCTCTTCTTCAACGTGCTCTCGGGGATCCGCGGCCTCCCGCCGGACCTGGACGAAGCCGGTCGCTCGTTCGGCCTCAAAGGATGGAAGCGGTTCACCCGGGTGGTCCTCCCCGGCGTCTTCCCCGCCCTCATCACCGGTTCGATCACCGCTTTCGGCGGAGGATGGAACACGCTGATCGTCGCGGAGTACCTGTCGGTGAACCCGCACCAGACCCTGAACCTCTTCGGGATCGGCCAGGCCATTGACCTCGGCTACGCCCTGCCCAACCACACGGGCTACCCGCTGATGGTCGCCGCGCTGCTCACGCTGGTCGCGACCGTTGTCGCCATCAACGAGCTCATATGGAAACCCCTCTACCGCAAAGCGGTCGAGAAGTACCGGTACGACTGACGGAGTCCCGACCGACACCGGGGGGCGGAGGGGCGCGATGGTCATCATCCGCGTCGAGCACGTCGACAAATCGTTCGCCGGGCGGCACGGTACGATCAGCATCATGCAGGACATCTCCTTCGATGTCGCGGACTCCGACTTCGTCGCGCTCGTTGGCCCCTCGGGGTGCGGCAAGTCGACGATGCTCCGGCTCATCCAGGGGCTGGACCGGCCGACGAGCGGTCACATCGAGTTTCGGGACCAACCGGTGAACTCGGTCGTCACCGGCATGGCGATGGTGTTCCAGAGTTTCGCGCTCTGCCCCTGGCTCACGGTCTCGCAGAACGTGGCGTTCGGGATCGAGGCGCTTGGGTGGGCCCCCGACCGGATCCGGGCCCAGGTCGACCGATACGTGTCCGTCACCGGCCTCGACGGATTCCAGGAAGCGTACCCTCGTGAGCTCTCCGGCGGGATGCGTCAGCGTGTCGGGCTCGCCCGGGCCCTCGCGGTGGAGCCGTCGGTCCTGCTCATGGACGAGCCGTTCAGCGCGCTCGACCCCCTGACCGCGGAGAGCCTGCGCGAGGAGATCCTGCAGTTGTGGCGCGACCCGGCGCTTCCTCCGGATGCCGTGATCCTGGTCACGCACAACATCGAGGAGGCGATCCAGCTCGCCGACCGTATCATCGTGCTCTCGCGCCGCCCGGCCCACGTTCTCGCCGACGTGCACGTCGACCTCCCGCGTCCGCGCGACCGGAAGTCGAGCGGATTTTACGACCTCACCGACCGCGTGTACTCGCTCATCACCGAGGGCGGCGGAGGGGCCGGTCCGCCGACGATTACGAACGGTGCATCGGCTGTCCAATAAGGCTATAGAGGGCGGCCCGGATATGCCGGCGCCCGGACCTCCACTCGTGCCGACCACGTATCCTAAGTGCAGCCCCACGGAGATGCAGGGGCTGCTCGTGCTCCTGAACTCCCACAAGGGCTCCGAAGACGTAGCACTGCTCGCCGATGACCTCGACCTGGAGATCGACGAGATTCTTCCCTCGCTGGATTTCGCGAGCGCGCTGGGCCTGGTGAAGGTCAGCGACGGCCGGGCGACGTTCACCGACCTCGGCAAGCGCTACATCGCGGCGTCCATCCGGGATCGCAAAGCGCTCCTGCGCGAACAGTTGGGCCGTACGACCCTGTTCAAGACCCTCCTGCGGGCGCTCGACAGCGCTCCGGAACACCGGCTCACGGACGAGCAGCTCGCCCAGCTGTTCTCCGTCACCCCCGCGACGGCCGACGAGTCGATTCAGAACATCGTGAACTGGGGCCGATACACCGAGTTGATCCGGTACGACGCGGCCGAGCACCTGCTCACCGCCGTGCGGCGGACGACCGCGACGGGAAAAACCGTCGGCGGGAGCCGTCCGCCCCCCTCGTCCGGCCCTCAGTCGTCCCACCCGACGCCGACTTCCCCGCCCCGAAAGTCCACTTCGGCCGGGAGCCCGGGCGAGCAGGCGAGCCCGCTCGTCGCAACGGTCGCCGCGTAGAACGACGACCCGTGCTCCGGCGACCCTGCACCGAGGCCGGCCGCTCCGCGGGCGCCGGGGCGCAGCCTGGTTTCCAAAGTCCTTAAGCGGCGAGTCTCCTCCCCCGGCCCCGGTGGGCACGTAGATCAGCGGAAGATCGCTGCTTTCGCAAAGCAGAGGTCGGGGGTTCAAATCCCCCCGTGTCCATCCCTTAAACGGTTAGGGCCCCACGGTCCTGGCTGTTCTACGCGTCTTCGTTCTCTTGAGACCGGGCGGGGGCCTACGCGAAGTAAAGGAACCTTACTCCTCCAGTGGTCCGAAGATCAGATGATATCGGTGGTCGACGACACGGACCAGACTTCGGAGGGGCTGCCGAAGGATCACAATCGAATTGAGGAACTGTTGAAGATTCCGGAGGATCGCGGGGCGACTTTCAGTCGGGGAACGAGCATTCCTTCCCGAGGTCAATGTCGCGAAGAGTATCCGGTCCCGATTCGACACGAACAGAAATGGCCGGATGCCCATGCGATTCAATCGCTGGAACAGCGCCTCCGGTGTGGCCCCAGGACCGCGCTCCCCGTGAACAAAGGCCACACTGTCCGCGAGGTTGGTTTCCGTGAGTATCCTAGCGCACAGGTTCAAATGCACCCTCCGTTCGATCAAGCCTGCCGCCACCGCCTTACGCACTTTTCGGAAACCGAATCGCAAGCTTTGGTCGCGACCGTTCGGAAACCCCGGACGCTCCCCAACTCGGCGGCAGAGGCCGGCTATGAGTGAGACATCCTTGGCACGACGTGTCAAGACTGGTCTGGCGCGCGAGTTAGCCGGGAGCACTGGTCTTGGGTACTCAAGTGTTGCACCTACGTCCGCAATTCTCGACCACACGCCCTCGTAATCAAAGAAGACAGGAGCCGCCGACCGACTGATATCGAATAGGAAGTCGGTAGCTCGAGGCCCCCCTGCGCCGTTGCACGAGGCTGAGCCGGTCTTCTTGCCGGATGGCTTCTCGACAAACACCGCAAACAGGGTCTCGGGCCAAGTCCAGAGGAGAACACACGTAGGATCGTTTCGCAACGCTTCCACCGTAGGTCGTAGGTCCTCCTGGAAAGGCTGAGTGAGCAGAAGTCGCGCCGAAGACAGGGCTGCAAGTCGAAAATCCGGCAGATAAGAGTCGTAGACCGTTTGGTCGGCGTACGATCGACTGGCGATCCGTTCAAACGTCCGACGGGGGACCGCCGCCCTCTTCGCACGCTCAGAAACGGTGACGGACTGATTTGCCAGGAGTGAAGATATCACGGCGGATTGCGCAAAGCTCAGCTTGTCCGACACAGCCTGTCCGCCATTATTCTCGAAATGTTGGCGGTCCACTTCAAGTACATCGAAACGGCTCTATCGAATGAATGTGGGGAGACTGCAGGCGGATTGAAAGCCGCCGTCGACTCGTTGGGCGGGACGCGATACGGCTTAAGCGAGATTGGGGGAACGTTACCGAACGCGTGATGATTGCTTTCGCCTTTCTTCTCGTTCTCGGAGCGAGCTTGAGTCTTGTTGTGATGGGGAACACAAGCCCAAGCCGGCCTCCCGGCCCGGCATCCATTAATCAACTCCCCGACTCGACTGGTCCGCCGCCACTGAGTCCCGCTGCTCCGAGCGCGCGCGTAGGTTCGGTCTCGTCGCCCTTTCCTCTGACGGGCGCGGCAATGTCATACGACGTAGCCGATGGCTATGATGTCCTGTTCGGTGGTCAAACCAATAACTCGGTATCGTCCTCAACGTGGATCTTTGAGAATGGAGGTTGGTCGAACATCAGCTCAAGTGCCGGGACTCCACCCTCCGCTAGGGAGGGAATGTCGATGACTTACGACACGGCCGACGGCTACGTTTTGGCCTACGGAGGATACGACCCGTTCTCCGATAGTTGTGGGGGATCCTCGAGCTCGGATTGTTCCGACACATGGGAGTTTCAGGCCGGACATTGGACTCCACTTCACCCGGCCGTGAATCCAATCTGTTATCTTTCCGGTAGCACGACAATCTGCGATCAGTTCCCAGTTGGTTCCAACCCGATCACCTACGACTCCTCGACGAACAACGTGCTGCTCTTTTCGGGCAACACCTATAATTCACAGTTCTGGCAGGCGACGTGGACCTACCATGACGACGATTGGACGCAACTCAATCTTACCGCCGCCGAGTCGCCTCCCCGAATGACCGCCGAAGAGATGGCGTATGACCCCGCACTCAGCGCGGTTGTGCTGTTCGGAGGCACGTCTCCCGAGGTGAACGGATTCTTTGCCTACAATTCCACGTGGTTTTTCCAAGCTGAAAAGTGGACGAACGAGACTTCGAGATTTGCCTATTCGCCCTCGCCCCGGACCTTTTTCGGGTTTACCTACGATTCTACAGACGCAGAACTGGTGTTGTTTGCGGGGGCCTGGGCCATTTGCTCGGACCCTGACTCCGTTAACGGATGTTACGGCACCTCGGTTCACGGCTCGGCGAATGATACGTGGACCTTCGGGGCATCTGGCTGGACGAATGTAACTTCAGGGTTGACACCCGTTTCGCGCGAGAAGACGGTTCTCGCGGACAGCCCCGGCGAAGGCGGAGTGCTGCTGTTCGGGGGCAACTCGAACTCGACTTCCGGAGACGGATACTTGGGCGATACCTGGAGCTGGGCGGGGTCGAATCACACCTGGACCCCAATCAACGCGCCTCTTCCACTTCTTACACCCGTGATCACGGCGAACCCAGACCCAGCCGTGTTTGCGAGGCCGGTTCAGTTCGATTCGGTCGAGTCGGGCGGCTTCCTCCCCTACACGTATCTGTGGTCCTTCGGAGATGGAGGAACGGGCGGTAATCTCGCTAGCATCACCCACGCGTACACGACGAATGGACCGTTCCTGGTGGTCCTCACCGTAACGGATGCCTCAGGGGAGAGGACCCAAGGAAGTCTGAACATTTCGATTCTACTGCAAGCCCAGATCAACGCATCTGTTACGAGCGGGACGCCACCCCTGGAGGTCAACTTCACTGCAACCGCTGTCGGAGGGGCCTCTCCTTACAGTTTTTCGTGGAACTTTGGCGACGGATCGAGCATGTCCGCGCAGGGTGCGACGGCCCACACTTTCAACCGCTCCGGCACATTCACCGTGATCCTGACGGTCACCGACGCGCAGGGCCATCAGAGCTCTGCTCATGTCCAGATCTGCGCCGGAAAGTGCGGGAACACCGGCTTACTCGGGCTACCGGGGGATTACGGTTACTTCGTGGTAGGAGGGGGGGTGGCTGCCCTCGTTGCCGTCTTCGCCATTTTGGGAATAGCGCGGCGACGGCTCCGGGACGATGGCGGGGTGGGGTCTCGATCTCGAGTGGACCAGTCACCGCCCGCCGACGACGGGCCAATCGAAATCCTCCAGCCAGGCGAAGTCGACCCGGCAGAGGATCTCGTTTGAATTGGCGGAGTTCGAGCACGGCCTCCTCTCCCGATCCAGGCAAACCTCGGAGTGGCGTCAAAACGCGTAGTTCCGAACCCTTTGCAGTCCAAAACCCCCAGTGTCCACATCGCTCTGGCGCTCGTTCCGGTCTTCGGGGCCCGGGCCCCCCGGCGTAATATCGCCCCCGTGCCCTTTCGCGAGCATGGCGACGGACGCCCCGACGGAGATGCGCAAGTTGACCCGGGCCGAAGAGCGGGTGATCCTCCACGGTGGAACCGAGGCACCGTTCTCGGGCGAGTACGAGCACTTTCGGGGCGTGGGGACGTACACCTGCAAGCGATGCGGAGCGGCGCTCTATCGATCCGACGACAAGTTCGACTCCGGTTGCGGATGGCCCAGCTTCGACCAGGAGATCCCGGGCGGCGTGCGGCATCTGCCCGACACCGACGGGGAGCGCGTCGAGATCCGGTGCGCGAGGTGCGGGGCGCACCTCGGACACGTCTTCGAGGGGGAGCGTTTCACGCCGAAGAACACCCGCCACTGCGTGAACTCGATCTCGCTTGTCTTCGTACCGAACCCGCCCGTCAAGGCGTAGGGGACGCGCGCGAGGGGCCCCTGACGTTCCCGTAACCAGGGCACCGGGCGGTACCCGCGACTCTAAGCCCTGCCCGTCCCTGCCTCGGGGCGAGACCATGCCGAAAGTCGTCGTGCAATCGATCGAGAATGGGCCGAACCTCGTGCTGATCGACGGGAAGGCGGACGTCGCGTTGTGCCGCTGCGGTCACTCCCAGAAGAAGCCGCTGTGCGACGGTTCGCACCGGGCCGCGAACTTCCGGTCGCCGGCGGCCACTACGGTCGTCATCGAGTAAGCCGCGGAGTCCCGCCGGGCCGGAGCACGGCCACGTAAAGCCCGCGGTCGCGCATGAACCCCTTCTCAAGATACCGGGCATCGAACCCCGCCCGCCGGAACGCCGTCAGATACGTTCGCTCGGAGAACAGCCCCAGGTCGTGCCGTTCGACCCAGTGACGTACGCCCCGCGGCGTGCCGACCAGGTGGTGCATGACCATGATCGAACGATCCCCGACCCGTTCCGAAAGGTTCATCCGGGCGATCGGAAGGTCCGCCGTCCCGTACGTCCCGAGGTGAAGATGGCCGACGCGGTAGCGGGACGGTCGCACGAACGGCTCGACGACCGCCACCCCGCCCGGGACCAGATGGGCGGCGAAGCGGCGGAAGGTCCTCTCGAGCGAGCGCGCGTCGCGGGCGTACGCGATTGCGGAGAACAGGCACGTGAGGGCGTCGAATCTGCGACCCAACCGGAACGTCTCCATCCGACCCCGCACGAACCGGATCGTCGGGAGCTTGCGCCGAGCGACCCGCAACATCGCGGGATTCGCGTCGAGCCCCGTACAGTCGTACCACCGGGAGAGGTAGCGGAGGTGCTCGCCCGTTCCACACGCGACATCGAGGAGGGTTCGGGCGTTCTCGGGCCCATATCTCTGGAGGAGCGTCCGGAGACGCCGGGCTTCCGCGGCGTAGTCCTTGAACGAGTAGATCGTGTCGTATACCTCGGAGGTGAGCGCGTACGGCGGGCGGGCGCTCACAGGTCGCGAATGCGTTGGGCCCATCGCACGAGGTGGGGGTACTTGGACGGCAGTCGCTCGCCCACGGTCGTCCAGGGCGAGAGGCTGCCGTAGATCCCGAAGTCCGCCACCGTCGGTTCGTCGAGGACCCACTCACGTCCCTTGAGCATCGCGTCGACGAGGCCGAAGTACCCGGAAAGGTCCGCGACGAACTCCTTGCGCCGGTGCGCGAGAACCGCCCACGGCCCGCGGGCACGGGTCTGGAGTTCTTCGAACACCCACCGTTCCTCGTCGTCCCGCAGCGTGGGGGGAACCTGCGTTACGACCGCTCGCCATACCCGCTCTTCGAGCACGAGGTGGCCCCAGCTCTCGAGCGTGCGAGCGAGCCCCGCTTTTCCCGGGGGAACAAGCTGGGGTGTGGGCTGGACACGGTCCAGGAACGCGGGGATCTCCGACCAAGTGACGAACCGGCCGGACCAGTCGAGCGTCGGGATGTAATCCTGGCCGCTCGCGCGGATCAACGCCTGATGGTCGTGGTAGGGCGTGTACACGACCTCCGCGCGGATCCCCTTGAACCGAAGCATTCGCTCGGCCGAGACGCAGTAGTGACTGATCGGGTGGTAGAAGAGACGTACACGGGCGGTCACGCCGGGTCTATCCGACCCGGAAGATGAGCGTTATCAGTCGCTCGACTCGCGACGCGGCCGCTTGCGCCGCTTCGTGTCGTCGCCGTCGTTATCGTCGCGCCGACCGTATCGGGGCGGACCTCGGCTGTAGCCTCCGCCGCGACCGCCGCTCCCACCGCTTCGGCCGGAGTATCCCCCGCCGCCTCGGCCGTAGCGCGGAGGTCCTCGTCCACCGTACCCACCGCCTCCGCGGCGATCTCCCCCGAACCCCCCCTCACGGCGGGCCGGGAGCGTGAATCGATTGCCGCACGAGGCGCACTCTCCGATGAGCGTCCCCGTATCGTCGGTGGTAAACGTCAGCGGCGCACCGCATTGCCGGCAGGGCCGGGCGTTCGGGCGACCCTCGTCCATGCTCGGCCGCCCGCGCGGACGCTCGTAGCGGCCGCCGCGATCTCCGCGGTCCCGCGGTGGGCGAGGCGGTGCACTTCCCTCGGGAACGAAGGTGGTCGTTGTCTCGCACTCCGAGCAGCTCACTTCGAGCATCCCGTCTTCGCGCGCCGAGACCGTCAGGACCGAGCCGCACTCGGCACACTCCGGACCCGTGGCCGGACCCGACGCTTGCGCCGAGGAACTCCCCGCAGCGCCCGCCGGGGGGGTACCGAGCGGAAGTGGGCCCTCCACGAGGGTCGTGACGCGGTGGCACCCGGGGCATGTCCCGGTCAACACCCGCGTCTCTTGGGCCTCGTACGAGACCTCCCCCCCGCATCCGGGGCACGTCGTCGCGCCGTCCATTCGCCGCAACAGAACGCCCGAGGCTCTTTAGGAGGAGCCCCCCCGCGGGGGCGGGCCCGCGTGATGGAGACCGTTTATGCGAGGGCGCTCTCGAGGGAATCGGGGGCACGCACGCTATGCCAACACAGGGTCCGCGCGAAGTCGCCACGCTCGGAGGCGGATGTTTCTGGTGCACGGAGGCCGTGTTCAGCGAGCTCGAGGGAGTCGACAGCGTCCTCCCCGGGTACGCTGGCGGTTCGACGGCGAACCCGAGTTACGAGCAGGTGTGCACCGGCCGGACCGGCCACGCCGAGGTCGTTCAGGTCACCTTCGACCCGTCGAAGATCTCGTACCACGACATACTGAGCATCTTCTTCACCGTGCACGACCCGACCACGCCGAACCGGCAGGGCGCCGACGTCGGGACGCAGTACCGCTCGGTGATCCTGTTCCACGACGCGGCCCAGCAGGCGACCGCCCAGCAGGTGATCGGCGAGGTCGAGCGGGAAAAGATCTGGGGGAAGAAGCTCGTCACCGAGGTGGTGCCACTCACGGTATTCTACCCAGCCGAGGAGTACCATCGGGACTACTACCGCCGGAACCCGAGCGGGGGCTACTGCCAGATGGTGATCGCACCGAAGGTAGCGAAATTCCGGTCGCACTACGCGAGCCGGCTGAAGTCGGCGAGCGCCGCGGCGCGCTAGAGCGCGAGCAGGACGAAGTAGACCGCGAACGCGAACAGGATCGCGCAGGAGACATACACCACTGCGCGCGAGACCCCCGGGTGCCGGCGCGTTCCGAGGTGAAGGGCGTACGGGAAAGCGACCACCCAGATCGCGACCGCAGCGAACAGCGCCACGAACAGCAGCAGGCCGCCCAGGTACGCGAACGCGAGGCCCGCCGTCAGCCACCAGACGATCTGGAACGGGTTCGAGAGGCCCACCAGAACGCCCTGGGTGTAGGTGCGAGCGTGGCTGTCCGGGGTCGTTTCCTCCGTCCGGGGCCGGAGGAGGAGGCGCGTCCCCAGGAACACCATCACCCCCGCGCCGACGAGGTACACCCATCGAACGATCGAGCCGAACGGGATCTCCGCGCGGAGCGAGTACACGAGCACCGCGAGGATCAGGTCGGCGCTCATGGCACCGAGCCCGGTGATGATGCCCGAACGGAGGGAGCGCACCGACTGGGCCGCGATGAGGGCATTCATCGGCCCCGGAGGGATCGTGAGGGAGAAACCGAGGGCGAACCCGAAGACGATCGCGAACCCTGCGTCCATGCCGACCTGACCCACCGGACCGGACCGGCCGCCTCTTGGTTCCTTTGGCGGGACCTCTCGGGGGACGGGCCCCCGGTCTCGAGGGGAACGGGGGACTCGGGGGGGACAGTTCCCGGTCGATTTGTCGGGGGACGGACCCACGGTCCCATCCGCCGCCGGGGGCGACGGAAGATTCATCCCCTCGAACGGGCAGGATAGTCCGTGACTCCGTCCAACTGCTCGAACTGTGGCAAGCCTCTCGCGGCCGACAGCGTGTTCTGTACTCAGTGCGGGTCGCCCGTGGCCCCCGCTCCGCCACCGCCGCCCCCACCGCCGCCTCCGACCGCCGCCCCCACAGCACCGCCGCCTCCTCCGCCCGCCTATCCCCCCCCTCCGCCACCGCCGATGGCCCCACCGCCCCCCGTCGCCCCTCCGGTTCCGCCCTCGCGCCTGTGCACGAATTGCAAGGTGGCGATGGCGCCCGCTGGGCAGATCGCCATTCGGACCACGGGCTACGTTGGCCCGGTCGGATGGGCCGCACCGGCCGAGGGCGTGCAGCCGTTCAGCCTCTACTTCTGCCGCCAGTGCGGCCGATACGACCTGTACTATCCGGGTTCGTAGCGCGCCGCCGGACCCCAGCGATAAGAGCCGCCGACCGTTCGCCTCAGCACGTCCGCCTCCGAGCTCGAGCCGCCCGGGGCACCGCCCGTCGTGCTCGATGGGAGGGTCGTGCCCGCGAGCGCGTACCGTCCTTCGTCGCTGTTCGCCACGGAGTCGCCCGAGGGGTGGTGGACCGCCCTCGTGCTCTTCGGCGGTCTGGTCCTCGCCGGAGCCGGGCTGGTGGCCGTGCGGGCCGGCGGGCCGCTCGTCCTGATCGGGGTCGCCCTCTGCTTTCTCACGGTGGGCCTTGCCGCGGCCGAGCGGACCGACCTGGCGACCGCTGTCGGCTCCGCCGGAATCGTATTGTCCGCGGTCGGGATCGCCCTGGTGATGGGAACCGTCCCCACGGGAACCGACCCGTCCGTGGGCATGGTGCTGGGCGGCGGGACGCTGGTGTCTCTGGGGCTGCTCGGCAGCCGACGCGCTCGTCGTCGCGACCGCGCGGCGGATGGCCCGACACGGTTTTGGGCTCCGTCGGAGGTACCCACCGGCCGGGGAAGGGTTCCTCCGTGACGAGCGAAACCGGCCACGTCTTTCAGATCAATCGCAAATCGCGGACGCCGGGCGAGCGCGGTCTTCCCAAGATCCCTGTCGAGGACGCGCGGCTCACGGCGGAGGGGCTCGACGGCGACTACAACATGTATCGGCATGACGTGTCGAAGGATGACCCGGCGATGGCGGTCCTTCTGATGCCCCTCGAGATGCTCGAGCAGTTGAACCGGGAGGGATGGCCGGTCCGGCCGGGGGATATCGGGGAGAACATCACCTCGACCGGACTCCCGTACGACAGCTTCGCCCCCGGCTATCGTTTCCGGGTGGGGGACGCGGAGCTGGAGGTCACGAAGCCGTGCACACCGTGCGACAACCTGTACCTCCTCCCGTACGTCGGGGAGGCCCGGGGCCCCGAGTTTCTCAAGGTGATGCTCGACCGACGGGGATGGTACCTGAAAGTGCTTCGGGCGGGTCGGGTCCGACGCGGCGACCCGATCGTGCGTATCTCCTAGCGACCCGGATCCTCGACACGGACGAACGTCAGTAGGAAGTGGTCCCCCAGCCGGCGGAGCGGCCACCGAGTCCCCCACGCGCGGTCCCACTCCGCAAGCCGGTCGAATCGGCGACCGAACTTTTCGACGAAGACCGCGACCTCCGACGACGGCAGGAGAGCGGGGATCGCCTCGAGCCGCTCGGCGGCGAACCCCGGAGTGAACAACGCCTCGAACTCCGCGGCGGAGTGTGCCCAGATGTCGATGCAGAAGCGCGAGGAGCCGACCAACACCGGGTTCCGGGTCCGTCCCAGCGCTCGTCGGGGCCGACCGGCGAGGGTGTACCCCACCGCTTCGGTGAGGCACCAGCGGTTGAACACCCCGGCGACGAACCGGCTCCCCGGACGGAGAAGCGCGTGGAGAGCGGGCGGGATGGGGGTGAGGTCGGCCTCGCAGTTCAACGCGCCATACGTGGAGTATCCGCCGTCGAACTGCGCCGGGCCCATCTCCCGGACGAGTGCGCCGACCTCCGACGCGCGCAGCACGCGCGTCCGGAGACGCTCCGCGACGCCCGCCGCGCGCGCCTTCTGCCGAACGACGTCGAGCATTCGGCGCGAGATGTCGATGCAGAGCATCTCGTGGCCGTCCCGCAACATCGGGAGGGTCTCGGTACCGGAGCCGCAACCGATCTCGAGGAGAACGGGGGCCGAACGGAACGTCGGTCGCAACTCCGCGAGCGAACGGTTCCGCAGTAGGCGGTTGATCCGGTTGTCGAGGATGTGGTGGTCGTACTCCTCGGCGATGTTGTCGAACTCCGCGGTGAGCCACTCGACGTACTCGGGCGGTGCCGGTGCCGCCTCCGCGGGCCCCCCGGTCGTGGGCTGGAGGCGGAGGATGCGCGCCGGCCGATCGTACCAGCGCGCGAACTGGGCGCCGCCGTACTTGGCCAGGAACCGATCCAGCACGCGCCGCTTCTCGTCCGGGTCGGTAATGAGCGCGATACCGCCGACGATCGTTCGGCCGCGCACGCGAACGCGCGCGGACCCTTCGCGCAACGCGACGACGGGCCACCGAGCCCGCCGGTCCCGAGCCACGAGGTAGAGCACCCCACGGTGTGCGACGAAACCGAGCGGCACCGTCCCCCGGGAGGTCGTGAGCTCGAGGTGGTCGTCGGCGTACGCGCCGTCCAGCGCGCCGGTTACGCTCGACTCCGGGCCAGCCGTTGATGCCGCACCGACAATCTCCGACAGAGCGGTCATGCGAGCATCACCGGTCCCGGACAGATTCGACACGGACCGGCTGGGGGGCTGGCGAAGGGCCGCGGACGGAAGCACGGTCCGCCGCTCTCGACAGCTCGTCGAATCGGTCGGTCGGGGTCGCGAGACGACGGAAGTTGACCACCGTCCGGAACCCCCGTTCGGGGTACCCGGCGCGCCGTTCCCGGGCGTTGCGGTACATCCCCACGAGGTGAAGGTACACCGCCAATGGCGGAAACAGGATCGAGTTCAGCAGGCGGGCCGGCCACGGTACGGGCGCGGGGGTCGCGGGCGGCTCGCCCATCGATCGATCGGGGTACAGCCGAGGGATCTCCTCACCCAGCCAGGGAGCGGCCGCGAGCAGCGAGCGGTAGTAATCGTCGCCCCGAAGTACCTGGGCGGTCAACGCCTCTCGCGCAAACAGGAACCCTCGACGGGAGCGGAACTCCAGCGGCGCGGTCGTTTCGTCGAGCACGAAGTTGAAGCAGGGCCGGGGTCGCTCGTCGCTGTCGGTGGGGCGGTACCGTAACCGTACCGCGAGCGTGGCCCTCAATAGGCACAGCCACATCGTTCCGGTCCGCGTTACGAGGAAGAAATCGAGGTCGTCACCGGCCTCCGGCGCGGCATAGGCGGCCGAGCCCGTGATCGCCGCGCACCGTATCCACGGTCCGATCCCCGCGAGTTCGTTCGCCAGCACCCGCTCGGCGATCGATCGATACGCCCGCCCGCGCGCGAGTCGGTCCTGGAGCTCGGGGGCGTCCGAATGGGGCGCGAAGGCGCGTTCTCCGTCCAGGCGGGCAAGGGACGGCCGCACCGCGAGCCATCGCTCGAGCGAGGCCGCGTCCGGGGGCCCCTCGGGCGGGAGCAGCGAAGCGAGGTCGCGGACCGGAATCCCGGTCCCGAAACGGGCGGAGACATCGAGAAGGCTCGAAACCCGCCGATGAACCGCGTCGTCCCGCGCGCCGGACAGTGACCCCCCGCGTTCGCTCGGGGCGTACTCCGGCCACCGCTCCGGCCCCAGACGTTCGACGTCCCGGGTGAGCGGCGGCTTCACGGGAAAAAGCAGCGGGACCGAGGGTTAATGCTGTGGCCTGATTCTCACACGGGCACGACCGGATCACGTCGGCCGACCCGCGCACCGAAGGGCGGCCGCCCGGGTCGGCGGGCCTCCCCCCGGCCGCCCTCTCCCGCCCGTCCCGACGCCGTCGTCGAGCTGGACCGATTGGAAGAGGCGGCCCATGAGGTCGTCCGCGCGGTCGCCCCGGAACTCACCCGCGTCACGAAGTGGGGCCATCCGTGGTATGCGGGCAACGACCTCGTATTGCTCGTCGGAGCGTTCTCGCACCACGTCGGAGTTGAGTTCTGGCGGGGAACGACTCTGCGCGACCCCGGCCGCTTGCTCGAGGGGACCGGAAAGAACCTCCGTCACGTCAAGCTGCGTCGGCTCGAGGACGCCACTGCACCCGCGTTCGTCGAGCTGGTGAAGGAAGCGGTTCGACTCGACCGGTCGATGCCGACTCGCGTACGATGAGCTCCCGAGCTTATCGGGGGGCCCGCTGGAACAGGCCGATCACGTTCCCTTCGGTGTCCTGGAAATACGCCGCGTAACCGATGCTCCCGTCGCCGATCGGAGCCTTCGGCTCCAGGATCTTGCCGCCGTTCTTCGCGATCGCCTTCGCGACGAGGTCGATCTCGTCGACCCGGATCGTGACCGTGGGGTGCTTCACTGGCCGCTGCCGCTTCAGGATCCCCCCATCGATGTGCCCCGGCTTCGCCGGGGACCCGTCCCGAGCGCTCGGTCCGGTGGCGACGAGGGTGTACTCCATTCCTCCCATCTCGCTCAGCTTCCAGCCGAATGTCCGTTCGTAGAACTTGCGCGCCCGCCCGAGGTCGTCGCTCGGGATCTCGAAATGCACTACCTCGCCGCTCATCGGTTACCCGGGCCGTCGAGGCGGTCAGCGGGGGTTAAGTTCGGACCGGGGGTGATGAAACACCCCCTTCCCTCAGGCAACGGACGAAACCTCCTTGAGGTCGCGCACGCTGGGGCGATTGACGGGCTCATGCCGACGAAGGCAGCGACGTGGGAGGACGCGGACCTGCTCCTGCGGTTCGACGAACTTGCGGCGCGCGACGAGACACGCAAGGCGATCGACTGGTTCCGCGCGACCCAGCTCGGTTCCGAGTCGCCGGACATGCACCCGATCACACGCGAAGCGCGAGAATTCGTCTACGTCAGTCGATTCATCGAGTTGTTCGAGTCGATGGGCGTCCTGGTGAAGTTCCAGCTCCTCAACGAGGAGCTCGTCCACGAGCGCTGGATGATCCGATCGATCTGGCAGTTCCTGAAACCGACGATCGAGCGGGAACGGCGGACGATCGGCTCGCCGACGTTGGCCGAGAACTTCCAGTGGCTCGCCGAGCGGAACCAGTCGTGGGCCGACCGTCGCGCGACGAAAGGGTCGCGCAAATCCGCGTAGGAGGGCCGCGCCGTGGCCCTCGCATCGCCCGACCCGGTATCGTGGATCCTCGAGGGGAAGGACCCGAGCCTCACCTGGCGGGTGCTGACCGAACTGCGAGGTCTGCCCCCGGGCGACGCTGACGTGGTCGCCGCACGGGAGAGGATCGGTCAGGAAGGGTGGGCGGCGAAGATCCTCGCGGAGCAGCTTCCGACCGGTCAGTGGGCCTCGCCCGGTGTCGGTTCGCGCGAGCTCTACGTGCCCAAGTACATCGCGACGAACTGGCGGTTGCTGGTGCTCTCCGACCTCGGGGTTACGCGCGCAACCGCGAGCGTCGCGAGAGCCATGGAGCTGATGCTCACCGCTGAGGGCGGACCGGACGGGGGACTGTCGGGGAAGGGCGCCGAGGTGTGCTTCACAGGGAACGCCGCGCGCATGCTCGCGCGGTTCGGGTACCTGGACGACCCACGCTTCCCTCCGATCGTGGCGTGGCTCGTCCGCACCCAGAAGGTCGATGGCGGGTGGTACTGCTGGGAGGGCGACCGCGGCTCGCTCGATTGCTGGGAGGCGCTGGCCGCGTTCGAAGCGATCCCCCCCGGACGTCGGACCGCCGAGGTGAACCGGTCGATCGAGCGCGGCGCCGAATTCTACCTCTCGAACGGTCTCCTAGGAGCCACGCCGGGGGAGTATCCTCCGTGGGGACGGATGCACTATCCGGTCCACTACTACTATGACTTCCTTGTCGGGCTCGACGTGCTCACCCGCCTCGGCTATGGGCGGGACCCTCGGCTCGGCCCGGCACTCGACCATCTCGAGCGGCTCCGTTCGGCGGACGGGTCGTGGGTGATGGGGCCCGCCCACCCCGACCTGCCACCGGAGGAGGGCGAGTACCGGCCCGGCACTCCGATCTACCCGTTTGTCCTGGAGTATCCGGGACGACCCAGCCGGTGGCTGACCCTGACGGCGCTGGCGGTCCTGCGACGCGCGGGTCGGGGGCCCTAGAAGTCGTACCGTGGGACGAGCAATCGCGCGGATGCGGCGGATGTCCGCCCCCTCGTTCTTCTAATGTTCGACCGCCTTCCAGTAGTCGGACCCCGACCGTAGCACCGTCCCGAGTCACCGGAACCGGTACCCCTTGCGCGTGAACGGGTCGACGACGTTCACCTCGACCTTCGGATTCGAGTCGAGGTTGCGGATCGCGCGGGGCGACTCGACGTCGGCGAATATCAGCCGCCGGTCGTCCCAGACCGTGAAGGAGCCCTTGGGGGAGAGGTTCGGCGCCCCGTCGGCGGAGACCGTGGCGACGTACCTTAGGCGCTCGTGTCGGACGAACTGCCGGACCTCGGTGGCCAGGACGACCATGAACGGCAGCTCGACGCGGCTCCCGCCTTATGAAGATGGGGACGATTCCGAGGTCGGAGGCTCCCCGTTTCGAGGGACCCCTCGGGAGATAGGGCCGTCGTGTCGGAACTTGTCCACGGGGAGGGGGAGGCCGAGCAGGTCGTGCTGTCGAGCCTTCGGCTGGCGATGGTCCTCTCGGTCGCGATCCTGCTCGTCGAGAGCGTCGGCGCCTACTTCTCCCACAGTCTCTCGGTGACGGTCGACGCCGTCCACAACATCCCCGACCTGATCGCCTTCGCAGTCTCGTTCGCGGCCCTTCGCTCGACGGAGAAGGGAGCGAGCGACCCGTTCACCTTCGGCGCCCACCGGTTCGAGGTATTCGCCGGACTTCTGAACGCGGCGCTCGTCCTCGGCACGGGCGCCGTCTTCGGCTTCGAGGCGGTGGTCTCGCTCGGCGGGCGCTCCAGTTTCGCCGGAACGGTCGACCCGGTGTGGGTCCTGATCGTGGCCGTGCCGACGCTCGCGCTGCGGGCTGCCAACATCGTCTCGCTCGATCGGGTCCCGGTGCGGGCGCGCGACCTGAACTTGAAGAGCGTGCTCGTCCACGTCGCGAGCGACATCGCGATCACCGGGGCGCTGGTCGCGATGGGGGCGATCCTCCTTGTCCGTCCCAGCGCCTCGATCGCCGACCCTCTCGCGGCGCTGGCGATCGCCGCCGTTCTGGTCTACGAGTCGCTGCCGCTGTTTCGCGGCGGCTGGGAAGTGCTGACCGAGCGCACGCCCCGGCATCTTTCGATCGAAGCGATCCTCGCCGCCGCCCGGGCCGTGCCGAACGTCGCCGAGGTGCACGACCTCCACGTCTGGGCCGTCTGCCCGACGCTCGTGTGCATGACGGCGCACGTCGAGGTGAAGGAGATGTCGGTCCGGGAGGGAATGGCCGTGGTCGACGACCTGCGCCGCACGATGGAACGAGAGTTCGGCATCCTCCACGCGACGTTCGAGATCGAGGCCCCGGCGATGTGATCCACGGCGGGAGGTGTCAGCGCTCGAACCGGCGGTCGGAGCGCACCCGCGTCCGGTCGACCACGACCCAGCGCCAGCCCTCCTCCACCTCGACCGGCGCGACCACGAGGTCGTTCCCCACGAGGTCGGTGTGGAAACGCAGCAGGGTCGCGAACACTTCCTCCGTGTCGTCCCCCGTACGTCGGGATATCTCGGTCAGCGTCCCGATCCAGGCGCCTTCCTGGACGAGTTCCCGGAGGACCCGAACGTACCGCGGCAGACGCGGGTCGGTGACCTCCTCGGTCGACCGGGCGCCCGACACCCCGGTATGCCAGCGGTGAGGCAGGCGGGTGTGGAGCGTCGGGTGAGAGCCGAACTCTCGGGGGCCGGGCGGCTCCGGGTCGTCGGCGGGTGGCTCCGGGGCGCGTCCCTGGATCGCGTCGACCTCCTGCATCAGGTGGTCCAGCTCGTCCACCGCCCAGGTCGGGGGGGTGAGCGGCCCCGGGAGCGCCTCGTCCCGTACCGCGGCCGGGGCGGGTCGGAAAAGGGGAATGTCCACGTCCGGGTCGGACACGCGGGCTCCGATCACCCGAGCGAACTCGTCGATGTCCGACTCCGGCACCGGCCGCAGATTGCGGCGCATCCGGAACCGGTCGAGCGCGGCCCGAAGGTCCACGCTCGGCACGACGAACGTGCGTCGATGTTCGCCGTCCTGGAGTTCCACGACCGGTCGGCCCGCTTCGTCGCGCATGAGCCGAAGGCCCGCGTGCACCACGAGGTCGTGGTACAGCTCGTGCGCGGGCGGACCGCCCAAGGCGCCGATCGGCGGCGTCCACTCCGAGCGGCCGATCCTGCTAAGGTCGAGGATTCCAATGTCTTCGTTCGTCACACCCGGAGCACCCGTCGTTCCCGGTCACGGGATCGAGGAGACCGCGGACGGGGTCTCCTCGTCCCTGCGTGGCCGCCGAGGGTATAGTTCTTTTCGAGGCAGAGGAAACCCCCGAGACCCGGCCCGCCGATCGGCCGGACGGACCGTAGAAGGTTCATCTGCCGGGGGCCCCTCCCCCGGCGATGTGCGATCTCGGGGAGGAAGAGTGGGGCGAGTACCTCCGATGGAAGGAAGCTGCTACGGTCCGCCCATCGCCCGAGGACGTGCCCGGGGCATCCGGCGAACGGTGGCTCCGCACGTCGCCGATCCGGCCCAGCGCCGGCGCGGAAGCCTAGGGGCGGGCTCGCGTCGCGACCCGGGCTTGCGCCCCCGGTCCGCCTGCGATGCCGGCCGTCGAGCTCGGCGCCGACGGGCGACGACGGCGGCACGACACGGAGCGGCGGCTGGCGGTGGAGGAGGGGCAGCTCTCGACCGTCCGCACATCCTACTCCGCCTCCATCGGCACCGCCCTGCTGACCGCGCTGTTCGTTGCGATCGCGGACCTTCCCGCTGAGTCGACCCTCCTCGTCGGCGCAGCCAACTTCCTCGCGCACTCGCGCCTCTGCCCCGACGAGAGGGCCGTTTCGTAGACGGACCGGGTCGACCCGGGCTCGCGACCGGGATCCTGCCCATCGTCTTCTTCCTCCTCGGGACCGTGACCCTCGGAATCCTCTGGTCCTGGTTCCTCGTTCTCCGGTAGCCCGGTCGGAGCCTCGGTCAAGGGAATAGTGACGCGGGGCGCGGTGGCGCACAAGTACTAGCCCGGACGTTCCCTCCGCGCCGGGCGCGCGCGGGCGAGCGACCGCGTCACCGGGGACGCGAGGGAACCCACGAGCGACGAGCGATCGAACTTCGTGCTGCTCGTCATTCTCGGACTCATCTGGGGATCGGCGTACCCGGTCATCCGCTTCGGGATCGTCTCGGGAGCCTCCCCGATCGCGTTCGCCGACGCACGGTACGCGGTCTCCGCCGTGGCGATCGCGGCGCTCGCCCTCGCGACCAAGGTTCCGCGCCCGTCCGCGCGCGCTCTCGGACTGTCGGCCCTGATCGGGCTCCCGATCGTCGGACTGTACGGACTGTTCCTCTACGTCGGCGAGGAGTTCACCTCGGGTGGGCTCGCATCGATCCTGATCGCGGTCGCCCCGTTGATGACCGTCCTTTTCGCTCTCCCCGTACTTCCCGGGGAATCCCTGAAGAAGACAGGGTACCTCGGGCTCGCGTTCGGATTCGTCGGTGTCTTCGTTCTGGTATTCCCTCCCCCCGGCGTCGTCCTCGCCACCAACCTGTGGGGACCGGTGCTCGTCCTCGCCGCCGGCGCGAGCTTTGCGATCGGCTCGGTGATCCTCCGAGCGAAGCGGCCGGAAGGGGAGACTCTGTGGGGCGTCTCCGTGCAGTTCGCCGTCGCCACGATGTTCCTGCTCATCGTGCTGCCGTTCCTCGAACCCGTGTCGACGCTGCCGCTATCGCGGAACGTTCTCGTCTCGCTCGCCTACCTCGTGCTGATGCCCTCCGTCGCCGGATACGCGCTCTACTTCGCACTCCACCACCGCATCGGTCCGGGCCGTGCGAACGTCGTCGCCTACGTGAATCCGGTCGCGGCGCTGTCGATCGGGACCCTGCTCTTCGCCGAGCCGTTCGAGTGGTGGGAACTCGCGGGGTTCGGACTCGTCGTCGTCGGGCTCACCCTGGTCACAGGGATCGGCCGTCGGAAGCCCTCCCCCTCCTGACGACCCCGGCTCGGACCATACGATTCTATACCCCCGGCCGCCCATTTCACTCGTCCGGGATGCGCGACAACTACGGCGGATTTGGCGTCGAGCGCCAGGTCGCGATCTACCGGGGGGGCGCGGCGGGACGTACAGCCCGCGTGCCCGTGGGATACGAACGGCTGGAAGCGGCCGCGGCGCGCCGGCTGACGCCGTCCGTGTTCGACTACGTCGCGGGCGGAGCCGGGAGCGAATCAACGGTCCTCGCGAACGTCGCGGAGTTCGACCGGTGGTCACTGCGGCCCCGCATGATGACCGACATCCATGAGCGCGACACGAGGACCGAGCTGTTCGGCCGGACCCTGCCCGCGCCGCTGCTGCTCGCACCGGTCGGCGCGCTCGGGGCGGTCCATCCGGCCGGCGAGCTCGCCGTCGCGCGGGCGGCCGCGTCCACTGGGGTGCCGATGGTCGCGAGCACGCTCACCTCGTCCACTCTCGAGGAGATCGCGGCCGCTCTCGGGCCGGCCGACGGCTGGTTCCAACTGTACTGGGGACCCAACCGTGACCTGAACCTGAGCCTGGTTCAGCGAGCCGAGAAGGCCGGTTACTCCGCCCTCGTCGTGACGGTCGATACCCGGTACATCGGCTGGCGCGAGCGGGACCTCGATCGCGGCTATCTGCCGTTCCTCGGCGGCGTCGGTCTCGGTAACTATCTCGCCGACCCGGTGTTCCGCGCGTCCCTCGCGAAACCTCCGGAGGTCGACCTCGCGACCGCGGTCCTCGCGGCGGTCGGACAGATCGGCGACCCGTCGTTCGGGTGGAACGACTTGCGTTTCCTCAGCGAGCGTACGTCGCTCCCGATCCTCGTGAAGGGGGTTGTCGAGGGCGAGGACGCGGTCGCGGCGATGGAGGCCGGGGCGAACGGTCTGATCGTCTCCAATCACGGGGGTCGGCAGGTGGACGGGAGCCTCCCGGCGCTCCGTGCCCTCCCGGCCGTCGTCGCGGAAGCCGGGGACCAGATCCCGGTACTGTTCGACAGCGGCATCCGACGGGGCGCCGACATCGCGAAGGCCCTCTCGTTCGGGGCGAAGGCGGTGCTGGTCGGTCGGCCGTACGTCTGGGGGCTGGCGGTCGACGGCGAGGACGGCGTTCGAACGGTCCTCGAGAACTTGCTGGCCGACTTCGACCTCACCCTCGCGCTCTGCGGGCTCGCGAAGAGCTCCGGGTTCTCTCGTAAGTCCCTCGCCGAGTCGTGACGGCCGCGGCCGAACGACCGGGCGATCCCCGCCGCAGAGGTTGAAGAGCTCCCGTCCCGTTCGCGTCGTGTGTCCGAGCTCGACTCGGCCGAGATCGTCGACCTCCTCGGGGCCGACCGGGAGCGCGCGATCCCGGTCCTCATCGACTCGTTCGAGGGAATCTACCGCTGGCACGCCAAGCGGACGTTGCGCGCGGTCGCGCGGGTCCGGGCGCTGCGCCTCGAAGGGGAACTGGTCGGGGTCGCGATGCTCGAGACGGTGGCGCCCGGGGTGGGGTATGTCTACTATCTCGCGGTCCGGGCGAGCCAGCGGCGCCGGGGCATCGGGGGGATGCTCCTGGACGACGCCCTTCGAGGATTCCGGTCGGACGGCTACCGGGTGGTGTACGCGGCCGCCGAGGAAGAGAACGGGAAGTCGATCGCGTTGTTCCGTTCCCGCGGATTCCGGCCGGTTGAGCGGAAGGAAACGAGCTACCGGGAGGGCGGACTCGGGGCGTGGGGGCTCCGGAGCAAGATGTGGCTCGTGTCCGGTGAGGTACTGCTGGGGCTCCGGTTGGCCGCGGAGCCCACCTCGGCGAGCGCGCCGCCGAGCGGTCCGTAGGTTCTACTCAGTCGTCCCAGCGGGTGGCCCACGACATCCCGAACGACGCCCAGGCGCCGGTGATGAGCGCTCCCAAGACGAGGAGCGAGACGATGATCACGACGATGCTCTGGAACAGCGAGAAACCGTGCGCCCAGAACGCGACATACAGGAGCGTGAAGCAGACCCAGCCGACGCCCCCCGCGATCGTGGCGAGAAAGGCACGGCGCAGCCCCGCCCAGGGCCCGCGGTGGTGGCGACGCCAAGAGTCCGAGAACGCGGAGTCCGTCATCGGCGGTGGACCCGAGTTCGAAGATATGAACATGACTCACCCCGAGTGAGGAGCGACGTCGCTCGACCGCTGCCGGGGTCACTTGTCATCGGTCGCCAGCGAAACGCCTTTGAGCGCCGGACCGGTCGTACGGGGGGAACCGGCCATGGCGAAACGTCCGACCTCGGGCGGGGGACCTCAGTACCATGTGCGCACGGTGATCCGGGCCCCGCTCCCGTTCGTCTTCGCCTGGTGTACCGACTACGCACCGGACGACGCCGTCCGCGAGAAGGAGGAGTATGCGCGGAAGGTCATCTCCCGCGGACCGAACCGCGTCATCTTCGAGGACCTGGTCGACTCCGCCAAGGGATGGAACTGGGCCCGGCACGATGTCACGATCTTCCCCCCCGACCGGTGGCACTCGGACAGTGTCGGATCCCACCGTTCGGTGTGGATCGACTACGCCCTGACTCCGCTCGGTCCGCAACGGACCCGGCTGGACGTTCGGTGGCGGCGGGAACCGACAGCCCTCGGCGCCCCGGTGGCAAAAGCCGTGATGGAGCGGTCGGCGACGCGGGGATGGAACAACTTCGCCCGGGCCCTCGAGCAGGATTATCGGCGCTCGATCGACCGCCGGCGACGCCGCTGAGCCGAACCCCTCGGCCCTCGACGGCTGGAGGAACGCCGAGAACGAGCGATGAGCGAGATCCTCGTTCCCCTGACCGCCCAGACCGCGTACGAGCTGCTGATCCTCGAGGTCACCCTCGCGACGCTGCTCCTCGTCGGCGGGGTCCTCGCCCGCCTCGGTCACATACGTACCCATCGCGCCCTCCCGAGCTCGATCGTGCTCGTCAACCTCCCGATCGGGCTGGCGACCCTGCTCCCGCCCCCCTCGCGTACGGGATGCCGACGTCCCCGAACGAGCTCGGTCGCTCGTTCTACCGGTTTCCGACGCTGATGCTGATCGCGGAGGTCGTCGCGGAATCTCTGGGGATCTACATCGTCCTGATCGCTGGGACCGGCTGGATCCCCTCGAGGTTCCGGTTCCGGCGGTTCAAGCTGTGGATGCGAACCGAGCTGGGGCTCTGGTGGTTCGTGCCGATCGCCGGCGCAGCGACCTACGACTACTGGTGGGTCGCGACCTGACTGCCTACGGGGTGCTGATCTTCCCGGAGCGCCCGGTGGAGATCTGGAGCTTCCCGCGGAAGTCCTTCACCCAGCCGTCGGTGATCCGGATCTTCTGGCCGACCGAGAACCGTTTGATGTCCTCGCCCCAGAGGGTAAGGACGATCGTGCCCGTCTCGTCCTGAAGCGTGGCGTCGGCGACCTGGGCGGGCCCCCGGGAGGTGGTCACATCGCGTACGGCGGAGATCGCCGTAATGGTCGCATCGATTGTCGCGTTCTGGTTCGCTTGGAGGGAGCCAATGCCGGGCATGACGGGGCGGCCAATCGAGAGGGGGTTAAAACTCTCCGCTAGGCCCCCGAACCGCTCAACCGGTCGGTGCCGGCTCTTCCCCGAGGTCGTCGTCCTGCTCCAGGTCGAGGAGGTGGCCGAGCTTGGCCTGCTTCGTGCGCATGTAGGCCCGGTCGTGGTCGTTGGGCGGCACGATCACGGGGATCCGACCGACGATCTTGATCCCGTGCTCCTCGAGGTCCTTCATCTTGAGCGGGTTGTTGGTCATGATCTGGATCGAACGGATCCCGAGCGACCCGATCATGTGGGCGGCGATCGCGTAGTCGCGCTCGTCGGCCCGGAAGCCGAGAAGCTCGTTCGCCTGGACGGTGTCGTACCCCTGGTCCTGCAGCTGGTACGCCCTGATCTTGTTCACGAAACCGATCCCGCGTCCTTCCTGCCGCAGGTAAAGCACGACCCCCCGCTCCATCTTCCCGATCCGCTCGAGCGACTCGATCAACTGGTCTCGGCAATCGCACCGCAGCGACCCGATCGCGTCCCCGGTGAGGCACTCTGAGTGCAAGCGGACCGGAATCTCGTCCCCGTCGACGACGTTGCCGTGGATGAACGCAGCGTGCTCCTTGCCATCGAAGTCGTTCCGGAACGCCGCGACCTGGTACGAGCCGAACCGGGTCGGCAGGTTCGCGACCGCGACGACCTTGACGCATACCTCGGGCGCGTCGGGGCAGCGGTGGTCGGCGTTCTCTTTCAGGATCCGATCGACGATCGGACGGGGAATCCCCATCGGCGAAGGGAGCCCGAGACCCGATTAAAGGAAACGGTATATCGCGCGTAAGCAAATCGGCCTGACCCCGGGGCCGCTCGATGGTTCCCTCGGCCCGGACCGCTCCGGGGTCCCACGAGAAACCCTTAGTCCCGGGACCGCCTACGGGCGGTGTCGGGTTCCTCGGGAGGGGGCGCTCGGTTTCGATCCACTCTCCATGCCATACGTCGAGTACGACGAGGTCGAGGCGATCTGCCCGGACTGCGGGCGGACGTTCCGTTCGGAGGAGCTCCTGGCCGCCCATCGCGCCGAGAGCCACTCCGGGCTCGACGAACCCGGGGCCGCGACCGGCTCCGACGACGAGGTGGCCTGCCCGAACTGCCACCACCTGTTCGCGTCGCGCGCGGCGCTTGAGCTCCATCGCCGCGAGTCGCATCGAACTCGAACGACATGAGGCCGGCGCGGAACAACGATATCCTACCGAGCGGCTTGGGCGGCCCGGAGCGGGGGCGCAGCACCTGACGGAGGCCAACCGATGGTAGACATCGACTGGCCCAGCGTCGCCATCCTCACCGCATTCAGCACCTGGCTGCTCGCGGTCGGGACGCTCATCATCCTCCTGTGGCAAACGCGGCAGACCCAGGTCCTGAACGGCGCGAACGCGGTGATGAATCTCCGGGACAAGTTCGACTCGACCCGGATGCGGTCGGTGCGGCGTCATATCAGCGAACGGCTGCTGAAGCAAGCGCACGAGGACATCGCGAGCCTCGAGGTCGTGACGTTCTTCGAGCTCGTCGGGACCCTCACGCACCGCAAGGTGCTCGACGAGGAGCTGGTGTGGGAGGCGTTCGGTTCCTGGATCACCTCGTACTGGTGGGGGCTGCGCAACCCGACCGACTGGGTCGGGCGGCTCCGCAAGGACCTTCAGGACCCCCTCGTGTTCCACGAATTCGAGTGGCTCGAGCAGCGGATCCGCCTGCGCGACCGCCGCGAGCTCGCGAAGATGCACGTCTACACGGAAAACTTCGAGGAGGAGGCCCGCCGGATCCTCTCCCGCGAAGCGCTCCTGGAGTCGGTGTAGGGGCGCCCCACGACGCGCGCCCGGGTCGTTCTCGGTCTCGACCTCGCCGGATCCCCCCGTCGTTCCACCGGTTGCTGCGTCCTGACCGGACCCACGAGCGCCCGGTGCTCGGTCGCGCACTCGGACGACGAGATCCGAGCGCTGGTGCGGTCCGCCCGGCCGGACCTGATCGTGATCGACGCCCCCCTCTCCCTGCCCCGGGGACGCGCGACCATCGAGGACCGCTCGGGGCCGCATCTGCGGGCCTGCGACCGGGAGCTCCTGCGGCGGCGGATCCGTTTCTTCCCGCTGACGCTCGGGCCGATGCGGATGCTCACCGTCCGTGGCATGAGCCTGGCCCAGGAGTTCCGGGCGGCCGGCTACGAGGTCGTCGAAGGGTATCCGGGGGCCTCCCAGGACCTCCTCCACATCCCTCGCAAGCAGCGCGGGCTGCCCGGTGTCCGTCGGGGCCTCGTGGCGCTCGGGCTCCGCGGCGACCTTCCTCGGGCGCCGCTTTCGCACGACGAGCTCGACGCCGCCACGATCGCCTGGGTCGGCCGCGAACATCTCCTCGGTCGGTCGCTGGTGATCGGGGAGGCCGCAGAGGGGCTCATGGTGCTGCCCCGTCCGCAGCGCCCCCGGAAATCGCCGTGAGTGGTTGCGAGTTGTAACCTCGGTCCACCACAACGGTTTGTCCTGAGGGACCTCGCCTCCCCGGCACGTCGATCGATCGCGGAGCGGGGACCGTGGAGTGGAACGAGTTGCCGGTCGCGATGGGCCGTTTAGGGTTTGCGGACCGGGAAGCGCGTCTGTACCTCCTGCTGCTGCGCGGGGGCGTTCGACCGCCCGGGAGCTGACGCGAGACTCTCAGATCGACCGCGTCCTCGCCGATCGTACGCTCGACGCGATGCGGGCGCGCGGGCTCGTCCAGGTGACGGCGGAGCGTCCGCGTCGGTACGTCGCGCTCCCGTAGCGGGTTCTGTTCGAGCGGAGCCTCTTCGAGCGCCGGCGAGCACTCGAAGAGGACGTGGCCCTCGCCCGCGAGCTGTCCGAGCGCCTGCCGGAGCTACCGCGATCGGTCACGGAGGGCGGCCCGCGGATCCGGTTGATCACGGGGCCGACCGCGATCTACCCGTCCCTGCGCGAAATGCTGTGACGGGCGGAGAAAGAGGTGCTCGTGATGATCACCCCGAAAGCCCTTCGCGAGTCGGCGGGTCTCGGCCTCCCCGATGAGCCCCCCCGCCTCCTCCGCGGAGGCGGCCGATTCCGGCTCCTCGTCGAGCCGGACCCGCGGGCCACGGCGCTCGTGCGACGGTTCCGGGCGACCTCTCGTCGGTATCCGAACGGCGAGGTCCGGGCCATCGCGCCGCAACGCGCCCGTCTCACGATCGTCGACCAGCGCGAGGCGCTCGTCTTCCTGGTGCCCGAAGCCGATGGGACCTCGATCGACCAGATCGCGGGGTGGACGGACACCCGAGATTTCGTGGGGGCCGAGCTCGCGCATTTCCGCGCGATATGGAGGGAGGCCCGGAAGTTCCCGGCCCCGCTCCGGTGAGCGCTCGACTCGGAAGACGGGAGGGGGGAAGGGGTTGAGCGAGGGGCGACGTTACGGGTGCTTGGCCATCCCCATGACGTCGGCCTCGCTCACTTTCTTGTGGTGAGCATGGTCGACGTGCCACTGCGTAACGGCGACCAGTTCGCCCTTGTCCTTCGTCACGACCTCGAAGCCATCCTCGCAGGCCACCTTCATCCGTCCGCATCCCATGGTTCTGACCCTCGTGCCTCTCGGCGACGCTACACCGTTCTAACGGTATTTGGACGTTGGGTCACTCGGTGGGGCGTTTCCTCGGCGACGCACGCCAGCCCGATCCCGAGGCGGGCGTCGGGGCCGCTCCGATGAGGACGCCGGGACCGCTAGGCCGGTCGGTGGCGGCCTCGGTCGAGCCGGGCACGGGCGGAACGGCGCGCGGGCCGCCCCCCTGCCGGGTCCGAATCCCCGGCTGCCGGCGGTGGTCCTGTGGCTCGTCCCCCTCGCCCTGGTCCTCCTCTACGTCCTTCTCGTGAGCACCTACTTCCACCACGAGGCGAAGTGGACCGGCGACAAGGTCGTCGGCGCGACGATCCTTCTCTGGGGGGTCACGCTCGCGTTCTCGGCCGCGTGGTTCGTGATCGCGTGGGCCGCCTCGGTGCTCCTGGGCGAGTACGGGACCTTGGGGGCATTGATGCTGATCCCCCAGCTCCCGGGCCTCCACCGGCACGTGGTGCTCGCCCCCCCGACTCGGCCCGACACTCTAACGGGGGTGTGGGGGCGGTTCGCGATCCTGCTTCTCATCGCCGTGGGCTTCGAACTGATCTTCATGGTCGTGAACGTGAAGCGGGGCCACCTCTCACCGGAGCTGGTTCTCAACCACCCGCTCGACTTCTTCGCGGACGAGCTCGTGGCGGGCGTGCTGCTCGCGGTCCTCCTCGCGCCGGTGGGGGCGTTCCTGGCGAGCCGGTTCCGTACCCGCATCACCGACTCGCTCGAGTTCCCGCTCCTGTGGCTCGCATTGCTCCTGCTCGTCGTCGGCGGGACCGGCATCCTGGAGGTCGAGATCCTGCCCGGTGCGTTGGGCGATCCGGCGCTGTTCTTCACGTCG
This sequence comes from Thermoplasmata archaeon, assembly GCA_035504595.1. Taxonomy (GTDB): domain Archaea; phylum Thermoplasmatota; class Thermoplasmata; order Lutacidiplasmatales; family UBA184; genus Lutacidiplasma. The sequence goes on along the minus strand of DATJRQ010000003.1, from coordinate 23,871 downwards.
GTGCTGCTCTATGCCCCCGCCGCCTGGTTCGTTTGCCTCGCGTTCTCCTACTCGGAGTGGTCGGTGCAGAACGCGTTCCTGAAGCGCGCGAGGAACGCCCGCTCCGCCCGGTTACATTTCGGCCGCATCGAGGTCCGGGACGAACCCGCGGGGACGCGGACCGAACTGTGATCCCGCGGCGTTCCTACCCGGTCGGGTTCGCGTACGGGGGGATCTCGACGTACAACGTGAGAAACCAACCGCCCCCCCACGCCGCTCCCCAGCGAAGGTCGGGCGACAGGAAGACATCCGTCCGCGAGTCGTTGAGGGACGGGTTCCCCACGGCGAACGAGGAGGAAGTACCGTTCGCCTCGGTGCCGTTGCCGTGCAGCAATGTCTGCGACCAGACGCCCCATCCCGTCAGCCAGAACCAGAACGTGACGTTGTGGAATACGACCGATGACGGGGAGGTGGACCGGTCCCCGAAGGTCGGGGTCGGTACGTACACCTCGTCGGTGTAGTACTCGTGGCCGCCAATGTTCGAGTTCGTGGTGAAGTGACCGCCGAGACCGGGGATGCTCCCCGTGAACAGGGCCACGCCGAACCCGATCGCCAGCGCGTACGCGACGACGATCGTCACGACCCGCCGCGGTTTCAGCTTCGGGCGCGGGATCGCACGGGGCGGAAGGTCACTGAATCCCACGGCCTGCCCACGACCGTTCCCCGCAATAGCTTAACTTTCGGCTCGGAGTGGGCGCCGGCGGTGACAGCGTGACGCCCCCGCCGGGTCCCAGCGCCGCATCGGCGCCGGACCTGACCGGTCCTACCTCGATCCTCAACTGGCCCCTCATGGCCGCGGGGGGGAAGGGCCGGAAGCGACGCGCGGTGCCGTTCGCTCACGTGCGGCTGGAAATCGACCTGCGGCACGAGCAGTTCGGCTCCCCGGGCATACCCGTCCTCGCGCAGCTGGAAGGGCTGCTGCGCGAGCGGTCGGTCGTCGAACAGGGCGACCTCCTTCGCCTGACCGCCGGGGCGCTCCACGCGCTGGCCACGCGGGGCCTCGCCCGGGTCGACCACTGGCAGGTCGTGCCGGGAGGATGGTTGCCGTTACCCGAGCCGACGCACGCGAGCCTCGCCGAACCCGTGAGCCACCTCGTACGAGCCCTGGAAAGCGACGCGTGGAAGCGCCTCGCCCTCGCACGGGAGTTCTCGGTCCGACTTTCCGGCCCGGCTCGCTACCGCGCGGACCTCATCGTCCGGAGGGTGCACCGGGAGCGCGGCCACTCGCTCACGCTCGAACTGCGGGGAACGATCCCGCCCCGCGAGCTCGAGGCCCTCGCTCGCGCGATGCGGGTCCGACTGCCGGTACTCCGGAGCCGCGTCGAGGCCTACACGTACGCCACGGCGGCCAAGTGAAACACGGCGGCGAGTCATCTTAGATACTCCTCCCGCAGTCCGCTCGCGGAGACCCGATGGCAACGAACGCCCCCCCGACACCGCAGGAACTCGAAGAGAAGGGAGTTTTGCGGCTGGGGCTGGGCGCCGGCTTGGGATTCGCCGGGGCGATCTGCGCGATCGTCCTCCCCCTGTCGTTCCTGTTTCTCACGAGCTCGATCGACGCCGGATTCTTTGTCTGGAACGCGACGTTCGTCGAGGTGACCAGCATCCTGCTGATCGCAGGCGCCGTGCTCCTGCTGCTGTCGCTGTTCGTCTATCGGCGGAGCTTCGCCGCGCTTCGGAAGGTTAACCGGAAGTTCGTGGCCGCTTCGGTGCTCTGCATCATCGGGTCGCTGGGGTTCCTCCTGCTCATCGTCACCGCGGCGGTCGTCGCGAACAACACCGGCAGCCTGCTCACGTGCGTGCACGGGCAGCCGAGCCACGCGCTGAGCTGCCTTGAGTCGGGCCAGCCGTTCGGTGCCTACACCGCGGTGATCGGGTTCTTCCTCGGATGGCTCGGCGGCGTCGGGATCGTGCTGGGGCTCCTCCTGGCGGGGGGACGGTTCGGGGAGGGCGCGCTCACCGCCGGGGGGGCGGCGTACGCCCTCCTGCTGATCGTCCTGATCCTTCCGTTTCTATCCCAGTTCGTGAACGTGCCGGGGAAGGTCTACCTCGAACTGTTGTCGCCCGTCTTCGCCGTTATCGGCCCGGCCCTGGCGCTTGTCGGCAGCGTTCGCGGCCGGGAGAAGCTCGCCGCACCGGCGTGAGACTCAGCGGCGGACCGCGACCTGGATCTCGGTGCGCGCCCACACCTTCGGGTTCCGCCACGGGTCGCCGTCATAGATCTCGCGGTACGCGCCGACCGCGCGGATCGTCTTGTCCCGTTTGCGCCACTTCAGCCAATCGTTGACCGCGTGGTACGCGACGGACGGGGAGACGACATTGGGGTCAAAGACGATGCTCACCACGGCGCTCGCCGCGTACGTCTTCATTCGGAACGGGGCCCCGGCGCGCGCCGAGCCCCGGACCTCGATGCCGACCTCCCAGGATCGCGTGCCGGGCTCCCGGAAGACCCACTTTCCGGTTCGGACCCGCGACGTGCGCGCCCACTTGGCGATGCGGTCGAACTGGGTGCGAATGCGTCGCTCGCTCCACGGACCCTTCCACGCGAGCGTCACGACGCGGTAACTCGGGGCTTTCTTGAGTTTGAAGTCGACGACCATGGGGGACCCCCGAGAGCCGCAGGGCGTGCTCCCTCTTAGAGCCCTCGAAACCCGTCGACCCGAGCGTTCGGCGATGGGGGGACCACGGGGCTCGCCCCGTGGCCCGGGAATCGGTTGGCCTACTCGTCCGCGGCGACGGCTTCCGGCGTCTCCTGCAGGGGGACGTTCGTCGCGTACGCCGAGCCTTTGCGCCGGTACCCCACTTCGACGTCCGTGCCGACCGGATAGCTCGACAACGCGCCGACGAGGTCCCGTACGCTGCGCACCTCCTTCGGACCGACGCGAGTGACCACGTCGCCCGCTTTCAGGCCCGCCTTGTGCGCCGGGGATCGCGGCGCGACGTCGCCGACGAGGAGGCCCGAGCCGACCTCGAGGCCGTACCGAAGAGCGACCTCGGGCCGTAGTTCGGCGACGGTCACGCCCATCCACGGGCGAACGATGCGGCCCTTCGACCGAAGCTCGTCCGCGATCCGCGCGACCGCGTGGATCGGGATCGCGAATCCGACCCCCTGGGCGAACGGCATCATCGCAGTGTTCACGCCGACCACCGTGCCCGAGAGGTCCACGAGCGGGCCGCCGCTGTTCCCCGGATTGATGGCGGCGTCGGTCTGGATGAGACCCTCGAACACGAAGTCGGACCCGGGGAGGGGCCGCCCGAGGGCGCTCACGACACCGGTCGACACGGTCGGTCCGCCCGGCAACCCGAGCGCATTGCCGATCGCGAGGACGATCTGTCCGACGCGCAGCTCCTCGGAGTTCCCGAGGCGCACCGCGGGCAGGTCGGTCGCGTCGACCTTGACGACCGCGAGGTCGGTCACGGGGTCCCCGCCGACGACCTCGCCGATGAGCTCCCGGCCGTCGGACAGCTCGACGTTCAGGCGGGCAGCGCCGTCCACGACGTGCTGGTTGGTGACGAGATATCCCGCCGGGTCGATCACGAACGCGCTCGCTTGGGCCTGCGCCCCGAACGGACCTTCCCAGCGACGGCGGCGAACGAGGCGCAGGCTCTCAACGGCGACGACCGCCGGCCCAACCGCGTCGATCGCCGAGGTGATGCGCGTCTCGAGCTCAGTGAGCGCCAACGGCGGACCCTCCCGCAGCGCGAGCGGACCGCCGGGGCCACGGCAGCGACGGTTCGGGACCGATCGGCGGAGTCGCGGGGAGCGGTTCAATGGAGGGTGACATAGGAGCCCCCTACTCCTCGAGGAGCTTGCCGAGCTTCGCGTGCAGCGACTCGAGCTCCTTCTCCTTTTTCCGGCCGCCTTCCCAGCGCGCGTTCACGATCTCGACGAGCACGTCCGCGACCTGGTCGAGCCACGGACCCTCCTGCGCGTCGAACCGTTTCTTCAGCTTCTCGCGCAGCAGCTCGTTGTGCGCGCGATACGCCGTCCACACCCACGGGCCGTACCGATAGCGGCCCCCGCTCTCTCCGTCCTCTCCGTCGTGATGCATGTTCCTACTCCGAGACCGCGAGGTCTCGAAGGAGTCACGGCCGGGTCGAGGATATTGACCGGGTCGCCCGCCGACCGGTCACATCCGGGGCGCCTCCAAATCTGGTGGCGCCGGCGTTACCGACGGGTTAAATCACGCCGGCCGGATGATAGCACCATGACCCGGCCGGCGGAACCGCAGGACCTTTCGTCCTCGTCGCGGCTCGACGACCGGGTCGTGGTCGCGCTCCAGGAACTTCACGGTCGCATCGCGTTCAACGGGCTCCGGCGCGTACTCAAGGCCCACCCGGAATCTCTTTCGCGGGCCCTCCGACGCCTCGAGCGAGAAGGCCTGGTCGAGCGGAACGATGGGGGCTATCGGCTGCTGTCGCGCGAGCCGACGGCCGATGCTGTCGCCGCGAACGAGCTTCGGCCGATCGCGCGCATCGAAGTGCCGCTTGGGGTGGCCCCGGAAACGATCCTCGGCCGGCTGTCCGGCCACTGGTTCGGAACGCTGCGCTGGGTCGGGGTGATCGAACGACCCTCCGGCCGGCTCCTGGCGTGGGCTCGTCGGGACGGGACCGGCTACGTGCTGCTCGGTATCCAGCGCGGGTCGCTGCGCGTCTATATACCGGACGCGTCGGGCGCGCAGGACCTCGGAGAGGCCGAGGATGCGGCCTACGAACTGCTCGGCCATGCGGTCGAAGCGCTCCGACCGGCGTCCTCGGAGACCGGGGGCGTAGCGTTCCTGCGGTCCGTCCCCGCGCCGGGCGACGAGTTCCGCATCGACAACTGAGCGTTCCCCGGCGGCTCACCCTAAAGAGCCGAGCGTCGCCTCGGGCCGTCCGATGTCGGCTCTGCCGTCGGGCGCGCCCCCTCCTTCGACCGGCGCCCTCGCTCTCGAAGTCGACGGCATCTCGAAGACCTTCGGCACCACACGCGCGATCTCGGGCGTGCGCTTCGCCGTGCCGCGCGGCCAGATCATCGGCTTGCTCGGCCCCAATGGCGCGGGCAAGTCGACCACCATGAAGGCGATCCTCGGGCTGGTGCGACCCGATGCCGGTTCGATCCGCGTGTTCGGCCAGGATGTCCAGTCGGATCCGGTCGCCGTCAAGCGGCAGATCGGCTACGTGCCCGAGTCTCCGTCCGTCTACGAGTTCCTCACCGGCGCGGAGTATCTCGACTTCGTCGCGGACATGTACGGGCTCGACCCGATCACGCGGCGCGAGCGGATCCAACCGTTCCTCGAGGGGCTGGAACTGAGCGGCCACGAGAATTCGCTCATCAGCGGCTATTCCCAGGGGATGCGTCAGAAGGTCGCGCTCATCGCCGGGTTCCTTCACCACCCGCGGCTGCTCGTCCTGGACGAGCCGCTCAACGGGCTGGACCCACGGGCCGCGCGGGTCGTCAAGGACCTCGTCCTCTCCCGGGCCCACGCCGAGGAGGTGGGAGTGCTGTTCAGCACGCACGTCCTCGAGATCGCGCAGGCGATCTGCGACCGGATCGTGATCCTGCACCATGGCTCGGTCCTCGCGTTCGGCACCGTGGACGCCCTCCGGGCCCGTGCGGGGCTGGCGGGCTCCGGTCTCGAAGAAGTCTTCCTCTCACTGACCGGGACCGGCGACCTCTCCGACGTGGTCGCCGCGCTGTCCCGGTAGGAGTCCCCGGTGAATTTCGAGAGGGTGCGACGGCTGGCGAGCGTCCTCATCGCCTCGCAGCTTCGTTCGGGACGGAGCACCTCCGACCCGACGAGCTTCACCGGGAAGCCCGCGGTCATCGCGGTGGTCGATGTGGGACTGTTCTTCGGCGTGTTCGCGCTCGCCTTCTCGGTCCTCGCCTCCGTGCCCGCCCACTCATCCTCGATCGTGGGGGCCGTCGACGGGGTGATCCCGTTCCTCCCGCTCGCCGCGGTCGGAGTCGTCGTCGTCGCGGGGACGATGTTCGAGCTCACGACGACCGCGAGGTTCGCGGGGAGCGATGCGGTGAATTGGATGCCCTTGACCCCCGGAGAGTACGTGCTCTCCTCCGCGAGCGCGATCGCCTACACGTACTCGCCCGCCGTCGCGCTCCTGCTGGGAGGACTGCTCGCCGCGGCGGTGATCGAGGGAACGATCGTCGTCTACCTGCTCGCGTTCGCCCTGACCGTTCTCGCATTGGTCGAGGGCGCGCTCCTGGTCGAAATGATCCGGTCGGTATCGACGCGGGCCGGCGCGCTCGCGTCGGGCCGGCGCGGCACCGCGACGTTCCTGCTGCGCGCGGTCCTTCTGGTCGTCGTGATCCTGACCCTCGACCTCGCGATCAACCCGGTGTTCCTGTACGGCGCGGTTCAACACCTCTCGGCGTTCCCGACCATCTCGGCCGTCATTCCGCTGTTCTGGTCGTCGCGGGGCCTCGAAGAGTGGCTGACCGGGCAGTATGTCGTGGGCGCCGCGTTCGCCGTGGCGCAGGTCGCGTTCGTAGGACTTCTCGGACTCGCGGCCGCGCGGCTCCGGGTCCGCTACTGGGTCCCGACCGCGACCGAGATCCGGCTGTCGGACCACCACTACGCCGGCAGCCATGCTGCCTACCGTCGCCTCGGCCTCTCCCCGCCGGAGAGCGCGATCGTCTCGAAGGACCTTCGGGGGCTCGTGCGCCGGCGCGAACTGCTGCCGATGCTGGTCATCCCGATCGTCCTCGTCCTCCTCCTCACGATCGAGGGCGGTACCTTTGGGACGTTCGGCACCGTGCTGTGGGTCGGGTGGGTCGTCGGATTCTTCGGCCTCCTCCTCTCCCTCACGGCGCTCGGCCAGGAACGTCGCGCGATGCAGCAACTGATCGCATTCCCGATCACGGCGCGCATGCTGTTCCGCGCGAAGCTCACCGCGGTCTTCCTTCCGGTCGCCACCGGAAGCGCCCTGCTCACGATCGCGGTCGGTCTGTACGCCCGGCTTCCGCCGGCCTCGCTCGCCGGGCTCGTGGTCCTCGGCACGGGGGTCGCGGCGATGCTCACGACGTGGGGGCTCGTCTTCGCGTCCCGGTTCTCCGACTTCCAGGAGCGACCGCGGCCGCAGTTCCTCCGTCCTTCGGCGATGATCGGCGCCACCCTTTCCGGCATCGCGCTGCTTAGCGTAGTGCTGGTACCGGGGGCCGTGGCGGTCGCCGACCCCTCGCTCGCGACGCTCGACTTTGCCGTCGCGGCCACGATGCTCGCGGTCGCGATCGCCGCGGTCGCCATCTCCCTCGCGCGCACCGGGTTCGACCGGCTGTTCCGCGAGCTGCCGTTCTAGAGCGGGGCGCCACAGTTCGGGCATCGGCCGTCGACCTCGTTGCCCAAGCTCCCGCAGTATCGGCAGCGGACCTTCACGACCTGGCGCTCGATCGTCTGGACGAACACGGGCGGGCTCGTGAGCGCCGGGGGCGTCGTGCGCTTGGCGGCTCCGATCTGCGAGATCCATCCCTCCGGATCGAGCACGTCGAACGTGGGACGGCCGGCGGTGAGCTCGACCACCAGCAGGTCGCTCGCGAGCCGACGCCGTCGGACGGAGGCGTTCCGTACGTGGGCGATCGGCGCGTCCAGGACCGTCACCGTCTCCCGTCCCTGCACGAGCCCGCGCACCAGGCCGGGCGAGACGGAGGACTCGAACACCAGTCGTTGGGTCGTCAGGTACAGCACACCGGGACCCCGATACGCTTCTGGGCCATAGGCGTCCATCACGGCGTACGCGCTGCGGAGCTTACTTTCCCCCGGGTGGACGAGCATCGACGGTCTACCGTTCGCTATCGCGGTCGCGGGATATGAGCGTCCCGCGCGCGAGCGCGGCTCACCAGCCCGACGGCTGCCCGCGGTTCTGCTCGTCCAACCAGCGCTGCAAGGGGGCGAAGTATTCGAGGAGTCCCGACGCATCCATGCGCCGTTCGCCGGTGAGCACTTCGAGCGCGTCCGGCCACTCGCGGCTCATTCCCATCTCGAGCATGGCGCCGAGCCTCGCGCCCGCCGCCTTCGACCCGTAGATCGACGCGAGGTGGAGCGGCCCGGTCGCGCCGGCTTCCTTGGCGAGGGCCCGGTGGAACTGGAACTGGAGGATGTGCGCGAGGAAGTAGCGAAGGTACGGCACGTTCGCCGGTACATGGTACTTGGCGCCGGCATCGAACTCGTCCTCCCCTCGTTCCCCCGGCGGGGCCACCCCCTGGTACTGCGTCCGCAGCTCCCACCACGTGCGGTTGTAGTCGGCGGGAGCGATCTCTCCCGAGAATACCTTCCACCGCCACCGGTCGACGGCGAGACCGAACGGCAGGAAGGCGACCTTCTCGAGGGCGCGGTGCAGCAGGAGCCCGCGGTCGTCGCCGACGGGCGTTCCCGGAGGCACGAGGCCGATGCGGGTGAGATACTCGGGCGTCACCGAGAGCGCGATCGTGTCGCCCACGGCCTCGTGGAAGCCGTCGTGCGCGCTGTCCCGGAACAGGTACGGCTGGCGCGCGTACGCCCGCTGGTAGTAGTTGTGACCGAGCTCGTGGTGGATCGTGCGGAAGTCGTCCCCCGTGATCTCGATACACATCTTGATCCGGACGTCCTCTTCGTTGTCGATGTCCCAGGCGCTCGCGTGGCAGATGACCTCGCGGTCGCGGGGCCGCGTCAACATCGAGCGTTCCCAGAACGTTGACGGAAGCTTCGGCAACCCGAGCGAGACGAAGAAATTCTCGGCGTGCCGGACCATCGCCTCGGCGTCCGTCTGACGGTCCACCAGCGCCTTCGTGAGGTCGAAGTGCGTCGTCTCGTCCGCGGGGGCGAGGATCGGATAGATCTCCTCCCACGACTGGGCCCACATGTTCCCGAGCAGGTGCGACGGGATCGGCCCGCCGGCGGGGACCCGGTCCGCCCCGTACGTCTCGGCGAGGCGTCGGCGAACGTAGGTGTGCAGGGAACGGTACAGCGGGGCGACCTGTTGCCACAACCGCTCGACCTCGCGTTCCAGTTCCGGGGGCGACATGTCGTACTTCGACCGCCACATCGCGCCGGTGTCGTCGAACCCGAGCTCGCGCGCTCCCCGGTTGGCGAGCTCGACGTACCGGGTGAAGTTCGACCGGATCGACCGGCCGACGCGATGCCACCCGACCCAGGCGTCCTCGAGGGCGAGCGGGTCCCGGCTTTCGACCAGGATGCGGGAGAGCGCCTGGAGGTCCACCGGCTCGGTCTGGCCGCGGGGAACGTGTCGGCCTTTCGCGTAGGCGCTGTGCATCGCCGCGACGAGGGAGGTGAGCTCCTGCGACTCCGTGGGGTCGGCGGGGGCCGCGAGCGGGAGCGCGAGGCGGAGGAGCTTCACCTTGCGCGATTCCTCCGGCGACGCGTGGTCGATCGGATAGATCGTCGATTCCTTCGCGAGGGCGACGGTCTGGCCGATCAGGCGCGCGGAAGCGCGGGCCGCGACCGACTCACTGTCCGGCGAGATGTACGTGGCGTACACCCAGTCGGCCTGTTGCGCCTCGACCGAGAGCTCGAGGAGTCGCGACTCGGCCCGCACCAGGAACGCGCCGACCCCCGACGAGAACTCCCCGCTCACAACGACCCCGCGAGCGCGCTCCACAGCGGTCCGGCTTAAGAAGGGGGTGGGGCCGGGGGAGCCGTTTCCCGCCAACTGTCAGCCCCCCGTCCGCCGGGGTTCTCTCTCGGAGCCGGGGACCCGACCCCCCCGTTTCCTGTCGAAGGTTGAAGTTTATGTATGACGTGCGTCTGACAACTTCCGAGAGACCGTGTCGGACGTGTCCGATTCCCGCGAGATCCTCGCCGCGGCGCCTCTCGGAAGCTGGAGCGTCAAAGCGGTGGGCTACCCACTCGCGGTGCTGCCGTGCCTCGGCATACGGTACGACCGGAACGGTTTCCCGAGTTACCCCCGTCAGAACGAGGGAGAATGAGCGGCGCGTTCCGCAAGCTCCCGGCCCGCGAGCCCGAACCAATGGCGCCGACCGTGGCTCCGCGCCTCTTCCTGGGGCAGGCGACCCCCCGCGGCTACGGAGTGCGCCCGAAGTTGTCCCCCGAAGCCGCCGCCGCGTTCGCCACGTACGTCGACTCGGCCCGCGCTCGAGCGGCGGTCGAGGGCCGTACGCTCGTCTATACGGTCCGCTGGGGCTAGTCCCCGCTTTCGTCCGGGTCGTCCCCGGTGTTCTCGCCCTCGTCCTGCGTCGGGGCGGCGTCGGCCCCGCGCAGCCGTCGGGCCGTGGGCCGCGCCTCGTCCAGAGCACGCTTCGAGAGCGCGTCCGCCCGCCGGTTCTCCTCCCGAGGGACCCACTGCCACTCGACGGACCGGAACTCCTTCGCGAGACGCTGGAGCCACTCGTGGTACGCCTCGAGGTGCTCGGTCCGAACCTGGTACTCGCCGTTCATCTGCCGGATGATGAGCTGGCTGTCCCCCGCGACGGTCACGGCTCCCCGGTACCCTTGCGACCGCAGCCACTCGAGCGCGCGGATCGCCGCGACGTACTCGGCTACGTTGTTCGTGGAATGCTCCGAATATGGCCGGGTCGCGAGCCCGTACTCCTCGGCGTACAGCCCCTCGCCCTCGACCACGAAGCCGAAGGTGGCGACGCCCGGACCCTTCGGCGGCTGGCACGCGCCGTCGAAGTGGACCATGACGCTCGCTCCGCCCAGCGTGGCGATCCCTCGTGGAATCTCTTCGTCGTTCATGCGCGCGGCTACGCCCTCCGCCCACGGACCGGCCCGGTCGGGGCTCGCGGAGGGACGTGCGGGCAATTGCAAAGCGCTTCGGCCCGCGCGCACATCGGGCAGGTCACTCGGTTCAGCACCGTGCCGAGCGGCCGACCGCAGGTCCGACACTCGCGAGCGCGGGCGCACCGGGGGCATTGCGATAGGTCCGCCGTGATGATCGCACCGCAGAAGCGGCAGCGGACGGGCTCGTGCGGGTGGTAGGGGATGCCGGTTCGCGTCGCCACCGGCGCCTTGGTCGGGCGGCGGGTGAGGTCGACCTCCGGGTTGCCGAAGGCGCCCCCCACGGTCGTCACGCGGGGGTCGTCGGAGATCGCCCCGATCAGCATCACGCCGAACGCCGGGGCCAGGAAGAACAGCCCGAGCTCCTGGATGGGGTCGAACTGCTCCTGGCCGGTGACCGCGATCGGGTAGCCGATGAGCGCGAATCCAATGAGGAGGATCGCCACCCCCATCCCAAGAATCGTCCGGTTCATGCCCCGCGGCGGAGAGCGCACCCGGGGCGGCTCTCGCGTGGGAAAGCTAGCGAAGAGGCGGGCTTAAACGCGCGGGCGGAGCGCGCGGCTTTTAGACCCCGAGCACGTCGCCGGTACATGGCGAATCCCACCGCGTTGATCAAAACGACGCTCGGCGACATCCGCGTGGAACTGTTCCGCGACCGCGCCCCGAAGACGGTCGAGAACTTTGTCGCGCTTACCCAGAAGGGGTTCTACAACGGGGTGCTGTTCCACCGCGTCATTCCGGGCTTCATGGTCCAGACCGGCGACCCGAAGGGCGATGGGACGGGCGGCCCCGGCTACACGATCAAGGACGAGTTCGAACCAACGCTCCGTCACGACGGACCCGGGGTCCTTTCGATGGCGAACGCGGGCCCGAACACCGGCGGCAGCCAGTTCTTCATCACGGTGGCGAAGACCCCGTGGCTCGACAACAGGCACGCCGTCTTCGGTCGGGTGCGAGGGGGACAGGATGTTGTCGAGAAGATCGCCAACGTCCCGCGGGACGGCTCCGACCGGCCGCGGACGCCGGTCCGCATCGTCGAAGCGACGATCCAGGGCGGCTAGAACGGTCTCCCGTCACATCGGGTAGTCGAACGGCAACCGCTCGCGCGGCCGCCGAGCATCCTCGACCGTCGTGACGACCCCCGCCGCGAGCGTGAGCGCGGGGACGATCATCAGCAGCAGGATCAGGTCGGTGAACGTCACGCCGATCGCGAACGGCGCGTTCGGGATCCGGAGCGTGTACGTCGAGTGCTCGAAGATGTAGTACAGGTAGACGAGCGTCGCCGCCGATACCCCGATGGCGAGGGGGCCGTACCCGCTCGTCGGCCGGAAGATGTACCGTGCGACGATCAGCGCGGTCAGGACGACCCCGTACAGTTCGATCAGCAGGATGGGGAACGGCGGGGGGATGCCGTTCGACTGCAGGAACGTGAGGATACCCACGGGAACTCCGATCAGCAGCAGCGCGAGCGGTACGAGGCGCAGCGCACCGCCGAGGATCCGCCATCCCCACGACGGGATGCGGTACTGACCGGGGCTCGGGCCGACTGGCACGGTGGGGCCGCTCGCGTCCGGGGGGCTCGCGGGAGCCTCCGTCGGGGGGGTGCTCACGGGATCGACTCCGGGGGCAGTACCACGTCGATCCCATCGCCGACGAACTCGGAGGTGACCTTCCCGCCGGAGGGATCACAGCCGGCCGCCACACCGATCGATTGCGTCTGCTGATACGGCGAGCCCGGGGGCACGTCGAGAGTGAACGACCCCGATCCGCAGCTGGGGCCCGAAGCGGGGAGGATCTGGAAGCTGAGCGTGCCGGAGTCGGCAAAGCTCGCGTCATCGTTGAAGCTGAGCGTGACGGGGACGGAGTAGGCGCCGCCCATCATCGTGGGCGTGCCGACCGTCAGGGTCAGCCCCTCGAACGGAGCGCCCCACGACTTGTTCGTCTCCACGCCGAGGGAGATCGAGAACAGGTAGCCGTAGCTCGCGTTCCCCCAGACGTACCACTCCAGGTTCTGATTCTGGACGAGGAGCGACTGGCCCTCCGCCGTGATCGGGATGTACAGTGCGAGCGGCAGGGTCGCCGACCCCCCGGCGGAGATCGTGGTCGGACCGACCGTCGTGTCGACCAGCGATAACCCCGACCCGTTCAGGATGTGCACCTGGATCTCGAACTGCTGGATCGCGAAGTACGTCGGGTTCGTCAACGTCAAGGACGACGTGATCCCGACGGTGTCGTTCGCCTCGAGCTGGGAGGTCGAACTCCCGACCGATGGATGCGACTTGGTGATCTGGACCGCGGAGTACACGACGAACGCGACGAACACGATGATCACGACGAGGACGATCACCGAGATCCGGCGCAGCCACCGGGCCGTCCGGTAGATGCCGGGAGGCTTGGGCGGCGAGCGGTACAGCGGGCTGGTCGCCACGGAACTTCGCCGGCAGAATTCAGGGGTGGGTCCACTTTGAATACCCTTCGGGTCAGCTGCCGGAGCGCGATCGGCGCGTCGGTCGCGGAAAGCAAGCCACCGGAGGGATTTGAACCCCCGACCTGCTGATTACGAATCAGCCGCTCCGCCTGCTGAGCTACGGTGGCACGAACGCTCGAGCGAGGGTAGCCCAACTATAATGGTGCCGCCCGAGGGGCGTCCTCGAGGGCGTCGAGCGCCTCCGTCACGTCGCGCACGAGGTCGACAGTGTCTTCGATGCCGAGGGCCAGCCGAACCAGCCCGTCATCGATCCCGGCGGCGTGCCGCGCGGCGTCGCTCAGATGCCGGTGCGACGTCTGGCGGGGAATGCTCGCGAGGCTCTCGACCCCGCCCAAGCTGGACGCCACATGGGCAAATCGGAGCCGACCGAGGAACCGGTCCGCCGCCCCCGCCCCGCCCCGCAACGAGATCGCGAGCGTGCCCCCGCGACCTCGCATCTGTCGGGCTGCGACCGACTCGTCCTCCGGGGACGCCCGGCCCGGATAATGCACCCGGGCGACAGCGCGGTGGAGGGCCGCCGCGGCGGCCACCGCCGCCCCGTTCGCGTTCTGCCGCTCCACCCGAAGCGCGAGCGTCTTCAGGCTGCGAGCGAGGAGGAACGCCGCGAAGGGGTCGAGCGTGGCGCCGAGGTACCCCAGCTCGTCGATCCGATCGACCAGCGAGTGCGGACCGGCCACCACGCCCGCCAAAAGGTCGGCGTGCCCCCCGAGATACTTGGTGGCGCTGTGCACGACCAGGTCAGCCCCCAGCGCTAGCGGGGTCTGATTGATGGGCGTGGCGAACGTGTTATCCACGACCAGGAGCGCTCCCACGCGGTCGCATTCCGACGCCCACCGCGCGATGTCGTGCACGCGCAGCAAGGGATTCGTCGGGGTCTCGAGGATCACGAGACGGGACCGGTTCGTCAGCCGGCCCTCGGGCGAGTCGGACTCACGGTCCGCCAGCGCCCGAGTCGCGACGCGATACCGGGGCAGGAGGTCCGTCAGGAAGTCCGTCGTGCCACCGTACAGGCCGCCCGCCGCAACGACCTCGTCGCCCGACCGAACGAGGGACAGGACGGTCCCAACGAGCGCGCCCATTCCCGAGGCGAAGAGCCGGGCCGCCTCCCCACCCTCCAGCTGGCGGACGAGCTCCGCCGGCCCCTCGAGCGTCGGGTTGTCCGTGCGGGAGTACAGGTGCGTCTCACCGGGGCCCTCCGCCTCGGAGTGCTCGGCCGGGAAGTGGAACGTACTCGTCTGGTAGATCGGGGGAACGACCGCGCCCGCGTTCCGCTCGGGCCGCCGGGCGCCGTGCACGAGGCGGGTCGACGGGCCGACCCAGGGTGGCAGGGGCTCGAACCGGGCCCTCGATCGACCGAACCGCCCGGTCTCGGGGTCCGGCGACGTCACACCGGCGGTCCTCCCGACGATCGCCCTTCACCGGTGCGGAGTACCCGGAGTCGCGCGGCGGCGTCGAATTCCTCAAGGTACCGGACGACCGCGGGCGGAAGGTGGCTCGTCCAGTCGCCGCCGGTCGCGAGGAGCATGCGGATCGCTTCGCCCTCGAGCCGACCTCGGTCCACCAGCCGGGGGCTGTCGACCGTGTACCGGGCCTGCTCGAACAGGAGCCGGGTGAGCGGGTTGTTGGTGTAGACACGCCCGAACGGGGGCACCATCGTTTCGACGTACCGCACCCACAGACCGTGCCGATCGATGTCGGGGAGCGGGATCGTCTCGACACCGGAGATCTCCGCCTCGCGCAACGCGCGGCCGATCATCTCGAGGCGCTCGCCGGCGGTGAACGGGTTCTTCCAGGTGTACGACTCCTGGGCGCTTCCGACCCCCAGGATCAGTCCCTCGTTCGGGCGGGTCGTGCGAATCTCGCGGACGACCGACAGGTGTCCGTGATGGAACGGTTGGAACCGACCCACGAGGAGCGCGCGCACCGGGGCGCCGATATCACTCGGGGGTCAAATCTTCCACGTCGTCCAGGAACTCGTCGATGTGCGGGCAGCGCGCCGTCAGGTAGTGACGGCAGTGCGAGCAGTGCTTGTCGTTCCACGCGGGGAGGAGCTGGCGGTTGAACTCGTAGCACGGCCGGTTGATGAACCGGTTCTCGTCCTCTTCCGCCTCGTCGGTCTCGGACGGTGTCGGGAAGGATCGCACGTTCGTCAGCGGCGGATGCACCGGCGTCCGGAAAGTGGTCGTCACGACCCCGCCGGCCGTCCCGGGGGCGCCGGAGCGGGAACGGCCCCGGCCACGGGGGGAAGTTCCTCCCCGGAGCGACTCGTGGCGTGGACCATCGCGGCGAGGCGCTGGAGGAGCGACTCCTTCTTCGAGCCCTGGCCGACGAGCGCGTACTTCAGCACGTCGCGGAGGGTCGCGACCGGGATCACTTCGACGGCCCCGCGGTAGCGCGATTCGAGCACGAGGTCCTCCATGTTGTCCAGCGGGATCAGAACCCGCTTGATGCCGGAGTCCGCGGCCGCCTCGACCTTCGCCGTGACGCCGCCGACGGGCAGGACCTGGCCCCGGACGGAGAGCGAGCCGGTCATCGCGACCGATTGATCGACCGGGACGCCTTCGAGGGCGCTGATCACCGCCGTGGCGATCGAGACGGACGCGCTGTCGCCCTCGACGCCGTCGGAGGTGCCCACGAACTGAATGTGAATATCGTACTTCGAAATGTCCTCGCCGGTGTACTTCTTGATCAGTGCGCTGACGTTCTGCACCGCCTCGCGCGCGATCTCTCCGAGCTTGCCCGTTGCAACGACGACCCCTCCGTCGCGCGTCTGGGCGGGCGTCACCTCGGCAACGATCGGGAGGACGATGCCGGAGAACTCGGCCATTCCGGTTTGGGCGTTGATCGCGGCGAGGCCATTCACGACCCCGACGGCCGCGCCCTCGGTAGAGAACATCCGGTACTCCTTGCGGCGCTCGATGTACCGGTCCGCGATCTGCTGCTCGAGGGAGCGGCTCGCGCGCTTCGCGCGTACCACCTGCTCGGCGTGGACCATCGGGACCCCCTCGGAGAGCGCGATGTCGCCCGCCACGCGGACGAGGCCTCCGAGCTCGCGAAGCCGCAGCGTGAGCTGACCGGAGCGGCCCGAGCGGCGCTGGGCCTCCCGAACGACCTCGATGACCGCAGCGGTGTCGAAGTGCGGGATCTTCTTGTCCTTCGTGACCTCCTGCGCCACGAACCGGACGACTTTCATCCGGTTCTCCGGAGTGTCCGGCATCGTCGTCTTGACGAACAGCTCGTAGCCGTACCCCCGGATCCGCGAGCGCAGCGCCGGGTGCATCGTCTGGACGCTGTCGATGTTGCCCGCGGCGACGAGCACGAAATCGGACGGCACCGGCTCGGTCTTCACCATCGCACCCGCCGAGCGCTCCGACTGGCCGACGATCGGGAATTTGCGCTCCTGCAGTGCGGTCAGCAGCGAGTGCTGGCTCTCGATCTTGAGGAGGTTGATCTCGTCGAGGAACAGTACGCCCCCGTTCGCCCGGTGGATCGCCCCGACCTCGACCCGGTCGTGGGGAGGCGTCTCGAGGCCGCCCGACTGGAACGGGTCGTGCTTGACGTCGCCGAGGAGGGCCCCCGCGTGGGCTCCGGTCGCGTCGATGAACGGGGGACGGTCGTCCGCCGTGTGCGAAACGAGGAGCTTGGCCACCCCGACGCCGCTGTCGTTGCGGCCGCCCGAGAACCGGACGAGGGCGTAGATGATGAACACGATCAGGATCCCGACCAGGAGCGCGGTGAGGTCGCGCGTCGTCAGGACGATGTACAGCGTGAACGCGAAGACGGCGAGCGCCACGACGATGAAGAGGATCGTGCGCTGCTCCTTCTTCTGGGCGGCCTCCAGCTTCTGCGCCGCCACGATCTCCTTGCCCTTCCCCGCGGGCACGACGCGGATCTTCGGCTCGTTGGGGTCCTCGTTGTTGGGGTAGGCGAGGATGTCCTGGAGCTGTTCCTTCGGCAGGAAATCGACCATCGCCCGGGCGAGCATGCTCTTGCCCGTGCCGGGTTCGCCGATGAGCATCATGTGCCGCTTCTGGGTCGCGGCCTTGCGCGCGACCTCGACGGCGTCGTCCTGGCCGATGACCTGGTCGAGCAGGCGCGGCGGCACCTCGATCTGGGCCGTCGACTGGAACGGAAGAGTGCGACCCCACTCGTCCAGGTCCTGGACCGGCTGGGGCTCGGAAGTCTCGCTCGACGGGGTATCCGTGCCTTCTGCCATGCCGGCGTCGCGACCCGTAGTACTCGGGCGGTTCGCCGCCGGAACAATGCGGAGGTCTCTATAAATCACTTAGGGGCGTTCGAGGTAACTCGATACCCCGAAACCGCGCGCGATTCGTCCGGACCGCCGGTGATGGCCGCTCGTTATCTATCGAGCCGGGCTCGGTCCGGGGGCGCCCGTCTTGACCGACCGACTCGAGGGAAAACCGGTCGCGGAATCGGTCAACGAGCGCACCCGCGCCCGACTGCGGGAGCGGGCGGACCCCGTCCCGTCGCTCGTGAGCGTGCACCGCGGCGTCGACAGCCCGTTCCGGTTCTATCTGCGACGGCAGTCCAAGGCCGCCGAGGCGGTCGGCGTCCGCTTCCGCGACGAGGAGCTCGCGGTGGGCGACGGCCCGCGCGAACTCGGTGCCCGGTTGGACGCGATCGACCGGGACGCCACCGTCCACTCCGTGCTGCTGGAGCATCCGCTACCGGCCCCGTTCGATTTCCTGAACGCGATCTCCCGCCTGCGCCCGGAAAAGGATGTTGACGGCGTGGGCGCGGTGAATCTCGGACGCCTCGTCGCGCAGCGACCGGTGCATGTCCCCGCCGTGGCCCTCGCAGCGATCGACATCGCGCGGCACTACCACCTTGCGATCGAGGGGTCCTCGGTGGCGGTCGTCGGCCGTTCGGAGACCGTCGGGCTCCCCCTCGCGATCTGTCTGGCGGGCCGCGGGGACGGGATGAACGCCACCGTGACGATCGCGCACAGTCGGACCGCCGACCTTGCGCGGGCCCTCGCCGGCGCGCGAACCATCTTCTCCTGCGTCGGAAAGCCGGGCCTGATGAACCGGGCGGTCGTTCCCGAGGGCGCCGCGGTCGTCGACGTCGGCCTGTCGAGCGTCCCGGACCCGTCCGTGAAAGGGGGCGCGCGCGCGGTCGGGGATGCCGACCCCGTGTCGCTCGACGGATGGGCGAGCGCGCTCACCCCCGTTCCCGGGGGCGTGGGCCCGGTCACGGTCGCGGAACTGATGGCGGGCGTCGTTCGTTCGCGTGACCTGCTCGTGGCCGGGGGCTCGTCACGATGAAGCTTCCGCACCCGCCGATCCGCTCGAAGAA
Source organism: Thermoplasmata archaeon (assembly GCA_035504595.1). Lineage (GTDB taxonomy): Archaea > Thermoplasmatota > Thermoplasmata > Lutacidiplasmatales > UBA184 > Lutacidiplasma. The sequence goes on along the minus strand of DATJRQ010000003.1, from coordinate 5,298 downwards.
GATCCTCCATTGCCGGGACTGTCCGATGTGGTACGGGGCCGAGGACGAAGGATGGGGACCGTGCTCGATCAAGCATCGCCGCGGAGATCGGCGATATCTGACCTACGGCGGCCACGAATGCGACGAGGGCTACGTGCCCTCGACCGCCGCGCCGGTGCTGACGCGAGCGGACTCGTTGAGCGGGTTCCGCTCCACCTCGAGCGCGTCTTCCGTCGGGTACACCTCGATCTCGAAGGCGGGCCACGGCAAACGACGAGCGACCCGGCGCAAGGTTTCGGGAGCGAGCTCCAGGCGCCGACGGGCCGGGTCGAGCCGATAATCCCCGTCGCCCAATCTCGCCCGAGCGACCACCCGCGACGCCCAGCGCGAAAATTCGCCGCGCCCGCTCGATTCGACGATCCCCAGCACCACGGTCCCGTCGGGGGTGCGCTCCGCGAACGCCGGGGCGGTGCGTTCGGCGCGTCGCAGCAGCCGTTGCTTGAGCTGGACTCCGTCTTTGAAACGCGACGAGCAGTAGTGCACCGGGACCGAGAGGCGCATCTCGCGAACAATCCGCTCCGCGACCGCCCGGCTCCCCCGGACCCCCCAGCCGTTCCGGGCGTCCACGCGGTATCCTCGCTCGTGGAGCTTCTCCTCGTTGGTTTCCGAGAACTCGAGCTCGTTCAGGTTCACGAAGTCCACCCCGATCTCGTCGAGCGCGAGCAGCAGGCGGCGGAGCTCGGCCTCCTTCTCGGGAAGGACGGGGATCTCGACCCCCCGCTTGATCCCCCACGCGGGTGCGGCCTCGAGAACGGAACGGTACGCGCCGCCCGCCCCGGAGAGCGAACCCCACAGATAGTGCGGGATGTGCAGGCGGAACTCATCGAGTCCCGCCTCCGCGAGCCGCCGCAGCTTCTCCGGGTTCGGCTCGTGGGTGTACAGGTGGATGTTGTGCTCGGGCCCGAACTCCGACTTCAGGAGCCGAACGTAGTGCTCGACGCGGTCGACGACCCCCAGCGGGTCGCCGCCGGTGATCCCGGTGCCGCCCGCCCCGATCGCGCGGGCCTCCGCGATCACGTCCCCGTCCGTCTCGACGCGACGCTCGTTCGCGTACGTCACGTCGAACTGGTTGCGGTTCGGGGAGACCGGGCAGTAGAAACAACGGAACCGGCAGACCCCGGTCACGAACAGGACCATCTTGCGTCCCTCCTTGCATTGGGAGCACGCGGGGGAGAGCTCGCCCCGGTAGCTCGACGCCATCGGGAGGAGGTGGAGGCCGTTCGTCTCCATGGAGGGACGATGCACGCCCCGCTATCGGTAAAAAGGGTTGCCCGGCCTCGGTCCGCTCGCCTTCGTCCGCTTCCGGTGGTGGCCGGATGCCACCAAGTGAGACCGAGGGACCGTCAGGGCGCAGATTCAAATCCCCCGCCCATCTGGGCGCGGCCAACATCGGAGGTTCTCGCGCGATGGAGATGCAACCGGGCCAGATGGCATACGACCGCGCGAGCACCGTCTTCTCCCCCGACGGGCGCCTGTTCCAAGTGGAGTACGCCCTGCAGGCGATCCAGATGGGCGGCACCGCGGTCGCGGTGACGTACTCGACGGGGATCGTCTTTGTCGCGTTCCGCAACCTGCCCGTGAGCTCCCTCGCGGACGCGGGCTCCGTCGAGAAGAGCTTCGCGATCGACACCGGCCTCGGGTGTGTCACGGCGGGCCTGATCGCGGACTCGCGGGTGCTGGTGGAGTTCCTGCGCGTCGAGGCGCAGCGCCACCGACTCACCTTCGGCGAGGCCGCCCCGTACACGCTGCTCGGTCACGCCCTCGGTACGCTCCTCCAGCAGTTCACGCAGTTCGGCGGCACGCGACCGTTCGCGGTCTCGCTGCTGCTCGGCGGCTTCGACGGCGATGCCCCCGGGCTCGTTGAGCTCGACCCGAGCGGCGCCACGATCGGGTGGAAGGCGTACGCGATCGGCCGGAACCGCCGGGCGGTCGCCGACTTCCTGGAAGAGAAGGTCACCGACAAGCTGGACGAGGACGCGGCGTTCAAGCTCGCGGTCCAGGCCGTCGCCGAGGGCTCTCCCACGCCGTTCCCGCCCGAGGCGCTGGACGCGGCGATCCTCCAGCCGAACGCGGAACTTCGCCGGCTGCCCGCGGCGGAGGTCGCCCGGCGCGTTCAGGGACTCTCGTTCATCGGAACGCCCGAACGCAAGGGCAACGGCCGCTAGGCGGGTTCCGCCGCCGTTAAGCCGTCGCCGCGGTGTCGGTTCGCATGGCGCGTCCGACCCGATTCGGCCCGGCCGACGTGCGGGCGCTCGTCGAGTACGACCACGACCTGTACGAGCGGTTCGTCCGAAGGGTCCGTCGGCTGCCGGGAAGGTCGGCCTTCCGCCGCCGGGGGATCGGTCACGACTCCCTGTTCGACACCTTGGTCCACATCGTCAATGTTCAGGAGGTGTGGGTCCTCTTCATCAACCGAGGGCGCAACTCCGACCAAGAGCTCGGAGCGTTGTTCGACAACGCGGCGCGGCACCCGAAGGACTGGAAGGGCCTCGACGCGTACGCCGAGCGCGTCTGGTCCGACGTGACCCGGGTCACGCGGGACCTCACTGCGAAGCAACTGTCGACGCGCGTTTCCGCGTTCTGGATGAAGGGCCGCTACACCGTCCGCGACGGGTACCTTCAGGCGACGATCGAGGAGACGATGCACATCGGGGAGATCATCGGGGCCCTCTGGCAGGACGACGTCGCGACCTCGGAGATGACCTGGATCGACGTACGCCGGCCGAAGCGCCGGTGAGCCAGCGCGCTACGCGCCGCCCGCGCCCGGCGCCGCCCGGACCCCGCGCGCGTCCTCGAACTCCTCGCGCAGCCGCATGCGGCGCCGGGTGCGGTGGTACGTCACCGCGAAGCGGTGCGCCTCGTCCCGGACGGCCCGCAGGAGCAGCATCGGAGCGGCGTTCGGGTTCGGCCGGAGCGGGGTGGCGCGATCCGGCAGGTACACTTCCTCCTCCCGTTTCGCGAGCCCGATGGTCGGGATCGGTTCCGTCAGGTTGAGCGCGGCGAGCGAAGAGAGGGCGGCCGACAGCTGGCCCGCGCCGCCGTCGATGAGAAGGAGGTCGGGGAGCTTCTCGGACTCCGCCACGCGGCGCAGGTAGCGGCGACGCACGACCTCGGCGACCATCGCAAAGTCGTTCATCCCCGGCACGGTCCGGATGCGGAACCGGCGATACTCGGATTTCTTGGGGAGACCGCGTTCGAACACGACGAGCGACCCGACCGCCTCCGCGCCCTGGAAGATCGAGATGTCGATCCCCTCGATCCGGTTCGGGACCAGGGGGAGCTCGAGGAGCGACTGCAGGGCGAGCAGCACTTCGCGGGGCGCCGGCTTCGCCACGACCTGGTCGACCGTCGCCCGCGCGAGCCGTTCGGCCAGCCGCCCGAGCGAGGCGAACCGACCGGACGGCCGGAACTGGACCTCGATCCCGCGGGTGCCGAACAGTTCGTCCAACGTCGCGTCGATGCCGGCGGGCCGTGGTCCGACGATGTAGATCTTCTCGGGGAGCTCGATGCGCCCGCCGTAGTACTGGGTCAGGAAGTGGCGGAGGATCTCGCCGGGGTCGGGCAGGTCGTCCGGCGGGATCGTCACGAGGTGGGGCTCGGTCTGGCGAACCTCGCCGTCCTCGACCCGCAGCAGTCCGACCGCGACCCGAAGCGTGCTCGCCTCGAGCGGGAAGGCGAGCGCGACGACATCCGCGCGGCCGCTCCCGCGCCCGATCACCGACTGGTGCTGGGCGAGCGCGCCCAGCCCTCCGAGAGCGTCCCGCAGCAGGGCGGCCCGCTCGAACTCCTCGTTCGCCGCGGCCTTCTTCATCTCCGCCTCGACCTCGGGACGGACGAGCGACGCCTGTCCCCGCAGGATCGCGACCGATCGGTCGATCCGAGCGCGGTACTCGTCCGCAGAGATCGCGCCGATGCACGGCGCGCTGCACACCTTGAGATGGTAGTACAGGCACGCCTGCTTCGGGAGGCGGACGCACCGGCGCAGCTGGAACAGGTCGCCGAGGAGGCGCTCGACGCCGCGCGCCTCCCGAGCGCTGGTGTACGGGCCGAACAGGAGCGTGCCCGCGCGACGACGCGGGCGCCGCACGAGCAGGATCCGGGGAAACTCCTCGCCCGTGGTGACGGCGAGGTACGGGTAGCTCTTGTCGTCCTTGAGCAGTACGTTGTACGGCGGCTGGTACTGCTTGACCAGGCTCGCCTCGAGCAGGAGCGCCTCCCGCTCGGTCGACGTGGGCACGAACTCGACGGACGCGCTCTGGGCGATGATCGTGCCGTCCTTCTCGATCTTCGCCCGGAGGTGGTCGAGGACTCGTCGTCGCAGGCTCCGCGCCTTCCCGACATAGACGACCTCCCCTCGCGCGGACCGGAACAGGTAGACCCCGGGCGCGTCCGGCCCGGTTCGGAACCCCTCCCCGGACGCCGCCGCGAGGGCGCTCGCCGGGACGAACGCGGGGAGTTCGGGAGCTCGTCCGCCGCTCATCGGCGCGAGGTACGCTGCGGGACCGCCACCGGGAGGCGGAGCACCGGCTTCAGGAACCGGCCCGTGTGCGACGCGGGGGTCCGCGCGACCTCCTCCGGAGTACCCGCGACGACGACGTGGCCGCCCGCGCCGCCCCCCTCGGGACCGAGGTCGATGAGCCAGTCGGCCGACTTCAGCACGTCCACGTTGTGCTCGATGACCACGACCGTGTTCCCGCCGGCGCGCAGTCGGAACAGCACCGACAGGAGCCGCTCGACGTCCGCAAAGTGGAGGCCGGTCGTCGGTTCGTCGAGGAGGTAGAGCGTCCGCCCGGTCGGGGGCTTGGCGAGCTCGTAGGCGATCTTGATCCGCTGCGCCTCGCCGCCCGAGAGCGTGGTCGCGCTCTGCCCGAGCTTGATGTATCCGAGCCCGACCTCCGTCAGGAGCCGAAGGCGCGACTCGATGCGGCGGTGGTGCTGGAAGAAGGCGAGCCCCTCGTCCACGGTCATCGCCAGAACGTCGGCGATCGTCTTGTCCTTGAACTTCACGAGGAGCGTCTCCTCGTTGAACCGCTTACCGCCGCACTCCTCGCACGCGACGTACACGTCGGGGAGGAAGTGCATCTCGTAGCGGAGGACGCCGTCCCCCTCGCACGCCTCGCACCGACCCCCGGCGACGTTGAAGCTGAACCGGCCCGGCGCGAAGCCGCGCGCTTTCGCTTCCGGAAGGCTCGCGAACAGCTCGCGGATCGGCGTCATCACGCCCGTGTACGTCGCGGGGTTGCTGCGGGGGGTCCGACC
>DATJRQ010000002.1:0-30725 GCA_035504595.1 Thermoplasmata archaeon | reverse complement strand
GCGACCGCTGGGGGAACGGCCTCGGGAATCGTGGGCGCTTCCAAACCGTCGCCAGCGGTCGGGGACTCAGCCTCTCCGAGGGGCACGGTGGGCCCCGGCACCGGTGGCGCGCTCTCGGGCGGAGCCGTCGTCGGGCTCTCCCGGGCGGGCTCGACGTCGGCAGGAGACACTGCCCTACCTACCATCGGCTCCTCGTCGAGCGCGGGATCGTCGGGACGACCCGATTCGACCGACGGCGGGTTTTCCTCCGGAAGAGGGATCTCGGCAGGGGCGGGCGGGATCTCGGCGATTTCCGCCTCCGCTCCCGACTCGGGGGGCTCGGGTGGGATTTCGACCTCCGAACGGGACGACACCGGAGGTTCCGGGCCGACGGAGGGCTCCCGGTCCGTGTCGGAGAGCGGCCCCGACGATTCAACTTCGATCTCCGCCGCCGGCGGCCCCGCGACGGGTTCGACGGGTGCCAACGGAGGCGGGGGTTCGGCCACGCCCTCGACGGCGGCCGGTTCCGGGCCTGAATCTGTCGTTACCGGGCCAGGGGTAGGCGCCGCCCGAGCCATCGAGGGCGGGGGAGCCGTTTCCGGCGCCGGGGGAGACGACGTCGCTGGCACCGATGGGGATCCCACTTCGGGGGCCGGCCGACGTGCCTCGCTCGAGCCGTGACCGTGAGTGGCGTCGGCGGTCGGTCGACGAACTCGGGGCGGCGGGGCGGGGACCGTGCCTCCGAATTTCGTGACGAGCGCGGTCGCAAGTGGGGGACCGAATCCCGGCAACGCAGCGAGATCGGCCCACGGCGCTTCGCGATACGAATCCACGGAGCGAAGACCGGCCTCCCATGCGAGGCCGACCTTCGCGGGCCCCAGCAGCGGCGCGCCGAGGATGCGGTCCAGGTCCTCCCCGAGCGAGCGGACCGAGGCTTCCCGCGCGACGCGATCCTCGGCGGCGAAATCGGTCACCGGCGGCGCGAGCTCCCCCGGCGCGAAGGCGGGACGCAGGCGGGCGCCGCGGACATGCCCCGGCCGGACTTTCCGCTTGGGAGAGGCGGGGGGCAGACCCGAGATGTGGAAGGACCAGCCCTGGCCGCCCTTGGTGCGTCCGTACCCCCGACCCGAACGGGGGAGCTCGTCATCGGAGTCGACCACCCGGAACTCGCTCACATCGAGGTATTTCGCGAGCGGCACCGCCACCGCGGCGAGCTCGGCCGCGAGCCCTCCGGTCGCGGCGACGATGACCGCGGGCTGGCTCGCCGCCGGCCGGGAACGGAGCCGTTGCGCGACCCGACCGACGAGCCGGAACCCGTCCGGCGACAACGGCGGGGGCGCGGGCGGCCCTGCCAACGAGGACGAGGGCAGCTCGAGGTACATTTCCCCGCCGCCCCAGGGCGAGGGAACGAAGCGCTCCGGCAACGTCTCCACCCATTCCACCATCGAGGGAAGGATCTGGGTCGGCTGGCCGTTCAGGACGACGGTGAACCCCTGGGGCGAACCAAGATCGACGGATTTGCGCTCGGGCATTCGCTTGAGGAGATGGATGATCTGCGTCGCGCGACTCGCGTAGACGCGCTGGATCTCCGACTCGCGGGGCCGCAATTGCCGGCGCCGCCCGGACCAGGGGCCGGCCGGGGAGCCGACCTCGACCTTGGCGGCACGGACGAGCCGAGCGATCGTCGGCGCTTCGGCCCGCAGCTCCGCGCCGACCGCGTCGGAATCGACTTGGAGCACGATCATGGGGAGCTCGACGCCGCCCGGCACCCCCGCCCGACGGCGCGTGCGCTCCACGGAGCGAACGATCGCGACCCAGCGGTCCCACGACTTCGTTCGGTTCTCGTCGAGGAGGCTCCGGTCGACCCCCAGCGCCGCCTCCTCGAAGAGGCTCGCGCCGCCGCGGTTCAGCGCGCGATGCACGGACTCAGCGAGGAACGGGGCGATCGGACCGAGCAGGAGGGTCGCCCCTCGGACGGTGTGCACCAGCGTCCGGAGGGCGGCCCGCTTCGAGACCACCGGGCCGTCGGCGGCGAGTCGCGGGGCGACCCACCGGCGATACAGGTCAAGGTCGTTCTCGACGAATTGCAACAGGCGGCGGTGGACGAGACCGGGCGCGGAACGGTCGAAGTCCACTAGGCACTGGATCCGCATCCGTTCAAATCGCGCGAGCAGTGCCCGATCCTCCGGCTCGAGCTCGCCGAGCGAACTGACGATCGGTTGACGGTAGGTCGAAAGCGATCCGGTCTCGATGCGGGCGAGCACGTCCCTCGTGACTCGCCAGAACGCCTCGAGCCGGCGGGACTCCTGCGCGCATCGCTCCGAGAACGTGGCAGTCGCGCCTTCCGACGCCTGCGCGCGGACGAGGGCGCATCGTACCGCGTCGGCGCCGTGCGCCGCGAGGAGAGCGGAGAAATCCGCCTCGGGCACCGTCGGCAGGACGCTGAGACGGACCTCGCCCGGGGTGCCCACGACCCCGCTCATCGCCGCAATGTGGTGGACGAGGGCAGGGGCGCGCCGTCGCTCGCTGACGTACAGTCGGACGGAGTCGGCGGACGGGAACGGGTCGGCGGACCCCCACGCCGAGACGGCGGCATCGAAGGCGGGGAGCAGCCGTCGCCGCACGGACCGTCGGCGGCCGCCGCACGTGCACCGCTGACTCTCCAGGCCCGGCGCCTCGAGCCGGTCGCACGACGTGCATTCGAGAAGAGCGATCGCGAGCGGGTCCTCGCTGCGCTGCGGCTCGCTGACGGGCCACGGCACCGCCTCGAGCTGCTCGATCGGTCGGTCGTTCGGCAGCAGCGACCGATAGACCGACACCTTGTCAGCCGGCAGCCGGGACGGTTCGAGGCACCATGCGCGACCGGGCGCCCAGATCAGCGCAGTGCCGCACCGCGCACAATGGGGGACTCCCCGGCGGACTTGGAGCCGCGCGAAGATCGCCCCCCCCTCGGCGAGGTCGCGCTCGGCGAACTCCGTGGCGCTCTCGAGCTCGAGCCCGGCGTACTTGTGGACGATCAGCACGTCGAACCGCCCCTTCGGCGTGACGAGCGGCCACCCCGGAACTCCGAGGCGGTCGGCGATTTGAGTATCCGTTCCTCCGTGGCCCGGAACGAGGGGTACCACGCCGGTGCCCGAGTCGCTGACGTCCGCCACGGCGACGATCGTGCCGGCCGGTGGGTCCATGCTCCCGCCCATGGGAAACTCGTGGCGGAGCGGGTGCAGGTACGCCTGCCCCTCCCAGTGTCGCCCCGGATGTTCCTCGACCACCTCGAAATCGGCCCCGGGGAGCCATTCGCGAATGCGGGCGAGGGAGGACTTCGACGTGAAGACGAACTCCTCCGACCCGCGTCGCTGGTACCGTGCGATCACATACGGAAGGTCCGGGTGGACCATCAACACGCTCGTGCCGAGGAGACGCCAGGCGGCGTCGGTCCAGACCAGCGCGGAGACCGGGCGATCCCCGGTCGAGAACGGAAATCGAACGAGCAGCGTCTGTCCGTCCTCCTCACGATACACGAGCATCTCCGGGGAGCGGGCCATCGCGCAGGCGGGGCAGATCCGCAACGAAACGTCGCGCACCGCGATCGCGCCCATGTGGGCGAGGCGACCCGCGATCCGCTGGACCTCCGGGCGTCGGGGGTCGTCGTCCCAACCGCGTCCCTCGGGACCTCCGACCCACACCCCGAGCGAGACGAGGAGTTCGCCGAGCTTCGGAGTCGGAGTGGCAGACGTGCTCGCCTCCTGTCGCAGGAGACCGCTCGCCCGTCGACCTGTGAGGATCATGGCGCGCGCGTCGACGTCCGCGGCCACCGCCCGCTGCACGGCCAGCATACCCGCCTCGAGGGGGGCGAACGCACCCTCGAACTGGTGCACGACCGGCCCCTCCGCCGGTCCGACGAGGCCGGTGGCCGGGGGCAGGCGCTGCGCCGCCCACAAAGCCCGCGCCTCCTGCTCAACCGACTTCGGATCGAGTCGCTCCGGGAGATTTGCCATGAGGGGGTGGTTACCGACGGACAGAGGACCTAGGGGTCGGTCGGGAATAAATCATAGGCTCGAACGTGCCCGGGCCGCGCGGCTTCACGGCAAGGGTTATCCCGCCGTGAATATCCCCGCTCCCCGAGGAAATTCGATGGCGTGGACCCAGCAGGAGATCCGCGAGCTGAAGGAGGGGCGGTACATGATCATCGACGACGAACCGTGCCGCATCCTCAGCATCCAGACGTCGAAACCGGGGAAGCACGGTGAAGCGAAGGCCCGGATCGACGCCGTCGGGGTCTTCGACGAGCGCAAGCGCAGCGTCGTGTTCCCGGTAACGCACAAGGTGCAAGTGCCCCTCATCGGGAAGAGGTCGGCGCAGGTGCTGTCGCAGACCGACGCCGAGGTTCAGTTGATGGACCTGGAAACGTACGAGACGTTCTTCCTCGCGCTCGAGCCGGACGTCCGGGGCACGCTGACCCCGGGCGGCGAAGTGCAGTACATCGACGCGATGGGCAAGCGGCGCATCATGAAGAAGTGAGCCGCCCCGCGCCCGCCGGCGCTGGGCCTACCCGACTACCGCCGATTCTCGCGCTTGATTTATAAGGGGGTCGGCGCATGAATCGACCGTCCCGGATGCCCGATCCTCGTTCGCTGGTTCTGGGGATCTAGGGGGAGCACACTACGTCGGGGTCCGGGAACATGGGCGGGGTGGGCTCCTCCCGGCTCACCCGGATCCTTCAAGAGAAGGCCGAGGCGCTGAAGAAGAAGCGCCAGTCGGCCGAAGCCGCGCAGAAGGAGGCGGAGGACCAGGTCGGCCTGCTGGAGACCCTGGGGATCTCGCCCGCCGAAGCTCCCGAGCGATTGAGCCAATTGCACGAGCTCGCCCGTCGCTCCGATTGGGACGGCGTCGAGCTCCAAGCGAAGGCGCTCTCCGAGTATCTTGCACGGACCGTTCCGGCCTCCATCGAGTCGCGCCGCCGTCGTACGGTGGAGACGGCGGGCGCGCTGGCCGGCGCCGGGGTCGCCGTTCCGCCCGAGATCGCGACCGAGCTCGAAAAGCTCTCGCACCCCCCCGAGGGCGCTCCGTGGTCCGATACCGTCGCCCAGCTCGCCAAGGTCGAGTCATCGCTCGTCACCGCCCAGGTCGACTATGTCGCCACCGCGCGCCGCCGGGCGCTCGCGGTCGTGCAATGGGCTCAGCTCTCCGAGGCACGGCGTCAGGAGTTTGAGACGATGCTCGACGCCGCCGCCGCCCCGGCCCAGGAGGGACGGGTCGTCGAGGCGATCGACCAGATCCGCCGGTCCCTCCAGGAGGGCCTTCCCGAGGCTCGCGCGCGGCGCGACGAAGTGCGCGAGGTCGCCACGCGCATGGCGGCCGAGGCGCGCGAGTTTGGCGCTTCCACCAATCGGCTGGAGGCGGCGGTCCGCGATGACACGGACACCGGGCCCGAGCGTTGGCCCGAGACGGTCCGCGCGATCGAGGACGCGCTTGTCGAAGTCGGGGAGGGACTGCGCGAGCGGGGCGTCCAAACGCTCGACTCCTTGCGTATCGCGCTCGCCGCGACGCGGGAGTACGGAGTCGACCCGACGTCGGCCCAACAGGCGGTCGAGGAGGCCGCCGCTCGCATCACCACTGCAACGCCGCTCGAGATTCCCCCGCTGCTCGCCGAGGCTCGCCGGGCGGCCGAGGAGCCGATCGTCGCGGTCGTGGCCGGGCTGCTCGATGAGGTTCGACCGCGGGTCGCCGAAGCCCGCCGGCTCGGGCGCGACCCCAGTGACGTCTTCGCCGCCATGAACCGGGCGCGCGAGGCGCTCCGGCTCAAGATCTACTCCGAGGCCCTCGCGGCCAGCCAAGAGGCGGTCGACCGGGTCAGCCGGCTCACCGAGGACCTGGATGCGGCGCGGGATGAGCTCTCGGCGGTTGTCGATATGCTCGACCGGCTCCGTCGCGTCGGCTTCGCCACCGAAACGTTCGATGCCCAGGTGCAACGGGTCCGCGGTCAACTCGATCGGGCGGAGGCCTCGGGCGCCCGTCAGACACTCAAAGAGACCGTGCTCGCGGTCGGCCGGGAGGCGCTCCAGTACTTCCTGCAGCGGTGGACCGCCCTCGACAGCGTGCGGTCGTACGCCCGGGAGCGAGGATTCCTCCCGCCCGACACCGACCAGGCGATGACCGACGTGCGCGCCCTGCTCGACTCGGGAAACCTCGCCGAGGGCGTCGAGGGTCTCGCCAGGGTCGAGGTCGCCCTTCGCTCCGCGGCCGAGCCGTTCGTCGCGCGTCGCATCGAAGAGATGGAGAAGGGATTCACCGACATTCCGGACGAGGCGCTCGCCGCGCCGACCCGACGGCTGCTCGCCGATGCCGACGTAACGCTTCGCATCAAGCACGACCTCGTCAGTTCCATCGAGAGCCTCCGGCGAGCCGAGCGGGATTTCGCCGCGGTGTTCGCGGCGCACGCCTCTGCGCTCGTCGAAGAGCTGGAGGTCGAGGGCCGCATCCTCGAGTCGATGGGCGGGGCCGGCGACGAGATCCAGCGACAGATCGACGAGGTCCAGCAGATCTTCAACATGGGCGACTTCGTGCAGGCGTCGCGCGCCTCCCAGGAGATCCGCAAGCGCGCGCAGCAACAGCAGCTCGTTCGCAGCGAAGAGTCCGTCTCGCACGCGAAGCTGGCGCTCGTCGAGCTCGACACGATGGGTCTCGACCTCTCCAAGTTCCGGGGCCAGCTTGAGACGGCGCAGTCGGCGGCGCGGGCGGCCAAGTACGCCGAGGCGTACAAGGTCGCGAGCCGACTCGAGGAGGATGCCCAGCGGACGCTGCTCGGCGCGCAGGAGATCGTCGCCACCCTCAACAGCGCCCAGGAAGCGCTCGGCCGGTTCCGCGAGACGGGAAGTGACACCAGCCGGTTCTACGACCCGCTGCGTGAGGCGCGGGTCGCGTTCCAGGCGCTCGATTTTGACAAGGCGCGCAGCCTTCTCGAGACGGTCGACAAGGGGCTCCGGGACGAGGAGGCGCGGAGCGAGACGACCCGGCTGCTCGCCGACATCGAGCGGCTGACCGAGGACGGCCGGCGGCTCGGGATCCCGATGGAGTCGTTCGCCGCGCGGCTCGCGGGGATGCGGACCGAGATCGCCACGGCGCCGCCCGAAGCGACCCGCACGCAGGCCCGACTGGTTCACGAAGAGATCATCGCGATCGTTCGTCCGGTGCTTGAGGAGAACCTGCGGGGCCTCGAACGCGACCTCGACATCGCCCGCGGCGCGGGCGTCGACGTCGACCGGATCCTTTCTCCCCTTTCCGAGGCGCGACGACGCATCGCGCTGCCCGTCCCCGCCGGTGCGTCCGCCCTCCTCGACGAGGCGCGCGCAGAGTTCGTCGACACGCGCGGCTTCGTCGAGCACGCGGAGCGCGTAGCGAAGCGGGCTCGGGAGGCGCTCGCCGAGGCCGACCTGTTGCACGTCGAGGTGCCGTCGCTCCGTTCGGCGATGGAGCGGCTGGAGGCCGGGCTCGCCCAGCGCCAGTACGCCCGGGTCGTCGAGCTCGGAGGACCGCTCGAACGCGAGCTCCTGCAGGCCACCTACCAGCACGTTTCGAAGACGCTCGCCAGTTTCCAGGCGATGCTGACCCGGCTCCGCCGCGAAGGCGCGGACACCACGATCGCCGAGAACCTGCTTCACCAGGCGCGGATGGCGCTGGACGAGGGGAAGGCCGTCGAGGCATTGCGGCTCGCCGGCCGCAGCGAGTCCGAGCTCGAGCGAGTCGACCTCCAGCGTCGCGTCGCGGAAGGGTCCGTGCAGGCGGCCGAACGTTCGCTCAATCGGGCCGTCAGCGAGGGGGTGCTCGCGCCCTCCGCGGCCGCCGAGGTCGCCGCCGCGAAGGCGGCGTTCCAGAGTCGCGACTTTCCGTTGGTGCTCGAACACGCGCTCGCCGCCTCGGACGCCCTCGTGGTGGTCCGCGAGAACCACCGGCGGGCGAGGGACGCCCTCGGGTCGGCCGACCGCCAGCTCGCCGAAGCGAGCGGGCTCGGCGCCGACACCTCGGAGGCCTCCTCCAAGCTCGCGGACGCCCGTCGGTTCGAGGAGGCCGGACAGTATCCGGAGACGATCCGCGCCGCGCGCGAGTCGACCGAGATGGCGCGTTGGGCGATCGAGAAGATGTTCACCGGCCCCCTCGGAGAGCTGCGTCGAGTCGTCGAGCAGGGCCGGCGGGAGAAGCTCACGACCGAGATCGACCCGGTCGAGGCGATCGTCACCGAGGCCGAGGGGGCCCTCCGCGCCCGCGAGTGGAAGCAGGTGCGAGAGGCGATCGACCGGGCCGAGGTCGCGATCCGTCGCTCGTTCGAAGCGGTCGTCGACGTGCGGTGGCGTGAGGTCGAAGCCGAGGCGGCGCGATCGGGCCCGGTATCGGGAGGCGAGGCGGCCCGTCGCGACGAGACCCGCCAGCGTCTCGCCGCCCTCCGGGAAAAACGCGACTTCCCCGGGGCGCTCGAACTCGTCCGCACCGAGCTCGAGATCGTCCTTCGCCGGCGTCATGAGCGCGTGGAATCGCAGATCGGGGAGCTGAAGGCTCAGCTGTGGGTCGGCGAACGGCTCGGGCTCGACACCACACCGGTGATGCAAACGTTCAGCGAGGCGCGCAGCGCGGTGGACGCGGGGAAGCTCGCGGACGCCGAGCGGCTCCTGGGCGAAGCGCTCCCCGCCCTGGAAAAGGCCGTGCGCGAGCCGTTCTCCCGCCGTCTACGCGACGTGGCCACCGAACTCAACTTCGCCCACGAGGGGCTCCACGTGAGCGTCGGTACCGTCCAGGAACGCCTCCGGGAGGTCGAGGCACTGGACCGCGACGGGAAGGTACTCGAAGCCGCGCGCGCTCTGCTCGCCGCCGAAGAGGAACTGAACCTGCGGAAGTCCCTGCACCGGGAGCTGATGAATCTCCACTATCTGATCGATGCCGCGCTGTCGCGGGCGCAGCAGAACCGCGTCGACACGACGCCGGCGCGCCTCCTGCTCGCGGAATCGATCCGCCTCCGGGACACCGATTACGCCGCCGCCCTCGAGAAGGCCCGGGAGGCGCTCCGTCTGCTCCAGGGCGAGGCACCGGCGGCCGCCGCGTCGACCGCCCCGGCGCCGGCATCGCCTCCGCCACCCGCCTCGACACCGGCGCCGGCGTTCTGGCCGTTCCGACGGCCCCCGACCGAACCGTAGACTCCGCGGTCAGTTCGAGCCGAACGGGGTGGCCGCACCGATCGGCGGCAGTCCGGGCGGTCCGCGAGGCGGGCCCAGGGGCAGTCGGTCGTACTCGACCGTATGCTTGATCCCGCGCCGCCGCAGGAGCACCGAGACCTGTTCGGTGATCTGCACGACCTCCTGACAGCGCGCGGGCTTCGTGAAGTAGAACTCGGCGCGACGCTCGTCGGAGAGCGGGAAGATCAATCGGAGCCCGAAAGCGTCCTGGCGGTTGTACCCCGTCGGCTTTCGGTCCCCTTTCAGGTCGCGGAGGTTCTCGTCCAGGAGCACTTCGGGGAGGAGGGGGTCGGTCTCCTTCACGAACGGTCGATTCATCTCAACGACGCGCCGGTGGATCTCGGGGTAGACGCGGACCAGGTCCTTGTACGACCGTTTCGGGTCGAGCAGGATGTGGCCGCTCCGCGCCTTCACGGGAGGAGTCACGGGTCGAACATCGAGAGCGACCTCATAGGCGCTTCGCTCCGCCCCCGAGCGGACCGCGATTCACAGAAAGGCTCAAAGAGCGGGTCCCTTACGGAGCCGGGGCGCTCCCGTAGTCTAGTGGTCAAGGATAGAGGCCTCTCGAGCCTCTGACGCGGGTTCAAATCGGACGGTCCCCGGGGACCGGTCCGGGAAACTCCCGCCGGGAGCACCTCCGACATCGTGGAAACCCCTTATCCGAGCGCGCCTGTCTCCTCGCGTCGAAGCGGCAATGTCGCCGGTCGAGGGGGCTATCCGCGTTGCGTGAGCCGATCTACGACGAACGGTACGCTCGGCCGGGATTGTACTGGGGAAGCCGGCCGACCGCACTGGCACGCGATGTCGTTCGGATCGCTCGCTCGCTCCCGCGGGCGCCGCGCACCGTGGTGGACCTTGGTTCCGGTGAGGGCCGAGATTCGATCTACTTTGCCCGGCAGGGCTACCGCGTCGTGGGCGTGGACATCTCGGGCGTAGGGGTCCGAAAGGCAGAGCGGCGAGCGTCTCGGCTCGGGGTGAACGTTCGATTTCGGGTGGGGGACATTCGGACGTACCGACTCGGACATCGGGTGGACGTGGTGTTCTGCTCGGGGGCGCTGAACAACCTCCCTCGAAGAATTCGGGCGGCACGGTTTAACCACTTCAAAGCGAACACGGCACCGGGGGGGATCAACGCCATGAACGCCGATGTGCCGAAACCGTACATCCCGCCCCAGACGACGAATCCGTATGCATCCCCGTTCCGCTCGGGAGAACTACTGGGCTACTACGGGGACTGGCAGATCTTGGATTCGGGGCAGGTGGAGTTCATTTCCACGTCCAGCGGCGTTCCCCATCGAAAGGCGATGGACGTCGTGATCGCGCGGAAGCCCGGGCCCGTCTGATAGCGACCTTTGCCTTCCCCGGTCCGCGTAGCTGGAATCGCGAGGGGGGCGAACGTTCGGCGCCAGTTCCAGCGAGCCATTTCCCGACCGATCCTCACCGCGAGGCTGGGGGGGTCTCTCGGCGCTCGCCTCCCGCGATCGAAGGGGCGGTTCATTTGACGTCCTCCGCAGCCGAACGGTACCGGCGGGCGCCGTGGACTCTCCCGCGCTTCTGGGTAGAAGACTGGTTCACTCAGCCGAACCCCCCCCTGTCGGAGTGACGTGCGGTAACTCGAGGGGGGGGCGCCGTCGCAACGTATTCTACCGGTCCGCGCTGGGCCGCCTATGCCCTCCCCGTACCTGATTGTACTGTCGGAGGTAGACCCGATCGCGCGGGCGGTCGCCGAACGGTGGGGAACCCCGGAAGCGACGGAATGGCACGTCGACGGCGCGCCGATCCGGAAACTCACCCCCGAGGCGTGGACGCTACGACGCTCCGGCCCCCACATCCGGGACGAACATCTGGATCGGAGACTTCCGGCAAATGTTCGCGACGAGCGACCGACCCTTGTCTTCCCGTCCATTCACCGCAGCGAACGGAACGTCGAGTGCCTGACCGTGCACCCGCTGGGTAATCCGGGTCCGAGCGCGGAGGTTGGGGGGAAGCCCCGGACGCTCGTCCCGACCGACCCGGTTCGGATGACCTCGCTCCTGCGGGACCTTCACGAACGAGCCCGCGGCGACGCATGTCCGGTCACGTTCGAGGCGACGCACCACGGACCCGAGCTCGAGCTGCCCGCGTTCTTCGCAGAGATCGGGTTCGGAGTCGCCTTCGCCCCTTCGGCCAACGCTGTCCGCATCCTGGCCGATGGGTTACGCTCGATCTCCGCGGAGCCCGGCGACCGCGTCGCGGTCGGGATCGGCGGAGGTCACTACGTCCCGCACTTCACCGACCTCGCGCTCCGTCGGAGGTGGGCGTTCGGCCACCTCGTCTCGAAACACGCCCTCGTCGACCTCGCGCGTCCCACTGCGGTGGAAGCGATCGCCAAGACTCCCGGGGCCGAAGGCTTCCTCTTTGCGCGCGCCGAAGATGCCCGGCACCCCGCGCTCGATGCGGTCGCGCCGCGGCTGCGAGACGGTGACTCCCCGCCCCGAGTGGTGAACGGCCGGTCTACCGGCGCTTCTCGCTCGGCTTCTGGAACATGATCGCCCCGGAGCGGTAGACCGCCCGGCCGAGGCGGACCTGCTGGGTCGACGCGACGCTCGGGCTGCGCTCGGCCAGCATCAGGCTCTCCACGATCTGGCGGAACAGCGCGCTCTGGTTGATCTCAGGGTGGCGCGCGAGGAACTCTTCCTCGTCCGGAGTGATGGTGATGTTCTTTCGAAGCATCCCCTGCGCGGGAGCCTCTCCCTTCATCTGGGGCCGCATGAGCCTCCGTAGCACGAGGGTGTATAAGTGCGTATTGGCACGTGCGCGGCCCCCGAGGTGCCTCAGTGCCGGCCCTCGAGCGGACCGACGACGACGGTGACCGAGCCCCGACGTTCGAACGCAGTAGAGGCCGCTTCCCGGGCCGAGCGAGGCGTCACCTCGGCGAGGCGCTCCGGCCACTGGAGCAGGTAATCCTCGGGGAGGTTGTGATATGCCACATCGACCGCGAGCTCGTGCGCCTCCGCGGTCGATTCGAGGGCGAGGGGAATCTCACCCACCGCGCTCCGGCGGATCGCGTTCAGTTCCGGTCTCGGCACGGGGGCCGTGCGGATGCGCTCGACTTCCTCCTCGAGCATCGGTACCACTCGGGTCCACCGGTCCGCGCCCGTCCCGGCCTGCGCGGTCCAGATCCCGCCCGAGCGCATGGTGTCGAGATGGCTGGAGGCGTGGTAGGCGAGGCCGTTCTGCTCTCGCACGCGCTGGAAGAGGCGCGACAGCAGCGGCCGGCCCCCCAGTACTTCGTTGGCGAGGAACGCGGCCGGGAACTCCGGCGTATCCTGAGGGATCGACGGCCCGCCCAGTCGAATCTCGACCTGTGAGCGCCCCGCGAGCTCGACCCTCCGCTGACGGTGCTTTTTGCGCGGCGGCGCCGGTACCCGGAGCGGCTCCGGTCCCGACTCCGGCCACGCCGGGAACGCCGCACGAACGCGGGACTGGAGGGCCGAGAAGCGGGCCGAGCTCGTGATCACGAGTAGGCCCCCGTCGCCGGTGTAGTGCGAGCGGTGAAATTTTCGGAGCGTCGCCCGCGAGAGACGCGCGACCGACTTCCCTACCCCGGTGCCGGTCGCTCGGTACGGGTGCCCTTCCGGGAAGATCTCCCGGAGCATTTCCCGTTCGGCCCGCGGCGCGGGTTGGGTCATCTCGCGCAACTGTCGCTCCAGGAACTGTCGGCGAATCCGTGCGATGTCGTCGGGGTCAAAGCGAGGGTAGAGAACGACCTCGGCGAGCAGAGCGAGCAACCGAGCCCAGTCCGGCGCCGGCCCCCAGATCGTCACCTCGGCGGACTCCGGGCTGGCTTGTCGCGTCAGGGTAGCTCCGGCCGCGTCGAGCCGGCGGGCGAGCTCGACCCGGTCGAATCTCTGCGTTGCGCTCGTGATCAGGTGGTTGACGAACCGGGCGGTCCCTTCCTCACCGCGCCGTTCGAATCCCCAGCCCCCCGGTCCCACGTAGGTCGCCGAGAAGCTCGCCGCCCCCGGAGGAGCGGGCTGACGGACCACCCGCAGGCCGTCGCGGGTCGAGGCGTACTCCAGCTTCAGCGGATCCGTGTTACTCATCGTACCTTCCACCGGTCGGAGTGAATCGCACGACCACCCGGGCGGACGGGTCGAACAATGCGCGGGCGCGGCCCCGGAGTTCCTCCGCCGAGACCCGGAGCAGCGAGCGATAGAGCCGGTCTTCGAGCTCAAGAGAATCGACCGTCGCAAAGTAGCCGAGCCGGAACCCGATGCGGGTCGCACCCTCGTACGCGAGCGCCGCCCCGCGCCGTATCTTGGTGCGCGCGTCGTCGATCTCGCGCCGCGTAGGCCCGCTGCGCTTGAACCGCTCGAGGGTCGCCTCGACGGTCGTCTCGAGCCGGTCCAACGACACATTCCGCGCGGCCTGAACCTGGATCGTGAAGAGCCCGGGATACTCGCGCGGGCGCCACTCACTCGTGGCCCGGACGGCGAGCCCCGGGTCGACGAGCGCGCGGTAGAGGCGCGCGGACGGGTGTTCGCTGGCCCTTCCCCATCCGCCGCCGGCGGAGAAGAGCCGGGACTCACCGCCGAGGATCGTGTCCAGCAGCATCGTCGCGGGCGTCTCGGCGTCATGGATCGCGGGCGAACGCCATCCGATCTGGAGGATCGGCGTCGTCCCCGGTCCGACGAGCTCCGCGCGCCGCTCGCCACGGATCGGCGGCTCGACCTCAGCGACACCGACATAACGGCCCCCGGCGGGCAGACGAGAGAACCGCCGGCGCACGTCGCGCGCGACCGCCTCCGCGTCGAATCCGCCGGCAACGACCAGTACCGCGTTCCGGGTACCGTAGTACTGACGGTAGTAATCCCGGAGCTGCGGGGCCGTCAACTGTTCGATGTCGACGCGATGGCCCAATACTTCCCATCGGTACGGGTGGATCCGAAAGGCCAGCTGATACAGCTCTTCCTCGACCCGGAACTCGGGCCAGTTCTCATTGCCCTCGCGCTCGGAATGGATAACGGTCCGTTCCCGCTCGACTTCGCGGTCGGAGATCAACGCCCGGGTCATCCGATCCGATTCGATGTCGAGCGGAACATCGAGATGCTCCCGGGGCACCGTCGTGTAGTAGGCGGTGAAGTCGGTGTCGGTGAAGGCGTTGAGCTGTCCGCCGACGCTCACAACCGCCCGGTCGGTCTCTCCTTTCCCGTACCGGGGCGAGCCCTGGAACAACATGTGCTCGACCCAGTGCGACGCGCCCGTGATGCCCGGGTGCTCGTTCTTTGACCCGACGCGGTACCACACCCAGACGCTGGCGGTCGGGCTTGCGGGTTCCGGAGCCAGGAGGACGCGAAGCCCGTTCACCAGCGAGAAGCGTCGCACGCGGGGGCGCTGCGGACGACGAGTTGGCATCGCTCGGATGCGAGTCCGCGGCGCATATAACTCGCGGGTCGACCCGAGCGCGGGTGAGCGGGAGGTGCGACGTCCGTCCCGGGTCGGCGGAGCACCGGCCCGGCCCCAGCCCGGGACCGCGTCCGTCCGAGCGCCAGGAACTGGAAGGATAAACTCGCCGGTTCTCGGAAGTACAGGCCGCCTTCAACCAAACGGTTAAGCGGCTCATTTCGCCATCCCCCGGCGTGCATCCGGCCCTCCGCATCGTCCGCGCCGGGAACCTCGCGGTCTCGTTCATCGGTACCATCGTCGGGGGCCTGGTCGCGCACGCGGCCGGGATCGCGGGCTCGGCGGAGTTCTGGGCCCTCCTGATCCTCGCCGGAGTCTCGACAGCGCTCGTCACCGCGGGCGGCAACGTGCTCAACGACCTCGAGGATATCGCGGGGGACCGCGTGAACCATCCGGGGCGACCTCTCGTTACCGGCGAGATTTCCGTTCCCGGTGCCCGGATGCTCGCGGTCGGATTGTTCGCCGGAGGGATCGAGTCGGCGCTCCCGGTGATCCTGGTCGAGCCGCTCGTCGGCGTGATCCTCGCCATCGCGCTGGCCGCCATGCTGGCGTACGAGTTCCGTCTCAAGGCCGCGGGCTTGGGGGGGAATCTCGTCGTCGCGGCGCTCACGGGCCTCGTCTTCCTCTACGGAGGGGCCGCTGCCGGGAACGTCGTCGTGGTCGCACCGTTCGCCGCCATGGCCTTTCTCGCCACGGCGAGCCGGGAAGTGATCAAGGATATGGAAGACGTTGAGGGCGACGCCGAGCGCCAGACCCTTCCGAAGACCCACGGGCTGCCGGTCGCCGGCGGGGTCGCTCGCGCCTCGGTCGGCGCGGCGATCGCGCTCAGCTTCGTGCCGCTGTTCTGGTTCGTCCAACTCGCGAGCGCCGCCGGGATTATCTACCTCGCCTTGGTCGTCGCGGCGGATGCGGTGTTCGTCGTGTCGGTCGCCCGGCTCCCAACTCACCTGCACTGGGAACAGTCGATGAGCAAGCTCGCGATGACCATCGCGCTGTTCGCCTTCCTGGCGGTGGCATTCCGGTGACCGCGGCCCCCGGGCCCGGTCGGGTGGAACGGTACCTCCACGAGCAGCTGGAAAAAGGGCCGGTCCACGTCACGCTCATCGACCCGGACAAGTCCCCGGGCGCGCAGGCGGCGCGCGTGGCGCGAGGGGCGGTCGACCTGGGGAGCCACGTCATCCTCCTCGGAGGTTCGACGGGCATCTCGCGCGAAGTGATGGACGAGACCGCTGCCGCGGTGAAGGCCGAGGTCCAAGTGCCCGTGGTCATCTTCCCGGAGGGGGCGGGGTCGTTGACCGCGAGGGCCGACGCGGTCCTGTTCATGAGCCTTCTGAATTCGCGGAACCTCGACCTCGTCATCCGGACTCACGCGCGGGCCGCCCCCCTTGTCCGGAAGATGGGCCTCGAGGCGATCCCGTTGGGGTACCTCGTCATTGCGCCGGGCATGCGCGTCGGGGAGGTCGGCCAGGTAGATGTCGTTCCGCGCGAGCGCCCGGACCTGGCCGCCGGGTACGCTCTCGCCGCCGAGCTCCTCGGGATGCGATTTGTCTACCTCGAAGCGGGATCGGGTGCCCCCTCCCCCGTGCCCGCCGACATGGTCCGAGAGGTCCGGACCGTCCTCTCGGTCCCGCTGGTGGTGGGAGGCGGGATCCGCACGGGTCCGGACGCACGCGCGCTCTTGGACGCCGGCGCCCAGCTCCTCGTGACCGGAACGATCACCGAAGAGCGGGGCCTGGGGGAGGGATTCCGCGCGATCCTCGCGGAGGTGCGACGTGACCGCACCGCCTGAGTCTCGGCCCGTCGAATCGGACGGGACGGGTATCCCCCACCGCAGCACCTTGTTGTTCCGGGCGCCGTCGGCGCCCGTCGCGGTCGGCGGGATCCTCGCGGTCAGCGGGCTGCTCGCCCTGGTTCTGTGGGGCCCGGGTCTTCAGCTTTGGTTCGAGGCCTTTCTTCTCGTGTTCGCCGTGCCGGCTCTCCTCGCTGCCGGGGTGACCAGTCCCCTCGCCGCGGTCCTCGGCGGCCGCCTCGAGATGCATCGCGCGATCTTCCTGAGCTTGGTGGTCCTCGTCCTCCAGCTCCCGATCGCGCTGGTGTGGCGCGGGGCCCTCGCTCTCTGGCCCTCCCAGACACCGGGCGTGATCTTCCTCGCGACGTTCCTCGCGGGGCCCGCGGTGTGGTTCCGCCAGATGAGCCTGTACGGACTCTCACGAGCCCATCACGGGCTTTCTTTGCCAGCCGCTCTCCTGCAACCCGTTCTCTCGCTGGTCGGCCTGTACCTGCTGACACCGCCGACGCTCCGGGTGGTCGTCGCGGCGTCCTTCTTCCTCGTCATCGGGTTCCTCTGCGCGGTCGCGCTGCTGCGGGCGGCGGACCGACCGCTGCAGCGCGAGTTCCAAAGCTCGGGGATCTCGCTGATCCGCCCGCTGCTCGACCACGTGGGCCTTCGTGATCCCCAGTCAACGGGGCAGCTCGAGGCGTTCTTCCAAAAGTTCGCTGCACCGGTCGACCTGCGGGTGAGCCTCCTTTCGTTCTTCCGCAACGGTCACGCCCGCGCCTCGATCGCTCTGCCAACGGTGCATCCGGGTCCGTTCGCCGCGCTCGGCGCATCCGACCTCCCCCGCAAGCTGGCCGACCAGCTGGGCCCAGCGGCTGGGGTCGTGCTCGTGCCGCACACCCCGTGCGACCACGACCTCGACCTGCCGACAGAAGCCGAGGTCAACAAGGTTGGCTCGGCCGGGCGGGAGATCCTGTCCGGATTCTCCGCTCCACTCGCCGGCACCGCGAGCCCCCTGGTGTCCCCCTATCCGGGGAGCCTGGCGCGGGCGCAGATGATCGGCGATGTGGCTCTCGTGATGGTGACGCAGGCCCCCGAACCGACCGATGACATCGCGTTCAGCGTGGCGGACCGCATCGACCGGGAACTGGGTCGGGACGGAAAGTTGCGCTTGGCGCTGGTCGACGCGCACAATTCCTACATCGAGGGGCGCGGCGACATCACCTACGGAACCCCCGTGGCGGAAAAGCTGGTACGGGACACCCGCGCGGCGGTGGACGCGGCGCGGGCGGCGGCGACGACGGGTGCCCTCGAAGTGGGCGTTTCCGTGCGCGCGGACTACAGCATCGGCACGAACGGGATCGGACCCCAGGGGATCCGGGCCCTCGTCGTTCGGGCGGCCGGCCGCACGACCGGATACGTGCTCATCGACGGCAACAACCTCGTGCGTGGATTTCGCGACCCGATCGTGCGGGCCCTCGAGACCGTCGTGGACGTAGCGGAGGTGCTGACGACCGACAATCACGTGGTGCACGAGGTCGACGGCGGGATCAACCCCGTCGGGGAGCGACGCTCGGTCGAGGCGTTGACACGGGACGCGGTCGAGGTTCTGACGCGGGCGAAGGCGGACCTCGCCCCGGCCCAGGCCTACTTCGGGTCGAAGGGCGTGCCCGGCGTACAGGTGCTCGGGCCGGGCTTTACCGCTCGGCTTTTGACCTCGCTCGGCGACACCCTCTCAATGTTCACGAACATGCTCGTGGCGACCTTCCTCCTGCTGCTCACGAGCTCGCTGGTCGTGACGTTCGCGCTCAAGTGAACCGGGTGCTCGATGGCGTCCTCCGAACCGGATCTGCGCGGCGCCGCGGCGGCGCTGGGAGATGACGAATCGCTTCGACTGCTAACGCAGCTGGTCGCCTCCGCCCCGACCAACCTCGAGGACCCCAGCCATGCGCAGTGGGAGAAGCCGAACTACCTCCGCACCGCGGACATCATCGTCCGGGCGGCGCGCGCTGCTGGCCTCGCGACCCGGGTCTACGACCCGGTCGTCGCGGGGGACGTGCCGGGGCAGTGGCACCACGCGAACCGTCCGAACGTGATCGTCGACCTCGATGTCGGCGCTCCCGAGACCGTGCTCATCCTCGCCCACTACGACGTCGTTCCGGTCCCGGCCGAGCAGATCCCCCGATGGCGGACGCCCCCGCACACCCTCACGCTGCGCCCCGACGGACGCCTGTACGGACGCGGCGCCGCCGACGACCTGGGGAGCGGGGTCGTCGCGAGCCTGCTCGCGATGCGTCGCCTGGCGAACGGTACCCCCCCATCCCCGCGGAACGTCCGCTTGGTCGCGGCCTGCGACGAGGAGACCGGTGGAGAGGGGGGGATCGAGGCGATCAAGGCCCACGATGGCGACCGGGCCCCCGACGATCCGGAGCGGATCCTGCGCGCCGACGCGGCGCTCATCCCGGACGGGAGCCCCGAGACGACCGCGGGTTCGAGCGGAGTCGCCTTTCTCGACGCTTCCTTCACCGGGCCGGTCGCCCTCAAAGACGCTCTCGCCTACGGGACGGCGCTCGTCGGCCTCCATGAGGTCGCTCGCACCTGGAAGTCGCAGTATCGTTCCCCGGACTGGCCCGACCGGCACGCTCCCGAACCCGTCATCACGGGGCGCGCGACCGTGACGCGGTTCGATTTCGTCGGGCCGACCGCGGACCCGGCGCACATTCGCCTTCTCGCGGCGCACTCGGAGAACGACGCGGCGAACCAGATCGCGCGCGCGGTGTCGTGGGTGGTGGCGGGGCCCGACGCTGAGGTGGAAACGCTCCGGGCCCGTCTTTCGGCGCTGGTACCGGCCCCGTTCCGGCTCGAGAACTCCGGGCCCACCGCGCTCGATGTGCCGAGCGGGGCTCACCTGCTCCAGCTCGTCGGCGAGTCCGCGCACGGAGGGTACCCGCACCGCGGGCACAACCCGGTGCCGCTGACGTTCCAGATCCTTCGGGCGGCCCTGGACCGCGGGTGGCTCGACGGACGGACGACGGGCACCGCGACGTTCGCCGTCGACCTTCGGTTCATCCCCGAAATGGAGCTCGAGGACGGTCTGGCTGCTGCGCTCACCTACGTCCGGTCGTGGGCCGGCGCCCACCACCCGTCCGCCCGCATCGACGCGCCCCCCGCCCGTTGCCGCGCAGGGTACGCGCTCCCGATCGACCACCCGCTCGCCGTCAAGCTCGAGCGGATCCTCCGGGACACCCTCGGCGCAGAGGGGATCCGCGGCGAGTACGGCGGAACGGACGCGAGCGCCCTGCGCGACCTGCGCACCCCGAAGAACGAGCCCCTGCCTGCCCTGGTGTTCGGTTGCATGGACCCCGAGTCCCACATCCACGAGGCCGAAGAGAGCGCGGACCCCCGGAAGGTCGCCGGGGTCGCCGCCACGATCGAGCGGTTCGTGCGGGAGCCGTAGCGGGGAGTCCCCGTGCTGAACGCCTTCGAGTCGTCGGCCCTCGCGGTCCTCTGGTTGCTCCTTCCCGCCTACGTGGCGAACGCGATCGCGACGATCCCCCGAGGGCGCGGTCCGCCGATGGATCTCGGGCAGAACTGGCCCGGCGACGGGCGCCGGCTGTTCGGCCCGTCGAAGACGTGGTCGGGCTTCCTGTTCGGCGGGTTCGTGGCGATGCCCGTCGGCCTCCTCGAGGCGTGGCTGATCCTGATGGCCCCGCCGAGCCTGCAGCTGGTACCTCGACTCGCACCGACCCTGGTGGCCGCGATCCCCGTCGTCGCGCTGCTTACGTTCGGTGGGATGACCGGGGACGCCGTCGGTTCGTTCGTCAAGCGCCGGCTCGGTCGACCGAGCGGCGCGCGGACGATTCTGCTCGACCAGCTTCCGTTCGTTCTCGTTCCGATCGCGGTCGGTCTCGCGGTGTATCCGGCGTTGTTCCTCGGGGTGTTCGCGAGCTGGGAAGGCATCTTCTGGCTGCTCGTGTACACCCTCGGCCTCCACACCGTCTTTAACTGGATTGGTTACAAGGCCGGTCTGAAGAAGGTGCCCTGGTGAGCGCGTCGACGGCCGTCCCACCTCCGAGTCGCGACGAGATCGTACGGGTGCTGCTCGACACCGGCGCGGTGCGATTCGGTGAGTTCACGCTCGCGTCCGGCAAGACGAGCGACGTCTATGTCGACGTGAAGAAGGCGTGGCCGGACCCGCACCGGCTCCGCCTGCTGGGCCGTGGTCTCGCGGCGCGCGTGCGGCCGGGAGAGCGGCTGGCGGGCATGGAGCTCGGCGCGGTCCCGCTCGTCGTCGCGGCAGCGCTCGAGCTGGAACGCCCGTACGTCGTGCTTCGAAAGGCGGTGAAGGAACACGGAACTCGCCAGGCGTTCGAGGGCGAGATCCCCGGCGGAGCCAAGTTCGTGATCCTGGAGGATGTCACGACGACGGGTGGGAGCACGGCGCGGTCGGTCGAGATCGTCCGTGCCGCGGGCGGAGTCGTGGACCGTGCCATTGTGGTTCTCGACCGGGAGGAGGGTGCGGTCGCGAACCTCGCCCAGATCGGCGTCACGCTCGAATCGCTCGTCACCTTCTCCGAGCTTCGGGGCGCCCGGTCGTGACGGGGGTCCTGCGCGACGACGCGACCGTCCGGTTCGACGACCCGGCCGAGTCGAGCTCGGTGTACGCCAAAGGGTACTTCGGGACCCCGGCGAGCGACGGCGGACTCACCCTCGACCGATACGAGTCGGTCTACCTGTCCGAAATGGGCCGGGCCGAGATCGACCGACCGTCCGGCCGCCGGGTCGCGTGGCCCGAGGTGTTCCGCCGGGCGGTCAAGAGCGACCCGGGGTTCGCGGTTCGATACCTCGTCTATCGCGACCTGCGCCAGCGCGGCTACGTCGCGCGGGCCACGCCTCCGCCGGTCGCCTTCTCGGTGCTGCCCCGCGGGGGCGTGCTGCACAAGACCCCGTCGCGCTATTGGGTCGAGCCGGTGAGCGAGCGGGAGCCGTTCGACCTCGCGCGCTTCTTCGACCTGTGCGAACGGGCTCAGAGCGCGAAGAAGCAGCTCCTTCTCGCGCTCGTCGACGAGGAGTCCGACCTCACGTACTACCGGGTGCGGCGCGCCACCCCGCGCGGGGCGCTGCCTCCCACCCCGCTGGGCCGTCCGACCGAGGGGTGGCTCTCGGAGGACCGGGTCACCGTGCACGACACGTCGGCCGTCGAGGAGCTCGGCCGTGGGCTCGCCTACGGCAGCCGCGTCGGGGAACGGCTCGAGCTCTCCCTCCTCGAAGCGGTCTACCTCGTCCGAACCGGGCAGATGGCGCTTCGAGACGCGAAGTCCGCGCGACCGGTTCCGCTCGAGCAGCTCGTGAAGCGGGCGCGGCGCCTCGACCCGAAGTTCCGCGAGCGACTGGCCGCCTACGCGGCGCTCCGAGCGCTCAAGCTCGTCGTGAAGACGGGGTTCAAGTACGGCGCCCACTTCCGTGCCTACCCCCGCAACCCGGACCACGCGCACGCCCGATATCTGGTCCAGGCCGTCCCCGCCACCCATCGCTCGGCATGGCCCGAGGTCGCGGGTGGCGTGCGAGTGGCCCAGGGGGTACGCAAGGAGTTCGTCCTCGCCGGCGTCGGCGCGGAGGAGTCCGTCCGGTTCCTCACCCTCGAGCGGATCCGCCCGTAGGCGGGGGCGCTCGGGCCGTCATCCGGCGCGGGCCGATGCGATCGGCCGGAGGAACCGTTCGACCGCGGGGGGAGCGGAGGACCGCCGCAGCTGCTCTTCGAGGGCGGTCCCGACGATCACCCCGTCGGCGCCGGTGGCGAGCGCCCGCGTGGCGGAGGGCCGGTCGCGCACGCCGAACCCTACGAGGATCGGAAGGCCGGGATGTGCGGAGCGCGCCGCCCGAACGAGGGGGCGCAGGTCGACCGTCGACCCGCGGGCGACGCCGCCCGTCGTTCCGTAGTGGCTGACGAGATACAGAAACGCGCGCGACGCGCGGGCCACCCGCCCGAGGCGTGCGGTCGACATCCCCGGCGCGGCGAGGAGGATCAGGGAAAGCCCCGCCGAGCGCGCGGCGGCCCGGTACGGGCGGCTCTCCTCGAAGGAGAGGTCGGGTACGATGATCCCGGTCGCCCCCGCGTCCGCGAGGGCGCGCATCGAGCGTCCCAGTCCCCGGTGGACGAGCGGGTTGGCGTAGATCATCACCGCCGTCGGCAGGATCCGGCTCGTGATCCGGAGCGCGACCAGGAGGTCCGCCCAATGGGTTCCGTCGTGGAGCGACCGGTCGTGCGCGCTCTCGAGCAGGGGCCCGTCCGCGATCGGGTCGGAGAACGGAAAGCCAAGCTCGAGGCTGGTGGCCCCGGCGGCGCGCAGCGCTCGGACGGTCCGACCGAGCGAGGTACGGCGCGCGCGGTCGACCATCAGGTACGGTACGACGAGCGTCGTTCCGCGCACGCGCGCGCTCCGCAGCGCCCTATCCAGACGCACGCTGCACCACCTGAAGGTCCTTGTCGCCGCGACCCGAGAGCGTGACCACGATCCGGTGCGACGACGGTCGTCGCCGCGCCTCCCGAACCGCGGCAAAGATCGCGTGGGCCGGTTCGAGCGCCGGGAGGATCCCCTCGTCCCGGGCGAGCCAGTGGAAGGCTCGCAGCGCCTCGTCATCGTGGACCGCGACGTACCGAGCCCGTCCGCTCTCCTTGAGATACGCGTGCTCGGGACCGACCCCCGCGTAGTCGAGGCCCGCCGAGATGCTCTCGGTGTCGGAGATCTGGCCGTCGGCGTCCTGAAGGACGTACGAGAAGCTTCCGTGGAGCACCCCCGGGGACCCGCGAGCGAGCGACGCCGCGCCGTGCCCACGGCCCCGGCGACCTCCCGCCTCGACGCCGAGGAGTTCGACCGAGGTGCGTCGGAGCGGGTGGAACGTGCCGATCGCGTTGGAGCCACCCCCCACGCACGCCACCGCGAGGTCGGGAAGCCGTCCGAACGCGGTGCGGGACTGGCGGCGGATCTCCGTTCCGATCACGCTCTGGAAGTCCGCGACGATGGTGGGGAAGGGGTGCGGTCCCACCGCAGAGCCCAGGAGATAATGCGTCGTACGGACGTTCTCGATCCAGTCGCGAAGCGCGCAGTTGATGGCATCCTTCAACGTCCGCGTTCCGGTGCGAACCGGCACCACCGTGGCACCGAGGAGACGCATCCGCTCGACGTTCGGGCGCTGACGCTCCATGTCAACTTCCCCCATGTACACTTCCGTCTCGAGGCCGAGGGCCGCGCCGATCATGGCGGTCGCAACCCCGTGCTGGCCGGCGCCCGTTTCGGCGATGAGGCGGGGCTTGCGCATCCGGACGGCGAGGAGCCCCTGCCCGAGGGCGTTGTTGAACTTGTGGGCCCCCCCGTGGACGAGGTCTTCGCGTTTCAACCAGATCTCGGCGCCGCGAGCCCGCTGCGAAAGGTTCCGCGCGAAGTACAGTGGAGTGGGTCGCCCGGCCAGCGTCGAGCGGAGCCGGTGCAACTCGGCCCGGAACGCGGGGTCGCGTCGGGCCGAGTGCCACGTCGACTCGAGCTCCTGGAGCGCCGGGACGAGCGTTTCGGGGACGAAGGCGCCGCCGAAACGACCGTACCGCCTAGGCATGGGTGGACTCGTACTCCGTGACAGCTCGCACGAACGCGCGCATCTTCTCCAAGTCCTTGACCCCCGGAGCGCTCTCGATCCCCGACGAAACGTCCAGCCCCCACGGGCGGACGGTCATCAGCGCTTCCACGGCGTTCTCGGCGGAGAGCCCGCCGGCGAGGACGAACTTCCGCCCCGGATGGGCGTCCACAATCCTGGCGCACACTTCCCAATCCGGGCGCGTGCCGCTCCCACCCGGCAGCGGCTGGCCGGCTGCGTCGAGGTGGATCCGAGGGTAGTCTTCGGCGGGTGGCACCGTCGGCTCCGGAAGATTTCCTCCGGGAGGACCGACCGCGATCGACGGCACGAGGTGGTGCACCTCGAGGAACTCGAGGTCTTTCGGGACGGGTCCGTACACCTGGATACGGTCCACTCCGACCTCGTCGAACAGCTGGTGGATCAGCTCCGCGCTCGGACTCACGACGACCGCCCAGGCTTCGGCTTCGGTCGGGACCTCGTCGATGAGCGGTGCCACCGCCGCGAGCTCGAGATTTCGAGGGGACGCCGGCACACCGACCACAAAGCCCGCCGCCCCGCCGGCCGGCACCTCGTGGATCGCCGCCGCATCCTTCAATCCGCAGAACTTGACGAAGGTCCGCATCACGACCCTCCGGGCGCCGTGCGGCGAAGGGTCGACAGGAACGACGCGGGGTCGACCGCTCGGGCCACCGCGCTGCCGACCAGAATGGCGTCGACCCCGAGGTCCCAGAACCGGCGAGCGTCCGCCGCGGAACCGACGCCACTCAAGCCGACCAGCGGCCTCAGCCCGTCGGCGGCGCGAAGCGTCGCGGCGGCGACCGACGGTTCCATCCGCAGCGTGTCGAGGTCCCGCACATTCACGCCGAACATGTCCGCGCTCACGCCCACTGCCTGTCTTAATTCTGCCTTCTCGTGGAATTCGAGCAGCACCTCGAGGTGATGCGAGTGCGCGACGCGGGCGAGCTCCGCCAGCGGGACGCGCACCAGGCCCTCCGACTCCAGCCGCGCGATGAGGAGGATGGCGGACGCGCCCGCCCGACGGGCGACCTCGACCTGCCGCGGGTCGATGACGAAATCCTTGAACAGAACGGGCCGTCGCGTCGCCGCCGCCAGCGACGCAACGTCGTCCGGCGAGCCGCCGAACCGGTGCGCGGTCGCGAGGCAGGAGTATCCGGCCACCCCCACCGGTTCGGTGGCCTCGACGAACTCCGGGGGCGAGCGGACGGGGAGCGCGGGTGGGTCCGACCCGGGGGAGTGGCGTTTGAACTCCACGAGCAGCGCGCCGAGCGCCCCGGAACTTCGGATCGCGTCGCGCAGACTGCTCCGCGGGCCGAAGGAGGGGGCGGTGAAACGGCCATACTCCGGTCGAGAGATCTCGGTCGCCGTCCTCTCGACGATCTCGTGGAGGAATCCCACGTTCACGCGCCTCCCGCTGTCACGAATTTCGGCGCCATCGCTCGCAGGTTGCCGAGCAGTGCTTCGGCAGCTCCGCTGTCCAGCGCCTCGCGCGCCCGGGCCAGCCCGCGAGCCACGTCAGGCGCGGCCCCCGCTACCCAGAGGGCGGCGCCGCTGGTCAGAAGCACCGAGCCGCGTCGCGCCCCGCCCCCGCCCGCGAGCAATCGCTCCGTCTCGTCCGCCGCGGCCCGAGGACTGAGGGGCCCCCACTCCCCTCGACGGTCCTCCGCATCCAGCAGTTCGGCCGGGCGGAGTCGGAACGGCCTCTCGCGGCTTCCGTTCCACGCGACGACGGTCGTCGGCGATCGGGGGGAAAACTCGTCGCAGCCGTCGTCGGACGTCATGGCGAGCCCGGCGCGTACACCGAGCGCCCGCAGGATCCCCGGCATCCCGCGAGCCGTCGCCCGATCGGGTACTCCCGTCACCTGGTAGCGCACCCGGGCGGGATTCGCCAGGGGCCCGAGCCGGTTGAACACCGTGGGGACCCCGAGACGCGCGCGAACGGGCGCGAGGGCGGCCATCGACGGATGGAACAACGGCGCATGGAGGAAGGCGATGCCGTGCCGGCGGTAGGAGGCCGACGCGTACTCGACGGACGTCACCACGGGGAGGCCGAGCGCTTCGAGGAGATCGCTCGAGCCGCAAACGCGGCGGCTCCGGTTCCCGTGCTTGGCAACTCGAACGCCCGCCGCGCGAACCACGAAGGCGCTGACCGTCGAAACATTGAAGGACGGGGCAACGGCACCCCCCGAACCGCACAGGTCGATCGCTCGGTCGTTCGCCGGCACCGAGAACGGAAGCGCTCGGCGACGCATTTCTCGCGCCAGAGCGATCAGTTCGTTCGGGCGAGTTTTTCGTGCGGTGAGAGCGACGAGCAGGGCCGCTCGCCCGGTCTCTTCCGCCTCCGGCGACGTAAGCGACTCGAACGCGGCTCGAACCTCGACCGGCCGCAGCTCCCTCGGGTCGAGGAGTCGCGCGAGCGCCGGGACGGTCATCGGCGCACCGCCGCGAGGAAGTTCGAGAAGATCCGGGGGCCGTCGACGCTCAGATACGACTCCGGGTGGAACTGGACCGACTCCACGGGTCGGGTCCGGTGACGCACCGCCATCACGACCCCGTCATCGCTCGTCGCGGAGATCTCGAGCGGGGCCGGCACAGCGTTGGGGGCCACGACGAGGGAGTGGTACCGTGCGACGATCGTGGGGGAGGGAACGCGCGAGAAGATCCCGCGACCGTCGTGCCGAACGGGGCTCGTTTCGCCGTGGACCGGCGACTCCGCCCGGACCACCGGGGCCCCGTAGTACTCTGCGACCAGCTGGTGGCCGAGACATACCCCTAGGAACGGTCGCTCCTCGTCCCATCGCCGGAGGAGCGATCGCGCGAGGCCGGTCATGCGCCGGTCGCGAGGGTGACCGGGGCCGGGAGAGAGCACCACCGCGTCCGGGTCGAAGCGAACGGCCTGTCGCAACGGCGCGGTCGCTCGCACGCACAGGACCTCGGCGCCGCGCGACGTGAGCGCTTGCTCCACGTTGTGCACGAAGGAGTCCTCATGATCGACCAGGAGGATTTTCACGAGGCACCCCCGACGACCGTCGATTCCACTTGGGAGAGCTTGGTGAGCGTCTCGTCGAACTCTCGCGCCGGCGTCGATCGGTGGACGATCCCCGCGCCCGCGGCGGTGTACAGTCGCCGTTCGGCGGCGAAGGCGGTCCGGATCGCGAGCGCCCACTGCGCCCGGCCCGGTGCGTCGAGGAGACCGACCGCACCGGCGTACGGACCCCGCCAGCTCCGTTCTTCGCGACGTAGAAGTTCGGTGGCCCGGATCTTCGGCGCTCCCGAGACCGTACCGGCCGGGAAGGCGGCCCCGAGGACCTCCCACGGCCCGACGCCGGGCTTCAGTCGAGCTCCCACATGGGTGACCAGATGGTCGAGCCGGGCGTACCGCTCGAGCTTCTCCACCGAGAGGAGCCGGACCGTACCGGGTCGCGCGACCGCGCCGAGGTCGTTGCGCGCGAGGTCGACCAGCATCCGGTGCTCGGCGAGCTCCTTCGGGTCGACCGAAAGCGGACGACGATCGACGCGGCTGGCGCCCCGCGGGATCGTTCCCGCGATCGGATTCAAGTAGGCGCGGTCACCGACGACTTCCACGACCGACTCTGGCGACGCTCCGACGATCTCCCGGTCGGCGAACCGCAGGTAGTAGAAGAACGCGAACCGTTCGCTGCGACGAAGTTGGCTCGCGGCGGCCCGCAGGTCCTCGGGTCGCGCCCAAGCGCGGCGGTGCGATAGTACGATCTGATACGCCTCCCCGTTGCGGATCTCCTCGACCAGGCGTCGAACCGCGCGTTCGAACGGCCGTCGAGGCAACGAGTCGGCGGACGGACGTCCCGGCGCTCGGACGTCGGAGTCGGGAAGGCGGCCGGTTCGGTTCGGGACGCGGGCCCGGTGCACGCGATCGACGAAGGCGAACTCGCCCAGGGGGAACGGAGAGCCCGAGGGGAACCGGCGGAGTCGCGGCTCAAAGATCCCCACGGCATCAAAGCCGAGATATCCGACGATCGCCCGCTGTCGGCTGCCCCGCAGGAACCGCGCGGCGTCGCGCGACTCGTCCGTGGGGACGCTCCGGGGGCCGATCGTCCGAATGTCCGGAGCGCCGGCATACCATGTCGCCGCGCCAAGTCCGTCGGGGCGGGTCGAACGGGATTCGAAATAGCCCGCCGACTCGGCGCCTTGCTCCCCTGCGATGAACTCGTTCCACGGGTCGCTCATGCGAAGGTGGTCGTCACCAGGGCCCGGTGAAGCTCCCGAAGGACGCGCGAGCCGCGGGCAAGGGGGACGGCCAGCGAGAGGGCTCGCGGCGTGGCGCTGAACCCTTCCGCGCCGCGGAGGGCGGACGCCGGCACTCGGTCAAGGTCGTCCAGCACGCCGTCGCCGATGGCGGTAACGATCGCGACGCGGTACGGGCCGTCGAGCATCGCCGCCGCGTCGCGGGTTACGGGGGCAAGCGCCCGGATCGCTGCCACCACTTGGTCGGGGTCGAGCACGAGGCACAGGAGCGCGGACGAAGTGTACAGCTGGACGAGGTTCACTTTCGCCGCCGACAGACGCTGAGAGACCTCGGCCACGATGCCGGGGCGTTGCCGCCCGCCCGGGACGCGGAGGCGGAGGAGACGGAGGGGGCGGAGGATGGTGAGCGCTCGGTTCCGCCGACCGGCCCGCGGCGGGGCGATCGTGGTCACGACCGTGGGGTCCTCGAGCGACCGAACGGTGAGGGTGATCCCGTGGGCTCGGGCCGGCTCGATCGTGAGCGGGTGCAGCACCCGCGCGCCGAATTGGGCCAGCTCCTCCGCCTCCTCGTACGAGAGTTCGGGGATCGGTCGCGCGTCCGGCACCTCCCGAGGGTCGGCGGAA
This sequence comes from Thermoplasmata archaeon, assembly GCA_035504595.1. Lineage (GTDB taxonomy): Archaea > Thermoplasmatota > Thermoplasmata > Lutacidiplasmatales > UBA184 > Lutacidiplasma. The sequence goes on along the minus strand of DATJRQ010000002.1, from coordinate 1,808 downwards.
AGAACCGCGACATGTCGCTTGACGAGCTCTACCCGCGAGGCACCGAGGAGGGCCCCGATCCCGGCGGCGGCATAGTCCGAGCCCCCCCGACCCAACGTCGCCACGCGTCCTTCCAGGCTCCGACCGAAGTATCCGGTCACCACCGGAAGCTTCCCCGCGCGAAGGAGCCGGCCGAGACCCCGGCGCACGGCGGGCCCGGAGCGATCGAAGAGGATGCACGAGGCCCCGTAGGCATTGTCCGTGATCAACCCGAGATGGTCCGCTTCCACCGGCGTCGCGGGCAGCCCTTCCTCCACCAGCCGCGCCGAAAGCCATGAGACGGCGAGTCGCTCCCCCTGGCTCAGCAGCCGGTCGGCGAGCGGTGCGTCCCGGCCGGGGGTTCGTTCGACCTCGCGGAGGAGACGCTTCACGCGGTCCAGATGGCGCTGGCCGGCGGTCGGCAGGTCGGGGTGGCGGCGCCGGATCTCCGCCACGATGCGGTCGTGGGCGGGTCGTGAGCGAGGGTGGTCGAGCGCCCCGACGAGAAGGTCGGTGACCCCGTCGCGGGCCGAGGAGACGACGACGACAGGCACTCCCTCGCTCCGTACGGCGCGCACCTCGCGGGCCACTCGACCCGGATCCTCGAGCGACGCGCCGCCGAACTTCACGACGACGGGCGCGCGACGCGTCACGGACGGGTCCCCCCGTCCTCCGCCAGCCGGCCCGTCTCGAGCGCCAGCTCCGCGTTCAGGACCGAGGCACCGGCGCCGCCCCGCACGGCGTTGTGAGAGAGCAAGAAGAACCGCAGAAACGGCGGGTCCCACCGAAGTCGCCCGACGACGACCGCCATGCCCCGTGCCCGGGCGGGAGCTCCCGCCCACCGATCCCGCAGGGGCTGGGGTCGGTCCGGTTCGGTGCGTACTTCGATAGGAGGGTGCGGAGCGCTCGGAAGGTCTCGCCCGGCCAGCGGGTCGAAGGTACGGAGGGCCGAGAGAATGCGATCGCGGGACGGCCGACGGCGCGCCTCCACGGTGACCGCTTCGAGATGCCCTTCCCGGGTGCCGACGCGGGCACAGTGAACGACGAACGGAACTCGGAGGGGCGCGATTCTGCCCCCGCGGCGCTCGCCCAGCAGTTTGGCGGATTCCTGGGCGACCTTCTCCTCCTCGTCGCGCACGAACGGAACGACGTTGTCGGTGATCGCTAGCGACGGGATGCCGGGATACCCGGCCCCGGAAAGCGCCTGGTACGTGGTCACGTGGACGCTACGGGGCCCAAGCATCGGGGCGAGGGGCGCGAGACCGACCACGAGTCCCGTCGCCGAGCAGTTGGGGTTGGCGACGAGGATCCCGCGGCCCCGGGCGCGCGGACGCGCGAGCGCCAGGTGGTCAGCGTTCACCTCGGGCACCAGGAGCGGCACGGAGGGGTCCATCCGGTGGTCCGACGCATTCGTGAATACGGAGACCCCGCGTCGCACAAGCTCGGTTTCGAGCGGACCCGCGGCACCCGACGGGAGCGCCGAGAACGCCAGTCGGACGCCCTCACGCCGGACCCGGAGCGGAGTGAGCGTTCGCAGTCGTCGGCCCGCGACCTCCGGGGGCGGGGCTTCGGCGAGTTGCCACACCTCCGAGAGGGTCTTCCCCCCGGATCTTTCGCCGGCGCCGAACAGCACGGGCTCGAACGAGGGGTGGTCGGCGAGAAGACGCGCGAACTGCTGGCCGATGTACCCGCTGGCCCCGAGGATCGCGCACGGGATGCGGTCCGGACTCATCGAAGGTACCCCCCGCGCAGCGCGAGGTCGGTGATCGCGATCGCCGCGACCGATTCGA
>DATJRQ010000001.1:0-33807 GCA_035504595.1 Thermoplasmata archaeon | reverse complement strand
GTTCCCGGCGCACGTCGCCCGGTCCCCGTGCTGGAAGACCTGAAGGGCAACGAGCAACGCGTACCGGGACTCGGCCGGCACGGCCTCCCAGCCGCCGACCCGGAGCCGGGTCGAGTACTGCGGGCATCGCTCCCGAAGCTGCTGGATCGCGACCGCGGAGATGTCCACCCCCGTGAGGTCGAGACCGGCCTCGCTCAACGGAACGTAGTTTCTCCCGTTACCGCAGCCGAGATAGAGGCCTCCCGAGATCCGGCGGGACCGTGCGGCGCGGAGGATGTCCCCGATGAACGGGACCGGCGGCTCGCCGGCGTATCGCCCGGCCCGGTACTCCGCGTCCCAGGACTGTGCCACGGAGGAGCGCGCGGTCATGCGGGGCGACGAGCGCCCACCGGTCCCCTCCAGAAGAACTCGCTCCACCGGGCCCCGCCCGGTCGCGGGCTACTTCTTCTCCCTCGCACCGGGGGGTTGGTTCATCGAGAACAGGTTCCCGTCCGGGTCGCGGTGGTCCCCCAGGGCAGCTCGAGGGGCTCGATGACGAACTCGACGCCCCGACCTTTCAGATCCGCGTACGCCTTCTTGCAGTCGGAGACTGCCAGGACGATCGGAGGAGCACGTGCGGGGGCCCAGTTCCGGGCGGCCTCCTTCTGGGAAGGGTCCACCCCCCCTCCCACGGGCCATAGGGCCAGCTCGAGGCTCTCCCCCTTCGGGGCGACGGTGACCCAGCGGTCCCCACCGGGGGAGCGGATGTCGGTCTTCTTCTCGAAGCCGACCTTCTCGGTGAAGAATTCGAGCGATCGGGCCTGATCCGTCACGACGAGCGAAATCACGACGATCTTTCCGTCCATCGACCTTCTCTCTGTCCGGGGTGCCCGAACGGCGGGCGGGCGAGGTCCCCCAAGAATCTTATAGACTGCCCCGCTCGCGCGCCGCACATGTATTACCTCGATCACCGGCGGGACGTGGTCCGGATCCCGCCCGAGCGGCTCGGGCCCGAGCTCTCGAACGTCCTCACCGAGCTCGCCCAGCAGCAGTTCGAAGGGAAGCTCGTGGATGGCCAGAACCTGGCCGTCACGATCCGCGACGTAAAGCCCCTCGGCGAGGGCCACATCATCCACGGCGACGGCGGCGTCTACCAGGAAGTCGAGTACGAGGCCCTGCTCTTCCGGCCCGAGATCCAGGAGGTCGTAGAAGGGTCCGTCGTCGAGATCCGGAAGTTCGGCGCGTTCGTCCGGTTCGGGCCGCTGGACGGTCTTCTCCACGTCTCCCAGATCATGGACGACCGCGTCAATATCGACGAACACAACCAGCGGCTCGTGGGCGTCGAGTCGAAGAAGGACCTCAAGGTCGGCTACAAGGTCCGGGCCCGGGTCGTTTCCCTATCGCTCTCCGAGATCTCCCCGCGCGACAGCCGGATCGGCCTCACGATGCGCCAGCCCGCCCTGGGCCGGTTCGAGTGGATCCAGGAGATGCACAAGAAGTCCGAGGACAAAGGGACCAAAAAGGCGGCTCCGGCCGCCGGCAAGCGGTCCTCCGGAAAGTCCGACGTCAAAGCCACCGCGGGGGCGTAGATGATCAATCTCAAAGCGTGCAAGAACTGCAGCACGATCACCGACCAGGCGAAGTGTCCCCGCTGCGGCGGAGAGACGTCGCGCGAGTGGCAGGGGTATCTGATCGTCATCGACCCCGAGAAGAGCGAGATCGCCCGGAAGATGGGGATCCATGCCGCGGGCCGCTACGCGCTCCGAGTCAAGTGAGGAACGGGCCTGGGCGGTTCCCGAATCGCTCCGCCCGACCCTGGCCGAAAAGTACGGACCGGTCTACGCCGGCATCGAGGCGGACCGTCGCATCCGCGCCCTCGGCGTCTTCGCGACGTGCGGCGACCGGGTCACGGCGCACGCGATCGAGCTCGGCCGGCCGCCGCTCATCGGGATCGTGGACTACAAGACGCGACGTAAGGAGTCGGTCGACCCGGAGCTGTTCCAGCCGCTCGCCGACCGCCGGATGGTCAAGGTGTACAACCCCCCGGGGCTCCTGACCGAGCAGCTTCGAAGTGCGATCCAGAAGATGATCCCGGAGGGCGGCGGCCTGATCGTCGTCGACGGCGAGGAGGACCTCGGTTCGCTCCCGCTCGTCGAGTCGATGCCGAACGGTGCGACGGTCCTGTACGGGATCCCGGGCGAGGGGGTCACGTTCGTGCGGGTCGACCCGATCGCGAAAGAGCACGTGCGCCACCTGATCGGGCTGATGGAGCTCCGGCGGTTGACGAGGCCCGCCTAGCGCGACGGGAGCACCGGCTTTCGGCCCTTGGCGTCCGGCCGTCGGTCGAACGCGGAGAACTGGTTGCCGTCCGGGTCGGAGAACAGGATCGTCCGTTCGCCCCACGGTTGGAGCTCGACGCCCCGGGTGATCTTCGTGCCGGCGTGTCGGAGTCGGAGCTCGAGCGCCTCGACGCTGTCGGTCTGGAACACGATCCCGGTCTGGATGCCCAACCGCGCCTTGGTCTCCGAGTAGTACGGCTCCCCCCACTCGAGTCGCGGGGCGATGAGGGAGATCGCCGCGGCGCCGGGTCCGAGGGCAAGCTCGACGTAGTGCGTGTCGGGGTCCTCGGCCACGACCGACAGCCCGAGCACGTCCCGGTACCACGCGATCGCCTTCGCCTGGTCGCGGACGATGACCGGGACGCGCTGGAGGAACGTGAGGCGTCCCGAGCCCCGGGCGGGCGGCGGCTCGAGGCTCACCCCGGTACCGGCAAGGCTCGGGTTCCACTCGAGGACCTCGTACGCCGCGTTCGGGAGGGCCCTCAGCGGGTCCGTCCGCAGAACGCGTTCGGCCTCGGCGCGGTCGCTCGCGCGGAAGACGAGGAAGTCGCCGGTCGGCCGCGTGAGCGGGCCATGGCCGACGAGCCGACCGACGCGGTCGAACTCCTCGACGAAGTCGCTGAGCGACCGACCCAGTCCGCGTTCGCTGAGGACGTCGGGCTCGAACCGCACGAGGCGTACGTAGAGGCGTTTCGGTTTGCGCCCGGGTCCGCTCTTGGCCGGCATCGCCCTATCCCCCCGTTAGCTACGCGGGAAAAGAGCGTTCCGAGGCCCCGCGGAGCGGCCACCGGGGCACGTTATGGGAGCGAGGTCGGTGGGGCCGCCCCAATGGACGAGCAGCGATACTCGGTGCGACCGTTCACCGGCCCGGACCTCGAAGAGTACACCGAGATGCACAACCGGATGTACCCCGACTCGCCGATCCCGGTCGAGGTGTTCCGTCGAGAGTGGGAGTCGCTGGCTGCATCGGAGACCTCGCCGTTCCGGCTCGCGGTCGAGGAGCGGGCGACCGGAGCGATGGTCGCGACGGCGGGCCTCTTGAGGAACCCCCGGGAGGACGACCCCCGCCGACCGTGGGTCTTCGGGGAGGTCGATCGGGCGCACGTCCGCCGCGGCATCGGTTCGTATCTGTACGACCGTGTGCACGCGGAAGCGGTGCGGCGGGGGGCGACGGGCGAGCGGTGCCACTGCCGGGCGGAGTCACCCTCGGACCTCGCCTTCCTCGCCCGGCGCGGGTTCGTCGAACGCCGGCGTTCCTGGGTCTCGGAGCTCGAGGTCGCGGACGCTCGCACGGGCGGCGCTGCCGACACCGAGCGGCGCCTGTCCGCGGACGGCATCGAGTTCACGAGCCTCGCCGAGGAGGGGCCCGCTTCGGAGGCGGTCCAGCGACGTCTCTTCGACGTGGTGACGTCCACGAGCGCGGATGTTCCTCGGATCGGGTCGTACACGCCGATCTCCTTCGAGGAGTTCCGGACCCGCGAGCTGGAGGAGGCGGGCTCCCGGCCGGAGGCCTGGATGCTCGCGAAGACCGGCACGAGGTACGTCGGGGTCTCCTACGGGGTCGACAACCCACGGACCCCCACCGTCCTCGAGCAGTCGTTCACCGGTACGCTGCGGGAGTTTCGGGGGCGGGGGATCGCGGAGGTCCTCAAGGTGCGGCTCATCGAGTACGCCCGCACCCACGGCTACGCCCGGATCGTGACCTCGAACGACTCGCTCAATGCGGCGATGTGGGGCCTCAACGAGCGACTCGGGTTCCAGAAGAAGCGCGTCCGGATCCACGCGGAGCGGGTGTTCGCGGCCGATCCTTAGTCCCGGTCCTTCGCCCGACGGACGAACTTGAGACCCGACCATATCTCGGTCACAGCGCATACTTTCACATCCACGAGCCCGGCGGCGAGCCCGATCCGGCGGGTGTCCGCTTCTCCGAGTTCCGAGCGAACGCCCGAGCTCTTCTTCGGCCAGCAGAGCCAGACGAGTCCGTCCGCCGCCAGCCGGCGTTCGACCCGAGCGAGCCCCGCGGTGAGCACCTCGGGACGCATCGCGAAGATCATGGCAAAATCCAGCTCCCCGGCCGGACGTCCGGGGCGCAGCCCCGCCGCCCTCAGTTCGGCCCTCACCGCCCCGGGTGCGCCGAGGAGGAGGGCGCGAGCCTCGGCGCGCGCCCCGAGCTTACGGGGGAGGGGAGTTCCCGAGTACCCCACCATCGGCGATCAGCCGGACCGCGCGTGGGCGCGGCGACGGGCGTGTCCGGTGGGGCCGCTCCCGACGAGCGGTCGGTGGATGTCCGACGGCAATCCGTAGCGCTTCAGGAGCGCTTGGAACCGCGGCTCATCGCGGATCGGGTCGAAGCAGATCCCCCGGTGCCAGAGCCACAGCACCCGCTCGCCGACCTCGTAATCCTTCTCGAGCAGGTCGAGCGCCTTCGCCTTCTCGCCGATCGCCGAGTAGAGCATGGCGCGGTGGGTTCCGGAGTTGTAGCCGCCCTCCGTCCCGTTCTCGATCGCGCGGAGGCAGGCGCGGGCCTCCTCGGGTCGGCCCATCAGGGCCCGCAGCAGCGCATGGTCGAACCGCTGGTTCTCGTCGGTCGAGTCGATGGGGAACGCGACTTCGCGCTCCGCGTCGGCCCGTCGGCCGACCGCAAGATAGGTCGAAGCGAGGTGGAGGTGGTAGGAGTGCTCGGTCGGGTCGTGGTCCTCCTCGGCTCGGCGGACCGCCGACTCCAGGTTCCCGGACTCCAGATCGATCCACGCGAGCATGCCGAGCGTGTGGCGGCGCGGATCCAGAGAGAGCGCACGGCGGGTCGCCTCGCGTGCCTCCTCGAACCGGCCGAGCGCGAACAGCATCATGCCGTAGAACCGGTAGGCGGTCACGTTGCTGGGATTGAGCTCGATCGCCCGACGGAACTCCGCCTCGGCGCGCGGCCAGTCGTTGTCGTACTGGAAGAGGAGGTTCGCCTGAGCGGAGTGCGCCTCCGAAGAATCCGGGTCGATCCGCAGGGCTTTGGACGCGAGCTCCCGTGCCTTCGGTACCACATCGGCCATCGCGACCGTGTCCCCTGCGACGATGACGTAGGCGTTCGCCCACGCCGCGTACGCCTCGGCGAACCCCGGGTCGAGCCGGGTCGCCTCCTCGAACATCCCGACGGTGTGCTCGATGGGGACGTCGGGCTGGCCGGGGGTCAAGGTCCTCGCCAACTCGGCGAGCCCCCGGAGGTACAGCTCGTACGCCGCCAGGTTGGCGGTCGGCTGACGGGGGGAGCGGTCGTCAGTGACCTTCGCAAGCTCAAGACGCAGCGCCTCGGCCGTCCGCTCGGCGATGTCCGTCTGGACCGCGAAGACGTCGTCGAGCTCGCGGTTGTAGCTGTTCGCCCACACGTGGCGTTGGGTCGAGACGTCGATCAGCTGGAGCGTGATCCGGATCCGGTTACCGGCCTTTCGAACGCTCCCCTCGAGCACGGAGTCCACTCCGAGCTCGGCGCCCACCTGAGCCACCGATTTGGGCTCCGTCTTGTACGGCATCACAGACGTCCGAGCGATCACGCTCAGTCCGCGCACTTGGGAGAGGACAGCGATCAACTCCTCGGTGAGCCCGTCCGCGAAGTAGCCGTCCGAGGGGTCGGGGCTGATGTTCGACAGGGGAAGGACCGCGAGCTGCCGGCCGGCGCCGGGGGCCGGGACCGCCACGGTGAGCGCGCTGGTCGCGCCGGGGGGGACGAGTCGATAGACCGACACCGGCGTCCGAATGTTCTTCAGCGGTGTTGGCGGTAGGCGTTCGAACCGGGCCGTGACCTTGTTCTGTACCTGGTCGACCACCTGCTGAGTGACGGTGACGCCCCCCGGTTCGGCGAGGCCCTGGATGCGGGAGGCGATGTTCACCGCATCGCCGAGCACGTCGTTCTTCTTCTCGACGACGTCCCCGACGTGGATCCCGACGCGGACCCGGATCTTCCACTTGTTCGGCGACGCCGCGTTGTACTCTTCCAATGCGCCCTGGATCTCGAGCGCGGCCCGCACGGCGTCGAGCGCGCTCGCGAACTCGACGAGGAACGCGTCCCCGACCGTCTTCACCTCTCGGCCCCGGTGTCGGTCGAAGATCGGCCGTAGCACCCGGTTGTGGCGCTCGAGCACCTTGAGGGCGGACGCCTCGTCCGCCTGGATGAGCGACGAATACCCCACCATGTCGGTGAACATGATGGCGGCGAGGCGACGACGCGGAGAGGGCATGCACCCGGAATCGCCGCCCGCCCAGTTAAGCGCTCCCGGGGGGCGGGACGAAACACGCCCTCGGCGAGCGGACCGGGACGGGGTGTCGTTCGGGCCCTAGATGCCGAGAATGAATCGGAGGGACCGCACCAGCTCCCGCCGTGCCTGGGCGGGCCGACCGTCGGTCATCATCTCCATGACCGAGCCTCGAAGGAGGACAAGAACGGTGTGCGCCATCACCCCAACGTCCCGGTCCCGGGCGATCCGTCCCCGATCCTGGAGCTGGCGAAGGAATCGCTCCATCGTTCGTCGATCTTCCCGGGAATCCGCCCGAAGCACCTTGCGAAGCGCCGGGTCTTCCGAGGAAGCGGCGATCAACTCGTGGTAGATGCTCGGGGAGATCTCCTCGTCGAACACGACGTCCAGCGGCCGGACGATCCCTTCGGCCACGTCGCCCTCGTCGAGCAGACGTTCCCACTTTTGCAGGACCTCCTTGCGCGACTGCTCCTGGATCGCTCCGAGGAGGTCGTTCTTGGTGGGGAAATAGAGGTACAGCGCGCCTTTGCTCACCCCGATCTCGTGGGCGATGTCGTCCATCGTCGTGCTCCGGAAGCCCTGGCGCCGGAACACGGCGCTCGCCGCCGCGATGATGCGGGCCCGCGCCTGGGCCTTGTAACCGGCGACGACCTTCGGCATCCTTCGCGATCGACAGGGCGGTAGGGGATATTTCCCTTTACTCGTGCCCGGTTAAATGACCACAAGACTTTATACTGACCCGCAGTCATCTATGAACCCAAGGGGAGCAATTGACCGCAGCGGAGACGGCGCCCCCGCCCGAGGTCACGGTCTCGCCGTTCGGCGAGCTGTCCGAGTCCGCGGCGATCCTGATCCTGGTCGCCGTGTTCCTCGCGATCCTGATGGGCGCGATGGACTCTCTCGTCGTCGCGACCGTGCTCACCACGATCGCGGGCGACCTTCACCAGACCAACGGGGTCGCCTTCGTCGTCAGCGCCTACCTGGTCTCCTCGACGATCTCGATCCCGATATTCTCGCGGCTGTCGGACATCACCAGCCGAAGGAACGTGCTGGTATCGGGGCTCGTGATCTTCATCGCCGGGTCCGCCCTCGCCGGGCTGAGCCAGAACCTGACCGAACTGATCGTCTTCCGCGGGGTCCAGGGGTTCGGCGGGGGCGGCGTATTCCCGGTCGCGATCGCCATGGTTGCGGTCCTCTTCCCGCCGCAGACCCGGGCCCGCGTGACGGGGATCCTTTCGGCAGCGGCCGGGATCGCGATCGTGCTTGGCCCGCTGGTCGGCAGTGCGATCGTCAGTTACACCTCGTGGCGCTGGGTGTTCTACATCAATCTCCCCTTCGGGATCCTCGCGCTGGTGGTCCTCCTGCTCGAGGTCGGCCCGCTGACCCCCCGAACCCGAGGCCGGTACGACCTCCCGGGTACCGTCCTTCTCAGCGCGTGGGTCGGGGCGCTGATGGTCGCGCTCGTGCAGGTCGCCGACGCGGGATGGGCGTGGACCAACCCGATCGTGCTCGGACTCCTCGCGCTCTCGGCCGTCACGGTCGCACTGTTCCTCGGCTGGGAGCTGCGGGCGCCGGCGCCCCTGGTTCCCCTGCGGCTCCTGCGCCCGCGCGTGATCGGCGCGGCGAGCGGCGTGACCCTGTTCACCGGCGTAGTGTTCAGCGCCTACGTCACGTTCCTCTCGCTGTTCGTTGGCGGAGTGCTCCTCCACTCGCCGAACGGCAACTCCGCGGCGGTTCGGGACATCATCTACTTCCTCGCGATCCCGCTCGTGCTCGGTGCCGCGGTGGCCGGCCAGCTGCTCACCAAGGTCGCGTACCGGGCGCTCATCGCCCCCGGCCTGCTCCTCGCGAGCGTTGCGGCGCTCTTCCTCACGGATTTCAGCGCCTCAACGCCACTCTGGGTGCTCTCGCACGGCTTCCTCCTCGTCGGAGGGCTTGCGCTCCCGCTGATCCCGCTGGGGTTCGGTCTGGGCATCTCGCTCTCGGGGGTGACGATCGCGGTGCAGAACGAGGCTCCGGCCGATGAGGTCGGAGCCGCGATCGGGCTCACCCGGTTCCTTCAGAGCCTCGGCGGGGCAATCGGGATCTCGTTGCTCACCGTCTTCCTGACCTGGCGGTCGAACCAGCTGGCCTCGAGTGCGACGGGTCCCGCCGGGGTCCAGGACGCGATCGTGACGAGCTACAACGAGGTATTCCTCCTCCTCGCGATCTGCATCGTGATCGCGTTCGTCTGCAGCTTGTGGTTCGTAGGGCGCATGCCGCGGTCCCCCGAGGAGGACCCCGAGCACGTCGGGTCGGAGTCGGTCGCCCCTACCGCCCCCGTCCGTCTCGCGGACCCGGCCGACCCGCACTGAGCGACGCGAAGTCAACTACCCGGCGGACGTGCGGACGGCATGGAGCCGACGCTGACCCCTCGGCTGGCGCCGTACCTGGTGACGAACGACGCGGCCGGTCTCGGCCAGTTCCTCGAGAAAGCGCTCGGAGGTACGGTGACCTATCGCGTGGACTCCCCGGACGGCGGGGTCGTCCACATGGAGGTCCGCATCGCGGATGGCCTCGTCATGATCGGGGAGTCCCCGCCCGGCCGTCCCCTGTTCCCCGCCATGGTCCATCTCTACGTACCGGACCCGGAAGGGGCGCACCGCACGGCGGTCGCCGCGGGGGCGACCAGCGTTCGAGCGGTGGAAGCCGCACCCGACGGATCGCGACGGGGCGGCGTCCGCGACCGCTGGGGGAACGAATGGTGGTTCACCGGCCTCCCGAAGTGAGCGGCCGACGCGCGTCCAAATAGGGGGCTCCCCTTTCCCCCGAGGGACGAACTCTCCATGAGTTCCCCGGGGACGCCCCCGCAGCCGCCGTCGCAGTTCCCGGTGGCGCCGATCGCCCCCGGATCCGTCCCGCCGGCCTCCCGGGCGCTCCGCCCCCCGTCCCGCCGGCGGGCCCTCGCGACCGTCCTGCTCGTCGCCGCGGTCGTGATGTCCGGGCTGTCGCTCGGATTCTCCTGGTGGACGATCTCCGCCACCTCGGACGGCAACTCCGCCAACATCTACTTTCTCCCCGGCAGTGACGTTTCCGCGACGAACAACGGGTACTCGGCGACCGGCAGCTACTCGTCGGCGGGCCTGAACAATACCGGGAATCTGTTCGGCACCGTGTTCTACCTGGTCGTTGGGGTGCTCGCCCTCTCTGCGCTCGGGGCACTGTTCGCCGCCGCGAGCACCGCACATCCGAAACCCAAGGAGACCTGGGGGAATGGGGTCGTCCTGCTCAGCCTCGTCGGTGCCGCGCTCGCCGTGGTCAGCGTGGTCCTGGTTCCGCTGGTGGCGCCCTCCCTGTTCGCCGACGACAACCCCAGCAACATCTGCGGGAAGGCCGCGGGGGCGGGAAACCCGTCCCCCTGCACGTCGTGGTCGGGCTCGTTGACGAACTCCGCCGGTACGCTCAGCTGGGGCGGGGATGTGGGATGGTACTTCATGATCGCCGCGGCTGCGTTGCTCGTGGTCGGTCTCGTAGTGTGGTACGTGGCTCGGAACGAACCGTGGTCGAGGGAGCTGCCCGTTCCCCTCCCCGACGCGTCCGCCGAGGTCGCGGGCCGGCCCGGGGCCGTCTCGGGTTCGCCGGCCCCGGCCGCGACGGGGTCGACTTCGACCGGTGTCCCCGACGTTTCGCGGGCCCCGGCCCCGGCGGGCCCCGAGGTGGCCGGTCCCCCGCCGGACTCCTGGTGGTGCCCGGGCTGCGGAACCCGGAACGCTCTCCCGGACCGGGCCTGCCCGCGATGCGGGCAGCCGGCTCCGCCACGGGCCTAGCAGGCCGTTGCCGCGGCACGCCCGGGGTCGACGCGGCGCGGTCCGGAGCGATCTCCGCTCCCTCAGATCATCGACGCGCCACCCGTGACGAAGAAGTAGACTCCGGCCACGACAAGGACCGCCGCCAGGATCAGGAGCAGCCAGTGGACGAACCACGACGCTACGAACACGAGCAGCCCCGCGACGACGAGCAACAGCGCGAGCGGAAGGCCGAGGAGCTCGGTCATTGAACCGTACGACGGGCGGACGGCACATGAACGGCCGCTTTGCCGTGCGTAAGGGAGTACCGAAGTGGGTAGTCCGGACCGGACCCCCGAACGGCCCTACCGCGACGACTTACGGCGTCGGGCGGCTCGCGCGCGTTGCGCGAGGAAGCGCCGGGTATCCGCCTCGTCGGCCCGGACCAGTCGTTCGAGGTCCCGGACCGGGTGGGCGCTCCGGTCGACGCGGACGTTGAGCCACTGGTCCGGCCAGATCGGGGGCATCCACCGTTCCCGGTGGGTCACGAGCATTGCGGCGGATTGCAGGCCCCGTTTGTCGCCCCCCGCGGCCTCCGCCGCCCGGAGCGCGCGCATCATCCGCGCGGCCATCGTGCCGCGGGCGGACTCGTACGCCGTTACCATCGCCGGCACCACGGTGTCCGCCCGGAGCATATTCCCCTGGCAGGAGAACCCGTCCCCCGTGATGTGCCGGGCGAACTCGATACACTTGCGACCGGTCCAAGCGGCGGGGCGTCCTCGTCGGTCGACAACGCCCAGTTGCCGGTGGTCGCGGCCGGGGTCGGCCCGGGTGAGCCGGCGCACCACCGTCTCGGCGTCGAGCCCCTTGCGCAGCAGCTCGAGTCCGCGCGGACCGAACTGGTAGTTCGTCATCGCCTGCGTCGCGATCGCTCCGACCTTCCACGCCGCCCACGGGACGACCGCGCCGACGCTGGGCGGGAACGTGGAGACCGCGACCCCCCAGTATCCCGCTTGGACGTCGCTCGCCACGATCGAGAAGGTCCCGTGGTCTCGGGGGTCGTGCATCGGTCGGGGTAGAGGCGACCTCGTATCAAACGTGGGGCGCGCCCGGCTCCCACCCGCGGTGCCCTCGAGACCCGCCCCCGCGGACGGTCGTGCCGCTCGCACCCGCGGAGCGAACGGGAGCGGCGGAGTGCGCGCGGACCGGGCGCAGAGGAACTCCGCCCGAGCGGTTCGCGCGGGCCCCCCGGAAACCACGTCCCCCCCGCCCGGGGAGGGGTTCATATCGGTGGGGCGCGCATCCGGGAGGTGGCCGATGGCGGGTTCCCCGGTCCCGGGTGTGTTTCCGGACGGCCTTCGCCAGGCAACGTCCGTCTTCGTCGCGGGGGCGAACCGTTCCCTTCTGAAATGGGCCGCGATCGCCTTGCTCGACCCGTACGCCAGTCGCACGTGGTGGACGGACGTCCGGATGGAGGGCGAAGCCATCGAACCCGACGACCCGATCGGGTCGAGCGTCGTTCCTCCCGAGCGGGTGCACGTTCTCCACCCGCGTCAGCTCCGGGCGGATGAGGCCGATGCGCGTCGAGCGGAACGGGCCGCCGCGGTGATGCTCCATCACGACGAGTCCCCCGACTCCGTCCGGCGGATCTTCGAGTTCCTGAAGCTGCCGGAGCACGCGCAGCAGCGGATCGTCTCGACGTTCGCCGGGGACGAACCCGCGGTGCTCGTCCTGGCGAACGCCCAGCGCCTGATGGGTCTGTATCCGGCCTCCGCGGTGGTGCCGATGGTCAATTCGATCGTGGACGCGGGGGCGTGCATCGTCGTCCTCTGGTCGGAGGCGCTTCCGCCGCAGCGGACCGGCTTTGACATCGTGTTGCAGGTCGAGGGATCCGGCCCGGGCGGATGGCGCGCGGCGCGGCTCCGATGCGAGAAGGGGCTGGCGTCCGGGCCTCTCGCGCACGGCGTGACCGCCCGACTCGACGCCCTCCCCGCGGTCGCGGCCGTCCTCGAGAAACGGATCGGCGCCGAACCTCGCTAGAGCGACGCGGGGCCGGCGTCGGCCGACTCCGCTCTGGCCGCGCTCGTTCCGACCGGTGCCTCGGGGGGTGGTGCGACCCCGGGGGCCGGCGTGTCGGACCGAGCGCCGTCGGCCGCGAACGAGTAATTCCTCAGGAAGAACGCGAGGATCCCGCTCGACAGCGCGAGCAGGGCCCCGACGCCGAACAGCCAGTGGAACGCCGTGAGCGTGGGGAGGACCACCGTGATCGGACCGTTCGGGCCGACCACGCCCGTCGCGAACACTCCTGTGAAGCTCGCGAGAATCGCGGCGACGAGGACCGGGCCGATGCTCGCGCCAAGGTCCTGGAACATCTCGGCCATCCCCGTTTGGATGCCGGTCTCGTCCTTCCGCGAGGAGAGGACGACGATGTTCGTGACAGAGATGAGCATCGCGACGAGCCCCACGAACGTCGGGATGGGGGTGAGGATCACCTCGTTGTAGCTCGTGTCAAAGGTCAGCATCAGCACGAATCCCACCGTGGCGAGCCCGGCACCGAGCATCATGACCGGCTTCGGTCCGAAGCGGGAGATCGCTCGACCGACGAACGGGGCCGCCACGAGCATCGACATCGTCGTCGGAAGGCTCAGGACGCCAAACTCGAAGACCGTCCGGCCCAGGCCGACGATCGGCGTCTCGACGAGGATGGTCACGCCGACGAATCCGAGGAAGATGCTCGTGCCAACCAGCAGTGCGACCACGTAGGCGATCGCGAGATTCCGCTCCCGGAACCGCTCGAGACGCACCATCGGGGCCGCGGCCGTTCGTTCGCGGAGATAGAAGAGGACGGCGAGCGCCGCGGAAACAACGAAGAACTCCGGGACCCCGAACGGGGCACCGCCGATCCGGACCGCCCCGAGGTTGCCCCATCCCCAGGCGGGGCCCTGCGAAAGGCCGACGAGGAACGTTGCGAGGGCGCCGCCCAGCAACGCCGCCCCGGGGACATCGAGCCGGGACTGCAGGCGATGTCGCGACTCGGGAAGTTCCCAGATCGCGAGGCCGAGAATGAGCACCGCGATCGGGATGACCAGGTGGTAGGCGTCCTGCCACCCGTACGTCTGGATGACCCAGGCGCCTCCGAACAGGCCGAGGGCCGCACCGATCGCGAACATCGCGGCGATCAGGCCCTGCGCCTGCCCGACCTGCGCGGGCGGGAGGTCCTCGCCGATCATCGCGAACGCGAGCGGGAACATCGCGAGGCCAACGCCCTGGAGGCCCCGCACCGCGATCAGCAGATAGACCGCGTTGTATCGGGAGAGCCCGAGGGCGGTCGCGATCGCCGGGGTGAATCCAGTGATGGCGACCGCGACCGTGTAGATGCCCAGTACCACGACGAGCATCCGCTTCTTGCCGTAGATGTCCCCCAGCTTCGCGAAGAGGGGGGTCGTCGAAACGCCGACGAGCAGGTAGGCGGAGACGACCCACGCGATCGTCGTGTACGGGACCCCGTCGAAGAACGCGACCAGGGTTGGGAGAGCCGGCACGAGCATCGTCTCGACGTAGTTGACCATCAGGGCCGCGGCAGCGAGGAGGAGCAGGATCGCCGCCCCGCGCCGGACCGCCGGCGCAGCGGGGGTACCCGACTCGGTCGCCCTCGTCGCGGGGGCCGTCGAGACGCTCATGGGAGAGGGTCAGGGCCCCGGGGGGAATCAAACCCGCCGGCGGCGTCCTCGCAGAACTCAGCCGCGAAGCAGGTCGAATGGCCGAAATTTCACGCGCCCCCGCAAAAATCGGAACCGTGATGCGGCCGACACGGCTCGCCCCGGGCGTGCCCTCGCCCCTCTTGACCCCGGAGCCACTTGACCTCGACATCCTCCAGGAGATGTACCGCGGGGGGGCCGCAAACCTGGCCGGCATCGACCCGCGTCTTAACGCGACCCGGATCGCGAAGCAGCTGCGCGTCGGGCGAGCCCGGGTCGCGGCCCGGCTGAAGTCGTGGAGCGACTCCGGATTCCTGCAGAAGTACGACGTTTGGCTGAACCCTGCCCTCTTCGGGTGGGACGGTGCGTGGGTCGCCATTCGCGTGACCCATCCACGGGTCAAGCCGGAACTGTTCGACCGGCTTGCTCTGATCGACGGAGTGGTGTCGGGGATCGAGTTCCTCGGGGATTGGATCTCGGTGGGGTTCGTCACACCGGACGCCCGCGCCCTGGAGCGCACGCTCGGGGTCGTCCGCGGCCTCGCCGGGGTCGCCGGCCACGAGCCGCCGTCGATGTGGACGCTCCCCCCACCTCGGCGACAGCTGACGCGGCTCGACGTTCGGGTCGTGCGGGCCCTTCGGGAGCGACCGAGGGCCACGCTGAGCGAGACCGCCCGGCGGGTCGGGATATCGACCCGCACGATGACCCGTCGGTATTCCGAATTGCTCGAAGATTGGGCCGTCTGGTTCGTCCCCGTGTTCGACTTTCGCGTCGTGACCGGGCCGGTCGTCAGCATCTCGCTCGTCCTGGACGGAACCGCGAGCCGCGAATCGGTCTCCCGTCAGATCCGCGGCCGGTACCCGCTCACGCTCGAGTTCCAGAACTCCGAAGTGGGGCCCCCGATCGGCCGGGACGAGCACGTCCTCGTCGTGCTGCCCCCCTCCGCCGCCCACCTGGAGGAGCTCGACCGATTCGTCGCCTCGCTCCCCGGCGTCTCCGGTCAGGAGCTCAGCGTGATGGTCCGAAGTCGCTCGTTCCCCGAGTGGTTCAACCGCCACCTCGATACGATGGCCGCCCGGTCGGCGTGACGCCGTACTCTCGTGGGCCGCGCGCGACAGTCCGCGGTCGTTTGATATACATCAGGGCCATCCCACGGTCCCCCACGGACCGATTTATGACGGAGAATTCAGCCGGCCCGGTCTCGGCCCCGTTCGCGAGTCGAATGATGCGCGGCGCACTGGTCACGACCGTGGCGGTCCTGGTCGTGACCCTGGCGTTCGCCGGGCTCGGGGGCGCTGCGGTCGGCGCCGCGTCGACGGGCGGTGCCCCGACGGCGGCCGTTCCGTCGTCGTCGTCCCTGGCCCCCTCGATCATTCCGACCTCGGTCCCGACCCCGGGGCTCGCGGAGCTCGCGCATCGGCTCTCGTCCTCGGACGCACTCGCGAACGTTCCGGCCGCCGACCGTCTCCTTCCCAACCTGGAGTACTCCTCGGTTCGCGAGGGGTCTGCTATTGTTCCCGTCAATCTTGTCCAGAGCGGCGTCTCCCCGGGTCCGACCTCGATCGGGGTCAACGACCTCGGGCTGCGCTCCACCAGCGGTGGGTACGTCCCCTACTGGTACCGCACGACCTCGCTCGACGGCGCGGTGACGATCAACAACATCTCGCTGCTCCCGATCATGACCAACGCGTCGGCGAGCATCACGCTCCAGCTGAACGCGATCCTGAACAATGTCACCTTCTTCGGCCAGTCCGTCAACCAGCTCTGGCTCCAGAACGTGATCTTCTACTCGGTCGCCGGCGACCAGATGCAGCTCGCGACCGACGCGTGGAACTTCACCGGCGCGCCGTTCGCGTTGTTCCAGAACGACATCTACCAGAACTCGCCCGGGGGGTTCCTGTTCGGCGGAACCTACGTGCACGCGGTCCCGTCGTCGCCGCCCGCGTTCCATCTCGCACCCCCGTTCACGATCAACTTCTACCTGAACGCGACCAACATTGGCGGCAACAACGCGATTTTCTTCAACTACTCGGTCGTGTCGGCGCACGACATCACCCTCGGCGGCACGAACTACGGCACCTCGATCCAGGACGGCTCCTTCGACTGGATCATCTTCAACTCCACCGCGGGACAGCCCGCGGGGTACACCGCGCCCCCGGCGTCGTTCTTGATCAGCGGCAACCAGTCCTCGAACCTCGGTCTCCCCAATGACGCCGAGATCGCGGTCTGCGGCGGGAGCGACGGCTTCTCGGGAATCACCCGGGAGCTTTCCGGCGATGCGCAGCTGACGTACCTCAATGCGACGACCGGTGGGTATTCGGCCGTGCCCGCCGCCTTCACCACCACCGAGGACACCGGCGAGAGCATGGAAGGGGTCGACGCGCACTACACGGCGGCGAGCGCGAGTCGCGGCGAGGCGTACCTCACCAACGGTCCGGAATTCGTCTACGGTCTCTGGAATGCCTCGACGCCGGGGTCGCATGAGGCGCACTTCACGATCAACGCCGCGCCCGACCAGACCCAGATCTGGGTAGCGCCGAAGGACGCGAGCACGTTCGACGAGAACAACGCCGCGTGGGACCTCACGCCCGGTTCCACCTCGTCGTTCTGGTTGCCGGTCGGCGGCGGGATCTCCTACGACCTGGACGCGATGGCGAACGACTATACGCCCTGGGTCGGCGACCTCCACACCGGGTACGTGAACAATGTGTCGCTCGCGTACAACCCCGGCGAGGGGCTCTACGTCCCGATCATCGCGTTCGGCAACCAGCAGGTCGCCGACATCGCTCAATCCGGTGCGGGCACGGCGAGCGACCCCTACGTGGTCTCCTTCGCCCAGCCCCAGCCGATCAGCGGGATGTACTCGACGTATGACATCTTCACCCAGCCGCTCTACCCCGGCGTGCTGCTGAGCGGGGTGACGGCGCATGTGGACCTGATGAACCTCCCGTCGCTCTCGGTCCACCTGTCGTCGGAGGCGCTCACGGTGCTCCGCGACTACTACGGCCTCACCGTGCCCACGTACAACGACCTCCCCGTGGAGGTGTACGATTCGTCGCACGTTTCGATCGTCGGGGACTCCCACCTCTCGGGATGGTTCCCGGTCACGCTGACCGGGTTCCTCTACGGCTCGCTGTACCTGTCGAACGACACCCACACGCTCGTGGCGTACAACCACTTCTACGACATGGGCAGCTCGATGGTGATCGTCGACCCGAACGGCAACGGGACGTACGAGAGCAACACCGTGTTCGGCAATGTCTTCGAGACCAGTTCGGTGGCGGGCGACGACAGTTTCTACCTCGTCCTCGCGTTCAACACCACCTACGCCGGGCCGCCGGCGATCGGGGCCCTGGGCGTGTTCGCGTCCGGGAACACGATCTACAACAATCTGTTCGAGACGCCGATCACGACGTACAGCCCACCGCAGAACCCCTACCTGGCGTACGTCTACATCAACGACTTCGGCTACACGAATTTCGCGTCGGTCGCGTCGGAGTGGCACAACCGGTGGAACATCCAACCCGAGCCGGCGTTCCACGTGAGGGTGGTCAACGGCTTCGCGCTCACCGGGAACATCGTGGGCGCGCCGTTCCAGGGCGGCAACGCCTACGGGAATCTCGGAACGACGTTCCCCTACACCGACAACGGCCTGATCGTCGGGGGCGGGGACAGGCTGCCGATCCCCGTGCACTCGAGCCCGATCCACGTGGTGGTGTTCGAAGCGTTCGGTCTCCCGAGGGGCGACCATTACACGGTGGCCATCAACGGGGTCTCCTACCATTCCGTCGGCGCGCTGGTGATTTTCTACGTGGGACCGGGCGTCACGGTGGCGTTCGTGGTCAGCTCGTCGCACGGCCACCTCCCGAGCCCGATGGTCGGCGTGATACCGTCGGTGACGCACAACACGTTCGTCCCGATCGACTTCGCCTAGCGGGGTGACCGGCCGGCAACGGCCCCGCGGCAACTGTCTTGAGCCGTCCCCCCCTCGGCCCGGGCGGCGCCCGATGGAGCTCGTTCTCGTCGATGGTCATCCGCTGACCCCCAACGGCGCGCGGACGATCCTCGAGTTGCTCAACGAGAACGGGCTCTCGATACCGCAGATATGTTACCACCCCGGGCTCGGCGCGGTTCGGACGTGCGACACCTGCCTGGTCGAGGTGGAGGGGAAGCTCGTCCGGGCGTGCGCGACGCCGGTCACGGCGGGCCAACAGGTCGCGCTCAGTTCGGCCCGAGCCACGGAAGCCCGGCAGCGAGCGCTGGCAACGGTGCTCGAGAACCACGAGCTCGTCTGTTCGGTCTGCGACAAGAACGGGGCCTGCGTCCTCCACAACACGGTCCTCCGGGAGCGGGTCTCGACCCAGGAGTACCGGCCGAAGCCGTACCCGAAGGACGACTCGAACCCGTTCTACGTCTACGACCCGAGCCACTGCATCCTCTGCGGCCGGTGCGTCGAAGCGTGCCAGGACCTCGTCGTCAACGAGGTGATCCGGGTCGACTGGACCCTCAACCCACCGCGCGTCGTCTGGGACCAGAACGCGCCGGTCGACCAGTCGTCCTGCGTTTCGTGCGGTACGTGCGTCTCGGTCTGTCCGGTGGACGCGCTGATGCCCAAGTCGATCCTCGGCGAAGCCGGCTTTCTGACCGGTCTCCCGTCGTCGACGAAGGAGTCGATGACCCGCGTCGTGAAGCGCCTCGAACCGAGTTTCGGGTTCCGGCCGGTCCTCCGGGCGAGCGAGGTCGAGGCGCGGACGCGCCCGGCGTTCGTCCGGAAGACGAAGACGGTGTGCACGTTCTGCGCGGTCGGATGCTCGTTCGACGTCTGGACGCGCGGCCGGAAGGTGCTCCAGGTCCAACCCCGGCCCGAGTCGCCGGCCAACGGCATGGCGACCTGCATCAAGGGGAAGTTCGGCTGGGACTACGTCAACAGCCCCGACCGGTACACGACCCCGCTGATCCGGGAGGGCGACCGGATGCGCCCCGCCTCGTGGGACGAGGCGATCCGGTACATCGCCGACCGGCTCGCCCGCATCAAGCGGGATCACGGACCCGACGCGATCGGGTTCGTCGCCAACTGCTCCGGAAGCAACGAGGAGGCTTGGCTGATGCAGAAGCTTGCGCGCGCGGTGGTCGGCACGCACAACGTCGACAACTGCGCGCGGTACTGCCAGGCGCCCGCGTCCACGGGCCTCAGCCGCACGGTCGGCATCGGGGCCGACGCGGGAGGATTCCGGGACATCGAGTCGGCCGACCTCATCGTGACCGTCGGGTCGAACACGGCCGAGTCGCACCCGGTGCTCGCGGGGAAGATCAAGCGGGCCCAGAAGCTGCGGGGCCAGAAGCTCGTGGTGCTCGACCTGCGTCGCACGATGATGGCGGAACGGGCCGACCTGTTCGTTCGGCCACATCCCGGCACCGACCTGGTCGTCCTCAACACGGTCGCCCGGTACATCCTCGACCAGGGGTGGGAGGCGACGGAGTTCATCCGCGAGCGAACGACGAACTTCGAGGCGTATCGAGCATCGCTCGCGCCGTACACGCTCGACTACGGCGCGGAGCTCTCCGGCGTCCCGAAGGAGGATCTGGTCCGGTTCGCCACGATGATCCACGCCGCCCGGAGCTTCTGCATCCTCTGGGCGATGGGCGTCACGCAGCACCAGCCCGGCACCGAGACCTCTACGGCGATCTGCGACCTGCTGCTGCTCACCGGCAATTTCGGACGGCCGGGCACCGGCGGATACCCCCTGCGCGGTCACTCGAACGTGCAGGGAGTGAGCGACTTCGGCTGCCTACCGGTGTATCTCGGCGCGTACGAGAAGTGGGACGATCCCACGGTCGTCGCCCGGTACGAGGCGGCGTGGGGCGTGAAGCTCCCGACCCGAAAGGGGCTCACGAGCACCGAGATGGTCGACGCGGCGCACGCCGGCTCCCTCCGCGCGATGGTCATCTTCGGCGAGGACAAGGTGCTCGCCGACGCGCACGAGGGGAACGTCGAGGCGGCGTTGCGGAAGCTCGAGCTCTTGGTCGTCTGCGAGGTCGTGCCGACCGCGACGAGCCGCCTCGCTTCCGTAGTCCTCCCCGCCGCCGTCACGCTCGAGCGCGAAGGTTCCTTCGTCAACACCGAACGCCGCATCCAGCGTTTCCACCGCGCCCTCGCACCGCTCGGAGAGAGTCGGCCCGAGCTCGAGATCCTCGCGTCGCTCGCGAACGCCCTCGGCGCGAACTGGCCGCATCGCACCCCGGCGGAGGTGATGGAGGAGTGCGCGTCCCTCGTCCCCCGGTTCGCCGGGGTGCGGTACGACCGGCTCGAGGGGTACGCGAGCCTGCAGTGGCCGGTGAACGCGGACGGGACCGACTCGCCGTTCCTCTACGCCGACCGGTTCGCGTTCCCGGACGGGAAGGCGCGCTTCCACCCGCCGAAGTGGATCGCCCCGCTGGCGAGCGACGCGGAGTTCGACCTGTATCTCAACAACGGCCGAGTGCTCGAGCAGTTCCACTGGGGGAACCTCACCTCGCGCAACGCGGGCATCCGGGCGAAGATGCCCGAAATGTACGTCGAAGTGTCGCCCGAGCTCGCGAAGGAACGGGGCCTCGCGGAGGGCGACCGGGTCCGCCTCCGGTCGAAGAGCGGCGCGATCCGCATGCGGGTCGTCGTGACGCCCCGGGTCCAGGGGAAGGTGCTCTGGGTCGGGATCGCGGTACGCGGCGAGGACGCGGTGAACCGGCTCACGACGGACGCCCGCGACCCCACGACCCAGACCGGGGCATACAAGGAGCTCCCCGTCGCCCTCGAGAAGCTCCCGCCCGAAGGACCGGGGAGCGGCTCGCCGATGACCCGGAACAACCCGCGCCGCTACCGCGGAGTCGCGCAGGTCGGGGTCCAGGTCGAACAGAAGTGGCAGCGACCGGACTACCGGCCGCTCACCGACTGACGGCGCCGACCGGATCGAGCTCGACGCGCTCCGACCCCGAGTACACGTTGAACCGGCCGGAGCGAAGGAAGCCGACGAGCGTCATGCCCTGCGCCTGCGCGAGCGAGACGGCGAGCGTGCTCGGGGCGCCGATGGCGGCCAGGAACGGGATCCCCGCGACCGCGGCCTTTTGCACGAGCTCAAAGCCCGCACGCCCCGTCACCAGGAGGACCGTTCCGTGGTCGGGCAGTGCACCGGCGAGAAGCCGCGTTCCCACGACCTTGTCGACCGCGTTGTGCCGTCCGACGTCCTCGCGCAGCAGGATCAGCTCGCCGTTCGGGCGGAACAGCGCAGCGGCGTGGAGGCCTCCCGTCCGCCCGAACACGCGCTGGGCCGAGGAGATCCGACCCGGAAGGGAACCGAGAAGTTCGCCCCCCACCCGGAACGACCCGACCGGGCGGCGGGGCACTTGTGCGGCGACCTGTTCGATCGCGGCTTTGCCGCACACGCCGCAGCTGGACGTGGTGTAGACGTTGCGACGGAACCGCTCGGCGTCGAACGGGACGCCCGGAGCGAGCGCGACGTGGACGATGTTGTACCGCTGAGGCTCGTCCGGGTCGGTGCAGTAGGCGATCTGGCGCAGGTCCTCTCGCCGCCGGACGACGCCTTCCGAGACGAGGAAGCCGGCCGCGAGCTCGAAGTCGGCGCCCGGGGTCCGCATCGTCACCGCGAGACGGAACCGCTCGGCGGGGCGCGCCGGGAACGGCTCGACGCGGACCTCGAGGGGTTCTTCCCCTGCGACCTCGTCGTCGCGCTCGACCGCCGCCCCGTCCCGAACCTCCGTGAGGCGGACGCGTTCGGTCGGCGTGTTCACCGGGCCGATCATCGTCGCTTCCCCCGCTCTGCCTCGATCGCTTGGCCGAGCCGGAGGAACGCGGGACCCGGGTCCGTCGCCGGAGACTCCGGCTCGGCGTACTTTTCGAGGAAGTACCGGACCCCCTTGCGGAGGATCGCACGGTACTCCTCGGAGGCCGCGTCGAGGAGTTCGGGCGGGGCGCACGCGACGTGATACACGAGGGACCCGGCCCGGATCGAAGGTCGCGCGTCGGAGGTTGGTTGGCCGCACGCGACGCAGTCGGTCATCCCACGCGACGGAGCCGGCGCGGTCGATTAACCGTTGCCCGCGCGTCGTCCTCGGCGTGCCGGGCGAGGATCGGGAGCTCGGCCCGTGCGTACCAGCGCGACTCGGAACGGAACGACCGTTCGGCCGTTGGACCATCGCCCGCCGCGCGCGCCTGGCGCGCCGCGAAGTAGTACCGCTTGGGCCTACCCTCAACAATGGTTCGGCGTCGGACCCGAGACGCCGAACCCCGCCACGCGGGTTCCGTCCGGTCGCGGGGGTACGTGAGGTGGGCGAACGTTCCCGGAGATCGGGTGAGTTCCGAGATCGGCACGACGAGGGTGGTCGGGACCGCTCGCAAGAACTCCGAGGCTCGAAGGGTGCCGCGGGGGCCCCGGACGGCGTCTCCGACAAAGTCGAGCGAGCGAGCCCCCCGGTGCCATTGGAGCAGGTGCTCGGTCTCGCCGGAGCCCCACACCGGTACGGCGACCTCGACGTCGGAGCCCTCGGCCGCTTGGATGAACCGTCGCAACGCGGCCGTTTCGATCCAGGGGATGTCGCCCGGGACCACGAGCAGGTTCGACGCGTCGGAGTCGGCCAAGGTGCGCGCGATCGCGCCGCCCGGGCCGGGACCCCACGCGTCGCTGCGGTCCACCGACCAGAGAGTGGAACGCGCGACGAGTCGAGCGAGCCCCCGCCGTCGGGTCTCCGACGAGGTCGCGACGATGACCTCGGACGCGATCGGCGTGACCCGCGCCACCACGCGAGCGAGGGACGCCCGGCCGTCGATCCGCGCCCGCAGCTTGTCGCGGCCGAATCGGGACGAGCGACCACCGGCCAACACGACGACCCGGGGTCCCGAGGAGGGCCGTCCGCTCTTGCGGGCGTTCGTGAAAGCGTTTAGGGCCCGCCCCCCTGATGACGACTCCGGATGGGCGATCCCGGCCGTCGCGTGGTGCCTCGAAGGGGCGTCCCGATTCCCCGATTGCTGGCCCGCCTGGTCCGGGAAGTTCCCGAGTTCCGCGGGACAGAGGTGGTCTCCGTGGCCACCGCTCGCGGTCGCGTCGTCCTCTCCGATATTCGAGCGCGACGGACGCTGCCTCCGTACGACCGCGCCACCATGGACGGGTTCGCCTTGCGCGCGTCCGCAGGCGATCGCACCGACCTCCTCGTCCGAACCGCGTACCGAGTCGTCGGTCGATCCTCTCCCGGGGATGACCCGCGTCGCGTCCCTCCCGTGAGGGCGAACACCGCCGTGGAGGTGCTCACGGGGGCGCCGGTTCCCCGAGGTGCGAACACCGTGGTCCGCACGGAAGACTGCCGCCGGCGGCCCGGCCGCATCGAGCTGCGTCGGCGACCGCTCGTGGGTCGAGATATCGCCCGCCGGGGGGAGGACTTCCGGCCCGGGGAACCCCTCCTGACCGCGGGGACCCGTCTGCGGCCCTGGCACATCGCCGCGCTGTACGCCAATGAGGTCCCGTCGGTCCGGGTGGCCCGACGGATCCGCGTCGGGTTCCTCCGCACCGGTGCGGAGATCGTCGCCCGCGGGCACCGTCTGCGCCCAGGGGGCGTCCGGGACACGTCGGGTCCCCTGGTTCGAACCGCGCTCGAGGAACTCGGGGCCGAAGCGGTCGACCTCGGGACGGTGTCGGACGACACCCGCGCGATCCGGCGGGCGCTGGTCCGAGCGCTGCGGCGGTGCGACGTCGTCCTCACGATCGGGGGAAGCAGCGTGGGGCGTCGCGATGTCGTTCCTCGCGCCGTGGAAGCCCTTCCGAAAGCCCGAATGCTGGCGCGTCGCGTCCGCGTACGTCCCGGATCGTCGACCGGCGTCGCGACGGTGGGGTCCCGTCCCGTGTTTCTTCTTTCCGGACCGCCCGTCGCAACGTTCTGTGGCTTCGTGTCGATCGTCGAGCCGTTCCTCGTAGCGTTCGGTGGCGGGGCGGTGGCGCCACGGCCGACCGTGCTCGCTCGATTGACCCGTTCGGTCCCGCACGCGTTCCCCGGGCGCGAACTCCTCCGCGTCCGACTTCGGAGGGTCCGCGACCGTGCCGTCGCGACACCGCTCGACCGGGGCGGCGCGTCCCGTCTCTCCTCGCTCACGCGCGCCGACGGGCTTGCCCTCCTCGACGAGGGGCACGGGAAGTACCGTCGGGGAGCGACGGTGCGCGTCCTTCGTCTCTGACCGGGGCCGTGGCCCGTCGGGAAGGTAGATGTGCCGCCCGACGATCCGGCCGCACGGGTCGTGCCGAGCGACATGGCGGGTAGTCCCACGAGGTCGGCCGCAACGTCCGGGTCCTCGCCCGTCTCCCGGCGGCGACTGGTGTTGATGGCGGTGGCCACGGTCGTGGTCGTCGTCATCGTTGTCCTCGCGGTCGTTCGCCTGCTGCCCGCCGGTGGAGGGGGTACGGGCCTCCCGGCAGTGCTGTCGGTACTGCCCGAGCCGAGCAACACGGCGATGTCGACCGGGTGGAGCCTCGCCAACAACACCAGCGGGGGTCCGTGGACCCCCGAACTCGCCGAAGGGTGGGACAACACCGAGGGACTCTCCCAGGTGCCGTCGTCCGTCGCGGGGAACGCGTCGTGCCCGCTCGAGGGCGCGGCGATCTCCCGGTACGGCGTCCTCGGGTACAACGGCAGCTATTCCACCGGGTACGCCGAGGGTTGGTTCTGGCTGTTCACCTCCCCCTACGACGGCGGCTCCAACCTGTTCGTCTGGGTCGGAGACGGGACGGCGTACGAGATCGGTACGCTGGTGGGGGGCTCGTGCGTCCTCGTCCGGCCGATCGTCGAGACCGGCACGGTGTACACCAGCACGGGAGCGGCGAGCGCGGGCGCCTCCGCCACCAACTACTCCCGGTTCGCCCGCACCTATCCGACGGCGAATGCATCGTACCTTCTCTTCTGGGCGCTGCTCGGGTCCCCCG
Source organism: Thermoplasmata archaeon (assembly GCA_035504595.1). Classification (GTDB taxonomy): domain Archaea; phylum Thermoplasmatota; class Thermoplasmata; order Lutacidiplasmatales; family UBA184; genus Lutacidiplasma. Next base: position 8,828 of record DATJRQ010000001.1, on the reverse strand, counting down.
CGAAGGCCGTTCCTTTCTGGACGATATCGTTCGACGCCTGCAACGGAACGACGCCCGAGGCGTCCGAGACCGGGCTGTACGGAAGCAACGGCACGGTCCAGCGGTCCACCTATGGCCCGGGATCGGGCGCCATCTGTGGTTCGTCCGACTCGGTCGTGGTGGGTCCGGCCCCGGGGGCCGAGGTCTCACGCGCCGGGCTCGGACGTTTCGACGACCGGGACCGACGCTCATCCCCCGCAGCGCGGGAGGACCGGTCGACCGGATCCTAGGGCGGCGGAGGTACGGTGCGGGCGGTGGTGACGACCATTCCGTCCGTTCCCGGCTTGTAGATCACCGCGAGGATGCCCCCGATCAGGGCCAGCAGGAACCCGAGGAAGAACCCCCCGAGCGCGAACGGGATGCTCAGGAGCGCCATCAGGATCACGAGGACGCCCCACAGCAGGTGGAGCCGGGGCATCGCGAGCATCAGCCCGCCGAAGACCATCGTGAGGAGCCCGAGGACCAGTCCGATCAGGAACAGTCCGCTGAAGGCCCCGAGGAAGGCGAAGAACAGCACCCCGACGAACGCGAGGACGAGGCCCCCGACCAGGATGAAAAATCCCCCGACGAACGTCAGCACCGCCGCACCTACGGGTCGCGCCACGGGAAACGGAGGCGTGGTTCCGGTTGAAAAGCCCTCGGTCGCACCCCCCGTCCGCCCCGGGGTCCGATTCGCGCGTGCTCAGCGCGACGGAAGCGGAGGTTGGGGCGCGGGCGGCCGGAGGAACTCGCGGAGGCTGCGAAGGTCGAAATTCTCCACGCCCTCGAGCCGCTGGCCGTCCGGTCGGATCAGGATCGGGTAGATCTCGTCGGGCGTCACCCACTGGCGGACGAACTCCGCGGGCGTGGAGGCCTGGTTCACGTCGACGATCGTCACGTGGCGGTGCTCGCGCAGCGCCTCCTCGAGCACCCAATTGACGCAGTGGATCTGTTCGGGCGGGAGATGGACCGGGAACTGCGGCGCGATCGTCTGCCGGCTGGAGGCCGAAAGCGCCGAGCTCGACGGTTGCATCGCGAAGATCACCCCGGTCGGTACCAACGCGCCCCACATGCGGGCCTGGAGGCCGATCGGCTGGTAATGGCGGGAGCCGTCATCGGGTTCCCCCGCGACAAACATGAGCAGGTCGGGTGGCACCGCGCTCGCCATCGACCCGAGAGCGCCCCCGGGGCGATAATGCTAGCCGGCCGCCCACTGGGGTGTGAGGAGCCGAGCGACGCATTGAAGTAGCCCCCTTCTCGTGAAACCGCCGAGGGAAGAGCATGTTTTGCGCGAACTGTGGGAAGGAGCTTGCGAGCGGGGCGTCGGTATGCCCCGTGTGCGGGTACGCCGCGGCGCCCCCCGCGGGAGCGCCCAAGGCCGGCGGAAGCACGCTGGACGACGCGATCGGAGATCTGCGGCACGCCGCGGACGAGCTGACGAGGTCCGCGGCGCAGCTGTCGAAGCGGGTCATGAGCCAGGCCGGCCGGGCCGCCAAGGACCCGTCCGGTTCCGCCAAGAAAGCCGCGAAGAAGGTTGCGGACGAACTTCACAAGATCTCGGAGGACCTTGAGCAAACCCTCCGGGACCTCTAACCGAGTCACGTACGAGAAGTGCCCTCCTGGGCTCGCGGCCGCCATGCCGAGCCCGGGAGTCAAGATCGGGTCCATCGTGATCGACTGCGACGACTTCCCCCGCATGATGGCCTTCTGGCAGGGCGCGCTCCGCTACGAGCCGAGGAATCCCCCCGAGCCCGGGTGGGTCGTGCTGTCCGACCCGGCCGGGCAGGGGCCGAACGTTTCGATCAACCGCACGGGGGAGGGCCACCTGGAACCGTACCGTCTGCACCTCGACCTGTACACCGACGACCCCGTGGGAGAACTCCGGCGACTCACGGAACTGGGGGGGCGGTGGGTGCCCACGGAAGGCCGTCCGGAGCGGGACTTCGAGATGATGCGGGACCCGGACGGGAACATCTTCTGCATCATCGATACGCGGCCGGACTCGCCGCAGCGGGGATTTCCCCCGCCCTAGGACCCGAGGATGAACTCCCGCAAGAGCGGCGGGACGAACTTCGCCGAGCCGGACAGCCGGTGTCCGTCCGGTCGCACGAGGAGAGGGAGCAGTAGCCGCGCGTCGACCCACCGGTCGACCAGGTGTTGACGGCCCGCGGCCCGGTCGACGTCGACGACCGTTACGTCACGCCCCGAACTCCGAGCGATCCGGAGGACGGCGTTCATGCACCGCCGATGGACGCGCGGGAGTCGTGCCGGCCGCTCGCGGAGGGGGCCGAGCGCGGAGTCGGCTCGGTAGGCCTCGCACTGGCCGGGTTTCAGCGCCGAGTCGAGCGGAGCGGGCTCCGCGGCGCTCCCGACGAACAGGAGAAGGCCGGTCGCCCGCCCGGGCGCCACGGAGGCCCGACCGGCGCCGCCCCATTAAACCCCGCGGTCGGGGCTCGCGTGAAGGTATAGACGACGGCGGACTGCCGGAGCGATGTCCGATAGCACGCCACCGAGGACGTTCATCTCGGACCTTCGCCCGGGGCGCGTCGTCACCTTCGAGGCGACCGTCGCGAAACTGGACCCGGCGCGGTCGATCGAGCAGCGCAACGGTGGCACGACCCAGGTTCGGAACGGCCTGCTGAAGGACGCGACCGGCGAGGTGTCGATCGTACTGTGGGGCCGCGAGACGGAACTGATGTCGGTCGGCGACGAGGTGCGCGTCGTCGACGGATGGGTCAAGGAGTACAAGGGTCGACCCGAGGTCTCCCTGGGACGCACCGGCCGCATCGAAAAGCGCTGACGTTCTCGCCCTCGCGCGGACGGATCCGGCTCGGCCGGTTCGCGTCAGATGCCGAAGAAGTGCCGCGCCCCGACGAGGAGCTCGGAGAAGTGGATCCCGAGCCGGTCCAGCGCGAACGCGCCGAGCAGCACCAGGGCGGTCGCGACGACGAGGTCGAGCAGTACGCCGCCCGTACGACTCCGCCGAAGGCGGGGCCGGGAAAGTGCGGTGAGTCGCAGCCGCGTCACCGAGCGATGCGAGCGTCGAGGTCGTACTTGTAGTACAAGGAATTCGCTCGGCGGTATAACCGGCGAGACGCCGCGGTATATCCGGAGGGAAGGTCAGTTCCGGCCCGCTTCCTTCTCGCGGTCGATCAGGATCGCGAAGATCAGTGGGGCCAGCGGGTCGACCTTGGCCGATACGTCGAGGTTGTAGGTGTCGCGCACGGAGGCCCACGCCTCGTGCACTTTCGCCACCTCGGCGCCGGAGGCGTCGTGGAGCGCGAAGTTGTGGCTGATGAGGTGGCCCTTCGCTTCCAGCAGCGGGCGACCGTCCGGGTAGACCGCGGTCGCGGTCATGCCCGTGAACCCACGGTTGATCTGGCAGGTGAAGAGCGGGGTCCCCGCGGCATCGCTGAGGGTCGAGGTCGCCACGCTCCCCTGCAGCTGCACCGCGATCGCTCCGCGGGGGTTCCCCTGCGCGTCGTGGATCGACCAGGCAAAGGCACGGTTCAGCGACCGGTTCTGGAAGCCCCCTCCGAGCATGCCCGCCTGCATCGCTCCGAAGAGACCACCGCCGGTGGTGTTCGCCTGAGCCTCGGCCCCGAAGTTCTCCCGAGCACTGAACAGGTGGCGTTTCTGGTGGTCGAGGACGCGGTAGCTGTGGCCCGCGGCCATCATCTGGTGCTGCAGGAGGAAGTTCTGGATGCCCTGGATCCCGAGCTGGACCGACAGGGACGGACCGGTCGGAGGCGGGGGCGCCGGGAGCGAGGGGGCGCTTCCCGGCGGCGGAGGCGGTGGAGGAGGTGGGGGAGCGCCGCCCACCGCCGGCGGCACCGGAGTACCGCACGAGAGACAGAACGCGGCGCCCGCGGGGAGCGGTTGGCCGCATTTCATGCAGAATTGTGCGACCACCGATGACGCTCCTCGAGGTCAGACCAGGAACAGGATGTTCACGACCAGCAGGAGGGCGATAAGGAAGACGAGGTACTTCACCCATTGGAGCGTCTGAGCGGTGTTCTGCTCGATCCGCCGCAGCGACTCGTTCGGGTCGTTCACGACAGGGGTCGCCGGCGTCGGAGAGGACCACGGGAGCGTCCCGGACATGACCGGCCACCGGGAATCCTGCTAAAAGGCCAACGGCACCGGGTGCCCTCGCCCGCGTCGCGGAGACGGTGGCCGCGGGGAATCTTCCCACTAGAGCGGTGCGTCCGGCGGCCGAACCGGGACCCCGGGCCGGGTTCCGATTTCCACTTTGTTCCGGTGAAAAGTGGACCTCCGGCTCGAGAATCTTCCGGTTTTCGCCGGTCGAGTTCGGGACCCCTTTACTGCGCGGAACCCGTCCCTCGCTCGGGGAAACCCGAGAGGAACCACCATGATGCGAACGGGCCCGGAATCATTGCTTGTCCAGTCCAGCCTCGACGCCCGGATCGACCTCGCTGTCTTCGCGCGCACCGAGTTCTACGCGGAGGACCCCCGCGTGCTCGAGCGCGCGGTGCGCAGCGACCTCGAGTACGCGGCCGGCCGCCCGGGCGTATGGGACCGGGCCCGTGCCTGGGTGCGGCGCGGCCGAACTCTACCGCACCCGGCGGGTCCGGCAGGGGCGTCCGAGCGTCCCCGGGAGGTGGGTGCCGCGACCGCGGACGGCGGCCTCGTCGGCCGAACCCTCGCGGCGATGCCGGCGAGCCTGGCGCCGTTGCGGCCCCAACGCTGAGCCGGGAGAGAGCGGCGGAACGCGCTCCCGAACGCGACGCGACGGTGGCTCGACCGCGAGCAACCTTTTGCGCCGCGTTCCCTCCCCGACCGGGGGATCGCCGTGGACTCACACGACTTCGCCGTCTACCGTTTTCTGTCGCCGGACGGTGAAGCGCGTTTCTGGGCCGGCCGCCGGGTGATCGACCCCATGACACCGGCGCGCGAGATCGCGGCGCGGACCCACCTCAGCGAGAACGCCGTGCGAGCGCGGATGCGGGGACTGGCCGAACGGGGCTTCCTGCGCACCAGCGCGGTGACACCGAACCCCTCGCTCTTCGACGCCCAAGTCCACGTGGTCGAGATCCCCGTCCGCACCTCCTCCGACTCCGACCGGCTGTTCGAGGACCTCGCGCTCGTGGACGGCGTGGTCTTCGCGCGGGACACGATGGACGACGGCGAGCGGAAAGTGCGGGTGAACTTCGCGGCCGACCGCGCCGCCACGTCCGCGCGCACGGTGTCGCTGCTCGGTCGGCTCTGCTCGGCCGCCGCGCTCCCCGCACCCGTGCCGTACCTCATCCCGCGATGCGAGGCGGAGCTTTCGCCGCTGGACTGGCGGATCCTGGCGGCCCGGATGCGTCTTCCCGACGCGGACCTGGGCGAACTGGCGGAGAATCTCCACGTGAGCGAAAAGACGACCGCGCGACGCCACCACCGGCTCGTGGCCGAGAGAGCGTTCTGGTGGACGCACGGCGCCGACTCCGAAGAGTTCCCGCTCGCTCTGGTTCGCGTGCGGCTGCGCGAGTCGGGGGACCGGACCACGGTCACGAAGCGCGTCCTCGAGCGGGTGGGGGAGTGGATGCCCGTGGCGATCGATGGCCTGGGTCTGCCGGTGGAGGAGGCGTCGATGCTGGTCGCGGGACTTGCACCGGCCGATGCACCAACGTCGCTGGAGCGGGCGGTTCGCGCGCTATCGACCGTCCCGGGGGTGGCGTCGGTGCAGCGGACCTTCCCCCTGGGGTCCCGCGCGTATCCCGCGTGGTGGGCCGATCACGTCACCTCACGGCTCTCCCGGGCCAGATGACGTCGTTCCGGACCCGTGACGGCGCGACGGCTACTCCCCTTTCCGCACCTGCCAGATGATCTCCAGCGGCCAGCGTCGACCCCACTCGTTCTCGTGTTTCCGAAGGTAGCGGGAACCGGCCCGGGGCTTCGGCTGGGTTTCGGTCAACGACTCGACCGCGAATCCGTTCGCGGAGAACAGCGCGATCCAGTCGCCGTAGGGGAGCGTGAAGTTGACCTCGCCGCCTCGATACGTTACCTCGTGCAGTCCGAAGTAATCGTACCGCAGCGTGTGTTCCATGCGGTCGTTCGAGCGGTTCTGCGCGACCATTCGGATCGGGCTCGAGGTCGCGAAGACGAGGCGTCCCCCGAGGCGCAGGACGCGCGCCGCTTCGGGAACGGTACGGTGCGGGTCGCAGAACGTCATCGCCCCCCAATCGCAGAAGACCAGGTCGAAGGTCGTCGCGTCGAACGGGAGGCGCTCGGCGTCGCCTCGAACGAGGCGAACGTGGGCGCCCGACTTCCGGACGAGACGACGGGCGTGGCCGAGCTGGGTGGGGGACAGGTCGAGTCCGACGGCCCGGGCCCCTTTCGCGGCGAGCGCGATCGACCAGCGTGCCGCGCCACAGCCGACCTCGAGCGTGTCGAGATCTTCCGGGTTGCCGATCGCTCGGAGCTCGGTCTCCGGAACTCGCCACAGGCCCCACGCCATCGCACGCCGCCCCGACAGTACGGGAGCGAACCGTCGATCGTACCCCTCGCTCTGCCGTTCCCACATTCGGAGATTCTTCCGTACGTGGGACCCCGCCCGGCGGGGGGAGGAACCGCGTGAGCGACGTCGGACCATGGACCGCGAGGAACAGGTCGAGTACATCAGTTCCGACACCGGGGCCGTCCGGGAGACGGTTCGATAGGTCGAGGTCCGGGCGACGCCGGTCGGAGTTCTCCACCGGCACCGGGTCCCGAGCCGGCCCCGGGTCTCGACCCGCCCGCCGGATTATCTATCGAACCGGCTTACCGCCCCCATGGTCGCCAACAGTGGGGACATGGTCCGATGCGAGCAGTGCGGCACCGAGTTCCCCGCCAGTGACGCCGCGCAGATGGCCGCGCACGCGGGACACCCTCTCGAGCACATCGAACAGGGTTGAACCCCCTCGACGGAGCGCCCGCCCTCCACCGGGGCGCCCGGCCGGGTGCGCCGGGGCCGAGGGTTGCTGACCGGGACCGCTCGGCAGGGCTCGGGGGAGCAATCACTTGGGCCGAATGCGAACAAGGAGGGTGGGCCGGGTCGGTCTCCCGTAGGACCGGGTATCGATTCGGAGCCCCTTCCGAGCGGACTCCGCCTCGATCAGCGTCGAGCCCGTCCGCGTGACCGGTCCGAACACCTGTTCCGTGCGTACCTGCCAACTGAGCCACAGGGGCCGCTCGCTGTCCTCGGGAGATGTGTTCGTGATGTCGATCCGGAGGGTCGGGTCCGTCCAGTCCGCTTCGACGACCTTGCCATCGCGGAGCGTCGCACGGAGTCCTCGCGAGGATACCGTGATGCGCGCGGCCCGACGGGAGAACGCCCGACCAAACCAGAAGAAGTTGAACACCCCGAACAGGATGACCACAACGCCGAGCGAAACAACCGTCCAGCCGTACGCGGATCCGTAGTGGATCGAGAAGCCGGGGATCTCTCCCAAACCTGCGCCCACCATGAGCGCCCCGAAGATGAGGAATCCTCCGGTCGCCACGGCCCGGAAGACGTGAGCGCCCGGAGGCACTTCGGTCGAACCCGACAGGATGTCGGTCGGGCTCAGCTCACCGGCCAGCATGCCGTCGAGCCATCGAGCCCCCCCGAATAAGGGGTATCGGTTCGAGTGGAGGCACTCGCCGGGGCACCGGTCGCCCGTCGTTCTCAAACGAGGATCGATGCTACCACCAGCACGGCGCCGAGTACGGAGAGGGCGACCCCGGCCCATCCGAGTCGCTCGTCGGTCCACAGTGTCTGGGTTGCAAAGAACGCCGACTCGCTCTCGAGGTACGAGCGAAGGCTGACGAACAAGGCCTGGTCGTGTTCGTCGGCCGGAACATAGGTTCCTGGTCCACCGGTATCCCCGGGCCGGGTGTAGTCGTACCGTCCGCGGAGGCCCGAATGCCCCACTTTGAAGTTCAGCCGCCGGGCACGCCGGTGTCGTTGGCGCGCCGCCAAGGGGTCGAGATAGGTCAGGATCCAGACGAGGGCCGCCCCCGCAAAGAGCACAATCGCCGCGGCCAGCAGTTCGGTGTTCGTCGTCTGGGTCGGCCCCCCGGTGTTTCGGTGGAGCTCTTCGAGAGGATTCGACGCATTATACTCCGCGGTTACGGAATCGGGCCGAGAACGGAGGCCGTCGTGGGTCCGATCGTCGTTGCACGATCGACCGACCCGATCCGAGTCCGGTCGACGGGGCGACCCCCCCCGCGATCGAGCGTGCGGTCGAGTTCGCGATCCATCGGTTTGCGACTTATTTCTACCACCGCCAATTGGCCTACTAGGGGTCCCCCACGTGACCAGGTCGAGCGACGCGCAGTTCCGTCGCCTGGCAAAGTACTACGACGCCCTCAACAGCTCGAAGGACTACGAGGGCGAGTCGGCGCGACTCGAATCGCTGGTCCGGCGCTTTGGGCGATCCGGGGGATCCACCTGGTTGGACGTCGCCTCCGGCACGGGCCGACACTTGGAGCACCTTTCCCGACGGCATGCCGTTGTCGGGGTCGATGTCAGTCCTCAGATGCTGCGGATCGCCCGTCGTCGTCTGCCCGGTATTCGACTCATCCGTCAGGACATGGGAACGTTCCGATTGAAGGATCGATTTGACGTCGTCACCTGCCTTTTCAGTGCGATCGGACACCTGCGAACCAAGGCGCAGGTCCGGCGGGCGTTCGAGAATTTCTGCCGTCACCTAAAGCCCGGCGGCGTCGCGATCGTCGAGCCCTGGATTGACACCTCGGTATTCCATCCGGGGGCCGTGTTTCTTGGTACTTATCAGAGTTCGGATCTCGTCATCGCTCGGGTCGCGTACTCTACTCGCCAGGGG